>NZ_JBQCHP010000183.1:0-65108 GCF_051954575.1 Dyella sp. | reverse complement strand
GGCATGCGGACAGACAGGGCTGGCCCAACTATTGAATTTAAAGGGATGGGTGATGCCTTAAAACCCGAAATACCAAACCGGCGCACACGCCATCACGCCCGCCAATGCCTGCGAAGCCAACACCACCAGCGCATCCTTGGGAGCGCGCCGCAGCCACTTCAGCGCAAAGAACGCAACGATAGGAAGCTGCCCGACAATGAGCAGCTGAAACAGATGCGCCGCCGCGCCTTCATCCGCCTGGCGCGCCACGCCAAAGAACAGAATATGGCCCGCAACGATGAGCAACGCGGCCAAGGACATCGCCAAAGGCAGCAAGGCACTCGGCCGTATAAAAGTGCTGGTACGCATAAGAACCCCTCCGTTCGCGCGATATAACGTAAAAGACGGCTACGCGACGTGATAATCACGGCTCCCCGGTTTTGTACGCGACAACGCGACGCTGCCACAGGTAGATCGGCAACCCGACCAGCAGCAGCACGCTGCCCCACAGCAAGGTTTCCACGCCAGTACCGATCAACGCCCATACGCTGAAGGCGAGCGCACCAAGCGCAATGCCTTTGCGCCACACGCTGCCGGCCCTGTCGATGCGCCACCACGCCAGCACCGTTATCAGATAGGGCAACAGCGTCGCCGCGGTGGACAGCAAAATGGTGAAGGTAAACAACGCCACCAGGGTACGGCTGTAGTTGGAAACGATCAGCGCACTGGCGAGCACGCTGCTGAGCAGCAGGCCGAACCATGGCGTGCCGCGCCGGTCCAGGCGCGCGAACGGTTTGGGGAACAGGCCATCCAGCGCGGGCGCCAGCGTGGTCTGCGCCTGCAGCAGCACCCAGCCGTTGAGTGCGCCGAAGCATGAAACGGTGGCGACCACGCCTATCCCCAAGCCTGCCCAATCGCCCCAGACCCGTCGCGCCGCCTCGGCCATCGGCGCCGCCGAGGTGCGCAGCACGTCCGCTGGCAGCATACCCACTACCACGGTGCAGGCCAGCATGGTGGCGAGCCCGGCGATGCTCACACCGATCACCGTGGCACGCGGCACCGTGCGTTGGGGATCGCGCACCACACCGGTCGGCACCGTCGCCGTTTCCAGGCCAAGGAACGCCCACAGTGTCAGCGCCGCCACCGACGAGGCCACATGCAGCATCGGAAGGCCGCTGGCGTTGAACGGATGAAACGCGCTGGCATGCACCCAGCCCAGCCCGAGCAGACCGAACACGATCAGCGGCACCAGTTTCAGCGAGGTGGTGACGATCGCCGTATAACCGACTTCGCGCACGCCCGAGAGACTGATGGCGGTGCAGATCCACAGCGCACCCAACGCGCACGACGCGCCGCGCAACGGCGTGGCGATGGCCGCCGGCCATACCGCGCCGAGGCTGCCGGCGAATGCCACCGCGATCGCCGCATTCGCCGACCACACGCAGACCCAGTAGCTCCACGCGGCGGCAAAGCCGGCGCCATCGCCAAATGCGCTACGTGCGTAGGCATACGCGCCGCCATAGTTGGGCACGATCTGCGCCAGCCATGCGTACACCAGCGCCAGCATCAGGGCACCGCCCAGGCTGATGCCCCAGCCGAGCAGGCTTGCCGCGCCGTACGGCGCCAGCGCCGCCGGCAGCACGAACACGCCCGATCCGATGATGTTGCCGATGACCAGCGCGATAAGCATCCATAACCCGAGCGACCGCCGGCGCGTAGTCATGCGTGCGCGAGCACATCGCGATACGCACGGCGCACCATTTCATGAAAATGATGCACGGCGTTTTCGCGCAGCGGATTCAGCCGCCCTGCTTCATACGAACCGGAAGCAAGCCCGCGCTGCACGTCCTCGCAGATGGTGACGTCTTCCTCCTGCACCTCGTCGCTGAAGGCGATGTCCTTGGCGCGCCGCGCCTGTGCTTGCGCGCCGCTGTCCGGTGCGTAATAGAAATCAAATTCCACCCGGCAGCGATCCACGCCCACCGGCAGCACGCGATTGGTCTGCAGGCGCCCGGGCAGGATATTGAGCATGGCGTTCGGATACAGGAAGTAATACAGCGCTTCGCCGCTGCCGTAGAGATCGTCGCCGCTTTCGAGCGGACTGAACTGGAACGAATACCACTCGGCCGTTTCGGTGATATAGCTGCGGTAATCGAGCAAGCTGTTCAAACCCGGATGGATATGCGGCACGTGATAGCCTTCCAGGTAGTTGTCGACGTAGACCTTCCAGTTGCAGGCCACGTCGTAGCTCACGCGATGATGGAACTCGTAGCCATGCAAGGCGCGATGCGGACCCAAGCGCTCATCGATGCCGGCGACGAACGCCTCGAACGGCGGCGCTTCGCCGATAGCGACAAACACCAGCCCTTGCCACACGTGCACCTGCACTTCCGGAAGCCGGATGTCCGAAGGATTGAAATCCGGTGTGCGGCCCATTTCCGGCGCGCCGCGCAATACGCCATCGAGGCCGTAGGTCCAACCGTGGTAACGGCAGCGCAGACTCTGCGCGCCGCGTCCGTCGCAACTGGCGATCGGCCCGGCGCGATGGCGGCATACGTTGTGGAAGGCGCGGATGCTCGACGCATCGCTGCGCACCACCAGCAGCGGCAATCCAGCGATCTCGGTGACCACATGATCGCCCACGCCGGCCAGCTGCGATTGATGGCACACCAGTTGCCAGCTGCGCGCGAAGATCGCCGATGCGTCCAGCGCCGGCATGCGCGTGTCGGTGTAGAAACGCGCCGGCAAGGTCAGCGCATGATCCAGCTGCTGCGAAGCGAGCGCATCGGCGGAAAGTAGCTCGACCATGGCAACGACCCGGCAGCGGCGACGGCCGAGTATTTATCGAACCGCGGTGCAGCATCAAATGCGGATGCGTGAGGCATGCACTTGCTCCCTCCCCTGCATGCAGAGCCTGCCCCGGACGTGATCCGGGGGGAGGGTTGGGGGCGGGGTTGTCCGAGCTTGCCGCGTGGTCGAAATGCTTCGCGAGGTTGCTTCACCCACCCTATCCCCCGGATCAAGTCCGGGGCAGGCTCTACTACACGTAGAGGAGGGAACACATTCGGCAAGCAGAAATTACAACGCTGGGATTGCCATCCCAGCCTACGCGGATCCGCGCGCAGACTTGGCCGGAAGTTACCGCTGAAACCACATACGCGCCGCTCATGACAATCCGTGTCCCTGTTCTGCCAACCGCCGCACCTTTCCTGACATGTCAATGACGCACATGTGTTATCCAATTCGGGCCAGCATGAGGCAAAATTGACATCCGCGATCGACACGATCACGGCTTGTCTTCAAAGTGAAACGTGGCCTTTTCTGACAGCACGCGCTGCAAGGCTTTACCAGGGGGATTTTCAGATGTTGAGCAATTCACTGCGGGCTCGCCTGCTGCTGCCCGTGCTTGCGCTGGGCTTGGCGGCGGTCATCGCCACGGCCGTCGCGCTGGCCTTTATCGAAGCCGGTCGCGTGCGCTCGGAAGCCCAAGCCTCCATCGACAGCCAGACCACCGCGTTGCAAAGCCTGTTCGGCGTCACCCATTCGATCATGCTCGATCGCGTGCGCAGCTCCATGCGCCTGCTGCGCCAGGAGGGCGACCAGCAGGGCGCCGCCACGCCAGGCCAGACCATCACCGTGGGCGGCCGCGAGGCCAACGA
This sequence comes from Dyella sp., assembly GCF_051954575.1. Lineage (GTDB taxonomy): Bacteria > Pseudomonadota > Gammaproteobacteria > Xanthomonadales > Rhodanobacteraceae > Dyella_B. The sequence goes on along the minus strand of NZ_JBQCHP010000183.1, from coordinate 61,470 downwards.
CCTGGTGCTGGGCGGCAAGCCGCAAGGCAATCTGTTCCAGATGGTGGACAACGTCACCTCCATCATGGGCGGCACCGCCACGCTCTTTTCCGCCACCGGCGAAGACTTCGTGCGCGTCTCCACCAATGTGAAAAAGGACAACGGCACGCGTGCCGTCGGCACGCAACTCGATCCGCACGGACCGGTGATCGGCGAAATCCGCCAGGGGCGCAGTTTCTACGGCGTGGTGGACATTCTCGGCTCGCCCTACGTGACCGGTTACGAGCCGATCTACGATCACAGCAACCCCAAGCCGATCGGCATCTGGTATGTGGGCTATAAGACCGACCTGGAACCGCTGGACAAGGTCATCAGCAGCAGCCACGTGCTCGATGCGGGTTTCGTCGCGCTGCTCGACAGCAAGGGCAAGCTTCGCTTCCATTCCAAGACTGGCGCCACGGTCGATCCGACGTTCATGAGCAAGATCGTGCAGGACCAGCCCTCCGATTGGACGGTGGAAAAACACGACGTGCCCGATTGGGGTTTCACGCTGGTGGCGGCCTATCCCAACAGCGACATCAATGGCGTGATCGTGCGGCAGACGCTGTGGATCGCGCTGCTGGGGCTTTTGATCTGCCTGCTGCTGCTGGGCCTGCAATATGTGCTGATCCAGAGCCGCGTGCTGCAGCCCATCCAGCGCCTGACCGAAGTGGCCGACGCGCTGAGCATGGGCAAGTTGAACAACATCATCGAAGAGGTGAAGCTCAAGGATGAAATCGGCACCTTGGCCAAGGCCATTGCACGCCTGTCCAACAGCGTTCGATTGGCGATGGAACGGCTCAGCAAGCGCTGAGCCAAACGCGGGAATGCACTTCCTGGACTCTGCGGGAAACGAACATGGTTAGCGAATTTCGTCCATTGGCCGAGGTGTTGCGTGAGTTGAAGGCGCTCGTCCAGAAAAAGATGTCGGGCTACTTCTTCATCGCCACCGAGAACAATCATTCCTCCACGATCCTGCTGCGCAACGGCCAGGTCGACGAGGTCACGTTCAGCCGTTATCGCAGCGACGAGGCTGTAAAACAGCTGGCCAACGTATCGGCCGCACGCGCCCGTTTCCAACCGGGCGCGATCGGCGCATCGGCCGCCAGAACGCCACTGGGCGAAGCGGCCCTGCAATGGCTGCTCGGCGGTTTCGAAAACGACACCGGCATGCGCCAGCCGGCGGCGCCCGCGCCCGAACGCCGTACCCCGTCCGTCGCAAGCCCCGCAGCGCACCGCGATGCGATCGAGAAAGTGGCCTTGAGCTACCTGGGCCCGATCGCCGTATTGCTGTGTGATGAAGCGTTTTCCGGCTCCACAGATATGGAAAAGATCCTGCAGCAGATCGGCTCCAATCTCGCCACGCCCGAGGAATACCGGCGTTTCATGGCCGAAGCGCGCGCAGCGCTGGACTGACATAGGCTGGGATGCAATCCCAGCATTTACATGCATGGCGACGCTGGTGCATGGCGACGCTGGGATGCATCCCAGCCTGCGTAACCTCGACGATTGCGCGCGGCATGGGCATGCAAGTTGCTAGCCGCTGCAATCGCCCCCAACACGCAACGAAAGTCCTACTATCACGCGATGAGCACACCGTCATCGCATGCATCGAACAATACCCGTCGTGGCAGCTTGTCGTGCGTCGGCCTGGGCATGACCCTGGGCTCGCACCTCACGCCGCTGGCGCGCAGCCATATCGAGCAGGCCGATATGGTGTTCGCGGCGCTTTCCGACGGTGTGGTGGAAATGTGGCTGGAACGCATGCATCCGGACGTGCGCAGCCTTCAGTCCTATTACCAGGAAGGCAAGTCGCGCATGAAAACCTACCGCCAATGGGTGGAGGTGATCATGCGCGAAGTGCGCGCCGGCAAGCGGGTTTGCGGCGTGTTTTACGGCCATCCCGGCATTTTCGCCTGGTCGCCGCACAAGGCGATCGAGGTGGCGCGCGCGGAAGGTTTTCCGGCGCATATGGAACCGGGCATTTCCGCCGAGGATTGCCTGTATGCCGACCTGGGTATCGATCCCGGCCGCTTCGGATGCCAGCATTTCGAGGCCAGCCAACTGCTGTTTTACGAGCGGCGCATCGATCCAGCCGGCTATGTGGTGCTGTGGCAGGTGGGATTGGTTGGCGATCGATCGCTGGCGCGCTTCCAGACCGGGCCGGCGTATCGACAAGTGCTGGTGGATCTGCTGAGCCGCGACTATCCGCTCGATCATGAAGTGATAATCTACCGCGGCGCTACCTTGCCGATCGAGAAACCGCGCGTGCGGCGTGTCGCGCTGCGCGACTTGCCTCATGTCCAGGTGGCCGTCGAGGAAACGGTGGTACTGCCACCGGCTGAAACCCTCAAGCCGAACCTGGCCATGCAAGAACGCTTGGAGGCACTGGACAAGGCGGGTGCGTAAGCCGGGGTGAAACATTTTTCATGCAATGTCGGCCTCGAGGGAAAGCCGGCATTGACAGCAAAACCTGTCGATCAATAAGTGTAATGGCGATCGTCATTACGCTTTACCGCGTCAATGTCGGGATGGCATTGGCGATATCAGCTCTCAAGAGCTGCTACATGAGAACGGGGGAGTGACATGGCAGATACGATCGAGTTGTTGGAGGCTATTGGCCAGAACGCAGCGTTGCGTTATGCGTCGGCGGATGAATTGAGCCAGGTGCTTGAAGGCGCGCAGGCTTCCGAAGGTCTCACCACCGCCGTGGCGTCGGGCGACTGCACCATGCTGTTTGCGGAGCTTGGGCCCAAGCCGATGAATGCGCCGCAGATTTCCCAGGCTCCTGCACGCGAGGACGATGAGCCTGAGGAAGAAGACGAAAACATCGACGAGCCGCTGAATATCAGCACGCTCGGTCACTGCTAGTCATCGCTTCGCACTGACGGCATCCCTATGCGTCGGCTGACGAGCCGCTTCATGTCATGGCCTTTCCTGGCAGGCCTGGCCTGGAGCGTGCTCGCGCAGCCTGGTCTCGCTGCTGGTCCGATTACCGATCCCCAGGCATTTCTCAATCAAGCAGAAAGCCTGCGCACGACCGACCACCCGCAGTTCGTGCAGATGCTGGCGCAAATTCATCGCCAAGCGCCTCGCCTCGAAGCCGCCCAGCAATGGCATCTGCGTTATCTCGACGCATGGGAGGCCATGTTCGAGGGGGATTACGGCAAGTCGGAAGCGATGTTTCACGAAATCATCGATCGCTCCAGTGATGCATCGCTGGTTGCGAAGGCATCGGCGCTGCTTCTGACGAATCTCGCCGCCAACCGGCGCTACGAGGAGGCGTTCGCATTGGGCAACCGGATGGCGTCCGGCCTACCGAATATCAAAGATCCGCAGGCGCGTTTCATGGTTCTCATGAACCTGTCGCAGATGCTGGACCTGGCTGGGCAGACCGATCTCGCCATCAAGTACGCCCATATGATGGAGAATGCCGTTCCTGCCGGCGAAACCTTGTGCCGGCCCTATTCCCTGGAAGCGGCCGCACTCTTCAACGCCAAGCGCCTGACATCTTCCAGCCCGGAATTGCATCAGGCGATTGATACATGCGTGGCGGCACAGCAACCGGTGCTAGCCGAAACCATGTGGCTGGTTCTCAGCAGCCTTTATCTGGAAGAGAACCAAGCGGGCAAGGCCATTGCGTTGCTTGACCAGATCGCTCCAAGCATTCGCATCAATCACTACTACCCGCACACGCTGGCCGCACTGGTACAGCGCGCGCAGGCCTATGCAAAACTTGGCAATGACGGGGAAGCCAAGAAGGCCGCCCTCGCTGCGATATCCATGGGCAACCCCAGCGACATCAGCGATTGGCTGAAAGATGCTTATGAAGTGCTGTACTCGATTGAAAAGAAGCAAGGGGACAATGCCGCTGCGCTCTATTACTACGAGCGCTATGTTGCACAGGACAAGGGACATCTGAACGACATCAGCGCCAAAACGCTTGCTTATGATGTAACGCAGCAACACACGCTTGTCCAAAAGCTCGAAACCGAAAGCCTCAGCAAGCAGAACAACATCCTGCGTCTACAGCAAGCGCTGGCCACCAAAGCCGTCGAAACCAGCCGCCTCTACATCGCACTGCTGCTCGTGGTGCTGGTATCGATCGTGTTCTGGCTGTTCCGCCTCAAACGCTCGCAGCTTCGCTTCAAGCAGCTTTCCTGCTTGGACGGTCTCACCGGCATACTCAACCACCAGCATTTCGTCGGCGAGGCCGAGCGCTCGCTGCGTTTGCAGGAGAAGAAATCCGGCAGCGCCTGTCTGGTGTCGATCGACCTGGACTACTTCAAGCAAGTCAACGACACCCACGGACACGCGATCGGCGATGCGGTGCTCAAGCACACCGTTACCATCTGCAAGCAGCATCTGCGCGCCTGCGACTTGTTTGGCCGCCTCGGCGGCGAGGAATTCGGCATATTGCTGGTGGATTGCTCGCGCGACCAGGGCATGGCGATCGCCGATCGCATCTGCATGGCGATCGGCGCCACGCCGATCGATGTCGATGGCTGCCGTGTGTCGTTTTCCGCCAGCCTTGGTTTGGCATGCACGGATATGTGCGGTTACGACTTGCAGCGCTTGTGCAGGGAAGCGGATGCGGCGCTTTATCGGGCCAAGCGTACCGGGCGCAATCGGGTCATTGCCGATGTGGGGAATGGGAATTTGGCGCAGGTGTGATCCCAGCAACTTTGAGCTCACGCATAAGGAGCTTAATTGCCTTGCGTCATTCCGGCGAACGCCGGAATCCAGTCAAACATACCGTGCGCAGCACACATAAAAATGTTTTGTGTGCTGTGCACGACGCATTCAAACTGGATTCCGGCGTTCGCCGGAATGACGATTCGCATTCACTCCACTTCTTCCCCCTCACCCAACATCCTGCGCTGGATCTGATCCAGATATTCATCCAGCTCCTGCATGTTCTGGAAGATTTCCTTGATCGGCACCGCTTTGACGATGTCGAACACCTTGCGCACCTGCAGCTGCGGATTGAGCAGCAGCGTGTGGCCATCGCGGGCGCGCATGTGTTTCCGGGCCTTGGCGATGCTGCGCAGGCCGGCGCTGCTGATGTATTCGAGCGATGACAGATCCAGCACCAGGGTGCTGCCGGTTGCCATCTGCTGCAGCACTTTTTCCGCTTCCCTGTCGAACTCGCCGAAGGTCATGGCGTCCAGGCGCCCTTCCAGCTGCAGCGTGGATTTGTGCGGGTCCAGGGCATGGATGTGCAGGTTAAAGGTCATGGTCGTGCTCCGTGAGATGAGTACAGGCAAACCGCAGTTGCAGATGGTTGCCGTATTCGTCGTGCGTGTAATTCAAGTCGCTGGCCATCGCGCGCACGAGGTGGATGCCCAGGCCGCCGAGCTCTTCCTTGTCGGCAAGATCGCCGGTCAGGCTGGGGGTACCAAATTGCAGGGGATCGAAGGGCTCGCCATCGTGATTGAGTTCCAGCAGGATGGCCTCTTCCGCCACGGTGAGGCGCAGCCCGACGGTTCCTTCGCGTTGTTCGGTGCGCCCGTGTTGCACCATGTTGACCATCAGCTCTTCGAGCACCAGGCGCACGTCGGCGCGTACATCGTCGCGCACGCCGGCCATGCGCAGGGTTTCGTCGCAACGTACCAATGTATCGAACACGTCATGCAGCGAGGCGGGAAAGACCAGGTCGAGCATCGACGCCCCCTTTTCCAGGCCAACGTGGTTCCAGCGTAATGCAAGTATCGCGATGTCGTCCGCCTGGCCCTGGCCGGCCGAATACTGTTCGATGTCCTCGACCAGGAATTTCACCGGGTCGCCGCCGCCCTCGTCGTGATGCTGCCCGATGCGGGCGACGATCCGCTCGCTGCCATAGGGAAGCAGCGCGGCGTTGGCCGCTTCGGTGACGCCATCGGTATACATCAGCAAGGTATCGCCCGGCCGCAGGCGAATGCGCTGGATGGGGTACGCGGCGTCTTCTTCCAGGCCCAGCGCAGGACCCGAGGCGAGCGATAGCAGTTGCGGCGGCGAAGCGCTGCCCCAAAGCACCGGCGGATCGTGACCTGCACTGGCCAGGGCCATGTTTCCGCTCACCGCATCCAGAAAGCCGCACAGCAAGGTGACGAACATGCAATTGTCGTTGTTCTTGCACAGCTCCCGGTTGAGCAGTTGCAGCAGATGCTGGGGCGATTGCGCGCGGGACGACAGCGCCTTGGCCAGCGTGATGGTACGCGCCATGAACAAGGCGGCGGGAATGCCCTTGTCGGCTACGTCGCCGATGATCACGCAGAAACGCTGGCCGGGCAGCATGAAATAACTATAGAGATCACCGCCCACGCTCCGCGCCGGTTTCAGGGCAGCGTACAGCTCGAAGTTCTGGCAGCGCGCATCCAGGTAATGCGAGCCCGGCAGCAACGCGGTCTGGATCTGCTGGGCGATTTCCAGCTCGCTGGACAAGCGCGCCTGCTCGCGCGCAATGCGTGTGAGCTCGACCAAGTGCGCTGCCAGTTCCTGGCGCATCTTGTCGAAGGCAAGGGTGAGCCGGCCGACTTCGTCCGCCCTGCGTACCTTCGGCAAGGCGAAATCCAATGCGCCGCGCGCGACGAATTCCGCGCGCTCCGCCAGCACGCCGAGCGGCGTCAGCAGGCGGCCGATGATCATCATGGTAAGCAGCGCGAGCAACAGCAGCGTCAATGCGCCGATGGCAAACGCCGACAGGAAGGCGTGCCGCACCTGCGCATAAATGAGCTCATCGGGCACGACCAGCACCAGGTTCCAATCCGTGCCGCGGATCGGCTGGGCATAAATCCACATCTTTCCGTCCTGCTGGCCGGGCCATTGCGTGCTCGACCAACCATCGGAACCATCCGCCTGCAACGCACGCAACAGCGTCGCGTCGGCCTGTTTCCCCACCAGGCCGGGCGTGTCGTTGGCCAGGTACGTGCCCTGCTGGTCGACCACGAACGCACGCGTGCCCAGTGGAATATCCATCGACAGCAATACGCTTTGCAGCCAGTCGAGCGTGACATCCGCATTGACCACGCCGATGACCTTGCCATCCACCTGCATGGTCGAGGAATAACTGACCAGCCGCCGATGTCGCGACTGCGACAGGAATGGCGCGTGCCAGCAGCCACGATCGCAGTCGACGCCCTGCTTGAACCACGGCGCCTCCCAATACGGCTTGGGATCTTTGAGCAGATCGCGGCGAACCAGCGATCCGTCATACTGGCGGCTGACGAAAGGTGACTGATCGGCGTTCCTGGCTGCGGGCGTGTCCGGAATGAAAGCGGCCGCCAGGCCTGCCAGGTCGGGGTTGTTGGTCATCGCATCGTGGATCAGCGGCTCGGCATCCAGCGGACGCGGCCCGATGATCGCCGCCAATACCCGCGCGGTATTGGTGACCTTGTCCATGCGTTCCTGGATCAGGCTGCCGCCCTGGCTGGCAAGCGCCTCGGTTTCGCGGTGCGCCTGCTGCAAAAGCTGCTGACCCACCATGCGGAACAACAGGAATCCGCTCGCAACGAAGACCACCGTTGCGCCAGAGAGCACCCACACGGCCAACCGCGAAGCAAGGCTACGCAATACCATGATTCCCCCAACGAGGTCATAACCGTCGTCCGAGCTGTTTGGAGCGGGACGGCTACGAACGGGGGCGCCAGCAAGCCCCTTTGGATCGATGGTAGATCAAGCCATCACGATCAATGCGCGCACGCCGTCACAGCACGGACGGCAGTGTTGCGCTATTAGCGGGACGGCTTCGACGCCATCTGCAGCGGTGCATGCTTGCGAGGTTCCTGCACCAGCTTGCGCCACCACGGCTGCACGGCTTCGGCGTGATCCGGCTCGAACGGCTCGCCGAGCAGCGGCATCACCAGGCCTTCCGGCGATTGGGCATACAGCACTTCGGCCGGTTCCGCCCACGGATGCATCGCCAGGTTGAAGGTGGCCCAGTGCACCGGCAGGAACCGTCCGCTGCCCAGTTGCGCCCACGCCTGCAGTGCGTTTTCCGGGCCGAGATGAATGCTGCCCCAGGAAGGATGGAACGCGCCGACTTCGATCATCACCAGGTCGAACGGCCCCAGCCGCTGGCCGATTTCCGTAAACAATGGCGAGAGGCCAGTGTCACCGCTGAAGAACACCGCATGCCGATCGCCACGCATCACGAACGAAGACCACAGCGTGGTGTTGCGATCCTTCAAGCCGCGCCCGGAAAAGTGATGCGACGGTGCGGCGGTGATGGTCAGCCCGTCGACGATCGTGGTGCTTTCCCACCAATCGAGTTCGATGATGCGGTCCGGCGGCACGCCCCAGGTTTCCAGATGCGCGCCCACACCCAGCGATGTAATGAAAGGCACGTTCAACGCGGCAAGCGCGCGAATGCTCACGTAATCCAGATGATCGTAATGATCGTGCGAGATCACGATCGCATCCAGCGGCGGCAATGCGTCGATCGCCACCGGCACCGGCTGGAAGCGCTTGGGCCCCAGGAACGAAAACGGCGATGCGCGATCGCCCCACACCGGATCGGTCAGCACGCGCCGCCCGTCGATTTCCAGCAGCACGGTGGAATGGCCGAGCCAGGTCGTGCGCAAACCCGATTGCACGCGGCGCGTCCATGCCGCGCGCGGATCGAGCGAGGGCAACGGGCGCGAAGGCACGCGATGTTCCTTGTCGCGAAACATGAAGTCGACCAGCGAGGTCTTCTGTTGCAGATCGCGCAACGTGCTTGCCGGATAGGTATTGATGAACCCGCCATCGGCGTATTGCCTTGAAGCGCGCATGCGCTCCAGGCGAAGTCCTTGGAACGATTGGCGGGAGCGTGGCATGGGATACCTCTGAGGCGTTTTGAGACTTGTGCTTGGGCTTGCATGCCGCAGCTGCCAGCCTCTATGTGTCCTCCAGCGACATTATCCAAGGCGCCATGTGTCTTTCGTTGGGTAATGCGAAGAACCGGATACCACGTGGCCGCGAAATACCTAACCTGATCCCGGCTAGAAGTAGAGTTATGCAAGCCGGCCCGCGTGGGCGAAGAACCCCGGTTCAGCCAGCCGGCGCCTTTTTGTCGACGATCGCCTTCATGTGCTTGACCACGCCGCTGCCGCGCGCTTCGGCGATCACGAATTCAACGAAACTCGACACACGGCGCGGCAGGTTCTTGCGCGCAGGGTAGTAGATGCAGATATCCCCGCGCTGAGCGGAGAACTGCGGAAGCACACGTTCCAGCTTGCCTTGCTCGATCAGCGGCAACGCGTGGTGTGCGCCCAGCAAGGTGATGCCGCAACCTGCCGCTGCAAACTCGGTCTGCGCTTCAGTATCCGTCACCATTAGACGCGAGCGCGGCTGGATGACCAGCTCCTTGCCTGCGCCTTGCAACGTCCATGCTTCGACCCGCCCTTTGGTGGGCGAGCGAAACGCGATCAAGGCATGCCTTTCCAGATTTTCGGCAGCAAGGGTTTTGCCATGCTTTGCGAGATAAGCGGGCGACGCACACAGGATCAGCACCAACGGCGCAAGCGGCCTGGCGATGATGCTGGAATCGGTATCGCGCTGCTGTCCGATCGCGCAGTCGTAGCCTTCGGATATCAGGTCAACATGCCGGTTCTCGAAATGCAGATCGAGGCTGATTTCGGGAAAACGCTCCTGAAACCGCTTGAGCGCGGGCAGCAGGACAGTGCGACTGAAGGCAATCGGCAGCGATACCTTCACGGTGCCCCTGAGTTGGCCTTTCTCCGAAGACAGGCTGGCCAGGGCTTCTTCGATCTGCTGCGCGGGCTGCTGGGTCAGCGCGTACAAGCGCCGCCCTTCTTCGGTGACCGAAAGCGAGCGCGTAGTGCGCTGAAACAGCCTGCAGCCGAGCGAATCTTCAAACACGCCGATCTGTTTGCTGACCGCACCGGGCGTGACGCTCAGCACGCGCGCTGCAGCGGAGAAACTACCAAGCTCATACACCGTGGCAAACCACTTTAGGACCTTGAACAGATCGATGGGATCATTGCTGGCGGTATTCATTTGTTCCTGTAGTTCACAACAGTTTCGACGCTGGCCGGCATAGACGCTTATCGCAAGCGTGCCCAGAATCAGCGCGATGGCACGGGGAACTTAACGGGATGGCTGGTTTTCAGTACGGGAGACTGTGATGGTGGTCGAGTATATCCGTTACAAGGTTGCGGCTACCGGAGCCGAGGCCTTCGAGCAAGATTACGCCAACGCCGGCGCGGTGCTTGCTACATCGCCCCACTGCCTGCGTTACGAGCTGTCGCGTTGCGTGGATGAACCGGTCAGCTACGTCGTTCGCATCGAGTGGGATTCGATCGATGGGCATATGCGGGGCTTTCGCAGCAGCGCCGTGTTCCAACGTTTCTTTGCGCTGGTCAGACCTTACGTTCAACAGATCGAAGAGATGCGGCATTACGAGGTGCTCTCGAAGGATTAGCCCTGCACCAGACCTTTTTGCATCCATGAATCCATCCGAGCTGCAGATCAATCGCATTTGGCAATTGGCTTGCGCCATCGAACCCGACGAGGAGCGCGTGTGGGAATGGTGGTACAGCGAAGCGCTTGTGGCCTTGGGCGGCCTCAAGCCATGCGAACTGCTTGAAAGGGGCCTGGGAGACCGCCTCGAAGCTTATCTGGCCGCGATCCATGCCGATGCGCTGGAGTAGTGAATTAGGCGGCGGAGGAATTTGCCAAGCATGCACGCGATTGAGCGCCGTAGGCCGCTCACTCAATCGATCGCGGCATCGCGATGCCAAAACCCGAGCAACGCTACCACGGGCAGCAGCAGGAAGCATTTGACGTCGAACAGGTGATAGCAGATCGCGCCCGCCGCACACCCCAATGCAAATGCGCCGACACTCGTAACCATGCGCGACAGCCGCTGGTCGACCGTGGCCTTCTGTTCGCCGTCGACGCCATGCAGCTTGTCCGCAAGATCCAGCATGATCTGCGTGGTCGTGCCGGTCATCAGCGTGGTCGGCGGCATCTTCGCCAGGTGCACACGCTGCGCTGCGTTCTGCATCGCCATGGCGGCGACCAGTACCAGGCCGGTCGCTATCGCGGTGCGGCTGTCGCCATCGGCGAACGGCCCGTAGCGCCACGCCAACGCCGCACCGAGCAGCAGCAACAGCGTCTGCACCAGCAGGATGGCGCGCAGCACGCGAACATCACGATCCACCAGTACGTAATGGAGCAAACGTGCGGCCATCACCACGGCGCAGAAGACCGGCAGCGCCAGCAGCTTGGCGATCACTCCGCCGGTGCCCAGCACAAGCGCCGCACCGAGCGTGACGAAGTTGCCGGTGACGTGCGCGGTGAACAGGCCGTGCAGTGCGAGGAAGCCGGCGGTATCCACATACCCCGCGTTGAAGCTGAGCAAGGTCGCGAGCGATGGTCGTTGCATGTCGGCGTCTCCGTTACCAGCCCCAGCGCACGTCCGCGCCAAAATAGCTGGAATCGTGCCCGCCCGCGCCACGCACGGCCTGGGCGATGAAATAACGATCGGCTTCCAGTCCGAACGTGAGATTGCGCGCGGCAACCCAATTGAATTGCAACTGCGCATAGCTGCCGGTGCGCCGGCCCGGCCTTCCCGCCGTTCCCGGTATGGGGATATTCGGTTGCACGTATACGGCATCCTGCGTTGTTTGCCGCCATAGCATGCCGATGGCCGCCACCAGCTTCACGCCCGTCGCCGGCGCCAGTGCAAGCGACGGCTTCAGATGGATGAAGTTGCTGTAGCCGGTATAGCCGGACAAGGTGACGTAATAGCCGTTGGGAAAGAGCGGATTGAACGTGCCGACGTGCTGGTCGCCCAGATGGCGATCTCCGGACGCCGCATCGAACTGCATGCCGACGCGTGGGCTCCACGCCGTGTCCTTGAAGGTGATGCCGGCCAACGATCCAAACGCCCATGCATCCACATCCCTGCGGCCGATGCTGCCGCCCTGCTTCATGCCTTCCACATCCCAATCCACCACGCCGGCCTGGCCGTCGTAGTGCACGTCCAGGTTCTTGCGTTCTTCATCGCCGGCGCCGGCCAGGATGTGCACGTCACTTTGGCGAAAGTCGGAAAAACTCAGGCTGACTTCGCTGTTTGCCGTCACGCGTCGTTGCACGCGAACGCCACCGAACAACAGATGGCGGTTGCTGTAATCGTCGAAGTTGCGGTCGTTGCGATAGTGCACCGGCTGGCTGGCGAAGCTGCTGATGCGCCAGCCGTTTCGTTCGTAGTCGGCCCAGATGGCATCGTACGCCTGGCGCACGTTGGGACCATCGCGGACGGACACGAAACGCTGCAGGTCGAAAGCGATTTCCTGGCGGCCGATGCGCCATTTGAACAGGCCGCCGTCGACCTCATGCTGGTTATCCAGGAACGCCAGGCGAAGATCGAGGCGGTTGGCGTCGACCGGGCCAGGTCGGGCGAGATTCGGAGCAAGCGCGTTTTCCAACTGCACGAAGATGCGCGTGTTGTCGGTGAGGTGTGCATCGGCGTGGAGTTCCAGGCGATGCAACAGATATGTCTGATGCTGTCCGTGCCGCACGCCGAGCTGCGCCGGGTCCACGCTGACGGCGCGTTCCCTCAGCGTGAAGCCGAAAGATAGATATTGCTTGGGATCGGTTTTGGAAAGCGGGATGTATTTCAGTGCATCGCCCCACTCGCGACGCACGCGTGGATCGGCCAGCGCGGACCAGTCTTCCTGCCAGCGATAGAAGTTGATGGCGGGGCGTTGGGGTGCGGTCTGGTCGATGGCTTCTTGCGCTTCGGCAGCCGCAGAATGGGAGAGAGCGCCCATCAATAACGTCAGGATGATTGAATAGCGATTCGTAGTGAGGCAGTTGCTGCGCATGGATTCCTCGCTACGTCTAATCAGGCAGCTGCATGACTTTTCGAAATAGCTCGGTCACGCCTCACCGTCATTCCGGCGAACGCCGGCACGCGGGGAGAGCACATGGATGTGCTCGGCTCTGAGGAGCGAGGAATCCAGTTCAAACACGCGTCCGAAGGACACAAAAAGCCGATTTCGAGTGCTTCGCACACCGCATTTAGACTGGATTCCGGCGTTCGCCGGAATGACGGTGAGGGTTGATCGAGCGTCATGGCCAGCCCGCTATCAGTGCGCCTTCAACGCATGAATCTCCGCAACATACCCACCCGGAAACTCCACCACGACCGACCTGCGATCAGCGGACGCATACACCGGCGACAACACCTTCGCCCCTGCCGCCGTGGCCTTCGCCACCGTCGCGTCGAGATCCTTCACCTCATAACCGCTGATCTCATGTCCGAACGGATACGGCAGGTGCCCATCGGTCACGTTGACCTGCATCTTTCCGAATCCGGATTCGATGCGAATGCGGCGATACGTCTGCCCCGGCTTGCCCAGTTCGCCGGCATCCGCATGACGATCGTCGGCAACCACCTTGCCGTGCGAGAAGCGCAGGAAGTCGCGCACGAAGGTATCGGCGGCGTCCGCCGAGACGTAGACGCGATTGTCCGGCACGGTGTCCAACGCATCGTAATGCGGCGCGGTGAAGTGCCAATACAGCTGCATCTTTACGCCGCCCGGCCACTGGATCACCGCGTCGTAGCCGATCGGATCCTTGAACTTGTCCACGACCACTTCGGCACCCGCCGCGCGGGCCTGCTTCAACGCCTCATCCATGTCGGTCACCAGGTAGCCTGTGCGCTCCTGGCCGAACGGATAGGGAATCGGCGTGAGGAAGGCGAAGCTCGACAAGGTGCCGACCGGCGTCCATACATATTGCGCTTGCGTGTTGCTCGGAACGGGCAGCACGTTGAAGGTGCCGCGCGGCGAGGGCTTGCCGCCGAAGGTGGCGATGAAGCTGTTGACGAAGGCATCGAAATCGGCCGGCGCCACATACACGTGCGTGGTGTCGTATTGCGCGCCGACCGCAATGCCCGGCGCCTGCCTGGCGAAAGCGCCGGAGCTGGAAAGCAGCGCCAGCAGCGATGCCGCAAGCCAGCCCGACCTGAGTGTGTTGCGTGTTGCGCCGATCATGTGAACTCCTTACCGATTCAAAGACGAAGTGCCCGGGCGCGTTGCTTGATGGTGTAGCCATGCATGGCGGCAAACGCCATGCCGCCGATCAGCGCCGTGTGTTCCATGAAAATGTTCATTTCCGCAAAGCGTTGCGCGCCTTCCAGCTTCCAGAACGCGTGTGCCACGCAGGTCACGAAAGCCGTGAATCCCCCGAGCACGCCGGCGCCAAGCCACGCGTAGCGATTGGCGATGATCGACAGCGAGCCGCCGAGCTGCACCATCAGCAGCAAGCCGTACAACCACCACGATGCGGGAAAGCCCATGCCGTGCATTTCCGCCAGCGCGGCGGCGGGATGGAGAAGCTTGTCGGTGCCGCTCCACCAATACGGCAGCGTGAGGGCGATGCGTGCCAGCACCAGCGTGCAAGGCGAAGCGAGCATGGCGCCGATCAACGCCGGCGTATCGGCATGACGGTGTGCGACAGCCATGGCTACACCGCCCAGCAGGCGCAGCCGAGCGCGCCCCAGAACGATTTCAGATCCGCCTCGCGCACCGGCAGTTGCTTCGACCAGGCATGGATGTGCTCATGCCCGTGGACGGCGCAGCCGTTCGCGCAACCGCAGGCATGCCGCGTTTTGGCCGCGACCGGCTTGGGATCGTCCCACCCGCCGTAACCGCCGAACATGCGCACCGGCGACCAGTTCGGCATCGCCGGCGGTGGCGGCGCTTCATCCAGGTGCTTGAAGACGTCCGCCGCGTACACGACCTTGCCGCCCACCATGGTCAGATGCGAGGACATATCGGCGATGTCCTGCTCCGCGCAGGCGAAGTAATCGCGGCTGGGCACGATCAGGTCCGCAAGCTGCCCGACCTTGATCTGCCCTTTCTTGCCTTCCTCGTCGGAAAACCACGTCACGTATTGCGTCCACATGCGCAATGCGGTTTCGCGATCCAGGCAATTGCGCTGCGGATAGATGCGCATACCGCCGACCGTCTTGCCGGTGACCAGCCACGACAACGACACCCACGGGTTGTAGGACGCCACGCGCGTGGCATCCGTGCCGGCCGAAACGCGCACGCCTTTTTCCAGCATGCGCGCCACCGGCGGCGTGATCGCTGCCGCTTCGGCGCCGTAGCGTTCCACGAAATATTCGCCCTGGTAGGCCATGCGATGCTGCACGGCAATGCCGCCGCCCAGGGCTGCAATGCGATCGATGGAGCGGTCGGAAATGGTTTCGGCGTGATCGAAGAACCAGTTCAGGCCCTTGAGCGGAATATCCCGATTGACCCGCTCGAATACATTGAGCGCGCGATGAATGGTTTCGTCATAGGTGGCGTGCAGGCGCCATGGCCAGCGGTTTTCCGCCAGGATGCGCACTACGTCTTCCAGTTCGCCTTCCATGCTCGACGGCAGGTCCGGGCGCGGCTGGCGGAAGTCCTCGAAATCCGCGGCGGAAAACACCAGCATCTCGCCGGCGCCGTTGTGGCGGAAATAGTCGTCGCCCTGCTTGTAGCGGGAGGACTGCGTCCAGTTGAGGAAATCGTCCTTCTCGGCCTTGGGCTTTTGCGTGAACAGGTTGTACGCCAGGCGAATGGTGAGCTGCCCTTCCTGCGACAGCTTGCGGATCACTTCGTAGTCGTCCGGATAGTTCTGGAAGCCGCCGCCCGCGTCGATCGCGCCGGTGACGCCCAGGCGATTGAGTTCGCGCATGAAATGGCGCGTGGAGTTGAGCTGGTAATCGAACGGAAGCTTCGGCCCCTTCGCCAGGGTTGCGTACAGAATGGCGGCGTTGGGTTTGGCCAGCAGCAGCCCGGTAGGGTTGCCCGCGCTGTCGCGTTCGATGTGGCCACCGGGCGGCTCGGGCGTGTCTTTCGTATAGCCGACGGCCTTGAGCGCGGCGGCGTTCAACAGCGCGCGATCGTACAGGTGCAGCAGGAACACCGGCGTCTCCGGCGCCACCGCGTTGAGTTCCGCCAGCGTCGGCAGGCGTTTCTCCACAAATTGGTGCTCGGTAAAGCCGCCCACCACGCGTACCCATTGCGGTGCTGGGGTGATCGCCACCTGCCGCCGCAACATGTCCATCGCGTCGGCCAGCGAGCGCACGCCGTCCCAGCGCAACTCCATATTGAAGTTCAGGCCGCCGCGGATGATGTGCAGGTGATTGTCGATCAAACCCGGCAGCACGAGGCGGCCGTGCAGATCGATCACGCGCGTGTCGAAACCGGCCAGCGCCATGATCTCCTGATCGCTGCCGACCGCACTGAAACGCCCGGCTGTGATCGCCACTGCGCTGGCGGTCGGCTTGCCGCTATCGAGCGTGGTAAAGCGGCCGCCGCGCAGGATCAGCTCGGGCGTGGCGCTGGACGGGCTCATGACTTCACCTGTTCGTCCGCTTTCGCACGCGGCGCAAGCGTGCCGCGCGGCAGCTCGCCGAACACATGGGGCTTCACCTGCTGGCCGATCCACGCGACCGTGGTCTCCTTGGCGATAAGCTGCTTGACCAACGGCGGTATCTGTTCGCCGACCAGGATGCCCAGCAATCCGACCAGCGCAATCACCGGCGGCGCCGGCGAACGTACGTGGACCAGGCTGTAGATCACGCCCACCAGCAGGCCCGCGGCAAGCGACAACAAATAAGGCTTCATGAGCGCGTCTCCAATAGGTCGCGATACGTTCGGCTCAGCCGCCCTGCGCGTGGAACATGGTCTTGGCGTAGATGATGCCCAGGCCATACGCACCACCGTAGACCTTGGCGATACCGGTGGTGCTTTCGTAGGTTTCGGTGCGCGCCCAATCGCGCTGCAGTTCCAGCAGGTATTGCAGCGACGTCATCGGCACGGCGCCGGCCTGAAGCATGCGCTCCATGGCGCGATGGTGCGCTTCCGCAGATACGTCGCCGCAGGCATCGGTAATGACATAAGCCTCGTAACCCTGCTCGATCGCCGACAGCACGGGACCGACGATGCACACCGACGTCCACAGCCCGCCGAACACCAGCCGCGGCTTGCCGATCGCATTGACCTGCTTGATCACGGCGGCGTCTTCCCAGGTGTTCATGCTGGTGCGATCGAGCAAGGCCTGGCCCGGAAACGCCGCGGTGACCTCCTCGAACATCGGGCCGGAAAAGCTTTTCTCTGCCACCGTAGTGAGTATCGTCGGCACCTTGAAGCTGGCGGCGGCGCGCGCGATCAGGCCGGCGTTGTTGCGCAGCGTGATCGCGTCGATCGAGTGCGTCGCAAAGGACATCTGCGACTGGTAGTCGATCAGGATCAGCGCGTGATTGTCGGGCGAAAGCAGCTTGGAGCCGGGAACGGCTTTGGCGGTGGGCGTCATGGCGAAATCTCTGGCAACGTATGGAGTGAATAGCAATCGCCCGGCAGCGACGCCGGGCGAGCGCGTGACGATCAGGCTTTGATGAAAGCCAGCAAGTCGTCGTTGAACTGCTCCTGGTGCGTGGCGGTGAGGCCGTGCGGCGCACCCGGATACACCTTGAGCGTGGCGTGCTTGACGATCTTGGCGGTGAGCTTGGAGGAGTGATCGATCGGTACGATCTGATCGTCATCGCCATGCACGAGGAGGGTCGGCACGTCGATCTTCTTCAGGTCTTCGGTGAAGTCGGTTTCGGAAAACTGCTTGATGCACTCGTAGTGGCCCTTCACGCCACCGGCCATGCTCTGCAACCAGAAACCATCGCGCAGGCCTTGGCTTACCTTCGCGCCGGGACGGTTGGCGCCGAAGAACGGTCCGGAAAGATCCTTGTAGTACTGCGCGCGATCGGCCTGCACGCCCTTGCGGATGTCGTCGAACACGGAGATCGGCAGGCCGTTCGGATAATTGGCCGTGTTTGCCATCACCGGCGGCACTGCGCCGACCAGCACCGCCTTGGCCACGCGCTTGGAACCATGCCGGCCGATATAGCGCGCCACTTCGCCGCCGCCGGTGGAATGGCCAATCATCACCATGTCCTTCAGGTCCAGCTTTTCGATCAGCTCGGCCAGGTCGTCGGCATAGGTATCCATGTCGTTGCCTTGCGATGGCTGCGCCGAACGGCCATGGCCGCGGCGGTCATGCGCGATCACGCGATAGCCATGCATGCTGAGGAACAGCATCTGCCCGTCCCACGCGTCGGCACTGAGCGGCCAGCCATGGGAAAACACGATGGGTTGCCCGTGGCCCCAATCTTTATAGTAGATCTCGGTGCCGTCTTTGGTCTTGATGCTGCTCATGGTTTGACTCCGGTGCGGGGTGGAGGAAGTAGGCGTGGAAGCGGTGGCGTGTCCCACCGCGGCCGGCAAAGCCAGGGCGGCCGCGGCGGTGGCAGCGCCGATCAGCAGCGCACGGCGGCGTTCGTCGATCATCGAAGCGGTGTCGTCGGTCATGGTGCGGTCTCGAGGCGGTGGGCTGGCAAACGGAGCGGCGCGGTCTGCGATGTAAGCGTGTCATCGCATGGCGCTCGCCCAAAGCCCTGATGAAGGTAGGGTCTACTCACCCTGAAGGGTGAGACCCATGACGATTGCCGGAACCGGAGGCTTGTGCTTGACTAGCAACGCTCAGCAGCGCGGATGACACGAACGCTGGAACGAGTGATCGGGAGCAGCACATGAGCAGCGAAACACCGCCTATCCGCGTGATGGTGGTCGACGACCACCCACTGTTTCGCGAAGGCGTCGCAGCAGTGCTGGAAGCACAAGAGGACATGACACTGGTTGCCGAGGCCGTCAACGGCGAGGAAGCCATCGCCTGCTTCCGCAAGCATCGTCCCGACGTCACCCTGATGGATCTGCAGATGGCCGGCATGGGCGGGTTCGATGCGATCCGCAGCATCGTCGGCGAATTCCCGCAGGCGCGCATCGTGGTGCTCACCACCTACCGCGGCGACATGCAGGCCACGCGCGCGCTCAAGGCCGGCGCCGTGGGCTATCTGCTCAAGAGCACGCTGCGCAAGGAACTGTTGCACACCATCCGCCAGGTTCACCAAGGCCATCGCCACGTTCCTGGCGAGGTGGCGCGCGTGATCGCCGAGCACGTGGGCGACGACACGCTGAGCATGCGCGAGCTGCAGGTGCTCAACTATGTTGCAAGCGGTTTTTCCAACAAGCGCATCGCCACGCACATGGGCATTTCGGTGGAAACCGTCAAGACGCACATGAAAAGCATCCTGGCCAAGGTCAACGCCAGGGATCGCACCGAAGCGGTGGTGATCGCGATGCGCCGCGGCATCATCGACGCCTAAAGCGCTTTGCGTATCAACCCGAGCGACCGGCACCGAGCAGGCGTTTCATCCAGATGGCCGATGCCTTGCGCTTGTGCGCATAGGCGATCGAGCCGGGCACGGTCAGCTCGACCTCGGTGCCGGAGCCTTGCGCCGACCAGACGTGCAATTGGCCGCCCATGCATCGCGCGCGCTCGCGCATGCCGACCAGCCCCCAGTGGCCCGGCCGGTGCCCGGCATCGAGCGTTTGCGCATCGATGCCGATGCCGTCGTCGCGCACGCACATGCGCAATTGCCTGAGCTCGAAATCGATCTGCACCTCCACCGCCAGCGCTTGCGCATGATGGAAGGCATTGAGCATCGCTTCGCGTCCGATCAGGTAAACCTCTTCGCGGATGGCGGGGTCCGCCTGCTGTTCCTTGCCGGTGGTGATCACGCGGAACTTCACCGGAGCATTCTCAAACAGCTCCTCGCCGAGCGCGATGAAAGCGCCGCCCAGATCCTTGGTGATGCCGGCACCCAGGCGCAGATCCTTTACCTTGTCGCGTCCCTCCACCAACACTTCATCGGCGCGGTCGAGCGCCTGCTCGATCTGGCCGCGCACCGGGTCGTTCGGCAGCATCTTCTGCGTGATCGCATGGAAGCGCAGGATCAGTCCCTGGAAGCCCTGCAGCAACGTGTCATGCAGTTCGCGGGCGATGCGTTCGCGCTCGGCATGGCGCACTTCCAGCCGTTCCTTCAGGCGCATTTCCACCTGGCGCAGCTTCGCCCGGAACATGCTCAATGCAGCAAACAGCGCCGCCAGCGCGCACAGCAACAGGAACCAGCGCGTCTGGTAAAACGCCGGCTGGATCTGGAACGACATGCTGGCGCCTTCCTTGCTCCAGAATCCGTCGTCGTTGGCGGCGGTGACGTCGAAGCGGTAATGCCCGGGCGCGAGGTTGGCATAGATTGCTTCGCGTTGATGTCCGGCATCCTGCCAGCCGGCATCGACGCCGCGCAGCCGGTAGCGGAAATTCACACGCTGCGGGGCGAGATAGCTGGCCGCGGTATAGCCCAGCGTCACCGTCGTCGTATGCGGCGGCAGCACCAGCGAGCCGCCGGGAAGATAACGCTTGCCATCCGCGAGCAGCCACTGCGCCGCCACCTTCGGCGGCACCGTATTGAGCTTGACCTGCGCAGGCTCGATCCAGCTTACCCCCTGGTTGGTGAAGAACCACAGCTTGCCGTCATCGGCCGGCGTGATGCTGGGTACCGGTTGCTGCTGGATGGCGATGCCCGGCACGCCGTCATCGCAATCGAACAGCTTGTATTGAAAATCGTAGGCAGGATCGCCGAAGGCACGCTGCATTTCTTCTGCTTTGATGCGCACGATGCCAGCGCTGCCATTGATCCAGATGTCGTCCTGCGCTGCCCTGACGATGCCGGAGATGCCGCTCAGGATCGCGTTACGGTCCATCGACATGGACTGGAAGCGCTCGCCCTGCAAACGTGCAAGGCCACGCTCGCCGCCGACCAGGATGGACGAGCCGTCGGCGTCGATGGTCAGCACATTGCCTACGTCCAATCCGTCTTGTGCGGTATATGGACGCAATTGACCGTTGCGCCAATGCGCCACCCGGTTGTCCTGGTAGCCGAACCACATGCTGCCGTCGGTCGCGATGGTTATGGCGCGCGGTTCCGACCAGCGCTTGTCCGCACTGATGCGAACGCTTTGCCAGGCGGTACCGGACCATACCAGCAGCCCCCTGTTTTCGGCGCTGATCCATAGATGATCCGCCTGATCCACAGCCATGGCATAGACGACGCCCCGATCGGCCTGCTCCGGCATCGGTATCCGTTGCGGTGCGGCCTTCCCGTCCACCCGGTGAAAACCGTCGCCGGCCACCAGCCACACGCCGTGGCTATCGGCCAGTGCCTTGTCGACCACCGGCAAGCCCGTAGCCATCAAGACCGGCACGCCGTGCTGAACCTGGTACACGTCGCCGGCCTGCACGATCCACACCGTTCCATGGCCGCTTGCCGCCAATACCGCATTGGCCGGGGATTCGCCCGGCACCGGCGATACGACGTGGAAGTCGGTGGCGTGAAAGCGGTTCAGGCCGAAATTGGTACCGACCCAGACGTTGCCTTCCTGATCCTGCAGCAAAGGCACGGCGATCACCGAGGTGAGGCCGTCGGACGTATCGTAGATATCGCCCACCTGGTCCGGCTGCAGCGACTGGCCCGTGGCGAAGCGCGCCGGATCGGCAATGCGATAGACGCCGCCGCGTCCCTTGCCTGCCCACAGAGTGCCCCACAAGGCACCGCTGCGATCGAACAGCATGCGCTTGGAGCGCGCGAAATCCGTGCGTGGAAGCGGTGCCGTCAGCGCCGGCGGAACATGCTCCGCCGACAGGCCCGGCAAGGCGCGCGTGCCGTGCAGTTCATCGGACAGCCACAAGGTTCCGTCCGGCGACTCGGCCAGGACCGCATCGGCGCCTACCGCGATGCCGGTGTGTTCGAATCGATGCGCGCCCTTGTGCAGGGACATCAGCTCGCTGCCGGTGGCGACCCACATCGTTCCCGTGTGATCGACCAGGATCCACGTTGCACGATGGTAGGGATAATTCCAGTCGGCGCCGATCTTTTCCCAGCGCCCTTGCGCGTAGCGCACCAAGCCATTGGTAGTGGCCGCCCAGACGGCGCCGTCCCCGGTCTGTCCAAAGCAGAACACGGTGCCGTCGGGCAGGCCGTCGCTGGCGGTGTAATTGATCAACCGCCCGTGCTCGATGCGGCTGATCTCGCCGGTGAGAAAACCCATCCACATGTCGCCGCTGGCAGACTGCATCAGGGCGGTGATGTCGGTGGCCGGCAGATCCAGGTTGGCCGATGGTGCATAACGCTCGAACTGCACGCCGTCGAAGCGGAACAGACCACTGCCGGTGCCGAGCCAGACGAAGCCGTCCTTGCCTTGCACCATCGCCCAGATGTCGGCCGGCGCGCCATCCTGGATCACCCAGGCGCGATGATTCATCTGCGCGATGCCGGATGGCGGCGCTTTCGGCGCGCACCATGCCGACGACGCCAGCAGCAGGCTCATGGCCGTGATCCACGCAACGTATTTTTTCTTGGCCAACCCATTTCCCCCTTACTGCCGAACTTTCATCTAGGGATGCTCTAACCACCTGCCTGCCGGCACGCATCCCCCACCGGAGGGGGGCATCTCGTTTCTGGAACCGGATTAATAGCTTCCTGATATCGACCGGCACGGGCCGCTTATGCAACGAACCTATTCCATGTTCCCGCTCGGAGCGCCTGGGATAGGCCTGGTGCTGCTGCGGCTGTGCCTGGCCGCATCATTATGGCCGTTCCTTGGCAGCGCATTGTGTTCGCCGCCGGGCCAAGTGATGTTCTGGGCCGTGATCGGCACAGCGCTGGCGTTGCTGCTCGGCCTGCTTACGCCGGTGGCGTGCGGGCTTTGCATCGTTCTGGCCGGCCTTGAAGCGATTACCCCGGCGCATCCCTTGCTGGTGCACATGGTGCCGCTGGCATTGAACGCGGTCGCCCTGGTGTTGCTCGGGCCTGGCGCCTATTCGGTGGACGCGCGCCTGTATGGGCACCGGGTGCTTACCCTGCCGGACAAGCGCTGAAGCAGCCACCGCGCACTTGGCGGCGCGGTGGCTGTTGCTCGTTACGATTGGCTGGTGTGATTGGCACCGGCGTCGGCGGATTCCAGTTTTTCCGCCATGAACACATTCGCCAACTGCGCCAGCGTGGCAAGCGCATTGCCGCCTTCGGTGCCCACCGCGATCTTCGGCACAATCGCGATCTGGCCTTCGCGCAAGGCGTCTGCGAACTGCCGGCCGAGATCGTTGATCAACTGCATGCGTGCACCTTCGCCGGTGAGGGCTTCGGCCTTGGCGCGGATCGCATTGGCTTCGGCTTTACCGACCGATTCGGTCGCGGCGGCCTTGCCTTCGCCCACTGCGATCTGGCGCCTGCGCTCGGCTTCCGCATTGATGTTGATCACCTGCGCTTCCTTGGTGGCGGCGGCGATCGCGGCGTCGCCTTCGTTGGTTTTGATCTTGACGTTGATCTCGGACTTGGTGAGCTCGGTCTGGATCTGCGTGCGAGCCTGTGCCTCGCGCAGGGTGCGTTCCTTGATTGCGGCTTCCTGCTGCTGTTGATAGGTATCCATCTGCTCCTTCGCCACCTGGCGATCGCGCAACTGATTGAGAATGGTGTCGATGCGCTGGCCCGAGGCATCGCCAGCGCTACCATGCGGCGTGCCGATCAGCACTTCCTGCAACTCGAGGTTGTAGGCGGCGAAACGTTCCTGCATGTCGACGCTCGCCTTCTGCTGGATTTCCGCACGTTCGTGCAGCAGTTCCAGCAAGGTCTTGGTCTGTCCGGTGTTCTTGAAATACGCCGAGACCATCGGATCGAGCGTCTGGTCGACCAGGCGCTTGATGTCACCGAAACGTTGCACAACCAGCGGTGCCTTGCGGTAGTCGATGTGCACTACCACGGAGAGCGGCATCAGCGGTTCGAACGCGTCCTTGGTGATCAGCGCCACTTCCGAGAGGTTCTCGTCGTACTTGTGCGCGTTGGTCACTTCCTTGGACCATTTCAGGATGAAGTTGGTGGTCGGCACCAGCTGGATCTTGCCAGCGTAGGTATTGAAGGCGTACTTGCCCGGCAGCAACGGCTCCTTCCATACACCGCGGCAACCGTTGTCGACCAGCTCGCCATGCGAATAGCCATCGCCGGAACGATCCGCGCCGGTCTTGCCGAAATACGACACCACTACGCCCACGCTGCCTACCGGCACCACGGTCTTGCGGATGAATTCCACCGTGGCGAACAGGCGATTCAAGTAATACGTACCTTCCACCAATACTTGATGCTGGCGACCGCGGCGGCCACCGGCGCGCAGGAACGCATTGATGTTCTGGAAGTTGTTGTGGAAGGTGGCCTTGTTGGCCGGGTCTTCGCCCACACGCGGGGCCACGATTTCATCCGGCGGCAGCACCGGGCCATCATGGATGGTCACCACGCCCAGCACGTCGCGAGGGTCTTCATCGGCGCGCTCGGATCTGTCCATCACGCCGGCGGTGGAGGCGACGCCACCGATCACCACCGGCATGAAGCCATTGCGCTCGCCCAGCACGCGGCCCATCTTGTCGACGGTGTCTTTCTCTTCATCCGACAGCAGCAAGCCATGCACGCGCGCCGCCGTGATGATCGCAAACTGCGCCACGTTGATGGCATGCGTACCCTCGCGAAGAATCGCGCGCTGCGGACCCTTCTGGCCGCCGGCGCGCAGGAACGCGGCCACATCCTCCACCCCGGCGTCGACCAGCGCACCGAGCGTCTGGCCGTCCACCAGCTCGTTTCCGTCGCGCGCAAAGATGTACCCGATCTCGCCCTGCGGAATCGTCACCAGATCCACCTTGTGCACACGGAACTGGAACGGAAAGAAATAATGAATACCGCCGCGCAACACCTGCGGCTGAAAACCGACTTCACCGTTCAAGGCGATCAGGCCGCGCGTAAGCGACGCCGCACCCCACAGCCGCTCGACGATGCCGACGCGATCGTTGGGAATGTAGACGATGGCGTTGGACGCGAACGTCAACGCCACCAGCACGGCTACAGTTACTGCAGACGCAATAAGTACAAACATGGTTGTAAGTCCCTGTGAGAAATGTGCCTGACGCGCAGTCAGGGCCGTTATGCAAAAGACGCCAGGCCGGATTTGGGCCGAGCCTGGCCGCAACCCGTGCTTGCGCTCGGGCTGAAGGTTGAAAAAACGGTTGAGTGGTTACGCGCTATCGACGTCGTCGGTCGATGGCTCCATCAAGCGAGCCGAATCGGTAAGACGTGGAAAACGCAATGGATAGTCGGCGCATGGCGATGACCAGGAGCGAACATGCGCTCGGAGTCGTTCATGGTTCGAATGAGGTTTGGGGAAAGGTGCGCTCGCTGGAGAGAGGCTAAGCTGCGGCTGTCTTTCTTGGCGCACCGAAACGAGCAGGACACTGAAAGATGCGGATCATGTTGGCCGGTCGGTTGACCTTGGATGCGCGCATTCTACGCCTGATTTTTTGAGGGTGGTGTGACGTTATAACGTGCACCACAAAACATCTGTCGGTTGGGTTAGCGCAGCGTAACCCAACAATGCCGCATAGACACGTTGGGTTACGCTTCGCTAACCCAACCTACGGATCAAATGCCGTCGATGATCACCATCTTTCCGGTCGACTTCGTCAACTCGACGATCCAGTGAAATCCCGGATTGTTGAATTCCGGCTTTGCTTCAAATAAGAAATCCGCCGTATCGCCGCAGTCGAATCCAGGCGAAACGTTCACCCTGTCCAGACGGAATCTTCCGGACTTCCGGAAAAACTCGCGCACTTCCGGAAGCCTATCGGAAAAGAAACGTCGACTCATGTCGTGGCAGTTATTTGTCTGCGCAAAACAAGATCCGTTAATCAAGATGGCTGCGATAACGACGATCGATTTCATTCGACATCACCAAAAAAGTGCAATCAGCACGTAGGCCGGGGTACAGACTCCAACGTTTTTATAGGCACGGCGATGTTGGAGTTTGCACTCCAACCTACGGGATATGCCGGACCGGGAAATTGAAGTACGTGCTGGGATACGGTTCGTTCTTCAGCGTAAAGTGCCACCATTCTGTATCGAGCGGTACAAAGCCCGCATCGACCATCAGCGATTGAAGCAGAAGCCGATTGGCCTTCGCTTGCGCGGTGATGTTTTGGAACGATGGATGCGATGCTTCGTTGAAACAGTCGTAGCCGGTGCCGAAATCCAGGCTGTTGTCGGGAACGCGCGCTGCAGCGGGCGCGGTGCAATCGGCCAGCTTTGTCTGGTCGTCTACGTGCGAAATGCTGCTGCCTAGCGGCACGATGGTCAGGTCGATCGTGCTGCCGCGGCTGTGGCCGGAATGGGCGGCGATATAGCCTTCGTCGAACAGGCGATCCTTAGGTACCGATACGTAGAACTCGGCTTTCATCTTCGTGGCATGCGGATCGGCGGCCCAGTGCACGAAATCGTCGACGGCGCTTTGCGGGCGGTAGCAGTCGTAGGCTTTCAAGGTGAGGCCCAGCGGCAGCAGCTTGGCTTCGACGTTCTTCAGCGCGGAAGCGGCGCCTTCAGTGAGCAGGCATGCGGGTTCGTCGTAGCCGTGGATACGGCGGCCGACGAAGTTGTGGTTGGAGAAGTAGCGTATGTCGAACTGCATGGTCGGGATGACGCGGCTGAGGTCGACGATATCTTGCGGGCGTCGCGGTTCGCGCTTCGTATCGTCGGTAGCGGGAGCTGCAAAGGTCGATACGCAGTAGAGCGCAATGAGGGGCGCAGCGAAGTGGTTTTTGTTTTTCATGCTGCCCCCTGGAATGAAGCTCCCCGTTTGATAGCACAAAGGCGGACGCGCGTGGGTGGGTTGGCCGCATGGTTTGAATTCATCGCAAGATTGCTTCACCCCCCAACCCTCCCCTACTACACGTAGGGGAGGGAGCAGGTCGCACTCCGATTTTAATGGCCGGCGACCACCAGCAATGTGAAGCCTCTTACCGGCTTGCCCTTCTGAGCCACTTTGGCGCCGACGAGATAAATCTTATCGGCTGCTGTATCGAGCGCCATGGTGCGCGCGCTCTTCATGGTGGGCACGTCGGCAAGCTTGGTGTACTTATCGGCCGAATCCTGGTGGATGACGTTCAACACGCCTTCGCGGCTGGAGCTGAACACGGTGTGCGTTTGTGAGTCGTAAGTGGCTGCATCGGGTTCCTTACCGACGGCGATCTTGGCCACCTGATGGCCGTCGGTGGCATCGGTGACGATCATCCAGCCGTTGGCGCACACGGAAAACAACCGTTTGTTCGCACTATCCAGCGCCAGGCCGGTCGGACCTTCGCACGGCGCGAGCGGCCAGGTGTGCAGGACTTTGCCGGCCTTGATGTCGATATGCGCGAGCTCGCCCTTGTCTTCGATATTGACGTAGACGTTGCCCTGGCCATCGCTGGTCGCAAATTCCGGATTGCCGTCGAGCGCGATGGTGGCCAGCTCCCTGTTCTTTACCGGGTCGATGGTGCTGACGTTGTTGCTGTCGCCGTTCATCGCCAGCACGTACCGAGTGGCCGGTTCATAGATGATGGCGTCCGGATCCTTGCCGCTTACGGGGATATGGCTGAGCACCTTGAGCGTATCCAGGTCGATCACGCTGATGTCGTTGCCGTGACCATTGCTCGCGTAGGCGCGATGCAGCTCCGACACCAGTGCCACGCCGTGCACGTGTTTCATGCCGGGAATTTCCTGCACCAACCTGCCGCTGTTCGCATCGACGACCATGACGCGATCATCGCGCGCGATGAAAAGACGGTGCGTGGGAGCATCCAGCGTCACGTAATCCCAGCTGCCGGCGCCGCCAAGCACATGTTGCTGCGCCAGCTTATAGGCGCTCGCGCCCGGCTCGGCACTCCAGGCCGAAGCACTGAGCAGGCCGGCCACGATCAAAGTCCATGCGATTTTTTTCATAGTGTTGCCCCTTGACGGTTTTTGCGAATGGGTAAATTCGGCGCAGCATGGTGTGGGCTACGCGCTTTTGCTATGAGGGAAAGTCCAGTTGCACGCGCAAGCCCGGGTTGGCGTCGCCGAGCGCGAGCGCAATGCCATGCAGGTCGGCCACGGCGGCTACCAGCGACAGGCCCAGGCCGCTGCCGGGCGAACTGCGCGCGGCATCGAGGCGCACGAATCGCTTCAGTACCCGGCTTCGTTCCTCCGACGGGATGCCGGCGCCCGCGTCTTCGATAACCAGCCGGCAGCCGTGCTCGGTGGTGTCGAGTTTGACGCTGACGGGTGTTCCCAACGGCGTATGGTGCAACCCATTCTCAAGCAGGTTCACCAGCATTTGTGTAAGCAGCAAGGCATCGCCATGAACGTGCACGCCGGTGGCAATCGCGGCCGTGAACGGACGCTCCTCGTCTTCCATCACTGGACGATAATCATCGACCAACCGCTCGAGCAATGCAGACAAGGCCACGTCCGCAAAACCTTCGCGCCGCTGCCGGCTTTCGACCTTGGCGATGCGCAACAAGGCGGCAAACGTATCCAGCACACTGTCGACGTCGGCCACGGCGCGCTCGCAGGCCTTACCGTAGGCCTCCACACTCGTGGCTTCTTCCATCGCCGCTTCCAGGCGCTGGCGCATATGCGTGAGCGGCGTACGCAAGTCGTGCGCGATGTCGTTCGACACCTGGCGCAGGCCTTCCACCAGGCTCTGAATGCGCTCGAGCATGCTGTTCAAGGAGAACGCCAGCCGATCAAATTCATCGCCGCGGCCGGTCACCGCGACACGCGCGGCGAGGTCGCCTGCCGCGATGCGCGAGGCTGCATCGGCGATCGCTTCCACGCGGCGCAGGTAGCTGCCCGCAGTCACCATGCCGCCCACTAGCGCGAGCACCACGGCGGCCAGTCCCGCCCAGGTAAAGACGCTTTTCAGCAGTGCGTCCAACTGGTCGACGCTGGCCAGGTCGCGCCCGACCACCACCGTGTTGCCGTCGTCCTGCACGGCGCCGAAGACCAGTATCCGACGCACTAGATCTTTGCCGTCCCGCGGTCCTTCGTCCTGCTCGATCGTGCTCCAGCCTGGCGTCGGTTCTTTCAGGATATCGCCGACGATCAGCTTGTGGTGTGCGTCGAACAAACTGTAGTCGTAGGCGCCTCTGGGCACCTGGGCGAGAGAACGCCGTATCGAGCCTGCACGCTGGGCGGCCGGATGCGCGATCACTTCCGCGAATTCGTCGGCGATGGTTTGCCGCAACTGGTTTTCGATGTAGTGGCGCGCGGCGAACCAGGAGACGAGGAACAGCGTCAAGGCGATCAATGCGAACAGCAGTGCCTGCAGCACCGCCAGGCGGAACGCTGCGCTGCGCAGCCGTGCGCCCACATGCACGTTCACTTTCAGGGGCATTCAATGCCCCTGCTTGACGGACAGCATGTAGCCTTCGCCGCGCACCGTGCGCAGGATGCGCGGGCCGACCTCGCGCTCGATCTTGCTGCGCAGGCGGCAGACGTGCGTATCGACCAGGTTGGTATGCGGCGAGGATTGAAAGCCCCATACATGTTCGAGCAGCATGCTACGCGTGACCACTTCATCGGCGTGCAGCGCGAAATATTTCAGCAGATCCCACTCACGCGGCTGCAGGTGGATTTGCTTTCCGGCACGATGCACGCGCTGCATGGCCAGGTCCAGTTCCAGCTCGCCCACGCGCAGCAGCGTCATGCTGTTCGCATGGGCGCTGCGGCGGGAAATCGCGTTGAGCCTGGCGATCAATTCGTTCAAGGCGAACGGCTTGCCGAGATAGTCGTCGGCGCCGGCTTCCATGCCGTCGATGCGCGCGTCCACATCGCCGAGCGCGGTGAGCATGAGCACGCGCGCCTGCGTGCCGCAGCCGCGGAGCTTCTTCAAGATGCTCATGCCGTCGAGCGCGGGCAGCATGCGGTCGAGCACGATCACGTCGTAGTCGTGCGCGCAGGCACGCAGCAGGCCTTCGTTGCCGTCGCCGCTCTCGTCCACGGCGTGTCCCTTCGCGCGCAAACCCGAGGACACATAGGTCCTCGTGTCGATATCGTCTTCGACCAGCAGAATTTTCATGGCGTCATGCGATCCGGATTGGGGCGAGGCTAGAGCACTCGCCCCGCGCGGTCAAAAGTGAAAGCGCACACCTGCCAGGTACGTCACGTCATAGAACTCGCGCTGAATCGGGCGATCGGGCGTGCCCTGGTAGAACGCGTGCGGCGTATTGAGCAGATTCTTGACGGCGAAGTAGATGCTCCAGTTTTCCGGAAAATCGTAGCTGGCGCTGAAATCCATCGAGGTGCGCGAAGCATTGAACACGTCGCTGCTGCGATCGGTGCCGATGGCGAACAGGTCGGCCGAGACCGAATAAGCCGCAAGATTCAACGACAGCCCCGCGCGCTTGTAGAAGATCGACGCGTTCCAGGTGTTCTTCGAGGTGGACGGCAGCAGCGAGTACTCGCCCGGACGGATTTCAAAACGCGAATCGACCCAGGTGTAGTTGGCGCCGGCGCCCAGGCCCATCAGCCAGTCGGGAAGATTCTGGAACTGCTGGTTCCAGTTCAGTTCCAGGCCGCGTGCGTAGGACGAGCCGGCATTCTTGTACGTGTATACACGCAGCGGTTGGGAGCTGCCCGGAAACAGGCTGCTATCGAATGCCTGCGTGGTCTGCACGGGAACGATGTAGTTGGAGATTTCCTTGTCGAACACGCCCACCGAGACGATGCCGGCGTTCGGCAGGTATTTCTCGAAACTCGCATCGACACTGTTGGCGGTGGCCGGCTTGAGGTTGGGGTTGCCGGTCTGCACGGTGCCCGAGCCCAGATCGACCGACAAGGACGGATTGGACTGGTTGAAGCCGGGGCGTGCGATGGTCGATGAATAGGCCACGCGCACCAGCATGTTTTCGCCCAGGTCATAGCGGAACTGCAGGCTGGGGAAAACGTTGTGGTAGTTGTGCCGGCTGTTGACCGGGTTGGCGAACGGGTTGCCCGAGGCATCCACGCCGGCCGAGTAGGCATGGCTGCGGTCGCGCGTCTCTTCGTAACGCACGCCGCCGAGGATGCCGAGGTTGCCGTAGGTGCCCAGGTATTCGCCGTAGCCGGCGTAGATGTCTTCGTGCTCGTCCAGGAACTGCTGCTGCGCGGCCAGTATTTCGTTTGCGCCGATCGTGCCGTAGCCGAAGATGCGCTGCAGTGCGCCCGGCGCGATGTCCACGCCGTTCTGGTAGATGCCGTCGTAATAGGTTTCGTTGCTGCCGCTGGCCACTTGCGACATCGAGATCGGGTTGAAGGCCACGTTATACGGCTGCGAATTGGTCTGCTTGTGACGCTGGCGCACGCTCACGCCAAAGTTGAGCGACTGGTCGGTCAGGCTGCCCCAATTCACCGGCGTCTTGGAATTGATGGCATAGGTCATTTCACGGTCGAAGTTGTACGCCGTGTCGTTGTTGATGCCCGTCAGCGTGTAATTGGCCGGATCCAGGTAACCGGGCGCGCCGCTGATGGTGTACACCGGGACGTGCCCCGGGCCTGAGTTGTTATAGGTGACCAGGCCTTGCGCACCATCGGGCGCATTGTAGGTAAAGGTGGAGTTGTAGTCGTACGGCTTCTTGTACGTGCCTTCCACATAGGCCACGTGATAGTCGATGTTGGTACCGCCCAGCTCGTTCTGGCCGCCAAGCATGTAGAAGCGCTCGGTGGAGGTTTCCCGCTCATCGCGCAGCGCTTTAGTGATCGCGCCGGGAAAGGTCAAGGTATCCTGCAGCTGGCCATTCGGCAGCACCGTGGTGTTGCCGTCCGGGATCACGTCGAAGTACTGGCGCTCGTAGACTTCCGTGTAGCCCGCCTCGAATGCGCGGAAGTACCACTGGTTTTCATCGTCGATCTGGTAGCCCATGTCCAGCGCGTAACCATGGCGGCGACGATGCAGTTCGTAGTCGCGCTGCTCGATGTCGTTCACCGCCTGATACGGGTGGGCGCTGTCGTTGAAATAGGCCGGTTCCACGTCGTCGATGCCGCGCCCGTCGTTGTGCTTGGACGCGGTCACGGTGATCCAGAAATTGTTGAAGCGGCCGCCGCCGGTGAGCGAGAAATTGGTCACGCCGGTGCTCCGCAGGGGCTCGTAACCGCCGCCCACGTCGCCCTCGAAAAAGCCGCCCTGTTCTTCCGGCGCCGTCTTGGGCAGCACTTCGATGGTACCGCCCAGCGCTTCGGCATCCTGGCTGGGCAGGTTGGACTTGGTGACCTTGATCGCGCCGATGAAGCCGGTGGGAATGGAATCGAGCGCCATGCCGCGATAGCCGCCGAATGGCGATGCGTTGTTGGTGGGCAGCAGGCGCACGCCGGCGTAGGTGGTGCTGTTCAAGTCGGCGTCGAAGCCGCGAATGTTGACGTAGCGGCCTTCGCCTTCGTCGGTTTCCATCGAGATGCCTGGAATGCGCCGCACCGCTTCGGCGGTGTTGACGTCCGGTAGCGCGCGGATTTCGTCGCCGGTACGGATGTTGATCAGGTTCGGCGCGTTCTGCTGGGTCGCGCGCGCCATTTCCTCGGTGGTGCGCGGCGCCACCACGTGCACGCCCTGCAGATCCTTCACTTTTTTCTTGTCGCTCTTGCCGGCATCGTCGCTGTCCGCATCCGTCGCCGTCGTGGAGGTGTTTGCGGCCGGGCCGTGGTCGCCGCTTGCGGGCGCGCTTTGGGCCCATACGCTGGCTGGCGCGCAGAGCGCAGCCAGGCTCATGGAAACGGCGTAACTGAGCAAAGCCTTGCGTAAAGCTGAAGATTGCATGGAGCGAGCCTCAAATTTGTGAAAAAGCTCCCTGGCGGCGCATGCGGACATGCGTCGGCGGGTGGTGCAGGGATAGCCGTTTCAAACTAGGCGTCGCGTATGACGGTTGTGTTGCTGTCGATTGACGATGCGGTAAGGAAGCATTGGGGTGCGTGCGTCCGCATCATCTCCGTTGAACCCCAGCTACGCGATGATTGCTCCCTCCCCTGCGCAAGTAGGGGAGGGTTGGGGTGGGGTTGTTTGGGCTTGCCGCATTGTTGATATCTGTCGCGAGGTTGCATAACCCCACCTTAGCCCTCCCCTACTTGCGCAGGAGAGGGGACAGATGCGGCACACCAAGGCTCGACGTCAAACAGCTCGTTTTATCTTGCACGGGCGCGCGCGCCGACATAAGCGGCGAGATGCTCACCGGTCAGCGTGGAACGTGCCGCGACCAGCTCGGCGGGTGTGCCTTCGAACACGACGCGTCCACCTTCATGCCCGGCGCCGGGGCCGAGATCGATGATCCAGTCCGCATGCGCCATCACCGCCGGGTGATGCTCGATCACGATCACCGACTTGCCGGCATCGACCAGCTTGTCGAGCAGGCCGAGCAGTTGTTCGACATCGGCAAGATGCAGGCCGGCGGTGGGTTCGTCGAGCACGTAAACGCCGCCCTTTTCCGCCATATGCGTGGCCAGTTTCAAGCGCTGGCGCTCGCCGCCGGATAGCGTGGTGAGCGGCTGGCCCAGGCTGAGGTAGCCGAGGCCGACGCCAGCGAGACGTTCGAGGGTCGCGTGCGCAGCCGGATTCTTCGCTTTCCCTGCGCCAAAGAACGCTTCGGCTTCGCTCACCGGCATCGCCAGCACTTCGCTGATGTCGCGTCCGCCGAGCTTGTACTTGAGCACCGACGGCTGGAAGCGTTTGCCTTCGCATTCCTCGCAGGGCGTGGCGACGCCGGCCATCATCGCCAGGTCGGTATAGATCACGCCGGCACCATCGCAGGTGGGGCATGCGCCTTCGGAGTTGGCACTGAACAGTGCGGGTTTGACGTTGTTGGCTTTCGCAAACGCGTTGCGGACCGGATCGAGCAGGCCCGTATACGTTGCCGGGTTGCTGCGGCGCGAGCCCTTGATGGGTGCCTGATCGATCGATACCACGCCGCCCTGTCCGGATACCGAACCGTGAATCAGCGAGCTCTTGCCCGATCCGGCCACGCCGGTGATCACCACCAATACGCCTAGCGGAATGTCGACGTTGACGCGCTTGAGGTTGTGCGTATCGGCGCCACGCACCTTCAATGCAGCGGATGAGGCGCGCACCGATGCTTTCAAGCGAACGCGATCATCCAGATGCCCGCCGGTAAGCGTGCCGCTGGCGCGCAACCCCTCGACGCTGCCCTCGAACACTACTTCCCCGCCCGCGCTGCCCGCGCCGGGGCCCAGATCGACAACGTGATCGGCGATCGCGATGACCTGCGGCTTGTGTTCCACCACCAGCACGGTATTGCCCTTGTCGCGCAACCGCAGCAGCAGTTCGTTCATGCGCTGGATGTCGTGCGGATGCAGGCCGGTGGTGGGCTCATCGAACACATAGGTGACGTCGGTGAGCGCGGAACCGAGATGGCCGATCATCTTCACGCGCTGCGCCTCGCCGCCCGACAACGTGCCCGATGGCCGGTCGAGCGAGAGATAACCCAGCCCGATTTCCACGAACGAGTCGAGCGTGTGCTGCAACGCCTTCAGCAATGGCGCCACTGATGGTTCGTCGAGCGCGCGCGCCCATGCGGCCAGATCGCTGATCTGCATCGCGCAGGCATCGGCGATGTTGATCTTCTTGATCTTCGAGGATCGCGCCGCTTCGGCGAGCCGCGTGCCGCCACAATCAGGACACGTCGTGAAGGTAACCGCCCTATCCACGAACGCACGGATATGCGGTTGCATCGCCTCCTTGTCCTTGGACAGCATCGATTTCTGGATGCGCGGAATCAGTCCCTCGTAAGTCATGTTGATGCCCGCGATCTTCATGCGGGTCGGTTCGCGATGGAGAAAATCCTGCAGCTCTTTCTTGCTGAACTTGCCGATCGGCTTGTCCGGATCGTAGAAGCCCGATGCGGCGTAGAGCCGATAATTCCAGCCACCGGCCTGGTAGCCGGGAATGGTGAGCGCGCCTTCGTTGAGCGATTTGCTGTCGTCGTAGAGCTGTGCCAGGTCGATGTCGCTGACCGAGCCCATGCCTTCGCAGCGCGGGCACATGCCGCCGGTGCGCGAGAAAGTCTGCTTTACCGCCTTGCTGTTGCCGCGCTCGACCGTGATTGCGCCCACCGCCTTCACCGACGGTACGTTGAAGGCGAATGCGCTGGGCGGACCAATATGCGGTTTGCCGAGCCGGCTGAACAGGATGCGCAACATCGCGTTGGCGTCGGTCACCGTGCCAACGGTGGAGCGCGCGTTCGCGCCGATGCGCTCCTGGTCGACGATGATCGCGGCGGTCAAGCCTTCCAGCACGTCCACCTCCGGTCGTGCCAAGGTCGGCATGAAACCTTGCACGAACGCGCTGTAGGTTTCGTTGATCAGCCGCTGCGATTCGGCGGCGATGGTGTCGAACACCAGCGAACTTTTGCCGGAACCGGAAACGCCGGTGAACACTGTCAGGCGGCGCTTGGGGATGGCGATGCTGATGTTCTTGAGGTTGTTTTCGCGTGCGCCGTGCACGCGGATCAGGTCGTGGCTGTCGGCGGTGTGCGACGCGGGCGATGGAGTGCTCTTCCGTGCGGTCTTGCTCATCGAGTGTCCTCTTGATCAACATCGAACTTCAACTCGCCACATACCGTCCCCTCCCTTACGTGTAGTAGGAGAGGGTTAGGGTGGGGTGAAGCTGTCTCGCCGTGAATTTGAATAGCGCGGCAAGCTCGTGCAACCCCACCCCGACCCTCCCCTGTACGCAGGGGAGGGAGCAGCATCGGGCTCAGCGCAACTGCTGGATACGGATGAGGTTGCCCGCCGGGTCGCGAATGGCGCAATCGCGCACGCCGTACGGCTGGTCGGTGGGCTCCTGCACGATTTCCACCTCGCGGCGCTGCACCCGCTCGAAGGTGCCGGCCAGATCCCTGGTCGCCAGCAGCAAAGTAGCGTAGGTGCCCTTGGCCATCATCTCGGCGATAGTGCGGCGCTCTTCGTCGGTGATGCCGGGATAGGCCGCCGGCGGCGCCAGCACGATCGAGGTGCCCGGCTGGTTGGGCGGGCCGACCGTGATCCAGCGCATGCCGCCGTAGCCGACGTCGTTGCGCACCTCGAAGCCGAGGGTGTCGCGGTAGAAGGCCAGGGAGGCGTCCGGGTCGTTGTGCGGGAGGAAGCTGGCGTGAATGGTGATGTCCATGGCGGTCCGTCTGGTTGAGTGAAGACGCGGTCAGTCTAGTTGCGGCTCGTCGACCGGCGCTTCTCGATTCCTGATCGGTTTGGTGACCTGCCGGGCCACGCAGGAGGGCATGCCCTCGATCGCGCGCGCCTCCCTTTCGCGACGCAGATAAGCGCTGGGCGAAATGCCGACCAGTTCGGTGAAGCGCGTGCTGAAGGTGCCCAGCGAGG
Source organism: Dyella sp. (assembly GCF_051954575.1). Classification (GTDB taxonomy): domain Bacteria; phylum Pseudomonadota; class Gammaproteobacteria; order Xanthomonadales; family Rhodanobacteraceae; genus Dyella_B. The sequence continues at coordinate 25,337 of NZ_JBQCHP010000183.1, read as the reverse complement.
CGCAGCCGACCGCGAAACACACCTCGGTGACGCTGAGGTCGCCGCGGCGCAGCAAGGCCATCGCGCGCTCGATCCGCCGGGTCATCAGGTAGGCATACGGCGATTCGCCATACGCGCGCCGGAACTGGCGGCTGAGATGCCCGGCCGACATGCCGATGCCATGCGCCAACGCTTCCACGTCGAGCGGCTGCTGGTATTGGCGATCGATCCGGTCGCGTACGCGGCGCAGGCGGGCGAGGTCGCGCAGGTAGTGCGGTGTGGCGGGGTTGCTCATCGGCGGGATCGTGGCATGCCGGGCGGGGCGGGCTCAATCTCCCAAAACGCATGGCTGCCCCTCAGCGTCATTCCGGCGAAAGCCGGAATGACGCTGAGGGGCGATAGGCATTTCAAGATATGTAGCCTGATTGAACCAACCCACCGCAAAGGCGTATGAATCACCATACAGCCACGCGTGGAGAGCAACCGTGCGCAGCAGGCGGGCAGGTTCGGCAGGGGACGGCGTTTCCGTGGATGAGGAAGCCGCCCTGCTGGCGCGTGTGGCAGCGGAAGAAAGGGATGCGTTCGAAGTGCTCTATCGCCTGTACAGCCCACGCCTGCAGCGCTTCGTGCGCGGCATGATCAAGCAGACGGCGCTGGTGGAGGAGATTCTGGACGACACCATGATGGTGGTCTGGCGCAAAGCCTATACCTTCAACCATCAATCGAAAGTGTCGACCTGGATTTTCGCGATCGCTTACCGCCAATCCTTGAAAGCGCTGAAACGGCTTGGCGCACCGGAAGAAACCGATCTGGACGAGCGCACCGAGACATCGGCACCCGGCCCCGACGACGCCCTGCAGCAGCAAGAAGTGCGCAAGCATCTGGACGATGCGTTGCACACCCTGTCGCCCGAGCAGCGGGCAGTGATGGAGCTCACCTACTACTTCGGCTACGCCTGCCGCGAAATCGCCCAGATCATGGGTTGCCCGGTCGATACGGTGAAGACGCGCATGTTCTATGCGCGGCGCAAGCTCAAGGCATCGCTGGCATCGCGCCGGGAGGCCATATGAATGGTCGGGTGATCAAGTTCGAAGGCCCGGTGCATGCGCAGGCCGACCGGCTGCTGCCCTGGTACGTGAACGGCACGCTGGATGACGACGAGCGCGCGCAGGTGGAACATCATCTGGCCGAGTGCGCGCCGTGCCGGCAGGAAGCCGCGTGGCTGCGTGCGGTGCAGGAGCAGTTCGTCGAGCAGGCGGACAAAGACGAGGTGTCGCCGAAGCTGCGGCGCCTGCACCGGCGCGTCGCCAGGTTGCACGGCGCGCCGCGCACTTCTTCCACCTGGCATCGCCGCGAAAAGACGCTGGCCTGGCTTGCGGCGGTGCAGGCGGCGGTGATCCTCGGCTTGAGCGTGATCGTGCTTCATCCGCAGCACGACAGCTATCGCACGCTGAGCGCAGCGGGCAGCCAGGATGCCCTGCTGGTGGTGATGTTCGATCCGCACACACGCGAAGCGCAGATGCGCGAGCTGGTGCGCAGCAGTCATGCACGCATTGTCGGTGGACCTACCGAAACGGGTGCTTACGTGCTGCGCGTGCCCGAGGCGCGCAGCGCAGCCACGCGCAAGATGTTGCTCGGTTCGCCGCAGGTGACCCTGGTGGAAGACCTGAGTGCGGGCGGCCATCCATGAAGCGACTGCACGCGCTTATCGTTGCGCTGGCGGCGGGGCTTTGCGCCGCAGCTCACGCACAAGCGCCGCCGCAGGTGCTGGTGATGTTGCGCGCTGCGCCGCCTCATCTGCATGCCGCGGACGGCTACGCGGCGGCTTATGTCGCATCGCCCGATGAAACGGCGCGCATGCACGTCGCGCGCGAACTTGCCCGGCAGTACGGTTTGCAATTGATCGACAACTGGCCGATGCCGGCGCTGGGCGTGGATTGCTTCGTGATGCGTGTCGGCGCCGGCAGCTCGGCAAGCGATATGGCACAGGCGCTATCACACGATGCGCGAGTGGAATCGGCCGAACCCAGGCAAACCTTCCACACGCTGGCCAGCAACGATCCGCTGTATGCGCTGCAACCGGTCGCCACGCATTGGCATATCGCCGAACTGCATGCATTGGCCACCGGCAAGAACATCGCCATCGCTGAAGTGGATAGCGGCGTGGACGCTGCGCAACCCGACCTGGCCGGGCAGATCGTCGAACAACGCAATTTCGTGGACGACGGCACCTATCGCGCGGAACTGCATGGCACCGAAGTGGCCGGCATCATCGTCGCGCGCGAAGGCAATGGCGTGGGTATCGTCGGCGTGGCGCCGCGGGCGCGATTGCTCGCACTGCGCGCGTGCTGGCAACTGGCGGACGGCAGCGCCAGCGCCGCTTGCGACAGCTTCACCTTGGCCAAGGCCTTGCAATATGCGCTGGAAAAGCACGTACGCATCATCAACCTCAGCCTGACCGGACCGGACGATCGCCTGCTGCGGCGCCTGCTGGATGCGGCGCTGGCCGGGCACGTCACGGTGGTGGGCGCGGTGGACAACATGGCTGCCGACGGCGGCTTTCCGGCGTCCTACCCGGGCGTGCTGGCGGTGGCGGGCGAGCATGCCAATGTGCGGCGCGGCGATGCATGGCTCGCGCCGGCCGAGGACATTCCCACTACCCAGCCCGGCGCGCGCTGGAGCCTGGTCAACGGTTCGTCGTTTGCGGCGGCGGAAGTCAGCGGACTGGTGGCGCTGTTGCATGAGCTGTCACCGGATCTCACGCCGGCGCAGCTGCGTGACGCCTTGCATGCGAGATCTGCGCTAGGCTTCGCGTCACTGCGGCCCATGACGATCGACGCGTGCGCCGCCGTGGCGCAGCTGAGCCATCGTTGCACGTGCGGCTGCGCCGCCACGCATGCGTCCCTGGGAGTGCCGCGCCGATGAGCATGCCTCGTGTTACGAACCGTCGTGGCAGTTCTTGTCGTCCTGTTCGCCGTGCAGGCCCGTGCGCAGATGACGGGCAGCGCCACCTTGGTTTCCGACTACCGTTTTCGCGGGGCTTCGCTCAGCGATGATCGTCCGGCTGCGCAACTGGCGTTCGACTACGACTGGGCCGCAAGCGGCTGGTATGCAGGAGGCATGATGTCCAGCGTACGACTTGATGCGCGTGATGCCGTGCAAGCCCTGGTCGATGCGGGCTATGCGCATCGCGTGCGCACGGATCTGAGCTGGGAAGCCGGCGTGCGTTACTCGCGCTTTACCGGCCACGAGTCGTATGCGTATGCCGAGGTTTACACGGGATTGGCCTATCGCCAACTGATGGGACGTCTTTACTACGCGCCCAATTACTTCAACGCCGGTTATCCGGCGTGGTACGGCGAACTCGACGGCAACCATGTTTTGTCGGGGCGATGGTATGTGTTTGCGCATGCAGGCTATCTGCGGCGCAGCGGCGACGTGGCGGACTATCACGCCAGTCGCTTTCGTGCCGATGTCCGGGCTGGCATCGGCGTGAACCTGGCGCCTTGCAATGTCCAGTTGAGCTGGACGACGACGCGCGGCGCTTCCGATGCCGTGCTTGGCTATCCCTCTGCTGCAGGCACCACCCGCAACGCCTGGGTGCTGAGCCTCTCGTATGCGTGGTGATGCTATGGGCGTGGGCATCCGTCTGATCTGAAGACCGAAGCAAGACGACGCACGAACTTCCCATGTACGGCACGGGGAGCAAGGGGGATTTTACGTTCATCCCTTAAGGAGGGATCTGTCATGAGACGCATGCTGTTCAAACACAAACTCGTTCATTCCGTCGTTACAGGCCTGGTCGTTGCGGGGGTGGCGGCGGGTGTTTTGTACTCCAGGGCCGCGGCGGCGCAGAGCGATACCGGCCACGTGCTGATCGCCGACCAGTTCAACAACCGCGTGATCGAGGTGGATCGCAAGACGCATAAGGTGGTGTGGCATTTCGGCAACGGTTCGGACTTGCCCGGCCCGCACAGCGTGGTGGGCGTGAACGATGCCGAGCGGTTCGGACCGTTCACGCTGATCTCCGGCACCGGCACGCCGCCGGGCTTGCCCGGGTGCTCTGACACGGTCAACGGCTGCCCGGACAATCGCGTGTTCATCGTCGACCCCAACGGCACCATCATCTGGCAATACGGCCAGGCCGGCGTCAGCGGCGCGGGGCCAAACCAGTTGAATACGCCGGTGCAGGCGCTATTCCTGATCAACTTTCCATATCATCCGGGACCGCATGTGCTGATTGCCGACCAGGCCAACCAGCGCGTCATTCTGGTCAACCTGCATCACCGGATCGTGTGGCAGTACGGCACCACCGGCGTAAGCGGCATGGGGCCGAACCAGCTCAATAATCCCAACAGCGGCGAGGTGCTGGAGAACGGACATATCCTGATTGCGGACGAGAGCAACGATCGCGTGATCGAGATCCGGCCCAACGGCACATTGGTCAAGACGTTCACCGCAGGCGGCACGGTGAGCGGCGCGGCGTTTGCCAGTCGCCTGCCGAACGGCGACACGCTGATCAGCGATTCCAACAACAACCGCATCGTGGAGGTGAACGGCAACGATCAGGTGGTGTGGCAGTACGTCACCAACTTGCAGGCGGGCAGCAATCCTTCGCCGGCGCCGACGCGCGCGGTGCGCCTGCACAACGGTGATACGCTGATCAGCGACCAGTTCAACGATCGCGTGATCGAGGTCGACAAGGCGGGGCACATCGTGTTCCAGCAAGGTGATCTGAACATGCCCGGCGATGGCTTCAACGATCTGAATGGCCCTTACGACGCCAAGCAGATCGGCGACTTCACCGGCCTGACGCCGCCGTTCGACCCGGATTGACGGTTCATGCATGGACGGCCAAACGAAGCCCCGCCCCATGGCGGGGCTTCTTTCTGAAGGATGCAAAACAGCGCACACTCGCCGCAAGCTTCGGGACGGATGCCGTTCAGGTGGTTTGGTTAGTCTCACCTGCACGGCAATAGGCCGTATCGACGGCACCAACCATCAGGCGCCTACAGGGAAACCATTATGAAACGACATCTGCTTGCGCTGGCTTTGCTTTCCGCTGTGCCCATGGTGATGGTTAGCACGGCTGCCGTTGCGCAAGGGCGTGGTCACGACCACGACCAAGGCTGGCAGGATGATGATCACGGCCATGGTCACGGCCACGGGCACGACCGCGACGATCGCGGCTGGCACGACGACGACCATCACGACCACGGCCGCCACCTTGGCTGGGACAAGCATTACCGCCGCGGCGAATACCTGCCGGAGCGTTACCGGGTACGCGAGTACTACGTCGAGGATTACGGCCGTTACCGCCTGCGCCCGCCGCCGCCGGGTTATGGCTGGTATCGCAGCGACGATGGCGAGTACGTGCTGGTGGCGATTGCGACCGGGTTGATCGTGCAGGAGTTGTTGGGGCAGTAAGCACACGCTCCCCTGCGTAGGTTGGGGTGCAAACCCCAACCTAGGGTGTATGTGCGCATGGCAATGTTGGGGTTCGCACCCTGATCTATCCCCACAATTTGCTGGAGAAACGGAACCGCGCGCGGACGTGGACCATTGCCTGCGGCGCTTTCGGTCCCTAAAGGGACCGAGTCACTTTTCTTTGCTGGCCCAAAGAAAAGTAACCCAAAGAAATGGCCTCAAAGGCTCACAGCATGGGAGGGATACAAGCCTGAACCTTTCCATCGATACGAAAGTTGCTCGCCCAAGGTTATACGTCCCGGCTATTCCGCGAGGCGTCGAGGCACTGAGGGCTTAAAGCAGACCTCGACGTTTGGCGGGCTCGCTTTAAGCCCTCAGCGCTAGGACGCCTCGCGGTATCGCGACCGGATGGAAGCGGGCGGGCCAACTCTCATCGCAATGCCTCAAGCTTTCAGGCTTGAAACCTGCATAGCGCCATGAGCTCTTCAGGCCGTTTCTTTTGGTTACTTTTCTTTGGGCCAGCAAAGAAAAGTGACTCGAGCGCCTGCGGCGATCGAAAGCGCCGCAGGCAATCGTTCACGATCACGCGCGGCTAACTTCCTTGCGGGATCATCTGCACTCAACCTGCAAAAACGTGGGGGTACGTCAAGGTTCGCACCCCAACCTACGCGACTCTTCCGCGGCGACTACAGCGACTGCTGCGCCAGCATTTCTTCCTGCTGCGCGACCGACACCGCCACGCGCTCGCTGTCCAGCCACTGCAGCCATTCGCTCAGCACCACCAACGTCCAGATTGCGCGCGCATGATCGCTCACGCGCGACTGATGCTCGGCGAACAGCGCCTGCGTTTCGCGCAGATCGATGCCCACTTCCTGTAGCACGCCATTTGAAAGATGCGCCTGCGCCCAGTCGCGCAAGGGGCCGCGCAACCATGAAGCCAGCGGCACCGACAAACCACGTTTGCGCCGCGTCACCACCTGCTTGGGCAGATAATTCAACGCGTACTGCTTGAGGAACACCTTGGTGGTAAGCCCGCGCACGCGCGCTTCCAGCGGTAGCGTGGCGGCGAATTCGATCACGCTCTGGTCCAGGAACGGCGCGCGGATTTCCACGCCGTGCAGCATCGCGCCGCGATCGGCCTTGGCCATCAGCGCGTCCGGCAGGGAATGGCCGAAATCGTAGTGCTGGATGGTATCGATCAGGCGTGTTGCATCGTGCTGCGTGTCATCGATGGGCGGCGCGATGCCGAGCCGCTGCTGCCATATCGGCGGAATGCTCGCTGTCCACAACAGATGCCGCGCCAGGCCGTCCAGCTCCTGCCCGCGAATGAAGCGCTTGAGCAGGAACGAGAGCGTGACCTTCTTGTCGCTGGTCGGCAGCGACTCGATCGCGCGTTGCGCCAACGCCTTCACCGGCGGCGGCAGGTTGGCGTAATGGCTGGCCCAGCGTGCGCCGAGATAGGTGGGATAGCCGCCGAACAATTCATCCGCGCCCTCGCCCGCCAGCAACAGGCGCACGTCCTGCGCGGCGCGCTTGGTCACCAGCGACAAGGGAATCCACGCCGGATCGGCCAGCGGTTCGCCGTTGGCGCGGATCAGTTCGCGCAGAGTGCGCGGCACGTCCTGCGCGGAAACGGTCACTTCGACGAAATTGCAGCCCAGTTCGCGCGCGAGTTGCCCCGCGTACTGGCCTTCGTCGAAGGACTCTTCGGCGAAGCGGATGCAATAGGCGGAAACCTTCTGCTCCGGGCGCACGCTGCGCGCCACCGCGGTCATCAGCGCCGAATCGATGCCGCCGCTGAGCAGCACGCCATAATCCACATCGATGTCGCTTTGCCGCCGCACCGCTTCGCGGAAGATTGGATCGAATGCCTGCGTCGATGGCGCGGTGGTGGCCTTTTCCGCTGGAAAATGCCAATAGCGCTGATGGCGGACGCTGCCCGGCTCGATCACGACCATCTCGCCCGGCGCCACCTTGTGGATGTGCCTGAGCGGGCTGGTCGGCGCAGGGCAGTAGCCCGAGCGCAGGTAATGCGCGAGGCCGGCCGGATCGATTTGCACGTCCGGCTGGCAGGCTTTTACCAGCGCGGCCAGTTCGGAGGCGAAATACACCGTCTGGCCGATCAGCGCGTAGTACAGGTGCCGCTCGCCGGCGCGATCGCGTGCCAGGATCAGCCGCTGGTGGCGGCCGTCCCACAGCGCCAGCGCGAACACGCCCTGCACGTGCTCCAGGAACGACAGGCCTTGCTCCAGATACAGCGGCGCCAGCACGGCGACGTCGGTGGTGGCGGTGATGTCGTGCCCGGCCTCGGCGAACGAGCGGCGCAGTTCGCGATGATTGTCGATTTCGCCGTTGCACGCGACGACCACGCCCGCTTCATATTCCAGCAGCGGCGGCTGGTGCCGGTCCACGCCGCGGATGGCCAGGCGGTTGGTGGCCATGGCCAGGCCCGGCCGTGAAATATGCGCATCGCCGTGCGGCCCGCGATGCGCCAGGGCCTGCAGCATAACCTGCGCCTTCTGTTCCAGGTGTGGCAGCGGATGTCCTGCATCCCGACTCAAGATTCCGCAAATTCCACACATTTGGAGGATGCTCTGATCGATTTGGCGGGCAGGCCGCCCAGTTGGCCGATTGTAAAGGAAGGGGTGAAGACGGGGCTCGACGGGACGTGAAGCCGGGGCCCGATATCGCCCGTCGCCGCCATCTGTCCCCTCCCCTGCGAAGTAAGGGAGGGTTAGGGTGGGGTAAACAACCTCGCGGTGAATTCCAGCTGCGCGGCAACCCACCCCAGCCCTCCCTACTTCGCGGGGGAGGGAGCCGCTTTAGCCAAACGGTGGGTGAGCGCTAACCCAAGGCCTGTTTCAAAGCTCAACCAGCTTCAACACATCCTTCCGCCACGTCCCCAGCTCGGTCACCTTGCCGGGACACTGTGCCAGCGCCGGCTCGATCGCCTTCGGCCCCAGGTCCGGATCGATCACCACCAGCGCCCTGCCCTCGTTATGCAGCGCATGGCACAGCGCCTCGCCACCGTGCGGCGCCAGCCAGGGGATGCCGTAGATCACCTTGCCCAGGTACAGGCGCAGGCCCCACGGCGTGGCCTCTTCGATGGTGTAGCCCACCGCGGTGTTCTCGACGAAGACGATCGCCTGGTAGCGCTCGACCGGCGTGGCCGCGCGCAGCTCGGCGGCGGCCTGGCGGTTGTCGTTCACTGAATGCCAGTCGTATGCGGCAATGCCCTTGGCCGCCAGCAGCACCACTACCCACGCGGCCAGCAACAGCTGCTGCTTGCGCTGGCGCAGGTCGAAGCGATCGCGCAACTCCAGTGCCAGCAGCAACGCCAACGGCACGAACAGCGGCAGCATGTACAGCGGTAGGCGCGACTGCACCAGGCAGAACACCACGAACGGCACCAGGAACCACAACGCCAGGAACAGCTCCACGTTCGGACTGCCCTTGGCGCTCCACCGCTCGGCGGATGCCCAGCGACGGATCACCCGCCCCATCGCCGGCCACCACGGCAACAGGCCGATCGCCAGCACCGGCAGGTAGATCTTGATCCAGCCGAACCAGCCCGCGTTGCGCTTGTGCGCGGCGGTGAACACGCGGTTGTAGACCTCCTGGTGCAGGAAGTAGTCCAGCAGGCCGGCGTAACGCAGCACCACCACCAGGTACCAGGACAAGCCCACCAGCAGGAACAGCACGATGCCGCCCAACGGGAAGAAACGGCCCAGGCCACGCCAGCCGTCGCGGCGCACGATGAACGGAATCACCGCCAGCAACGGCATCAGCCCCGGCGGCCCCTTGGTAAGGAACGCCAGGCCCCAGCCCAGCCACATCAGCATCACGTAGCGCTTGCGCCCGCGCTCGTTCTCGTCGAACGCCGCGCACAGAAAGCCCAGCATGGCCAGCGCTTCGCACAAGGTGAGAAACGCATCGGTACTGACGATATTGCCGGCCAGGAACGGCGCCGCCGCGCAGCCGTACACCACGCTGGGCAGCCAGGGTTTTTCCGGCATCAGCCGGCGCCCCATCGCATGCAGCACCAGCAGCGTCAGCAGGAACGCCAGCGCATAGGGAATGCGCACCGCCCAGGTATTGCGGCCGAACACCTTCATCGAGGCGGCGATCACCCAGTAGGTGGTCGGCGGCTTGGAGAAATTGACTTCGTCCGGGCTGTAGGCAGGAGCCAGGTAGTTGCCGGTATCGAGCATCTGCAGCGCCGCCACCGTGTAGCGCCCTTCGTCCGGGCTCCACAAGCCGCGCGTGCCCTGGAACGCAAAGCCCAGCAGCAGCCCGAAGGCGATCACGAACAGCAACGACCAGCGCGTGGCGTGCGTGGTATCGGGCCGCAAGTGGTGCTGCGTGATGCGGTCGTTCGGCATGGGGAAATTCCGGGCAGGGCGCCGCGCCCAGGCGGCGCAAGCTCAGCCGGCAATTGTACTTTGCCAGGCCCCTATGAAGCTCCCCGTAGGTTGGGCTGAGCCCCGGACTTGGTCCGGGGCGAACCCCAGCGCAGTGATGTAGATGGCGATGCTGGGATGCGGCTGCGCCTTATCCCAACCGAAACTCAAGGCTGCCGCACCATTCTGACGACGGCAGGTTCCTTCGGCGGCGTGTCGAACAGATCGGGGAATGCCTTCACCGCGCTGCGGGCGGCATCCTCGGCGGAAAGCTCGCGGGTCAACAACGAACCGCTGCGCGTGCCATACGGCCCGTAGACCTGCTCGTCGGTCACGCAAAACATGCCAAGCGTCGGTACCTGCGAAGCGGCGGCCAGATGCATCACGCCGCAGTCGGCGCTGATCACCAGGTCCACCGCCGACATCACCGCGGCCATGCGGCGGATATGGCTGGAGTAATAGCTCGGCCAGCGCGCACCGAGCATGGAGCGGCCGTGCATGGGCACGATCTCCACGAAGCGGCAATGCGGCGAAAGCACCTGCAGCGTGGTCAGGAAGTCGTTCCACCATGCGGTGGCATAGCACTTGTTGCCGGTGGCGTCGGCGAAAATGCCGATGGTGAGGCCGGTACGTGTCGAGGGCGTGTCCTTGAGCAACTCGCGGATCACCGCCTTGCCGCTGGCGCGCTCCTCCTCGGTAAGGCGGATGTCCATGGGCGGAAACCCCGCGCCTTTGTCAGGCGCAGACACATCACATTCGCGCACCAGCGCCACCGGTCGCTGCGCCATGTGCCGTGGCGCCTGCGTGGCGGGCACCACATGGGTGAGACCGCGCGATGGTTTTTCCGCATCGCCGAAACCGAGCTTGTAGCACCCGCGGAAAATACGCGCCAGCGTGCGGCTGAAACCCGAACCCACGCAGGGATCGATCACCAGGTCGTAGCGGTTCTTGCGAATCCGCGCGACCAGCGCAAGAAAGCTCCCCGGATGTTTGAAACCGCGGCGCGGCAGGCAGTACACGTTGCGCACGCTGAAGAACGTGGCGAACACATCGCCGGCGAGCGGACCTTCGGCGACGATGTCGATCTCCGCGCCCTTGTACAACCGTTCCAGCTCCGCGATCAGCGGCGTCATCAACAGCATGTTGCCGAGCCGGTGATTGGGCCGGCATACCAGGATGCGATGGATGCCCTGGCGTGGAATGCCATTGCTGGAGAAATCGGACAATGCGCTCAAAGGACACCTGGCAGGCTGGCTGCGTTGAATGCGTGTTTCGGCGTAATGGATTCATCACGCAACGGCACGTCCTTGGCGGGCACGCATCAGGGAGTGTGTGCGGATGACCTTACCCCACACTTACCGGCGTGTTAGGTTTTCGTCATTCGTTCAAGGAATCTGTCAGGCTGGTGAAAGCCGGCTCGCTGCACGCTGTCGCAACGCGCTCGCACGGCGCGTCCATAGCTCATATTCCCGACCGGAGAGGCCGACCTGAACGTTCTGATCGTTGAAGATTCCCTGCGTTTGCGCGAATCGCTCGGGCGTGGCCTCGGCGCGTCGGGTTTCGCCGTGGATACCGCCGCCAACGGCATCATCGCCTGCCAGCACCTGGACACCTATGAGTACGAGCTGGTGGTGCTCGACCTGGGACTGCCCGGCATGGACGGCCTGTCCGTACTGCGGCATATCCAGGGCCGCACGTCGCGTCCGCGCGTGCTGGTGCTGTCGGCGCGCGACCAGACCGCCGACCGCATCGATGCGCTCAACCGTGGCGCCGACGACTATCTGGTCAAGCCGTTTTCGTTCGACGAACTGGTCGCACGGCTGCACGCCCTCGCGCGACGCTCCAAGGATGCGCAGACGCCGCAGCTGACGATCGGCGAATTGAGCCTTGATCCCGTCACGCGCTCCGTGCACGTGCATGGCGAGCCCTTGCTGCTTACGCCACGCGAATTTTCCCTGCTGGAGCTGTTGTTGCGGCATCGCGGTCGCGCCTTTTCGCGCGGCGAGATTCTCGAACGGCTGGCCGGTTGCGAATCCAATGCGTCCGACCGCAGTGTGGAAGTGCTCGTGTTCGGCCTGCGGCGCAAGCTCGAACACGCCGGCATCGGCGAGCTGGTGCAGACACGCCGCGGCTTCGGCTATCTGATTGCGAAACAGTGACTCCATGTTTGGACGCGCCACCTCGCTGCGCTTTCGCACCACCTTGCTGGTGATCGCAGCGATCGTGCTGGTGCTGGGTACCGCCACGCTGGCGATCGACATCCGCGTCGATAATGAAGTCGCGCAGCGTGCCGATACCAACCTGCTGGAACGTGCGCAGGCGCTGGCGGACATCTACAACTCGCAGACGCAGGCCTCGACCCAGGCGCTGCCCTCCTATTGGATCCCTTCATTCCTGGCCGACGACGGTACGGTTTATTTCCAGATCGACTGCGGCGGCCGGCGCGTGGTGTCTTCGAGCCAGGCTGCACTGCTGGCGTGGCCGGCGCTGCAACCGGCCCAATCCATGGCCTTTGTGGACATGGCCGATCGCCAGGGCACGGCGCTGCGTGCCATTGCGTTGCGCTTTTCGGCGAACGCCAATGCGCCACATGGCGTTGGCGACACCAATGCCGACGTCGCCAGCGCGCTCGGCGCACCGGAATGCGTGCTCGGCCTGGCGGTCGATCGCAGCGAAGTGGTGGATTTCCAGCAATCCATGGACCGCATCGAGTTCGGCGCGGTCGTGCTGGGCTTCCTGGCGGTGGCCGTGCTGACGCCGCTGCTGGTGACGCGCAGCCTGCATCCGCTGTCCGGCCTGGCCAGGGCGATGGAGACGATTGGTCCGGATACGCCGAGCATGCGGCTGGCCGACACTCGCATCCGCGAGCTCGTTCCGCTGATCACGCACTTCAACGAAGTGCTCTCGCGCATGGAGGAAGGCCTGCTGCGCGAACGCCAGTTCGCCAGCAGCGCGGCGCACGAACTGCGCACGCCGCTGTCCGAACTGCGCACCGCGATCGAAGTGGAGATGCGCTATCCCAGCGGCCGCGACGTCAACGAACTGCTTGCCGATATCGGCGAGATCGGCCAGAACATGGAACGCATGGTGACCGCGCTGCTATTGCTCACGCGTGTCGAAGCGGGCATCGAGCGATTGGCCTTGCAACGCGTGGACGTAAGCGCGCTGACGAAAACGCTGATCGGGCGGCATCGGCTTCGCCTGCAGGAGCGCAGCTTGAAGCTGGCGGCGCAGATCGATGCGCAGGTCACCTGGATGGCCGATCCCACGCTGCTGGACGTGGTGCTCGGCAATCTGCTGGGCAACGCCATCGCCTACGCGCCGGCCGGCAGCACGATCCAGCTGCAATGCACGGCGAACGGCTGGTCCGTCAGCAATGCCGCGCCGGACCTCACCGCGGAAGACATCGCACGCATGCAGCAGCGCTTCTGGCGCAAGGGCAAGGAAGCCGGCGTGCATACGGGGCTTGGATTGTCGTTGGCGGCTTCGGCGGCGCGCGCGCAATCGTTGCGGATGGAGCTAGTGCTGCACGAAGGAAACTTGCTGGCGCGCGTGCTCGTGCGGTTTTCGTAGGTTGGGTTAGCGCAGCGTAACCCAACGTATTTTTGCGAGACATCTACAGGCAGCATTCCGCACTATTTGAAATGGTGGATAAAACCCACCTGAAATCCACCCGGCAACCAGCTGATGATCAATGGCGATTGCCGCCGCGCCGCATAAATGCCGAAGCCCACGCCCACCGCCGCGCCGACCAGCACGTCGCTTTGCCAATGGCCGCGCGTTTTCACCCGCGCCACGGCGTCATACGCGGGCAGCAGGGCCAGCGCGTACACCGCCGGATGATCGTCACCGTAGCGCGCCATGAACGGCGTCACCGCGGCGGAAATCGCCGCCACTTCACCGCTGGGAAAACTTTGCGCGTGCGTGCCCTGGAAGAACCGGTTGGGATCGGAGGTCTGCGAGGGTCGTTCGCGCTGGAAGGTGTACTTCATCGCCTGCGTGGTGACGCCGGTGAAGACCATCGCATCCACCGAACGCCACAGCGTATTGCCGAAGCTGTCCTGATCACCGAACGCCAGTGCACCCAGGCCGACGCCGGCGACGGTGCCGTACAGGAGGCCGCTCTGGATGCTGCGGTTCCACACGCCCGTATTGCTGTAGGCCACGCGGTGGTCAATGCCGAGAAAGCCGCCGCCTGCCCGCGCATACCCGGGAACCAGGCATGCCAGCAGCACTAAGACCATGGAACGTAACGCGCGCATCACGCCGCTTCCGCGTATGCAGGCCCTTATCTTGCAGGTACTGGCGACACTAAGCCCGCAGCCTTTGGTTTGACTTAGTGCGAGATGAAATTTGCGCTATGTGACGCATAGCTGGCGCGAGTGAAGCGTGCGGGCTGGACGCGTAAGCGAATACTCAGCGACCAGTGCGATGCTCATGCCTATATCCCGCTTCGGCTTCCCCCATGCCACCTCGCCGTCTACTGCTGTTCGCCCTGTCCGTGGCCGCATCGCTGGCGGCGCCGCTTGCCCACGCCGATCTCACCGACGAAATCCAGGTGTACGACGACAGCATCAATCACCGCGGCCAGTGGGGGCTGGAACTGCATGTGAACAGCACGCTCCAGGGTCGCTCGACACCCGCGTATCCCGGCGAAATTCCGCCGGATCGCGGTTTTCGCACCACGATGGAATGGTCCTACGGCATCACCGACACCCTGGAAGCAGGGCTTTACCTGCCCTTTCTGCACGATGCGGCGGGCACCAACTATTTCGCCGGGCCGCGCGTACGCCTGAAGTGGATACCGCTGAAGCCGGCGGAAGGCGGCGCCGGCCCGTTCCTGGGCTTGAACGTGGAACTATCGGCGGTAAACGGGCGCCTGGAGCAAGGGCGCCCGGCGATCGAGCTGCGGCCGATCATCGGCTATCGCAGCCCGCTGTGGCTGATCGCGTTCAACCCGGTGGTGGATGCCGCATTCCGGCCGCGCTACGGCAGCAGCAGTTCCAATTTTGCGCCCGCGCTGAAGGTAGCGAGGACCGTGTGGGCCGGCACCGCCGTGGGCGTGGAGTACTACAACGATTTCGGCCGTATCGGCCAGTTCGATCCATCCCGCAGGCAAAACCAGCAGCTGTTCGCCGCCATCGATGTGACGCGCGGGCTCGTTCCGTTCAACTTCGGCATCGGTCGCGGCTTGAGCGACGCCAGCGACAAGTGGACGGTGAAGGCGATATTCGAAATACCGATTTGAGCGCTCGTCCAGCTGCCTGCTGCGGAGGATAATGGCCGGCGACACCATCGGAGCGCATGAGCCATGGTCGACCCCCGCCGCCACTGGGAACAAGTCTACGAAACCAAAACCGCCGATGCGGTGAGCTGGTTCCAGGCACGCCCCAACACCTCGCTGGCCTTCATCGCCGATAGCGGATTGTCGCCCGATGCGCCGGTGATCGACGTCGGCGGCGGCGCGTCCACGCTCGTGGACCATCTGCTGGACCTGGGCTACACGAACCTGAGCGTGCTGGATATTTCCGCGCAGGCGCTTGCGCAGGCCAAGGCGCGGCTCGGTGCGGCCAGGGCACGGCGCGTGCATTGGCTGGTGCAGGACGTGACGCGCTTCGTGCCGCCGCAACCCTACGCGTTATGGCACGACCGCGCGGTGTTTCATTTCCTGACCGACGAGGCGGCCAGGTCGGCCTACCTGACAGCGCTGCGCCGCAGCGTCGCGCCCGGCGGCACGGTGATCGTGGCCACCTTCGCCACCGACGGCCCCACGCAATGCAGCGGCCTCAAGGTGACGCGTTACGATGCGAACACGTTGAATGCGCTATTTGGCAGCGAATTCGAGCGCATGGCGACCGCGCGCGACATGCACGTGACGCCATGGGGTTCGATCCAGGCCTTCACCTATCTGCGCCTGCGCCGGCGCGAATGAAACAGGAGATACGCCATGCCGATCGGCCGCCGCCAATTCCTGCAACTGGGCGCATGGATGGCCGCGGCAAGCCAGACGCCGGCATGGTTGCGCGCGGCCCAGACGGCTGAGCCACCGGCAGGCAAGGCCGACTACAGCCTGCGCATCGCGCACAGCCTGGTCGAGCTGGCGCCGGATCGCATCATCCGCACGACCACCTACAACGGCCAGTTTCCCGGTCCGCTGATTCGGCTGCGCGAAGGGCAGCGCGTCGTCGTCGATGTCTACAACGATACGGACCTGCCGGAGCAACTGCATTGGCACGGCCAGACCGTGCCGGTGGACGTCGACGGCGCGGCAGAAGAAGGCACGCCATTCATTCCCGCACACGGCATGCGCCGGCTGTCGTTCGTGCCGGGGCCGGCGGGCTTTCGCTTCTATCACACGCATGCGGTAGCGGGCGATGATCTTACGCGCGGGCAATACGGCGCGCAGGCGGGGCCGGTTTATATCGAACCCCGGCATGAGCCGGGTGATTACGATCGCGAGGTGTTCCTGGTGTTGAAGGAATTCGATCCGTTCTTCAGCCAGGGCGGTGACATGGCGATGGATTTTTTGCGGCCGGCCGAACGCGAACATGCATTGGAAGAACGCGGCGAGTCCGCCATGAAGGCGTCGCTCGCGCAAGGCCATCGGCATGGCTATGAAGTGGGCTACCAGGCATTCGCCATCAACGGCCGCATGCTCGGCCATGGCGAACCGATACGCGTGAAGCCCGGCGAGCGCGTGCTGTTCCATGTGCTCAACGCCAGCGCTACCGAGATACGCAGCCTGGCTTTGCCGGGCCATCGGTTCAAGGTGGTGGCGCTGGACGGCAACGCGGTGGCGCATCCGGCGGAGGTTCCGGTGCTGTGGATCGGCACTGCCGAACGCGTCAGCGCGATCGTCGAGATGACGCATCCGGGCGTGTGGATACTTGGCGATCTCGATGACGGCGATCGCCAGCATGGCATGGGCGTGGTGGTGGAATACGCAGGCCACAGCGGCAGGCCGCAATGGAGCGCGCCGAAGGCTTCGAGCTGGGATTACCGGCTTTTTGGGCAGCCGGACAGCAAAGCGGCGACGCCGGACCAGATCATCGATCTCAGCTTCGCCAAGCAGAACGCCGCCGAGCACGGCTTCAACCGCTGGACGATCAACGACGTCGCCTTCGACATGCACAGCCGCAAGCCCATGCTGCAGCTTCGCTACGGCCAGCGTTATCGCCTGCGCATGCACAACGCCAGCGATGACATCCACCCGATCCATCTGCACCGGCACACGTTCGAGATCACGCGCGTAGCTGGACAATCTACCGGCGGCATCCGCAAGGACGTGGCGATGCTGGGCGGCTACCAGACGATGGAGGTCGACTTCACCGCCGATCAGCGCGGGCTTTCGCTATTTCATTGCCATTCGCAGTTGCATATGGATTTTGGGTTTATGGCGTTGTTCGAGTGTGTGTAGCAGAAACCTGATTAGCGTCGAATCCAAACGTGCCGGAATGCGCCCCCTCCCCTGCAAGCAGGGGGGGGAGCCATCATTCGTACAGTTGAGACGTGACGCTTCGGGAAAGAGGCTCAAGCAGTTCGCCGGAACACACAAACAAAGAGGGTGCCACATGCACCCTCTTCTGGCTCACTCCCTTGCGAAGCCTCCACGGCTTCGTATCGTCGCTCCATTGAATCCTGCAGCCCAGCTACATATCACCGATGTTGTTTGCGCGCTTCGTCGTTGGCCTTGCCTACTTCTTTCTGGATTTTTCCGGCGTTCTTTTCGAGATTGCCGGATGCTTCGCGCGCGGGATTGCCGGTTACTTTGCCGGCGGCTTCTTTGATACCACCTTTGATTTCGTGCTTGGTGCCTTCGACCCGATTCTTGTCCATGACATCCTCCTGCCTTCAGTAGTGGGGCCATCATGCGCATCGCTTCGGCACGAGGCGGTGCAAATCAGGTGAAGAACGCCGCGATATTGCTGAGCACGCCCTGCATGTTCAGTCCGTTTGCCGGCACCGCGCGCAGCATCACGGCGCGTGCACGCGTTCTGCATATCCGGCTCACGGCGGCGGCTATTGCGCCTTGCGCAACGGCACTGGCTCGTCGTGGCCGTCACCGTGCTGAGGACCTTTTCCCTTGGACTTGCCATTGCCGTCGCCGTTGCCATCGAAGCCGCGGCTCAGCAGGCGGAAGGTGTCGCGGCCCGCTTCCTTGGCCTGGTACAGCGCCTCGTCGGCCAGCTTCATCAGGTTGTCGCCGGACAGCTCGTTCTTGCACACAACCGCACCGATGCTCATTTTCACCGCCACCTGCCCGATGCCCGCATCGACCGTCATGTGCAGGCGTTCCCACAAGGACTGCGTAAACGCCTGGGCATGGTCGGCGTTGCCGATGTCGCAGCTGAGCACGACGAATTCGTCGCCGCCTATGCGCGCGACCAGTTCGCCTTCGCGCACCAGCTTCTGCAAGCAACGCCCGACTTCGGCCAGCACGATGTCGCCGGTGGCGTGGCCGTAGGTGTCGTTGATGGTTTTGAAATTGTCGATATCCACCAGCGCCAGCAGCACCGGCACGTTGTGTTGCTGCGCCTGTTCGAGCAAGCCCGACACCCGTTCGCTGAAATAGCGCCGGTTGGCCAGTCCGGTCAGCGAGTCCTGGTGCGCCAGGCGCATCAGTTCGCGCTCCACGTTCTTGATGTGGGTGATCTCGGTGGTGAGCTCGTAGACGCCGCGCACGATGCCTTGTGCGTCACGGTCGGGCACGTAGTGGGTCTGGAAGTGCAGCAGCTTGTCGTCGTGCTTGGCTTCGTATTCGAACAACATGGGCTCGCCCGCACAGGCGCGTTCCAGGTAATGCTTCAGACGATCGTAGACGGCGTCGCCGTGTACCTGGCGCACAGTCTTGCCGACGATCTGCACGGGTGTCTGGCCGGAAATCTGTTCGACGAAGCGATTGACGTAGGTGTAATGCCAGGTGGTGTCGATGCGCGCGATGATCGCCGGCATGTTGTCGGTGATGGTGCGCAACTGGGCACGGCTTTCCAGCAAGGCCTGCTCGATGCGCATGCGCTCGGTGACGTTGCGGCCGGTGTAGATGATGTCCATCGCGCCATGGCCGTCCGGGCTCGGTACCAGGCGCGCAAAGGCTTCGATCCACAGGTAACGGCCATCTTTATGCTGCAACCGATAGGTAGCGGTAAGCGTGCCGCCCTGGGCGCGCAGTTTCGCCACCTCGGCGCAGATGCGTTCGCGATCGTCGGGATGGATCAGGTCGGGCCGCGGTTGCAGGAATTCCTCCACGTCCCAGCCCAGCAATTCCTTCACCGAGGGCGACACATACACGCGGTCGCCGTTGGGACGAATGCGCATCACCAGGTCGCCGCTGTGTTCGGCCAGCATGCGATAGCGCAGTTCGCTGTCGTGCATGCCGTTGCGCAAGCGCTCCTGGTCCGCCAGCGCCAGCGCAATGGGCAGCGCTACGAAGCAGGACACACCGATGAACACCTGCGCCATCACCACGCGGAACGCGGGCGTGACGCCGGCCACCAGATTGAACGGGCCGATATTCAAGGTAGTGGCGAGGCTGATGACCAGCGCCAGGATCAGCATGCCGGCCACCATACCGACAAAGCGATAGCGGAACACCAAGAACAGCAGCGGGGGGTAGATCAGGAACGCCATCGGCACGCGCGATTCCACGAACACGCCCAGGGTGACCGCCGTCATGAGTACCAGATCGCGCGCCACGATCCAGATGCGCCTGCGCTCGAAGTGCCGCAACGCTGGAACGGCCGCGACCAGCGACGCACTGCCACCGATCGCCATACCGACGAAATGCGCGCGGAACAGGGTATTGAAACTCACCCACGGGTTCGGCTGCGTCCATAGCTCCAGGATGCTCATCTTGCCCAGGCTGCACAGCACGCTGCCGACCAAGGCACTGACGATGCCGACGCGCGCCAGGTCCATGAAGCGCGTTTGTGCGCCGAGCTGCGGAAAGCGGCGGCGGATGGATTCGCTGACGATCACCGTTTCCAGCGCCTGGCACGGACCGATCAGCACGGATTGCAGCAGCGCATCGCCCAGCGACAGCTTGGCCGCGACATAACCCAGGAACGCTGCCACCAGCAGCGGCCACGTGCGCGTCAGCGGTTTTTGCACCAGCCAGCCGATCAGCGCGCCGTTGGCCAGCCACAGCGCGACGGGCGCGTGGTTGGCCCTGGCCAGTGCAAGCGCATAGTAGGAAAGACCGCCCGCGAGCACGAAGGCGGCTAAAACCGACCACAACCGGTCTGTGGCACGCCTATCGAACATAGGTTCCCCCGTCCCGCACGGTGCTGCGCGGGTCCACTTGAAAGAGGGAATGCAAGAGTTCTGCCAACCGCATCGCATGGCAAATGCACGACCTAGGCTGGGGTGAAATCCCGGCATGGACGCGGTACGAAGCTGGGATTTCATCCCTGCCTACGGCAGCCTTACGGCGCGGTTTGGCCGCCTGAATCGATATAAATCGGATTGCCCACCAGCAGCAGCTCCCCGGCTGCGCCGCGCACATTCGCGCGCACCCAGTGCCGCCGTCCGTCACCGATCCACTCCAACGATTGTGCCAGGCTGCCGTGGACAGTCAGGTCGGTGCGCGGTTGCCAGGGTTTGCCGTCAATCAGCATTTCCACTTTGGCGCCTTCGGGCGCCGACACCTTGACCGTGAAATGCACGCTTGCACCAGCCGGCACGCTCAGCGCATCGCCCATTTCCGCCGACTGCCGCCCTGCCTGCGCGGTGAGGTCGAGCATGCGGTCGCGCGTACCTTGTACGTCGATGAACACATGCCCGGCACGGATACCGGCCAGGATCGCCGGCATGGACAGCTCGCTGGCGTGCACCACCGTGGTGGGCATGCCGACCAGGCCGCCACCGGGTGTGGTGAGCGCCTGCTTGGCATCGTGGTTATCGCTGCCGCCAATGCCGGTCAGGCGGTAGCCCTGATCGAGCCAGTGCTGCCAGAACGGGATGCCGGTATCGGGCAGCATCGCGTCCATGCCGTTGACGGCCTCGATCGCCTGCACGCGGTGCATGTCGACCGGTTTTTGCGGCGCCCAGCCGCAGCCCATGCAGGTTTCGTCGTCGGGGCGGACCGGGTGGTTGATCGAAACCAATCCATGCACTTTGGCGGCTTCGGCCAGCAGCGCGTTCCAGTCCGGCACGCCGGTGCTGCCCACGCGAAAATCGATTGGCTCGTTGGTACCGAACAAGTTCGCATGGCCGTAGAAGGTGGTGAGCTCGCGCGCCGGGATCAGTAGCAGGCGATCAAAATACGGCTGCAGCTCGCGCATGTCGTTCGCCTGCGATACCGAGTTGTGATCGCTCAGCGCAATGAAGTCGAGTCCGCGCTGTATGGCCGCCTCGATAGTGAGAAACAGCGGGCACGGCACCCGCTGGCTGCCGCTCTGGCTGGTGCAGCTGCCGTCGCTGTGCGCGCCGTGCATGTGCAGGTCGCCGCGATACCAACCTGCTTCCTTGCGCAACGGCGGATTCAATACCGCCGGCAACCACGCCGGATCGCCCGCATGGTTGAACCAGATTTTCGCCGTGTAATCGGCAGTCGCATTCCGGCGGATGTTGGGAATGCCGAGCAACAGCGTCCAGCGTCCCGGACGAATCGCGCCGGGCAGGAACGAGGGCGTGGCATCCGTTGCGCTGACGGTGAAAAGCTTCTTGCTGCCGCCGCTCCAGCCGCGGAATCCATCCTGCCCGCGGAAACCATCCGGGCCGAGCAGGCCGAGGTCGATGGTGGTGCGCTGGTCGCGGCCGGTGTAGTCGAACTGGACGGTGATGCGAGTGACGTTGGGCGGAACCTGGAAGGTGACGGGGTGGTAGGTGTGGTTGTCGGCGGGGTGGATCTGGCCTTTGAGGATGAGGTCAGGATTGTTATCGGCTGCATACGCGCTGAAACCAACGCACGCGGACAGGGCTATCAACGCCTGCATCAGAAGGGTGCGTAAGGAGAATGGTGCTTTCATGGCTTTGGTTGGATTCGCTCTCGGTTACGCACTGGCCAAATTGCCCCTCACTACCTCACCGTCATCCCGGCGAAAGCTGGGATCCAGTTAAGCACGTCGTGCGCAGCACTCGTTACGTTCCTTATGTTGAGTGCTGCGCACAGCATGCTTGACTGGATTCCGGCGTTCGCCGGAATGACGAAGAGGCCAGATCAAGCATGCCGGCCAGCCAATGCATCACCCACTCAAAACCGATACATCACCGACGCCCTGAACGCCCTGCCCAGCAACGGCCGTGCAATAAACACCGTCGCCCCTGCGTCGGCGCTCTTCAATTCGCCCGCACGCGGATTGCCCTCGGTCAAACCCAGCGAATTGTTGAGGTTGTCGGCATAGAAGAAGAACGACAGCGCCGGCGTGGCCTGGTAGCGCGCGCTGAAGCCGATCACGTTGTACTGCGGCAGCACCACCGAGTTGGCGGTATCGGAGTAGCGCTTGCCTTCGTATTCGTAGGTGAGCTGCAAACGCAGCTTGTTGTCGAGCAGGTTTACGCCTGGCACGATGCGGAAGCTCTTGCGCGGTACGCGTACCAAGTAGTTGTCGTTGTAGTCGAGCAATACCGGCGCACCGGCCTGGACGATGGTATAGCGCAGGCCCTTGTAGCGCGGATCCTGCAGCGTGGCGCTGTATTGCAAGTCGAACCAGTTCGTCGGATAGATCGTGCCTTCCAGCTCCAGGCCGTAGGTTTCGGTGTTCGCATAGCCTTGCTGCGGCGTCGATACGCCGGTGTTCGGATTGAACACGTAGTTGCTGAAGCCGACGTTGTTGTAGCGGGTATAGAAGAACGTCGCGTAGCTTTCGACGTAGCGGTTGGCGAACTTGTAGCCCACCTCGGGCAGGATCATCGTCTGCGTGATCGGCGTGGCGGTCGGCGAGGTGATGTACGAACTCAGGTTCGGCAGGCGGAAGGCGGAGGTGTAGCGCGCGAATACGCCCTGGTGATCGCTGAACTGGTAGTTCGCGCCCAGCGTCCAGCCCAGCTTGTGGAAGCTGTGGTCATACGTGGCGTATTGGCCGTTGCCGGTGAGGATGGACGAGCTCCACGGCGTGCCCAGGTTCTTCGAGCTGGACAATTCGGTCCAGCCGCTGGTTTCCACGCGCTCCCAGCGTACGCCGCCGTCGATGCGCAGCTTGTCGTTGATCTGCCATTCGTCCGAGGCATAAAACGCATCGGTATCGGAGACGCCATGGGCGTGCGCCCATTCGTAACCGTTGTTGTAGATGCCATCGTCGGTCAAAGGGCCCAGCGGCGCGCCGGCCGCGTTCACCGCCACCAGGTTGAGCAGCTTGGCGTTGTCCTGCGCGTCCAGCAGCACGGTGGAGGAGAAACGGTCGAAGCTCTGGTTGAAGTGCGCGTGGTAGTAGCCCAGCGTGACGTCGTGCGTCTGGTCGCCGAATTCGAACTTGCGCAGCAGGCGCGTGTTGCTGGTGATCTCGTTCACCGGCATGGTGACGCCACGCAGGCCACCGAGGATCACCAGGCCGTTGCCGTTCTGGTTGGCGTTGTTGAATACCGCACCGGAGTCCGCGTACTGCAGTTGCATGCCGGCGGCGCCCGGGTAGTACTGCTTCAGGCGCGCCTGCGCGGAGGCGTACAACGCGGCCGACGTCTCGATCGCATTGGGAAACACGCCGTTGCGCTGCGTATTGGTGCTGCTGTAGCGCAAGTCTTCGGCGATCTTCCAGTCGTCCCACAGCTTGTAGTCGAACTTCAGCGTGAGCTGGGTGCGCTTCACGTCGGTACCGACGGTGTTGTCAAAGTTGTAGTAGCTGCCATTGCCCTGTTGCAGTTGCATGTGCTCCGTGTCCTGGCCGGCCACGGTGCCGTAATTGCCGTTGAAGCCGGGAATGGCTGCCAGGTCGCCGCCGGCGTTGCGATACATGGGAATGCCCAGGTCCAGATAGACCCGGTCATCCAGGCGCTTCACGTCGAGACTGAAATTGCCGTTCTCGAACTGCTTGGACAGCGTGGCGCGCAGCTGGCCGCCGTTGTCGCCATTGAAGCCCGGATTGCGAACGTTGTGGTCGATACGGAAAAAGCCGCCGGTGCTGAGCTTCCAACCATCGCCGATCGGCGTGCCGTACCAGAAATCCAGGCGTCCGAGACCATAGTTGCCGGCGGTGTACTTGACCAGGCCTTCGGCCATGTCATCGACCTGGCGCGGGATGAAGTTGATCGCGCCGGCCGGTGCGTTCGAATAGAAGATCGACGAAGGACCACCGCGCACCACTTCGACGCGATCGATGGTTTCATCCAGGCGAAAGGCCTGGTCCGCATTGAGATACCCCAACGCTGGATCGTGCTGCACCGGCACGCCGTCTTCGAGCAGATTCACTGAACCGAAGCCATCGACCGGAATGCCGCGCACGCGGATATTGGCGCTCGCTTCGCCGCCGGAGGCTTCCACCCAGAAGCCCGGCACCGATTTCACCGCTTCGGCAACGCTGGTCGGCGCCTGCATGCGCAGGCGGTCTTCGTCGATGGTGGTGATCGAGTAGCTGGTTTGCGCGCGGGTGCGCACATCCACGCCGGAACGCGCGGTGACCACCACTTGCGCAAGGTCCTTTGCGCTCTTGTCGCGCCCGCTTTGTACCGCGCCTCCATTCACCGTTTGAGGATCTGAACTACCGGCCGTCGCTACCGCAGCGGAGGCCGGATTGCCCGCATTGGTTGCCACGTTTCCCGGCACGATCGTCACCGTGTTCGGCGTTACGAAGCGATAGCCCAAGCCCGTGCCCGCCAATAGCTGGCGCAGTTGCTGTTCCGGCGCAATGCCAGCCTCGGCGCCCGGGCTGCGGACGCTGTCGGCGATTTCCGAGCCGTAGACAATCTGCAGGCCGGCCTCGTGCGAGAAATTTTCCAACGCCTTGGCCAGCGGCATCGGCGCGATAGCGGTGGTGTGCGCGGCATCGGTTTGTGCGAACGCCGCAAAAGGAATACTCGTGCTGAGTATCAGAGCGATATGAAGTGCCAGACGATTACGCATGTGGGGAAGCAGCCTTGGATAGGTAACGGCGGCAAGCGTTGTCGCATGCCCTTACCATTCAAGAGTCCGCCAGCGCGGAATCGGGTACCGCCGGTTGGATGAATTTTTTCTTACAGCTTGCCGGGATTTGTAGGTTGGGGTGCAAACCCCAACATCGCCGTCCACACAATTGCGACCCTTGTTGGGTTTTGCACCCCAACCTACCGTGAGGCCACCACACGAATGCGATCGGCCCCTTCGATCACCCGCACCTTCGGCAAAGTCGACAGATAAGCCACGAACGCCTGCGGATTGTTCGCATGGAAAATGCCGCTGATGCGCTTGCCGGCGATCGCTTCGTCATCGATCACCAGCGGCTTGCTGGTGTAAGCATTGAAGCGCCGCGCCACGTCGCCGATGGTTTCGCGCTGGAAGCGGATCTCGGTGGGCAGCCAGGCGGTGGCTTGCGGCAGTTGCACCGGATGCACAAGGCCTACACCAGCGGGGCCGAACTGAATCTGTTGACCGGCGGTAAGATCGGCCAGCGCATTGGTGCCCGA
>NZ_JBQCHP010000182.1:0-22129 GCF_051954575.1 Dyella sp. | reverse complement strand
AGAAACACCGCGCCTGAAACTGCGCATGCTCGATCACTGGGATTACCTCAACGGCCAGGTCGAGCGCGGCTATGCGGGCGCGTCGATCTGGGATTGGTGGAAGCTGCCGGACTGGCGCGCACCGCGTTACACCGATTACGCACGCGCCAATGCCTCGATCGGCATCAACGGCACGGTGCTCAACAACGTCAATGCGGGTGCGACGATCCTCACGCCGATGTATCTGGAAAAAGTGGCTGCGCTGGCCGAGGTATTCCGCCCCTACGGCATTCGCGTCTATCTCAGCATCCGCTTCAGCGCGCCGATCGAAATCGGTGGTTTGAAAACAGCCGATCCGCTCGATCCGCAGGTGCGCGCGTGGTGGCGCACCAAGGTAGACGAGATCTACAAGCAAGTTCCCGACTTTGGCGGCTTCCTGGTCAAGGCCAATTCGGAAGGCCAGCCGGGTCCTGAGGATTATCATCGAACGCACGCCGATGGCGCCAACATGCTTGCCGATGCGCTTGCTCCTCATGGCGGTGTGGTGATGTGGCGGGCGTTCGTCTACTCGCAGAACAATCCGGAAGACCGAGCCAAGCAGGCGTACGACGAATTCAAGCCGCTGGATGGACGCTTCCATGCGAACGTGCTGGTGCAGGTGAAGAACGGCCCGGTCGATTTCCAGCCGCGCGAGCCCTTCCATCCGCTGTTCGGCGCGATGCCGAAGACGCCGCTGATGATGGAGTTAGAGATCACCAAGGAATATCTGGGGTTCGCCACGCACCTGGTCTATCTCGGACCACTGTTCGAAGAAGTGCTGTCCGCCGATACGATGGCGCGTGGCAGAGGTTCCACCGTGGCCAGGGTGATCGATGGCTCGCTGGACGGCCACACGCTCACCGGCATGGCTGGCGACGCGAACATTGGCACCGACCGCAACTGGTGCGGCTCGGATTTCAATCAGGCCAACTGGTACGTGTTCGGACGGCTTGCATGGAATCCCACGCTATCCTCGCGCGCGATCGCCGAGGAATGGGTGCGGATGACCTTCAGCAGCAACGAAGCGTTCGTCAAACCCGTGGTCGAGATGATGATGGGCTCGCGCGAAGCTGCGGTGAACTACATGGCGCCGCTGGGTTTGTTGCACCTGATGGGGCCGGGCCATCACTACGGCCCTGCGCCGTGGGACGCCAGCGAATCGCGCGCCGACTGGCGGCCGGTCTACTACCATCGCGCCGATCACAATGGCATCGGCTTCGATCGCAGCCGCACGGGTAGCGATGCGGTAGACCAGTACGCACCACCTCTCGCGTCGGAATTCAACGACCTCAAGCAAACACCCGAGCCATTCCTGCTCTACTTCCATCATGTGCCGTGGAACTATCGCGTGCGTTCAGGACGGACGCTGTGGTACGAATTGGTGGCGCATTACACGCAAGGCGTAGAACAGGTGAAACGCATGCGTAAAACCTGGCAGAGTCTGGATGGCTATATCGATGCAGAACGGTATCGCCAGGTCGATGCTTTTCTCGCCATCCAGGAAAAGGAAGCGCAATGGTGGCGAGATGCGTGTATCGCCTATTTCCAAAGCATTTCCGGCCTGCCATTACCGACGGGTTACGCGCCGCCGCGAAAGTCGCTCAAATACTACGAGTCGCTTTCGTTTCCCTACGTACCGGGTTTTTCATCCTGGTGACAGCAGATGCCATCGTAGGTTGGGGTGCAAACCCCAACAATGCGTTCCGCATATGCAACTCGGTGTTGGAGCTTGCACCCCAACCTACGAAAAGGGCCGGAATATCCGGCCCTTTTCTATACGATACGATCGGGATGCCTTACTTTTTCTTGGGCATGTACAGATCGGTGATGGTACCTTCGTACGCCTCGGCCGCCATGCCCACCGATTCGCTCAAGGTCGGATGCGGATGGATGGTGAGGCCGATGTCGGCCGCTTCGGCGCCCATCTCGATCGCCAGCGCGATTTCCGAAATGAGATCGCCCGCATGCGGACCGACGATGGCGCCGCCAACCACGCGATGGGTTTCTTCGTCGAACAGCAGCTTGGTGAAGCCTTCGGTGCGGTCGATGCCGATGGCGCGGCCGCTGGCCACCCATGGGAACTTGCCGACGCCGATCTTCAGGCCTTTTTCCTTCGCCTCGCGCTCGGTGACGCCGACCCAGGCGATTTCCGGATCGGTGTAGGCCACCGAAGGAATCACGCGTGCATCGAAGTGACTCTTCTGGCCGGCGACAACTTCCGCCGCCACCTTCGCTTCGTGCGTGGCCTTGTGCGCCAGCATCGGCTGGCCGACCAGGTCGCCGATGGCGAAGATGTGCGATACGTTGGTGCGCATCTGCGTGTCGACGTTGATAAAGCCGCGCTCCGTCACCGCCACGCCAGCTTTGTCCGCGCCGATCTTGTTGCCGTTGGGCGAACGGCCAACCGATACCAGCACGCGATCGAACACGGTAGTAGGCGGAATGCTTTCGCCTTCGTAGCTGACCTCGATACCCTTCTTGGTGGCTTTGGCTTCCACCACCTTGGTCTTGAGGTGTACGCCCTTGAGCTTGCTGCCCAGGCGCTTGGCCAGCGGCTTGATGAGATCGGCATCGGCGCCGGGAATGATCTGGTCCATGAACTCGACCACGGTCACTTCGCTGCCGAGCGCCGCGTATACGGTGGCCATTTCCAGGCCGATGATGCCGCCGCCGACCACCAGCAGCTTGGCGGGAACGTCCTTGAGTTCCAGCGCGCCGGTGGAATCCATGATGCGCTCGTCGTCCCACGGGAACGCAGGCAGGCGCACCGCCTGCGAACCGGCGGCGATGATGGCGTATTCGAAGCGCAGCAGTTTCTTGCCTTCGGCGGTGTCGATTTCCATTTCGTTCGGCGACACGAAGTTGCCCACGCCTTGCACGGTGCGCACCTTGCGCTGCTTGGCCATGCCGGCGAGGCCGCCGGTGAGCTGGCCGACCACCTTGCTCTTGAAGCCGCGCAGCTTGTCGATATCGATCTTCGGTTTGCCGAAGCTCACGCCGTGCGCGGCCATGGCTTCCGCTTCGTCGATCACTGCCGCAGCGTGCAACAGTGCCTTGGACGGAATGCAGCCAACGTTGAGGCACACGCCGCCGAGCGTGGCGTAGCGTTCCACCAGCACGGTATCGACGCCCAGGTCGGCAGCACGGAATGCGGCGGTGTAACCGCCGGGGCCGGAGCCGAGCACGACGAGCTTGCATTCGATGTCCGCCTTGCGGCCGGTGGCGCCGGCAGCTTGCGGTGCTTTTGCTCCCTCTTCCTTTTGGGGAGAGGGTTGGGGTGAGGGGGACGCGCTAGCGGCAGATGGTGGCGTTGCAGGCGAGGTTGACCCCTCTCCCCGGAGGGGAGAGGGAGAAGGACTCGCTTCGCCTGCGACTTCAAGGATCGCAATAACAGCGCCTTCGGACACCTCATCGCCCACCTTCAGCTTCATCTCCTTGATGACGCCCGAAGCGCTAGCGGGAATCTCCATCGTCGCCTTGTCCGATTCCAGCGTGATCAGGCTTTGTTCCTTCGCCACGCTGTCGCCGGCTTTCACCATCATTTCGATCACCGGCACGCCTTCGTGACCGCCGATGTCGGGAACTTTCAATTCGATCGTATTGGCCATGATCTTTGTTCCCTCGCGTCAGAGCAGCAGGCGACGGATGTCGCCGAGCTGGGTGGCGAGGAAGGACGCGAAGCGCGCGGCGACGGCGCCGTCGATCACGCGGTGGTCATAGCTGAGCGACAGCGGCAGGATCAGGCGCGGCGCGAATTCCTTGCCGTTCCACACGGGCTTGGTCTGCGCCTTGGTCACGCCAAGGATCGCCACCTCCGGCGCATTGACGATCGGCGTGAACGCCGTGCCGCCGATGCCGCCGAGCGAGGAAATCGAGAAGCAGCCGCCAGACATGTCGGCCGGGCCGAGCTTCTTGTCGCGCGCCTTCTTGGAGATCTCGCCCAGTTCGGCCGCCAGGTCCAGCAGGCCCTTCTTGTCGCAATCGCGGATCACCGGCACCACCAGGCCATCGGGCGTGTCCACCGCGATGCCGATGTGGAAGTACTTCTTGAGGATGAGCTTTTCGCCCGTCGCATCCAGCGAGGCGTTGAACTGCGGGAATTTCTTCAGCGCCGCGACCACCGCCTTGATCTGGAACACCAGCGGGGTGATCTTCAGATCCTTGTTCTCTTCGCCGAGCTTCTTGCGGAAGGCTTCCAGCTCGGTGATGTCGGCGTCTTCGTGGTGCGTGACGTGCGGGATCATCGCCCAGTTGCGGGCGAGGTTCTGGCCGGAAATCTTCTGGATGCGGGTGAGCGGCTTTTCTTCCACTTCACCGAACTTGGCGAAATCCACCTTCGGCCACGGCAGCAGGTTGAGCCCACCGCCAGCCGCCACCGTGCCACCTTCCACCGGACGCGCACCGGAAGCCAGCGCATGCTTGACGTAGGCGGCGATGTCCTCGCGCAGGATGCGGCCGCTGCGGCCACTGCCCTTCACCTGATGCACGTCCACGCCCAGTTCGCGCGCGAAGGCGCGCACGGCCGGCGTGGCGTACGGCGCATCGCCCGGCATCACCAGCTTGGCGTCGAACGGCGGACGGGCCTGCGGGGCGACGTCGCCTTCGGGCGCATTGCCCGGCAGCACGCTGCGGCCGCCGAGGGGGGCGGGCTCTTCCTTCACCTGCGGGGCCGGAGCCGGAGCAGAGGCTTTCGCGGCCGGGGCTTCCGCCTTGGCGGGCGCCGGTGCGGCAACGCCGTCGGCGGCTTCGATGATCGCAATCAGCGCACCCTCGGAAACCTCGTCGCCCACCTTCAGCTTCACTTCCTTGACCACGCCGGAGAAGGGCGCGGGCACTTCCATGGTGGCTTTGTCAGACTCAAGCGTGATCAGGCTTTGATCCTTCTCGACGGTGTCGCCGGGCTTGATCATCACTTCGATGACGGGCACATCCGCGTGTCCGCCGATATCCGGAACGCGGGCTTCTTTAGGGTCAGCCATGATTTCTCCTGCGGAACGAAGGCAGCCGCGGGGAAGGAGAAGGCGGCCGCAAGGCTTCCATCATAGCAACCGACGCCCCTTCACGGACATGGCAAAGACGCCAAAGATCGCCATCCGCATACGTATGCGGCGGATTTGTCCTACTTTTCGGCCGCAGGCGATGCCATGACCACGCGCACCTCACGATGCGGGTACGGAAAGTGGATGCCTTCGGCCTGGAAGGTCTCTTTCACCTTGCGCAGCAGATCGGTCTGCGCGGGCCAGAAATCGTCCACCACGGTATGGGCGCGCAGCAACAGCAGCACCGAGCTGTCGGCCAGCGAATCAGTCCACACTGTGGGCGCCGGGTCCTCGAGGATGCGCGCATCGGCCGCGAACAGGCGCTGCACCACCGCGATGGCCTTGCCGATGTCGTCGTCATAGCCGATGCCCACGCGCAGCTCGAAGCGCCGGATGCCGCGCCGGCTGAAATTGATGATGACGTCCGCGCCGATCTTCGCGTTGGGCACGATGGCCTCGCGGTTGTCCGCCAGCACGAGCTGGGTATGCATCAGGTTGATGCCTTCCACCGAGCCGTCCACGCCACCGGCATGGATGAAATCGCCCACCTTGAAAGGACGGAACACGATCAGCAGCACGCCCCAGGCCAGGTTGCTCAGCGAACCCTGCAAAGCCAGGCCGATCGCCAGGCCGCCGGCACCCAATGCGGCCAGCAACGGCGCGCTCGGCACGCCCGCAGTCTGCAGGGCGATCACGATGAGCACCGCGATCAACACGCCATACAGCAGATTGCGCAGGAAGCCGCTCAGTGTGGGGTCCACCGATGCGCGACGCATCGCGCGCTGCATGAAATTCGCCAGCCGCGCGGCCAGCCAGCGGCCGACCAGCAGCACCAGCAAGGCGCCGAGCAAGGCCGGCGCGTGGTTGGTAAAAAATACGCGCAGGTCGTCGCGTGTAAGGCCCAATAGATGTTCGAACATGACGCAATCCCTGGCGAAATTGCGCAAAGCCTAGCAGCCGTCCACGTCGATTGCAGGCATGGGCGTACCGTACAACGCAAAGATGCGCATGGTCACGCTGGGGTTCGCACTCAACCTGCGCGCATAAAAAAAGCCCGGTGGGGAACCGGGCGTGTGGCTGTCCATGATTGGGGGAGCATGGTGGGGATGATGCGCCGGGTCACTAGCGCTGGGCGTAGCTCGCCTTGTCGGGACGATCCATGTCTTGGGAAATCAATTGCAGGCGCTCGCCGTTGGGCAGGCGGAACTGGAACTGCTGCTGCAGCTGGTCCAGCCGGCTGAAATGCGGACACAGCGCTTCGGCGCGCTGGCCCAGTTCATCGGCCGGCGCATTCACCGCCTTGCCGAGCGTGGCCTGCAACGCACTGGTGCGTGCCTGCAATGCCGCGAGCCGGCTCGAGTCGCCGCTGAGCGCACCCTTCACCACATCGGCGGTGACGTTGCTCACCAGGTCTTCGACGGTGTTTTGCAGGTGTTCGCCGAACAGATCGTTCTCGCCGCCAGCGGTCCACAGGCCGTGGCCGAGCGTGCTGTCAATGTGTTGTACCGCTTCGTTGTGCCGCTCGCGCAGTTCGTGCAGCAGGCGCGTGCGCTCGTCGCCGTTTTCCGCCAGCGTGGCCACCACCGTGGTCAGCGCCGAATAACCCACCTCGACACCGTCGCGCGCGATC
The DNA here is from genome assembly GCF_051954575.1 of Dyella sp. GTDB lineage: Bacteria > Pseudomonadota > Gammaproteobacteria > Xanthomonadales > Rhodanobacteraceae > Dyella_B. The sequence goes on along the minus strand of NZ_JBQCHP010000182.1, from coordinate 15,442 downwards.
GCCGCAACGGCGGGCACCAGTTCGCGTACCTGTGCTTCGTAATCGCGCAGGCGCGCCGCATCCGCCGCGGACACTGCCACGGTCCGGTCATCCACCTGCAAGGCGCCATCATGCATGAAGATCCTGGCGGGTGCGCCGCTGTTGCGAGTGAAGGCGATGCCACCGGCTTGCACCTGGATGTCGTAAGCGCTGTTGAACGCACACGACAAATGGTGCGAATGACCATCCGTTGCATGCACGCCGCCTGCGGCGGCGAGCGCAAAAACCGTGGCGAACGAAAGCAGGTGACGATGCATGGGCGATCCCTCTCCAGGACGCGAGCCGGAGCGGCTCTTGCACGCTTCGATGCGTGATCCGGCACATAGGGTTTAACGCGCAGCCCCGCGCCGGCATGGGCCGTACGTCATTCCCTGCCATCGGTCATGGCCGGCGACCATGACGTTTGGCGCAGCGCACATAGGCAAACGAACGAGTGCGCGATAAGTTCAGGTCTTTGGGGATCAGGGGCCAGCCATGCCATCCACCGATGTGATCGTCGTCGGCGCTGGTCTTGCCGGCCTGGTTGCGGCGACGGAGCTGACCGACGCCGGCCGGCGCGTGGTGATCGTCGAGCAGGAACCGGAGCAGAGCCTGGGTGGACAGGCGTTCTGGTCGTTCGGCGGCCTGTTTTTCGTCGATTCTCCCGAACAGCGCCGCATGGGCGTGCGCGACTCGCACGCGCTGGCGCTGGCCGACTGGATGGGCACCGCCGCGTTCGATCGCCCGGAAGACCATTGGCCGCGCTGCTGGGCCGAGGCCTACGTCGATTTTGCCGCCGGCGAGAAACGCGCCTGGCTGCACGCCATGGGCATGCGCTGGTTTCCGGTGGTGGGCTGGGCCGAACGCGGCGGCTATGGCGCGATCGGGCACGGCAACTCGGTGCCGCGCTTCCACGTGACCTGGGGCACCGGCCCCGGCGTGCTGGAGCCGTTCGTGCGGCGCGCGCGCGAAGCACAGGCAAAAGGCTTGCTGAGCTTTGCCTTCCGCCATCGCGTGGATGGATTGATGGTGGAGAACGGCAGCGTGGTCGGCGTGCATGGCGCGCGCCTCGCCGACGACAGCGTGGAACGCGGCAGACCCAGCTCGCGCGACGTCGTCGGCGATTTCCAATGGCGTGCGCAGGCGGTGATCGTGGCCTCCGGTGGCATCGGCGGCAATCACGAACTGGTGCGCCAGAACTGGCCGCAGCACTTGGGTGCGCCACCTTCGCGCATGCTGTGCGGCGTGCCCGCGCATGTGGACGGCCGCATGCTGGGCATCAGCGAAGCGGCCGGCGCGCGGCTGATCAACCGTGATCGCATGTGGCACTACGTGGAAGGTATCGAAAACTGGAATCCGATCTGGCCGATGCACGCCATTCGCATCCTGCCCGGCCCTTCCTCGCTGTGGTTCGACGCGCGCGGTAACCGCCTGCCCGGTCCGCTATGGCCTGGTTTCGACACCATGGGCACGCTCGAACATCTGCGTCGCACCGGTTTCGACTACAGCTGGTTCATGCTCGACCAGCAGATCATCCGGCGCGAATTCGCGCTGTCCGGTTCCGAACAGAACCCCGACCTCACCGGCAAAAGCTGGCGGCAGGTGGCCAGGCGCGCCATCGGCAAGCAGGCGCCGGCGCCGGTGGAAGCGTTCAAGCGGCATGGTCGCGATTTCATCGTGCGCGACAATCTGGATGACTTGGTTGTCGGCATGAATGCGCTGGCGGGCAGCCAGTTGCTCGATGTCGCCCACCTGCGCGAGGAAATCGAAGCGCGCGATCGGCAATTCGGCAATCCCTTCGCCAAAGACAGCCAGGTGATGGCGATCCACAACGCACGGCGCTATCGCGGCGATCGCCTGGTTCGCGTGGCGAAGCCGCATCGCATCCTCGATCCGGCGAACGGTCCGCTGATTGCGGTGCGGCTGCATATCCTCACCCGCAAGACCTTGGGTGGATTGGAAACCGATCTCGATGCACGCGCGCTGGGGCACGACGGCCAGCCAGTGCGCGGCCTGTATGCGGTGGGAGAAGCCGCCGGCTTCGGCGGCGGCGGACTGCACGGTTATCGCGCATTGGAAGGCAGTTTTCTCGGTGGCTGCCTGTTTTCCGGCCGCGTGGCGGGACGCGCCGCCGCCGCAGCAGTGGCATGAGCTCTTCGCCGCGCATCGCCATCTACGGCGCCGGCATGGTCGGCAATTATCTGGGTGGCCGTTTGCATGGCCATGCGCAGCTGCGTTTCATTGCACGGCCGCACGTCGCGTCCATGTTGCAGGAGCGCGGGTTGACGGTGAGCGACCTGCACGGCCATCGCCAGCATGTTCCGGTGGCGGAACTGGATGTCACCACGCAAGCCAGCGGCGCACAGGGCGTCGACGCCGTAGTGGTGACAGTGAAATCCGCCGCGACCATGGATGTCGCGCACGACCTGGCCGAAGTGCTTGCGCCGGGAACGCTGGTGATCAGCTTTCAGAACGGCGTGCGCAACGTGGCGGATTTACGTGCGGCGTTGCCGACCTGCCACGTCCTGGCCGGCATGGTGCCGTTCAACGTGACGCAGCCGGAACCCGGGCACTTCCATCAAGGCTCATCGGGCGCATTGATGGTGGAGCGCTCCGCTGCGCTTTCACCCGCGTTGCGTTCGGCGTTCGACGCTGGCGGCCTGCCCTTGCAAGTGTGCGACGACATGCAGGCCGTGCTGTGGGCGAAGCTGCTGATCAACCTCAACAACGCACTGAATGCACTGAGCGGATTGCCCTTGCGCGAGCAATTGGCGCAACGCCCCTGGCGCCAGTGTCTCGCGTTGCTGCAGCGAGAGGGATTGCGCGTGCTGCATGCGGCGGGCATTCGACCCGCGGCGCTCACCGCCCTGCCCGCTCGCTGGCTGCCGGGCGTGCTGTCGCTGCCCGACGCGCTGTTTCATCGCATCGCCTCGCGCATGCTGGCGATCGATCCCTTGGCGCGCTCCTCCATGTGGGATGACCTGCAGGCCCATCGCCGCACCGAGGTCGACTATATCAACGGTGAGCTGGTCGCCCTGGCGAAATCCCGAGGCCTGCGTGCGCCAGCCAATGAGCGCATCGTCGCGTTGATTCGCGAAGCGGAGCAGTCGCCTGTGCCATGGATGCCGCATGCTTTATTGAAGACGCTACGCAACGTATAGGCTGGGATGACAATCCCAGCGCCGCGATGTTCAGAGCATGGTAATGCCGGGATTGGCATCCCAGCCTACGCAGTTAACGCACGGCATCTTCGATATGCGCGATCTTTCCATCGGCGATGGTGAAGGTGGTGAAGTGTCCATCGCGTTGGTATTGCCACTTCTCGCCCTTGTCCTTCGCTCCGGCCGTGCGGCCTCTGCTGGATGACTTTGCCTTGATCGTGCCCTTCGTGCGCTTGCCTGTACTGGATGGCTTCGCGCGTACGGATGGTTCGCCCAGCAGCGCTTTGACGCGTGCCGCGCTATCGCCCACCACCAGCACCTGGCTGCCCACGCGCAAACTCTGCAGCGCATGCGCGCTGAAGCTGGTGATCAGCAAGGCAAGAAAAACATAGCGGCGCATGATCTGCTCCCTGTCGTGATAAAGCCCGTTCCATGGCGGCGATCAGAACCCGGCGCCGGGTTCGGCAAGGTACTGCAGCTCTTCCGGCGTGCAGGGCCGGCCGAGCCGCGCATTGCGATGAGGAAACCGTCCGAAACGCGCGATCACCGCCTGGTGCTGCCGAGCATAGTCGAGAAAACCCGTATAGCGATGACGCTCTTCGGCAGGCAGTTGTTCGCACAGCGCTTCGAACAACGCCACGCAATGCTGCTGCAGCCGCATGTCTTCGGCGTGTTCGAGCGGCATGTAGGCGAACACGCGCTGCATCGGCGGCAGTCGTCGGTCGTAACCTTTTGTGATGCCCCACAACGCGAGTCGCTGTGCCTGTAGATCCTGCGCCCATGCACGCGGATCATCGCGATGCAGGTTGCGCGAAAACTGATCGAGCACGATCAGCAGCGCCAGCCATCCTTGCGGCGTATCGGCCCACTGTTCAAGCTCACCTTCCGCTGCCCGACGGAAGGTGTCGCCAAAGCGGCCACGGATGATGGCATCGAATTGTGGCGATGCATCGAACCAGTGTGGCTGTTTCGCAGGATCGAACCAGAACGCCAGCACCGCCTGCGCCTCCTGCGGCGGACGGCGCATGCTCAGTGCCCGACGCCGACCGCCTTGGCCAGGCTGTGCATGTCCAGGTCGATCGAATGCAGGCGCGGCAGCTGGCGATGCAGCTCCGCGCTCATGTCGCCGGCCCCGACGCGCGCGATGACGCGTTCGAACGAGCGCAGCAGGTTCTGCTCGTGGCGCGCCAACAGGCGGATCCAGGCATCGTCGCTGTGCGGCACCAGGGTGTCGAAGCCGTAACGCACCACGCCCAGCACGCGACGGCGGGTGGCCGGCGTGCCCTCGTGGCTGCGGATCTGCGCCTGCAGTTCGGCGATCACCAGAGTGAGCGATTGCGCTTCTTCATCCAGCACGGTGCGCAACCCAGGCTCGCTGACCTGCGTTGCGGCATGGCAATACAGCGCGCGCAGCTCGATGCTGCGGCGGATCAGACCATTGCATAGATATTGAACCGCGAACGACACCCCGCCGCCTCCTGGCCGAGCCTGTCTCGGAAAAACGATGCCATGTTGCAGGACAAGGACTTAGCGGCGGATAAATCCGCCTGCCATGGTTGGCTTTTGCTCAGCTTGCGCCGCTACGGCGGCTCATTGGCCGATCTGCACGAGATTCAACGGACGGCCATTGCTGGCACGAATTCCCTGCTGCAGCTCTGCCAGGTGCTGGATATCCGGGCAGAGCGCCTGGATTTCAGGCCGCAGCACCTGCAGCCGTTGCTGCAGGCGCGGCTGAAACCCGCTGGTGAGATTGGCAGCCTGGTCGCGCAGCGCGGCAGCCTGCTGCAAATCGCCACTCATTGCCGCGCTGATGGCCTGCTGGCCCATCGCCGAAGCAAGCAAGGGGCCGATGTCGCCGATGATCTCATTGGCGTATTGGTTGGCCGCATCGCCGTGCCAGTCGTGCGTGCTCTGGCTGGTGGCGACGCGCCGGTGCAGGTCGCCCGCATGCGTCTGCAGGCGGCGCTGCAACTCCGCGCGTGTACCGGCGTCGAGATTCATGCCGTTCGCTTCGTCCTGCACGGCTTGCACCGCGACATCCACGCCATGGTTGATCACACGCTTCATCCGCGGCACCAGGGCGAGCAGCTCGCGCTGGAACAGCGTGAGGCGGTCCTGGTCTTCGGCATTGAGGCGCACGGCCTGGCCGTCCGTCTGCAGCGTGCCCGATGCGATGACCACCCGCGTGGGCGCGGGCTCCGCGCGATCGAAGATCAAACGATCCTGCTGCACGGTGAGGTCGTAGCTGCTGGTCGCGTGGCAGACCTGCGACAAGTCCTGCGCATGCAGGCCGCTGCAAGCGAGCGCGAGCATCCAGGCAGCGAGCAGGCGGGTCGAACGCATGGGTGTATCTCCATCGGATTGGGCCCGACAGCGATACGGCGCACGGGGATAACTGCGGCTGAATCAGCCCGGGCGCGGCCGGAATTGCAGGCGGACAGCCGGCTGGCCCAGTTGCCAGGCGAGCCACAGCAGCAGCGGCACGCTGACCGCGCGCAGCGCCAGGTTGATGCGCAGGACGCGGCCAAAATCCGCTACCAATTGCTGCCCTTCCTGCAATGAACCGGGATCGACGCCCTGCCATTGATGCCACAGCGTCACGCCGCTGTAGGTTATCCACACGCACAACAGCAAGGCCACCACGCGCAGCACCGAACGTGCCCAGGCCTGGCGCAGAATGCCCCCTGCGCACGCCACGACCACCACGAATGCGCCTATCAGATAACCAATGTCCCAGCCGAGCAGGCCATGCAAACCGGCGGTGATCTGCTGGCTGTCACTCCCACCAGGAGGCACCTTCTGCAGCGCTTCCCACACGGCTTGCGCGTGATGGATGTACTGCACACCGCCAAACGCGGCCGCCAGCAGAAGTACCCAGGTCAACATGCGCCACCAGGCGAACCTGGGCCTCTTGCGCACGTCGGTATCGAAGCGGGAAATCACCATCAAGCCGCCGCCTTCTTCATCGTGTTGAGATCCGCCAGTACCTGCGCGGCGTTGTCCTTGGGATCGACGTCGCGATAGATCTTGGCGATCTTGCCATTGGGATCGATCAGGAACGTGGTGCGCTTGGCGAAGTGCAGGCCGATGGCGGATGTCAGCACGCCGTAGCTGATCGCCACGTGCCGGTTGGTATCGGCCAGCAGCGGAAACGGCACGTGGTATTTCGCGGCGAATTCCGCGTGCGACTTGATGTTGTCCAGGCTTACGCCAACCACGTCCGCGCCGGCTTGGCGCAACTTGATCACTTCATCGCGGAAGGTGCAGACCTCGGTGGTACAGCCCGGCGTGAAATCTTTCGGATAGAAATAAAGCACCAGCCAGTGCCCGTGGTAATCGGCAGGGCTGCGCCAATGGCCGTTCTGATCCTGCAGCCGGAACGCCGGCGCTACTTGGCCGACCTGCGGATTGCCTTGCGCACCGGTGCCGGCCAGCGCGGGCACGGCTAGCAGGCCAACCAGCCCGGCCATCGCTAGCAGGGTCAACAGACGACGCATGGGCGAACTCCATCAAGCAAGGGGCGCAGCGAGTATACGCTGCCATAACGCAAGCAAAAGGCGCCTTGCGGCGCCTTTTGTCGATGATCAAGCTACCGCTTACTGGGCCTTGATCGGCTCGATATCGAACTTGTCGACCGCCACGCCGAGGTTGACGCCCTCGCCACTGCCCGACAGCGCAATGGACGTGGTGCCCTTGGTCAGCACCTGCGCGGTACCGCTGCGCACGACGCCGGCCGAAGCGCCAGCCTGCGCATAGCTACCGTAGACATCCTTGATGCTGTAGACGTTGCTGATGTCGCCCTTGCCGGCGACGTGGAACTTGCCGGCGGTGAGGCCACCACCGTGCATGCTGATGCTTACGGCAGACGTTTCGCCGTTGTCGCATGTGATGTCGCCGCGTCCTTCCGCATGCTGGTAGATCGCCGACCATCCTTTCAGGCTATAGGTGAGGTGGCACTTCACCGGGGCCTTGGCCGCCTGCGCGGACATGGCCGGCAGGCCGGTCATCGCTCCGGCGCACAGCAGCATGGCGGCAGTCAATCCAAAGGTACGCTTACTCATATCAGTCTCCTTGCGCATGGCATGGATCACCCACGCCGTGGCGAGAGTGTCGGCGCAACGGACTGAACAAATTGGCAAGAAACCAAACGGCGTTCAGCTTGCGCACGCTTCCGTGAGCGTTATGCGTAGACGCCGCCTGTTGTTTCCTTTTGCTTGATGATTAACTAACAAAGCGCCGCGCACACTGAAATCGCGCGTTGGCCATGGAGGAACAAATGCCCAAGTACTCGCTGGTCGGCTACGACAGTTCGGATACGTCACAACGTGCGTTCCGCTTCGCCATGAACCTGGCGCGCGCCTGCAAGGGTCGGGTACGGGTGGTATCGGTGCTGCAGGTCACCCAGGGCGGCGCCGACGCCTGCGCCTTGATGATGACCGACTCGGCCAGCGAGCGAGCGCAGGAGTTGCAGCAGGAACTGCGCAGCCTGGATACGGATGCCGATACGCTCGTAGACCTGGAAATCACCCACGGTAGCCCTGGCGACGTCCTGCTTGGCCAGATCCGCCAGCATCCCATCGACCACATCGTGATCGGCCATACCGAACGGGGCGCTCTCGGCCGCTGGCTGCTGGGCTCGGTATCCGAGGACGTGCTGGCGGGCGCCCATGTGCCGGTAACCGTGGTGCGGTAGGTCCAATCCGTAAATCATCAATGGTTAGCAGGGTAGGAGCCGCTGCCCCACCCGCTCCCGCTCCCGATTCCCACCCCGCGCAAAGCTGGCATTAATCCCGCCCAGCGTTCACCATTTATCCTGTTGTCCTTGATCTGTCACAGATCGGATAGTCTTTTTTGCACAGGAAACTGCACGTGGACTACAGCACCGTCCTGCCCTGGACTCTGGAAAGTCTGAATTTCGCCGACATCGACATCGCGCGTGTACGGCATGATGAAAACCTGTTTCTGCTGCTTTGCAGCGCCTCGTTCGTGGAGAGCGGCTCGGATCTGTACACCAGCAACCTGATCGAGCACTTCGACGGCGACCTGGAACTGCAAGGCTGGCTGCGCGAGCACTGGGAACACGAAGAACTGCAGCACGGCCGCGCGCTGGCCGCCTACGTGCGCCACGTATGGCCCGAGTTCGACTGGGATGCCGGCTTCCAGGCGTTCTGGAACGACTACGGCGCGCTGTGCACCGACGAGCAACTGGAGCCTTCGCGCGGGCTGGAACTGGCCGCGCGCTGCGTGGTGGAAACCGGCACCGCCAGCCTTTACCGCGCCCTGAACGACATCGTCGACGAACCGGTGCTCAAGCAGCTCACCAACCACATCAAGAGCGACGAAGTACGTCATTTCAAGCATTTCTACCAGGCCTTCCAGCGCTACCGCGAACAGGAAAAGCTCGGTCGCTACAAGGTGTTCCGCGCCATCCTGCGTCGCGTCAACGAGATCCGCAACGAAGACAGCGACATAGCGCTGCGCCACGTGTTCAACCAGTGCTACCCGCAGCACAAAGGTGACAACGCGCAGTTCCAGAAGGTGGCCGGCCCGGCGCAGGCCTTGCTGCGTCGGAACATCCCGGCGGAAATGACAGTGAAGATGCTGCTCAAGCCACTGGACCTGCCGCCGCGCTTGCAGCAGGTGGTGGAGAAGCCGCTGGCGAAAATCAGCGAGAAGCTGTTCCTGCAGTAGGTTGAGGTGCAAACCCCAACCATCGGGATATGTAGATGGTGATGTTGGGGTTTGCACCCCAACCTACCGGACTCAGTGCGAGGACGAATCTTCCGCCTCGCGCTCGTGCTGTTCCTCGTGCGTTGCCGGCTCCGGCCAGTGGTACCAGTCGCGATGCGGCGAGAATTTCCGGCATGCAAGGCAAATGGTGATTTCCCAGCGATAGCCGCACCCCGGGCACACGCCGCCGGTCCAGAACGTGTTCCAGATCGTCCCGCAGCCGCCCATCTTGGGCGTACATAACCAACGACTGGTGCCTAGCGGGCGCCAGGTGCATTGCGGACAGTAGATCTCCGGTTCGCCCATGAAACCTCACTGCCCGCCGCTGGACGGAGGCGCCTCGCTGCGCGGCACGCTGTCGACATGGCGCTGGCTTTCCTTTTCCAGCTTGAACCTGGCCAGATCGATCGGGCGAATCTGCTTGATGATGCATGGAATGTACGGCCGTCCCGTCAACACCTTGTCGAAACCCGCTTGCACTTCGCTGGCGAAGCTGGTCAGGCCGATGATGTTGGCGAAGGTAAGGTTGTTGCACGGCCAGACATCGAGCAGATAGGCCTTGCTGGGCTGTGTGTAGACCACCAGCTGGGTATCGCTGAGCGGCTCCCACGAATAGATGTTCCCACCCAGCAGCAAACGGAAGCTGCGCACCGGCGCGCCGGCGGCGGCGCTGTAGGCCTGCTGGCGCTCCTGCAAGCGCTGCGCGTAGGGCACGCTCGAACACGCTGCCACGCACAGCCCGAGCAGCGAAAAAACCAGCCACTGCATCTTCTTCGACATGGCACACCTCCATGAAGAGCTTAGGCGGAAAAACGCACGAACCGCGTGCCGGTGCACCTTATTTCTTGCCTACCGCCACCCACTTGGACGGATCGTAGCCACCGGTTTCGAACACCAGCTCCTGCTTGCCGCCGTCCTGCATTTCCGCGTCGATGGTGATGCGCCGGGTCTTTTCCATCGCGGCGATGAAGGCCTTGTCGTCGCGAATGAAGATCGCTGGCTCGCCGGTGGTCGGCAGAAACGCGCGCAGGGGATGCGATTTGCCATCGAACTGCGCCTGCAGCGTGCAATTGCCCTTGCACACGAAGCCGTGACCATTGCCGAACAGGAACACGCTTTCACCCCACTTGGTGTGCTGACGCAGCACCAGCCGCACGGCGCGATCGCCGCCGGGCCGCGTGCTGTAAAGACTGGCTGTCGACTGGGTGCCGCCTTCCATCGGGCCGACCTGGTAGGTCCACAATCCGGCAAGGCGCCGCTTCTCGGCGGCTTCCTTGGCGCGTTTTTCGACGTCCGGCAGCGTCTGCTGCACTTCCTTGGCGGCGTCGCTGGATGGGAACTGCTTGACGATCGCCTCGCCGAGCTGGGCGGCCATTTCGTCGTTCTTCATCGCAAGCATCTGGCGATAGGTCTGCAACTGTCGGTTCGCCTCGTCGGCCATCTGCTGCGCCTGCGCCTTGGCGGCGTCCTGCGGCGATGGGGTTTGATCCTGCTGCGAGCAAGCGGCCAGCAACAGCAGGCCGCCGGCAGCGGCTACGACCCAGGCATGACGGAAAGACGAATGGATCATCGCGAGCGATTCCGGCAAGAAGAGGTCTCTAGCTTGAAACCAGGGCCTGCCCGGATGCAACCGGTGACGGCGATGCGCGATGCACGCACTTTGCGCCATGGCCGCCACTTCAGATAATGCCGGTTCCAGACAAGGACCCCGCATGTCTTCCTCCCCCGCGCCGCGTTCCGCGGATTCGCTGCTCGACCATCCGGCGTATGTTGCTTTCTGGTGCGCACGCACCGCGTCCACTTTCGGCTTCCAGATGCTCTCGGTGGCGGTGGGCTGGCAGATCTACGCCATCACCGGGCGCGCCTTCGACTTAGGATTGATCGGCCTGGTGCAATTCTTTCCTTCCGTTTTGCTGGCGTTGCCGGCCGGCCACCTGGCCGACCAGTTCGACCGGCGACGGATCGTGCTGATCGGGCAGATCGTGGAATGGATCGCGATTGTGCTGCTGACCGTGCTGACCTTGCTGCACGCGATCGATGAGGTGGGCATTCTGTTGCTGATCTTCGTGATCAGCACGGCCAAGGCGTTCGAATCGCCCTCGCTGCAATCGATGGTGCCGGCCTTGGTGCCGCCCGCGCTGTTGCCGCGCGCCATGGCGGTGAACGGTTCGGCCATGCAGGCGGCCATGATCATGGGACCGGCGCTCGGCGGTCTGCTTTATGTCGCCGGCCCCGGCGTGGTGTATGCGGTGGCGGCGGTGCTGTACCTGATTTCCGGCGTGATGGTGGCGCGCTTGCGCTACGAGCATGCGCCGCCGAAACGCGAACCGGCCACGCTCAAGACCTTGTTCGCCGGCGTGCATTTCATACGCGAACGCAAGGACGTGCTCGGCGTGATCTCGCTGGATCTGTTCGCCGTGCTGCTCGGCGGTGCAACCGCGCTGCTGCCGATCTTCGCCAAGGACATCCTGCACACCGGGCCGTGGGGCCTGGGCCTGTTGCGCGCCGCGCCCGCGGTAGGCGCACTGCTGATGTCGTTCTGGCTTGCGCGCCACAACATGGAGCGCAACGTGGGCAAGATCATGTTTGCCTCGGTCGCGGGTTTCGGCGTGGCCACCTTGGTGTTCGCGCTGTCGAACGTGCTGTGGCTGTCGCTGGTGGCCCTGTTCGCGCTGGGTGCGTTCGACATGGTGAGCATGGTAATTCGCGGCTCGCTGGTGCAGCTGGATACGCCCGATGCGATGCGTGGGCGCGTGAGCGCGGTGAATGCGATCTTCATCAATACATCCAACCAGCTCGGCGAGTTCGAATCGGGCATGGTCGCCGCATGGCTGGGCGCGGTCGGTTCGGCCGTGGTCGGCGGCGTCGGCACGCTGGTGGTCGTCGGCTTATGGATGGTGATGTTTCCTACCCTGCGACGGCGCCAGCGGCTGCATATGGGAACGCCATCCTGACCGCGGCGCATACAGGCGCCCAAACGCTCGCATGCCACCCGGATGGACCGCAGCGGACCTACTCCACGCGGAGGCGGGACGCTATTTTAGAACCCTGCCAGAAGTGACGAAAATCAATGGCTGAGCGTGCACGATCGGTTAACGTGCCACTCACGTGACCGCTGGCAAGGTCAATCACCCGGACATTGGAGGAATAACGCCATGAGCAGGCAAGCCGACATCGAACGCCGACTCGACCACCTTGGCAACCGTGTGCGCGAGTACGCAGACGGCGCCGCCGATACCGCCGACGACTGGCTGTCCCGCGGGCGCCGCGCCGTGGGCCGTTTCAGCCGCACCGACGCACGCAAGCGTATCGCACGGCGCGCCGAGGATTTCGCAGACGAAGCCAACTATCAGTACCGCCGCTTGCGACGCCACGCGGGCAGGCATCCGGTCGCCACCGCGGCGATCGTGGCGGGTACGGTAGGCGCGCTGTTCCTGCTGTTCCGCACGCTGCGGCGGGACGAAGACTGATCCGTTGGCCGGGTGCAAACCCCAACACGGCGATATTGGGGTTCGCAGCCCAACCTACGAAAAAGCCCGCCTTTCGGCGGGCTTTTTGATTACACCGTCTGCGGATTGGGCTTTTCCGGATCGAGCTTGTACTCGCGGATCGCCCGCGCCACGTCCTTGGCGTTGACCTTGCCGTCCTTCGCCAACGCGGCGAGCGCGGCGTGCGCGATCCAGTAGCGATCGACCTCGAAGAAGCCGCGCAGGTGTTCGCGAGTATCCGAGCGGCCGAAGCCGTCGGTGCCGAGCACCGTGTAGCGCATGCCGTCGGGCATGAAGGCGCGGATCTGGTCGGCGTATTCCCGCACGTAGTCGGTGGCGGCGACCGCCGGACCCTGGCGTCCCTGCAGCAGGCCGGTCACATACGGCACGCGCTGCTCGCTTTCCGGATGCAGGCGATTCCAGCGCTCGGCGTCGAAACCATCGCGGCGCAGCTCGATGAAGCTCGGCACGGACCAGATGTCGGCGCTGACGCCGAAATCCTTTTCCAGCAGTTCGGCGGCGGCGATCACTTCGCGCAGGATCGTGCCGGAACCGAGCAACTGTACGCGCGGCTCTCCCTTCTTCGGCTTGCCGGCATCCTTGAACAGGTACATGCCCTTGACGATGCCTTCCTCGACCCCTTGCGGCAGATCGGGGTGGGCATAGTTCTCGTTCATCACGGTGATGTAGTAGTACACGTCCTCCTGCTCTTCGAGCATGCGGCGCGTACCGTCCTGCATGATCACCGCCACTTCGTAGGAGAAGGTGGGGTCATACGCACGCACGTTCGGAATCGAACCGGCCATCAGGTGCGAATGGCCATCTTCGTGCTGCAGGCCTTCGCCGTTGAGCGTGGTGCGTCCGGAAGTACCGCCGATCAGGAAGCCGCGCGACCGCATGTCGCCGGCCGCCCAGGCCAGGTCGCCGATGCGCTGGAAGCCGAACATCGAGTAATAGATGAAGAACGGCAGCATCGGCTGGTTGCTGATGCTGTAACTGGTGGCCGCGGCCATCCACGCGGCCATGCCGCCGGCCTCGGAAATGCCTTCCTGCAGCACCTGGCCCTTCTGGTCTTCGCGGTAGTACAGCAGCTGGTCGGCGTCCTGCGGACGGTATTTCTGGCCGAACGGCGCGTAGATGCCGATCTGGCGGAACATGCCTTCCATGCCGAAGGTGCGCGCTTCGTCGGCGACGATCGGCACCACGCGCGGTCCGATGGCCTTGTCGCGCAGCAACAGGTTCATGCCGCGCACCAGCGCCATGGTGGTGGAGATTTCGCGATCGCCGGTGCCCTTGGTGATCTGCTCGAACGCGGCCAATTCCGGCGCCTTCAGCTTCACGTCGCTATGGCGGCGGCGCTGCGGCAGCGAACCGCCCAAAGCCTTGCGGCGCTCGAGCATGTACTGCACTTCCGGCGAATCCTTGCCGGGGTGGTAGTACGGTACGTCGGCCAGCTTGGCGTCCGGCACGGGGATGTTGAAGCGGTCGCGGAAGTGGCGCACGGCCTCGTCGTCCAGCTTCTTCTGCTGGTGCGTGGGGTTCTGCGATTCGCCGGCCGCGCCCATGCCGTAGCCCTTCACCGTCTTGGCGAGGATCACGGTGGGCATGCCCTTGGTGTTCACCGCCGCGTGGTAGGCGGCGTACACCTTGTGCGGATCGTGGCCGCCGCGGTTCAAGCGCCAGATGTCGTCGTCGCTCAAGTTGGCGACCATCTCGCGCGTCTCCGGATACTTGCCGAAGAAATGCTCGCGCGTGTACGCACCGCCGAAGGCCTTGCACGCCTGGTATTCGCCGTCGATGGTTTCCATCATCAGCTTGCGCAGCACGCCGTTCTTGTCGCGCGCCAGGAGCGGATCCCAGTAGCTGCCCCATACCACCTTGATGGCGTTCCAGCCGGCGCCGCGGAACACGCCTTCCAGTTCCTGGATGATTTTGCCGTTGCCGCGCACCGGACCGTCGAGGCGCTGCAGGTTGCAGTTGATCACGAAGATCAGGTTGTCCAGGCCTTCGCGGCCAGCCAGCGAGATGGCGCCCAGCGATTCGGGCTCGTCGCACTCACCGTCGCCCATGAAGCACCAGATCTTGCGGTCGGTCTTCGGCATCAGGCCGCGGTGTTCCAGGTATTTCCAGAACTGCGCCTGGTAGATCGCCTGGATCGGGCCCAAGCCCATCGATACCGTCGGCACCTGCCAGTAATCGGGCATCAGCCAGGGATGCGGATATGAGGAGAGGCCGCGGCCGTGGCCGGCCACTTCCATGCGGAACAGGTCGAGCTGCTCTTCGCTGATGCGACCTTCCAGGAAGGAGCGCGCATAGATGCCGGGGCTGGAATGGCCCTGATGGAACACCAGGTCGCCCGGATGATCGACGCTCGGCGCACGCCAGAAGTGATTGAAACCTACGTCATAAAGCGTCGCGGACGATGCGAAGCTGGCGATATGCCCGCCCAGCTCACCCGGCTTGCGGTTGGCGCGCACCACCGTCGCCATCGCGTTCCAGCGGACCAGCGTGCGGATGCGCCACTCCATCGCGGCGTCGCCGGACATCTTCGCTTCCAGGTGCGGCGGGATGGTGTTGACGTATTCGGTGGTGGGATCGAACGGCAGGTAGCCGCCGGAACGCCGGGTGGAATCGACCAGCCGCTCCAGCAGGAAGTGCGCGCGCTCGGTGCCTTCGCGATCGATGACGGCGCTGAGCGATTCGACCCATTCCTGGGTTTCGGTGGGGTCGGGGTCCTGATGGAGGATGTCGTCGAGCTGATCCATGGAGGTCTCCGCGGCGCGGGGCGCCGCCTTGCGGTGGGTGCGCGTCGCCGGGGGCAGCGACGAAGTCGATGCTTCGGTCCGGCGACTTTGGACCGGCACGGAACAGGAGGGACCGCGTGGCGTGGTGGCCGCAGGACGAGCTAACCGTCCGATTCTAGCCTCCGTACGGCGATCTCGCCAATTGTCGGACCATACATACGTATGCGAAGGGTTCGCGGCAGTGCAGCATGCTTCCGTAGGTTGGGGTGGGAAACCCCACCACGGCACGCCCGGGGCACCC
>NZ_JBQCHP010000181.1:0-45333 GCF_051954575.1 Dyella sp. | reverse complement strand
CGCCAATTCGTTCGCTTCGACAACAGGAGTACGCTTGGTCATGACTCGCCCTCGCTCATTACAGGACGGTGAAGAGTTTTACTCTCCTCCGCTGGCCCCAGAGGCCTTATCGGAGCGGGGGCGAGTCCATGCGATTACGTGGACACGTGCATTCCGATAGGCGAGACGGCCGCACGGTTCGCATACAATCGCAACCAGTCAATCGAGTCACGTTGTCATGGCCATCCGCCTGCTTGCCGCGCTCATCGCTCTTGGACTGCTGCACCTGCAACCGCAACTTGCCTGTTGGCGCGGCGATGCCGGGTTCCGGCGCTGGGTTCATCAACTGGCCGACACCTCCGGCGCAGGACGCGTGGTGCTGTCGGTGGCCGTACCGGTGGTGCTGTGCGCGCTGGTGATGTGGCTGTTGCACCGCTCGCCGTTGGCGGATCTGCTGTTGCTCGTATTCGCGTTGGTCGTGCTGCTGTTCTCGTTCGGCCCGCATGCCTTCGAAGCGGATCTGGAAGCCATCCTCAAGGCGCCCGACCAGGCCGGTCGCGAAGTTGCGGCGCAAGCGTTGTCGGACGACGGCGAAGCGGTGGCCTGGCGCACGGCGGATCTCGGCGAAGCCACCGCCTACGCCGCGCTGCGCCGCCGCTTCGGCGTGCTGTTCTGGTTCTTCGTGCTCGGCCCGGTGGGCGCCCTGCTCTATCGCCTGGCGCGGCAACTCGGTCATGACACATCGCTGGCGCTGGACGCCGGTGCCCGTCGCAATGCGCGTTATCTCGCCAACGCCCTGGATTGGCTGCCCGCGCAGTTGATGGTGTTCACGCTGGCGCTGGTAGGTCATTGGGATGCGGTGATCGGCGCGTGGCGCCGCTGGCATCAGCAAGCCGCGCCGAACAGCTGGTATCTGTCCAATCCGGATTTTCTCGGCGCCGCCGCTCGCGCGGACGTACTGACGGATATCGAAGGCGGCGATGGCTACATCGAGGAACGCAGCGATGCGTTGCACGAACTGCGCCGCCTGCGCGATGCACTGCTGCGCACCTTGCTGGCGTGGTTGAGCGTGGTGGCGCTGATGGTGATCGGCAGCTGGCTGCACTAGTAGGTTGGGGTGCAAACCCCAACATCGTTATCTCAATCCGCACCGCGACGTTGGGGTTTGCACCCCAACCTACCGTCACGCCATATCCCCGCGCAAGCTCTGCACACGCGCTTCCAATATTCCCGCATTCACTTCTTCCGGCGGCCGCGGGGCATCCACCACCAGCTCAACGCGTGCACGAAAACGCCGCGGCAGGCGCGCGCGTCCCAGCATGGAATCGCGCCTGCTCCACACGCTGCCCCACAAGCCACGCAAGGCCATCGGCACAACCGGCACCGGACGCCGGGCAAGGATTTTCTCCACGCCGGTGCGGAACGGCGCAATGTTGCCGTCCTTGGTCAGACCGCCTTCCGGAAAAATGCACACCAGCTCGCCATCGGCCAGCGCCGCGTCCACCTCGTCGAACGCGCGCTGCAGTACGGCGGGATCTTCCTTCTGTCCTGCAATTGGAATTGCCTTCGCCGTCCTGAACACGAAGTGCAGCAGCGGCACGTTGAAGATCTTGTAATACATCACGAACCGCGCGGGGCGGCGCAGGTTCGCCATCAGGATCAGCGGATCCATGAAGCTCACATGGTTGCAGACCAGCAAGGCCGGCCCCTCTTCCGGCAGGTTGCGCATGCCATCCACGCGAATGCGGTAGAGCGTGTTCACCAGTACCCAGGTGATGAAGCGCATCAGGAATTCGGGCACCAGCGTGAAGATGTATGCCGCCACTAGCACGTTGAGCAACGCCGCGATCAAGAAGATCTGTGCTGCGCTCAATCCCAGCCGTTCCAGCAACAGCCCGAAGCAGGACGCAATCACGATCAGCAGCGCGTTGAGAATGTTGTTGCCGGCGATCACGCGCGACAGGCGATCGCGCGGTGCACGCGATTGCACGAAGGCAAACAGCGGCACCACATAGAAACCGGCGAACACACCGATCAAGGTGAGATCCAGCACGATGCGCCAGCTTCCCGCCGCATGCAGAAAGCTAAGCCAATCCAGTCCGCGCGCGGCCGCCGCGCCGGAGCGCGCCAGGAACAGATCCACACCGAACGCCGTCAGACCGAATGCGCCCAGCGGCACCAAACCGATTTCCACGCGCTTGCCGGACATCTTTTCGCACATCAGCGAACCCACGCCGGTGCCGATCGAGAACAGGGTGAGCACCAACGTGTTCACCGTGGCATCGCCACCCAGGTTGACGCGCGTATACAGCGGCAACTGGGCCACCAGCACGGTGCCGAAAAACCAGAACCAGGAGATGCCCAGCACGGCGTTGAATACAGCGCGATCCTCGCGCGTAATACGCAGCACCCGTACGGTTTCGCTGAAGGGATTCCAGTTGAACGTGAGCTCCGGCGCGGTCGCCGGCGCCGGCGGAATTACCCGGCTGGCGAAATAGCCGATCACCGCAATGCCGATCGTCAATGCCGCCGACAGATGCGGCCCGACGCCGGCGATCAGCATCAGCATGTTGCCCGTGGTCATGCCAATCAGGATCGCCAGCTGCGTACCCATCTCCACCAACCCGTTGCCGCCCACCAGTTCGCTGGGCTGCAACGCCTGCGGCAGGATCGCGTACTTGATCGGCCCGAACACGGTCGAGTGGATGCCCATCATGAACAACACGATCAGCAACAACGGCAGGTGATGGGTAAGAAAACCGTAGGCCGCCAGCACCATTGCGGCAATCTCGAATAGCTTGACGTAGCGAATGATGCGCGCCTTCTCGAACTTCTCCGCCAGCTGCCCGGCGGTGGCGGAAAACAGGAAGAACGGCAGGATGAAAAGCGCCGGCGCCAGGTTCGTGTAAAGGCCTACGTCGCGATCCGACAAGCCCATCTGGAAGGCCGCCAGCATCACCATCGCATTGCGGAATGCGCTGTCGTTGAACGCACCCAGCGCCTGGGTCCAGAAAAACGGGGCAAAACGACGACTGCCTAGCAAGGCGAACTGGCTCATGCGGATCCTTGGCAAACGGAACGCCACTAGCGTAGCGTGAAAGCCGCTTCCGTCACGAGCGACTACCCTCCCCCGTGTACCTGTTTCTTGCCGACGCCGTGCTTGCCTTGCATCTGGCCTTCATTCTGTTTGTCTGCCTGGGCGCGCTGCTTGCGCTGAAGTGGCGCTGGATTCCGTGGTTGCAGTTGCCCGCGGCGGCGTGGGGCGTGTTCGTCGAGGCGAGCGGGACGATCTGCCCGTTGACCTCCATCGAAAACGATTTTCGCATGCGTGCCGGAAAGGCCGCCTACGAAGGCGATTGCATCGGCCATTACCTCACCGCCACGATCTACCCGGACGGCCTGACCCGCAACATCCAGTTCGCCCTAGGCGCGGCGGTGCTGATCGTGAATCTATCGGTGTACGTGTGGCTGCTGCGCAAGCGCCGCACGCGTGCATGACGTATGCTCGCGCGCGGAACATGCCATTAACGAACAGACCATGCTGATCGCCGGAAGCTGCCACTGCGGAAACCTCAGCTTCACCCTCGACTGGTCGCCGGATCCTGAAGAAATTCCGGCGCGCGCCTGCACCTGCACGTTCTGCAGCAAGCATGGCGGCGTGTGGACGTCGTATCCAGCTGGCTCGTTGAGCGTGCGGGTGAAAGATCCGACGCTGGTATCGCGCTACGCGTTCGACACGGAAACGGCCGATTTCCATATTTGCACGCAATGCGGCGTGGTGCCCTTGGTCACCAGCGCGATCGACGGAAAGCTCTATGCCGTGGTGAACGTGAACACGTTCGAGAACGTGGATCGCGCACTGCTGAAACATGCATCCTCGACCGTCGAGGGCGAGAACACGGACGATCGCCTGGCCAGGCGCAAGCGAAATTGGATCGGGAGCGTGACCTTCACGTAGGTTGGGGTGCAAACCCTGATATATCCTCGCGTTTTTCGTTTACGCGCACACGTGCCCAGATGCCGTCATTCCCGCGAAAGCGGAGGCGCTTTCGCGGGAATGACGGCCAGAAAGATCTGGGTGCCGATTACTCTTTGATTTTGTTGGGGGCGCCACCTAAAAAACATGGGGATATATCAGGGTGCAAACCCCAACCTTGCCATGTCCGTGCGTTGGGGTTTGCACCCCAACCTACGTCAGCGGTGCAGTGCGCGATGCGCAATGTCCTTGCGGCAGAACGCACCATCGAAGTGAATCTTCCTGATCGCCTCGTAGGCATGTTCACGCGCCGCCGCGATGTCCTTGCCCAGTGCGCAGACGGTCAACACCCGGCCGCCCGCGGTAACGGCATGGCCGTGCGCGTCGAGCTTGGTGCCAGCGTGGAACACTTTCACGTCTGCGCCGAATTCCGTATCCAATCCTTCGATCACGTCACCGCTTTGCACCTTGGCCGGATAGCCACGCGCCGCCATCACCACGCCGATGGAGGGACGCACGTCCCATTGCACGTGTGTGTGGTGCAAATTGCCGTCCAGCGCCGATTCGATCAGGTCGACCAGGTCGGATTTCAGGCGCAGCATGATCGGCTGCGTTTCGGGATCGCCGAAGCGTACGTTGAATTCGATCACTTTCGGTGCGCCGTGCTTGTCGATCATCAGGCCGGCGTAGAGGAAGCCGATGAACGGCGCGCCTTCGGCGGCCATGCCGCGCAGGGTCGGCTCGATGACTTCCTTGAGGATGCGTTTTTCCACTTCGGGCGTGACCACCGGCGCGGGCGAATAGGCGCCCATGCCGCCGGTGTTGGGACCGAGGTCGTTGTCGTCGCGGCGCTTGTGGTCCTGGCTGCTGGCCATCGGCAGCGCGAGGGAGCCGTCGCTCATCACGATGTAGCTGGCTTCCTCGCCGTCGAGGAATTCCTCGATCACCACGCGCGAGGATGCATCGCCGAAGGCATGCGCGCCGAGCATATCGTGCAAGGCGAGTTCGGCGTCGCCCAGCGTCAGCGCCACCACGACACCCTTGCCCGCCGCCAGGCCATCGGCCTTGATCACGATCGGCGCACCGTGTTCGCGCACGTAAGCCAATGCTTTGTTGAGTTCGGTGAACACCGCATAGCGTGCGGTCGGAATGTTGTGGCGTAGCAGGAAATCTTTGGCGAAGGCCTTGGAGCCTTCCAACTGCGCGGCGATCGCGCGCGGCCCGAAAATGCGCAGGCCCGCCGCGCGGAACTTGTCGACCACACCGGCCACCAGCGGCACTTCGGGGCCGACCACGGTCAGCTCTATTTTTTCGGCCTTGGCGAGTTTGAGCAGGCCCTCGATGTCGGTCACCGCCACATCGGCGTTGTGTACGCCGTGCTCGCGCGCCGTGCCGGCATTGCCGGGCGCCACGATCACTTCGCTGACGCGGCGCGATTGCTTGAGTTTCCACGCCAGCGCGTGCTCGCGCCCGCCGTTGCCGATCACCAGAACCTTCATGCCTGCTCCAACTGCTTAAAAACCACACAAGAACGCGCATTGTAGGCTGGGATGGCAATCCCGGCACCCAGCAAGACGGGACAGCTGGGATTGTCATCCCAGCCTACGGGGTCGGCGAGGGTCAGGTGTGTAGCAAGTCCAGCAAGGCCGCGCGCGGCAATTTGCCGGTTTCGTTGCGCGGCAGGCGATCGACCAGGCGTAGCGGGCGTGGCAGGAACACGGGGTCGATGGCGGCGCGCAGCGTATCCAGGATGGCGTGTTCGTCCAGCCCGGGCGCCACCACCAGCGCCGCGATGCGCCGCACGCCAATGGCGTCGGCGTCGTCCAGTTGGAACACCACGCCGTCGTCCACGCCGGGGATGTTCAGCAGGCGGCGCGTGAGGTCGCCCAGCGACGCGCGCTTGCCGGCGATCTCGAGCAGGTCGGCATGGCGCCCGCACAGTTCGAAGCTACGGCCTTCACCGTGCAGGGTGACGATGTCGGCCAGCACGGTGGGCGCATCGAGCTGTGGAGCTTCGATCTGCGTGCCGTCCGGTTGCGGGTGCAGGTGCACGCCGTGATAGAGCGACCAGCGGCTGTCCACGGTAACGCGGCGCGAGGCGAAGGCGCAGGTTTCGGTGGAGCCGAAAACCTCGAGCAAGGGCGCATCGAACGCTTGCTCGGCCTGCGCCGCCAGTTCGGGTGGCATCGGCGCGGTGGCCGAGAGCATCGCGGCCAGCGGCGGCAGCGTGACGCCCGAGGCCACCAGCGCGCGCAGATGCACCGGCGTGGTCACCAGCACGCGCGGCGCCGGCATGCTTTCCAGCGCCACGGCGATGTCGGCCGGAAAGAACGGGCGGCCCGAATGCACCTGCACGTCGCCCAGCAACGGCAGCAGGATCGACATTTCCACGCCGTAGATATGTTGCGGCGGCACGGTCGCCACTACCGAAAAGCGCTCACCGACCACCTGGTGCAGCATGCGCAGGTTGCCGGCGGTGCTGGCATGCAGGCTGCGCCAGGTCTTGGCATTCGGACGCGGCGAGCCGGTGGAGCCGGAGGTGTAGCCCACCGCCACGGTCTGCAGTGCTGGCATGGCCGGCCATGCGAGGTCAGCTGAAACCGTCTCGTGCACGGGCAGGGGCGGCAGCACGTGGAAACGCTGCGGCGCCGGATGCAAGGGGCAATCGCCCACGGCATGGCAGCCCGGATGCGCCGCCATCACCTCGTCCACCGCCTGCGGCGCGCGCGAGGGCGGCAACAGGTTGGCCTGGCCGCGCAGCGCGATGGCGCAGAAGGCGACCAGGAAAGCGTAACGGTCTTCGCACAGATTCACCGCCGCCGGGCCTTCCGGCAACTGCGCGGCGACGCGCTGCACGTGCGCGACGAATTGCGCGGCGCTGATCGCCTGCCCGTCGTGCATCGCCACGATGCGATGCGGATCATCCATCTTCAACAGCGGCAGCAGGCGTTCCGCTTCGTCGCGTTGATAGGTGTCGTAGACGATCGCCACGCACAGGCTCCTGGTTGCTGACCATGCCAATCCCAGGCCGGCCAAGTCGGTCGGTGCGCCGGCGTCTGGAATTTGCCCCTCATCCTCAGGTTGGCGGCTGAATCGGCGCCCACCGCGCCCCAGGCCTGTTCCGCGGGATTCAGGTTCGGATGATAGCGCCTGTCAATGCATCCCGGATGGTGGTGGGCGAGGCGGCGCCGCCCAGCGGCGCATCGATCACCCCGTCCAGCGCAGCGCCGAAATAGGCCTCGAGCGTGGCCAAGTCGCGCGCAGGCGGCTGGCCGTGGGGATTGGCGCTGGTCGATACCAGGGCGCCGCCGAAGGCGCGGCACAGCGCGGCGGCCGGACCATGCGCGGTGACCCGCAGCGCGATGCCCGCGTGCGCGCCGGCCACCCAGTCGGGCACCTCGGCACTGCGTGGAAACACCCAGGTGTACGGCCCCGGCCAACTCGCCCTGACCTGCGCCAGCACGCCCGGAGGCACCTTGGCCATGTCCACGTAGTGGGTGATCTGTGCGAAATCGGCGGCGATCAGCAGCACGCCTTGCGTGGCCGGACGCTGCTTCAGTTCGAAGATGCGCGCGAAGGCGGCGTGGTCATGCGGGTCGCAGCCGAGGCCGAAGACCGCTTCGGTGGGGTAGGCGATGACGGCGCCTTTGCGTAAAAGGTCCGCCGCGGCTTGTACTTCGGTAAGAGCGAAACGTGTAGGCATACGGTGGCTTTCTTCCCCGAATCGTGTCTACGCGAACAGTTGCTCCCTCCCCTGCGTGCAGGGGAGGGTTGGGGTGGGGTTGCATGCGCTTGCCGCGCAGCTTGAGTTCAACGCCAGGTTGCGTGACCCCACCCTAGCCCTCCCCTACTTCGCAGGGGAGGGGGCAGATTGCGGCAAGCGTAGACTTCACGTTATTGCCAAAAAAGCACCGCGCGAAGATCAGGCCTCGGCCTTCTTGCTTGCCGCTTTCTTCGCCGGCGCTTTCTTGGCGGCCGTTTTCTTTGCTGCGGTTTTCTTTGCCGGCGCCTTCTTGGCCGCAGCCTTCTTGGTCGCGGTCTTTTTCGCCGCAGCCTTCTTCGCCGGCGCACCCTTGGCCGCCGACTTGCGGCCGAAGCGACCGCCCTTCTTGGCCGGCGCGGCAGCGAGCAGTTCCAGGCATTTGGCTTCGGTCAGTTCCTTGGGATCCTGATCCTTGGGAATGCGCGCGTTCTTGTCGCCATCGGTGATGTACGGGCCATATCGGCCATTGAGCACCTGTACGCCGTTGCCGAAATCCTGGATCACGCGGTTGGCGAGCAGTTCCAGTTTTTCCTGCACGATCTGCAGCGCGCGCGGCAGCTCGATGGTGTACGGATCGTCTTCCGGCTTGAGCGAGGCATAGGTGCTGCCTTGCTTCACGAATGGACCGAAGCGGCCGACGCCGACGCTGACCTCGTCACCGTTTTCCGCCTGGCCGAGCTTGCGCGGCAGCTTGAACAGTTCCAACGCCTCTTCCAGCGTGATGGTGTGCATGCTCTGGCCGGGGCGCAGGCTGGCGAATTGCAGCTTTTCGTCGGTGTCCTTGTCGCCGATCTGCGCATACGGCCCGTAGCGGCCCAGGCGCACGGAGATCGGCTTGCCGCTCTTCGGATCGGTGCCCAGTTCGCGCGCGCCGGTGGCTTCGCTGCGGTCGACCGATTCGGTTTTTTCTTCGACTTGCTGTTTGAACGGTTCCCAGAAGCGTTTCATCAGCGGCACCCAGGCTTCTTCGCCGCGGCTCACTGCGTCGAGCTCGTCTTCCAGCTTGGCGGTGAAGTCGTAATCGACGTACTGGGTGAAATGCTGGGTGAGGAACTTGCTCACCGCGCGGCCGACGTCGGTGGGGCGGAAGCGGCGGTTGTCGAGCAACACGTATTCGCGGTTCTGCAGCACCTGGATGATGCTGGCGTAGGTGGACGGACGGCCGATGCCGTATTCCTCCAGCGCCTTCACCAGGCTCGCTTCGGAGTAGCGCGGCGGCGGTTCGGTGAAGTGCTGGTCGGCCAGGATGTCCTTCAGCGGCACCTGCTCGCCCTTGCTCAGGCGCGGCAGGCGGCGGCCTTCGTCGTCGTCCTCGGCGCTCTTTTGATCGCGGCCTTCCTCGTACACCGCCAGGAAGCCCGGATCGACCACGGTGGTGCCGGTGGCGCGGAACGCGGCATCGCCACCCTTGACGTGCTTGAGGTCGAAATCCACCGACACCGTGTTCAAGGTGGCGTGGATCATCTGGCAGGCCACGGTGCGCTTCCAGATCAGCTCGTACAGCTTGCGCTGGTCGTCGTTGAGGAACGCGGCGACCTCGCGCGGCGTGCGCATGGCCGAGGTCGGGCGGATCGCCTCGTGCGCCTCCTGCGCATTCTTGGATTTGGTGCGATACACCTGCGCGTGGTCCGGCAGCGCCTTGCCGCCGAAGTCGCGCGCGATGAGCTGGCGCAGTTCGTCCACCGCCTCGCCCGACAACGCGGTGGAGTCGGTACGCATGTAGGTGATCAGGCCGACGTTGCCTTCGCTGCCGAGGCTGACGCCTTCGTACAGGCCCTGCGCGATCTTCATCGTGCGGGTGGTGCCGAAGCCGAGCTTGCGCGCGGCTTCCTGCTGCAAGGTGGAGGTGGTGAACGGCGGCGCCGGACGGCGCTTGCGTTCCTTGCTGCCCACTTCGCTGACGGTGAGCTGGCCGTGCGCGGCATCCTTCAGCGCCGCGCGCGCGGCCATCGCGTCGGCCTCGTTGGTGAGGTCGAACTGTTCGAACTTCTTGCCGTGGAGCTTGGTGAGGCGCGCGCTGAAATCGCCCTCGGCGTGCTTGAGCTGGGCCTCGACGGTCCAGTACTCGCGCGCCACGAAGGCTTCGATTTCTTCCTCGCGCTCCACGATCATGCGCAGCGCCGGGCTTTGCACGCGGCCGGCGGACAGGCCGCGCTGCACCTTGCGCCACAACACCGGCGACAGATTGAAGCCCACCAGGTAATCCAGCGCGCGGCGCGCCTGCTGGGCGTCCACCATGTCGAGCGAGAGTTTGCGCGGCGCGGCCACCGCGGCCTTGATTTCGCGCGGCGTGATCTCGGAGAACACCACGCGGTGCAGCTTCTTGCCGTCGGCAAGGCCGCGCTCCTTGAGGATCTCGCTGATGTGCCAGCTGATCGCCTCACCCTCGCGATCCAAGTCGGTCGCCAGATAGATGTCGTCGGCCACCTTGGCGGCCTTGGCGATGGCGTCGACGTGTTTCTCGTTGCGCTCGATCACCTCGTACCGCATGGCGAAGTCGTGCTCGGTATCGACCGCGCCCTCTTTCGGCAGCAGGTCGCGCACGTGGCCGTAGGAGGCCAGGACTTGGAAATCCTTGCCGAGGTATTTGTTGATCGTCTTGGCCTTGGCCGGCGATTCGACGATGAGCAGGTTTTTTGCCATGTGGCTTGGGGTTCCAGAAGTCCATGCGCGGCCATTCCTGAACAGCCGTCTATTTATAGTTGGAAGCACGCCGGCTTAACGACTGTCAAGCTGGCGCGCGTGAAATCGAGGTCTAGCGCGCCTTTCCGCGATCCGGCTCACATGCCTGGCAACCGTTGGTAGCGCCCGCCCGGCAAGCCTTCCACACAGCACTCCAGCTCCAGCATCAGCAGCATCGAGGACAGCTCGCCCGCGCTCTGCCCGGTGCGCGCCGAGAGCTCATCCAGGGCGATGGGGTCGTGCCCGAGCACGTCCATCAGCCGCTGGTATTGCGGATCGTCGCGCCAGCCGCCGGAGCTTCGCCGGATGGGTTCGGCGGACGGCTCCTGCAGGCGCAGGGCCAGTTCAGCCCCGAGCGCCCGCGCCGCGGGAACCAGGGTTTCTGCAACTTCCGAAGCGCTTTCGACCAGCCGCGCACCATCCCGGATCAGGCGGTGGCAGCCGCGGGCGAGCGGATTATGGATGGAACCGGGCACGGCGAACACCTCCCGCCCCTGTTCCCCGGCCAGCCGCGCGGTAATCAGCGAACCCGATTGCAGCCCTGCCTCGATCACCAGGGTGCCCAGCGACAGCCCGGCGATGATGCGGTTGCGCCGAGGAAAGTGATCCGCCCGCGCCGCGGTACCCGGCGGGAACTCGCTCACCAGCGCGCCCTGCGCCGCCGCACGCGCGGAAAGCGCGCGATGCTTGCGCGGATAGACCAGGTCCGGCCCGGTGCCGATCACCGCGATGGTGGGCTGGCCGGCTTCCAGCGCCGCCTCATGCGCCGCGCCGTCGATGCCGTCGGCCAGGCCGCTGGTGACGACGAATCCGGCCAGCGCCAGGTGGTGCGCGAACGCGCGTGCGGTATTCCTGCCCGCCATGCTGGCGCTGCGCGCGCCCACAATCGCCACCTGCGGGCGCAGCAATAGGCTGGCGTCACCCGCGATGAACAGCGCGGCAGGCGGCTGTGGGATGGTTTCCAGCTGTGGCGGGAAATCCGCCTCGGTACAGCGCAGCAGACAGTGTCCGGGCTGGCGCAGCCAGGCCAGGTCGGCGGCGATGCGCGCTTCGTCGGGTTGCTGCAGCCAGGCTTGCGCGCCTGCCTCCAGCGAAGTGGCCTGGCGCTGCAGTTGCTTCACCACCTGGCCGATGCGCCCGTCCGATGCGGCCAGGCGCTCACGCAATCCGCCCGGCCCCAGCCCTGGCGTGCGCAGGGCGATCAACCAGTCGCGCAGTTCTGCTTGCTCGTTCATGGCGGGAGTCTACGCGAGGGCGTAAACGACGACGGCGCGGATAGACCGCGCCGTCGTGTGAGCTTTGTCGGGAAGCTTGCGCGTTATTCCGGCATGCGGATCTGCGCGCCCTTCCGCACTGGCTTCAAGCCATCCATCACCAGGCCATAGCTGACGCGGTCGAAGGTGCGGAAGATCATCACGTGGCCGACGTATTCGTCCGGCAGCTTCACGAACGGGTGGTCGCCGCGGGTCCAGCTGCTGTGCTCGACGTCGTCGGGCACTTTCTCGCCCGGCTGCCACAGCGAGAAGGTCATGCCGTTGTCGACGCCGTCCTTCGAACCGACCGACAGCACCACCACGTCGTACGGGCCGACCTGGTTCAGGCGCTCCTGCGCGTAGGCGATCACGCGGCCGTTTTCGGGCAGGCTCTTGGGCGGATGCGGGTAGTAGTACGGGTCGTACGGATTGCCATCGATCGGCATCAAGCGATCGCCGGCACGGATCTCCATGATCGAGTTCAGCAGCAGCAGCGTGGCCGGGTCGCCGCCGCGCAGCACTTCGGCCTCGCCGATCACGGCCACTTCCATCGCCAGCGTCTTGCCGCGGAAGGCGTGGTTGGGCGTGACGTTGCCCAGATCGGTCGCCCATTCCTCATTCCACGGCGTTTCCTGGGTGGCGACGTCGGCGTCGGCGACGTTGGCCGCCATCTCGTCACTCTGCTGGGCCTCGTCGCCGCCGTAGGTGCGGAACACGTGGGTGGGGCGCACGATCGCCCAACGCTGACCGGGCTGCGCATCGAGGTTGCGTACGTAGATATTCCGGCCCGGGGTGCCGGCAAGGGCGGCTTCCTCGAAGCCCATCACGTACGGTGCATGCTTGACCTTGTCCGGATCGACCACGCGCGAGTCTTTCAGGAAAGGCTTGAGCTGATCGAGCGGCACCGCCGGAATGGCTTCGCCTTCGTGATGCACCGCCGGCTCCAGCCGCAGCGACGGGCCGCCGTTGACGAACGACAGATCCAGCACGTCGCCCGGATAGATGAGATGCGGATTGCGTACTTGCGGGTTGGCCTGCCAGATTTCCGGCCACAGCCAGGGCTTGGACAGGAAGCGCGCGGAGATGCTCCACAGCGTATCGCCGCGACGTACCGTGTAGCTGTCGGGGTGATCGGCGCGAAGCTGCGTGCCGGCCGCATAGACGGCTACGGTGACCAGCATGCCGGCCAACAGCCCGATGGACTTTCTGATCATAAACGGGAATCCCCCCTCCCCCTGCGCTTGGGCGAGTGTAGCCGAACCGTTAACCCAAGCAACACGTGTTAGTTGGCAAATTCGTGCGCCGACAGCACGTTGAAGCACGTACAATATCCACATTCTAGACCGCGGCCGGGGTGGCTTTTTACCAATTCGCCCGCATTTCCGGCGTCTGAGGTATACGCAATGTCTGTCATGACCATCCTTGAGTTTCCCGACCCGCGCCTGCGCACCAAGGCCGCGCCGGTCACCGAGTTCGACGCCGCATTAAAGCAATTCGTCGATGACATGTTCGAGACGATGTACGCCGCCAATGGCGTAGGCCTGGCCGCCACCCAGGTAAACGTGCACAAGCGCGTGCTGGTGGCGGACATGAGCGAGGAGCGCGACCAGCCGCTGGCGCTGATCAATCCGGAAATCCTGGAAAAAGACGGCTCACAGGTCTACCAGGAAGGCTGTCTCTCCTTCCCCGGCATCTTCGCCGACGTCACCCGCGCGTTGAAGGTGAAGGTGCGCGCGCAGGATGTCGAAGGCAAAACTTTCGAGCTGGAAGTGGAAGGCCCGCTGGCCGTGTGCATCCAGCACGAGATGGATCACCTGGCCGGCAAGGTATTCGTCGATTACCTGTCGCCGCTGAAGCGCTCGATCCTGCTCAAGCGACTGGAAAAGCAGCGCAAGCAGGCCGCGAGCGCGTGACAGGGAGCGGCACTGACCCATTCCGCGCAGGCGTCATCGGCACTGTCTGTCCGTATCTCTTCGGCTCGCTGTCTCGACAGACAGCCAGTCTGCCTTCGCCAGCGCCCCTGTGATCTACGAACAGACAGCACCCATGCCACCTACACGGAATGAGTCAGTGCCGCTCCGCATCGTTTTTGCGGGCACCCCCGAATTCTCCGTCCCCTGCCTCGAAGCCTGCCGCGCCAGCGGCGTGGAAGTCGTAGCCGTCTATACGCAGCCCGACCGCCCCGCCGGCCGCGGACGCAAGCTAACGCCCAGCCCGGTGAAACAGGCGGCATTGACTGCCGGCATTCCGGTCGAGCAGCCCGAGACGCTGAAATCGCCCGAGGCACGCGCCACATTGGAAGCGTACCGACCCGACCTGATGGTGGTGGTCGCGTACGGCCTGATCCTTTCGCGCAAGGTGCTGGCGATTCCATCGCGCGGCTGCTGGAACGTGCATGCCAGTCTGCTACCGCGCTGGCGGGGCGCGGCGCCCATCCAACGGGCGATTCTCGCCGGCGATACGCAGACCGGCGTCGATCTGATGCAGATGGAAGCCGGGCTCGACACCGGCCCGGTGCTGCTCGAACGACGCACGCCGATCACGCGTGACGATACTGGCGGCTCGCTGCACGATCGCCTTTCCCTGCTCGGCGCCGACGTGCTCGCCGAAGGTCTGCGTCGCACGCTCGCCGGCGAAACCTTGCACGCCACACCGCAAGCTGAACATGGCGTGGTGTATGCGCACAAGCTTGAGAAAACCGAGGCGCGGCTCGATTTTTCGCGCGCCGCCATCGCGCTGGAACGCCAGGTGCGCGCCTTCGACCCCTGGCCGGTGGCCGAAGGCGACGTGGCCGGCGAGAACGTGCGCATCTGGGCCGCGCAGGCCATCGATCAGCATCACAATGCAGCGCCCGGCAAAGTGATTGCCGCGCAGCGCGATGGCATCGACATCGCATGTGGCGAAGGCATGCTGCGCATCACCGCCCTGCAGCGTGCCGGCGGCAAACGCATCGCCGCCGCCGACTATCTCAACGCCCGCCCCGAACTGCGCAGCGCACGATGACCGATACGCGTGCCCTTGCCGCGCAGGCACTGGCGGATATTGCGCTGCGCGGTGTGTCACTGCGCGAAGCGATGGATCAGCGCGCGCCGAAACTGCGCGATCCGCGCGATCGCGCCTTGTTGACTGCACTATTGAACGATGGCGCGCGCTGGTGGCTCCGTTTCGACGCTGCGCTCGATCGCCTGCTCGACAAACCGCTGCGCCGCAAGGAACCGGAAGTGCACGCGTTGCTCGTGCTCGGTCTGGTGCAGCTGGACATTCTCCAACTGCAGGATTACGCCGCCGTCGCCGCCACCGTCGAAGCCGTGCGCGCCTTGAATCGCCCACGCCTGGCCGGACTGGTGAACGCCGTGCTGCGTCGCTGGCAACGCGAGCGCGTCACGTTGCTGGCCGAACTGGACGCGCAATCATCGTCGCGCTACGCCATGCCGCCCTGGCTGGTGAGCGCCATCGCAACCGATTGGCCAGCGCAGGCCGACGCCGTGCTTGCCGACTGCAATCGCGAACCGCCCTTGATGCTGCGCGCGAATCGCCGGCGCGTATCGCGCGACGCGCTGGTCGAGCAACTGCGTACCGCTGGCTACAGCGCCGCTGCACATGCCTGGCTCAGCGATGGCATCGTGCTGCCGCACAGCAGCGACGTCACGCGCATGCCAGGTTTCGCGCAAGGCTTGTTCGCCGTGCAGGATGGCGCCGCGCAGGTATCGGCCGATCTGCTCGACCTGCACGACGGCCAGCGCGCGCTCGACGCCTGTGCCGCACCGGGCGGCAAGGCTTGTCACTTGCTGGAACGCGCGGATATCGCGCTGACCGCGGTGGAGTTCGATGCCGCGCGCGCCGCACGCATCCGCCAGAACCTGGAACGGCTTGGCCTGAAGGCGGACCTGCGCATCGGCGACGCGGGCGATCCTGCCACATGGTGGGATGGCCAACCGTTCGATCGCATCCTGATCGATGCGCCCTGCTCGGCTACCGGCGTGCTGCGCCGTCGCCCGGATGTACGTTTGCATCGGCGCGCCAGCGATATCGATGCACTGGTGGCGCAACAGCGGCGCATTCTCGATGCCTTGTGGCCGTTGCTGGCGCGGGGCGGGCGGCTTATCTATGTGACCTGCTCGCTGCTGCGTGCCGAGAACGAGGCGGTGCTCGGAGGTTTTCTCGCCGGCCGCGAGGATGCGCGCGTCATCGCCGTGCAACTGCCTGCAGGACAAGCTGCCGCCGTCGGCTGGCAGATCCTGCCAGGCGATGATGACCTCGACGGCATGTACTATGCCGTGCTTGAGCGCGCGTAAGCCTTCACTCTCGCGGCTGCTTTGCTCCCTCTCCCCTCCGGGGAGAGGGCTGGGGTGGGGGCCAGCCTCGCGACAAGCTCAACCTTATCAACGAGCCTTCTAGAGTCACGTCAGTAATGGGATCTATGGCAAGCGCGACCCCTCATCCTAACCTTCTCCCCGCAGGGGAGAGGGAGTCATCGTTCGAGCGCCGTCAATTCTGGCTGTTGGCCATCTTCGCCATCCTGATCCTCGGCATCGGCATCGGCCTGCGCGATCCCTGGCCTTCCGACGAACCGCGCTACACGCTCGCCGCCAAGCAGATGGTGGAAAGTGGCGACTGGCTGTTCCCTCATCGCGGCGTGGAGCTCTACGCAGACAAGCCGCCAATGCTGATGTGGCTGGAAGCGACCAGCTTCGAACTGGTGCGCAACTGGCGCGTCGCGTTTATGCTGCCCTCGTTCCTTGGTGCGCTGGGCACGCTGTGGTTTATCTACGATCTCGGCGCGCGGCTGTGGAACCGCAAGGTCGGCCGTTACGCGGCGATGGCTGCGCTGATGTGCATCCAGTTCGTGTTCCAGGCCAAGCGCGCGCAGATCGATCCACTGGTGGTGTTCTTCATCACCGCGGCCAACTGGGGTTTGCTGCGGCATCTGCTGTGCGGACCGAACTGGCGGCTGTACTGGTTCGGCTGCTTCTGCGCCGGCCTGGGCGTGATCACCAAAGGCGTGGGCTTTCTCGCCCTGCTGATGTTGCTGCCGTATGCGTGGGCTGCCGTTCGCCGCTGGAACGGCCTTGCCGCGATCGATAACGCTACGTGGTGGCGCTGGTCGCTGGGCCTGGTCGCCGCGCTGGCGGCCATTGCGCTGTGGCTGGTGCCGATGCTGCTGGCCGCGCGGTCCCATGCCGGCGATCCGGTCTATGGCGCATACGTCGGCAACATCCTGCTCAAGCAGACGGCGCATCGCTATGCGAACGCCTGGCACCACCTGCACGGGCCGCTCTTCTATTTGCCATTGATGGTCTACAACTGGCTGCCGCTGTCGCTCACCTATCCCGGCACGCTGCCGCGCTGGTGGCGGTCGCTCAAGACGAAGGATGCACGCATCCTGCTGCCGCTGGGCTGGATCGTGCTGGTGTTGCTGTTTTTCAGTGCATCGGGCGGCAAGCGCGACGTATACATCCTGCCGATCGTACCGATGCTCGCTCTGATCACTGCGCCTTATCTGGAGGAGATGCTCGCCAAGCGCTGGCTGCGCGCGCTCGGGGCACTGTTCCTGCTGCTGATCGGCGGATGCATGCTCGGCGTAGGCATCTATGCGCTCAGCGCGCATCCTGCCTTCGCCACCCGGCTGGCCTACGACCGCGGCTTCGAAGGTCCCGCCGACAGCCTGTGGTGGATGTGCATCGTGATCGGCGCCGCGCAGTGGCTGGCGCTGGCGATCTTCCGCTTGCGTCGTGCGCACTATGCGATCGCGGGCGGCATGCTGGCGCTGTGGATAGTATGGGGCGCATGGGCGTATCCGCTGCTCAATGACAGCAGTTCGTCGGTCGGATTGATGAACCGTGTCGCCGCGCATCTCGGCGCGCAGGACGAGATCGGCCTGGTCGACTGGAAAGAGCAGAACATGTTGATGCTGGATCGGCATGCGATGGATTTCGGTTTTACTGCGCCGTCGTCGCAACAATTCACGCGTGGCGTGCAGTGGCAGGCAGCCGCCCCCGCTAGGCGCTGGCTGTTCGTTCAGGAAACGGCGATGGGTGACTGCGTGAATCGCAGCAAGGCCATCAATGTCGGTCACGCAAACCGGCGCGACTGGTGGCTGTTCAAGGCCGATGCGGTGATCGCAGGGTGCGTACCCGGCTCGGTAGCGGACGAAGAAGTTCCATAAACAGAGGACGAAAAAGGCTTGCTGCCGATAAATGGCTACACGGGCCTTGGGTTAAGATGCCGTCCGCCAATCCCCATCAAGCCATCGAACCGGATGGCTTCACACAGGCGCCCCAGCTCCCTTTCCCTGCAGTTTTCATGGCCAACTCGACCAGCGAACCGTTTCGTATACGCCATCTGATCCTGCTCGCTGGTCAGTGGTGCGCCGTGGCCAGCCTGTTCGTGGTGCCCATCAACAAGCCGGCCACCAATGTCGCCATCGGCCTGGCCGTGCTGTGTTCGCTGCTTGGCAGCGATCTCAAGCAACGCTGGTTGACGGCCTGGCAAAGCCCGATAGCTCGCGGCGCTCTGCTGTGGTGGGGCGTGCTGGGCCTGAGCTTCCTGCACGCATGGTATTTACAGCAAGGTCGGCTGCCCAATCTCGGCACCGCGTTCTGGGCATTTCTCTATCCCTTGTTTTTCGCCTCGCTGCTGCAGACCGGGCAATGGTGGAGGCGCGCCCTGATAGCGTTTTTCCTGGCCATGCTGCTGGTACTGTTCATTTCCTATGGCATGGCCGTCGGCTTGATTCCGGAGCGCGGGGTGGTGAGCAGCGTTCCGGACATGCGCAATACCGTATTCAAGGAGTACACCCAGCAAGGCATCGCCACGCTCATCCTGGGCAGCATTGCGCTGGCCAAAAGCGTCACGTCAGTTTCCAGGCAGGCAAAGCTGGGCTTCGCCCTGCTCGCGTTGCTGGCCTTCATCAACGTAACCCTGCTCATTGAAAGCCGCACGAGCTACATCGCGTTGATTCCGCTGCTGGCTTACTGGGTGTACCGCCTGCTGCGCCGCTCCCGGCTGAAGCGCCGACATCTGGCCGCCATTGGCGTGGCGGCCCTGGTGGCCTGCGTCGCGATCTGGGAGCTCTCGCCGATCCAGGAACGCTTGGTGGTTTCCGTCTCGCAGGAAATTTCGCTATACAGCAAGTCCAGGCAGCCGACGTCGGCCGGCATTCGGCTGGAACTGTGGCGGCGCACCGTGCGGATTATCGAAACGGCCCCCTGGCTTGGACACGGATACGGTCAATGGCTACCGAACTATCAACGTGCCGTCGAACATATGCCTGACTCGAGCGCCTTCATGGAGGGCCATCCGCACCAGGAAATGCTGCTTATCGCTTCTGAGGAGGGCCTGCTCGGCCTTCTGATCTACCTGCTGCTGTTGGCTGCCTTGCTGCGCCATATGCTGCGGCTTGCTCCCCCGGAGCGCGATATTTACGTGTGCATTTTCCTGGTCTATATAACCGCCGGCCTGGGCAACTGCCTGTGGGCGGATTTTTCCCATCGGCACTTATTCATTCTCCTTCTCGCCTCCATGCCCTTGCTGCCACGTCAAAAGCAGATATCCCGCGTGCCTTCGGAGTCCGCTGCATGAGCACCTCCGAATTGGACCAGGTCACTGTGATATGCGTGACGTACCACAGCCGCGCCCTGGTCGACGGCTTGTGTGAAACCTTGCGGCATTTTCCGCATGTGATCGTGATCGACAATGGCAGCGGCGACGGCACCATCGAGGCGCTGCGCGAGCGCCTGCCGCACGCGAAGCTGATCGCACGCGACAGCAATGCCGGGTTCGCCAGGGCGAACAATCAGGCCATGCGCGAGGTGCATACGCCATTGGCGCTGCTGCTCAATCCCGATTCGGATATCGAGCCTGCCGATGTGCTCAAGCTGAAAGACACGCTAGAGCGGTATCCCAATACCGCCATCGTCGCCCCGCAGAGCTGGCGCAAGGGCAACGTGCCGCAGATGTGTTTTCGGCCGGCCTTTTACGAATATCCGCCCAGCAAGCCCTATCGCGTCCCGGATGGCACGTGCTGCGCAAAATGGCTGCATGGCTGCTGCCTGCTTATCGACACCGGGAAATTCCGCCAGGTCGGCGGCTTCGACGAATACTTTTTCCTGTATTACGAAGACGACGACCTGTGCCTGCGGCTTCAGCGGCAAGGTTACGCCTGCCTGTTCGAGCCCGGCGCCAACGCGCGGCACATCGGCGGCGGATCGTCCAAGGCGACGCTGCGGATACGGTTCACCAAGCATTTTCACTACGCACGCTCCCGGCATTGGGCCATCCGCCGCTACCAGGGGCTGTGGGCGGCGCGCTGGTATCTGGCCAAGACCGTGCTGAGTGCCCTCATCGTGGTGCCGCTGTATGGCTTGCTGGGCCGACGCAAGCATGCGATCAAGTGGATGGCGTGGGGGTGCTCGGCGTTCATGTCCGCAGTAAAAAGCGCAAGCTGGTCGAGTCGTCCGCAAACCATATGACGTCCTCTTTGCTACCGATCACCCTGGTGGTCATCACCCGCAACGAGTCGCAAAAGATCGCGCGCTGCCTGGACAGCGTGCCGTTCGCCGCCGAGAAGCTGGTGGTGGACAGCGGCAGCACCGACGACACCGTGGCCATCGCCCGTGCGCATGGCGCACGCGTGGTGCAGCAGGAGTGGCTGGGCTTCGGCCCGCAGCGCAACTTCGCCGCCACACAGTGCAGCCATCCCTGGATTCTCGCGCTGGATGCGGATGAATACCTCACCCCGGAGCTCGTCGAGGAACTTGAGCGCCGCCTGCCCGCGTTGATGGCGGGCGACACGGCGGCGGCGATCCTGCGCCGGCACCTCATCTATATGGGCAAGCCGATGCGCTGGTACCGCCCGGCGATGGGCGAGAAGATGGCGCGCCTCTATCATCGCGACCGCGCCCGCTGGAGCGATGTGCGCGTGCACGAATCGCTGCAGTTCAATGGCGGTCCGGTCACGTTCAAGGCGCCGTTCCTGCACGACAACAATCCCAGCCTGGTGGAGAAGCAGCTGAAGGTGCTGCTGTACGCCGAGCTGAAATGCCGCGACTGGCTGGACAAGAACAAGCCCGCGCGCATGTGGCAGACGCCGTTCGTGTTCGCGCTGGCGTTCTTCAAGGATTACCTGCTGCGGCTGGGCTTTCTCGACGGCTGGCGCGGCTACGCGATTGCGCAGACCGCCGCCAGCTACGCCGCCTACAAACGCATGCGCTATTACGAAATGCGCCTGAACCCCGCTTCCCGCGACACCGCCGCGGCAGCACTTACCCGCAGCGGCCTGGATCATTAAGAGCCCTAAACATGGCCAAGCATTACCTGCTGTACGGATCGGAACGCTATGCGCTGGCCATCCTGCGCCCGCTGCAGGAAGCGATCCGCGCGCGCGGCGACGAAACCGCGTGGTTCTTCGACGGCCCCGGCGCGGAAGACCTGGTCGAGGGCGAGCGCCTGCTCGGCGTGCGGGAAGTGCGCCAATGGAAACCGATCGCGGTGATCACGCCCGGCAACCATCTGCCGCATTTCTTTCCGGGCGTGAAAGTGGAAGTGTTCCACGGCTTCAACGCGGGCAAACCCAGGCATGTCTATATCCGCGGCTTCTTCGACCTGTACTGCACCACCGGCCCGCGCGATACCGCGCAGTTCGGCGCGCTGGCGCAGAAGCTGGGGCATTTCACCGTCACCGAAACCGGCTGGCCCAAGCTCGATCCGTTCCTGAAGGAAATCGCCGGACCGCTGCCGCCAGTGCGCACGCCGCCGGTGATTCTCTACCACTCCACGTTCTCGCCCTCGTGGAGCGCGGCCGAAACCCTGTACGAGGAAGTGAAGCGCCTTTCGCGCGACGGCCGTTGGCGCTGGATCGTCACGTTCCATCCCAAGATGAGCCCGGAAACAGTTGCGAAATACAAGGCGCTGCAGAACGAGCACCTTACATTTGCCGAGAACGACAACATCCTGGAGCTGTTCCCGCAGGTCGACATGATGTGCTCGGATACGTCGTCGGCGCTGAGCGAATTCCTGCTCACCGGCAAGCCGGTGGTGACGTTCAAGAATCGCGCGCCGGGTCCGCAGCTGATCGACATCGACGACGCCGCGCAATTCGAGCCGGCGATCGAACGCGCGCTGTCGCGTCCACCGGAACTGATGCAGGCGATCAAGGATTTCGGCGAGGCGATCCATCCGTACCACGACGGCCGCTCCAGCGAACGCGTGCTGGATGCGATCGACGCCTTCATCGCCGCGGGCGGACGCAATCGCAAACCCAAGCCGAAGAACTGGTGGCGCAAGCTGAAGCTGCGCAAGCGCATCGGCTATTGGGGTCCGGCCTGATCATCCCCGTAGGTTGGGTTACCCCGGACTTGATCCGGGGGTAACCCAACCTACGGGACATCTGCGCGAGATTGTGTATAAGGGCCAAGGAAGCCGAACCGGCTAGAATCCCATCACCTTCAAGCAAAGCGCCGACCGTGCCCACTGCCACTACCTACCGCCGCTCCGAAGTCCTGCGCAGCCTGTGGCCCTGGTTGCCGCTATGGACCGCAGCGGCGCTGGTGGCGATCTTCTCGCACGGGCCGATGCCGCTGTTTTCCACGCGCACGCTGGCCGTGGCCTGGGAAATGTGGCGCGAGCACGCTTGGCTGGTGCCGCATATCAACGGCGAGCCGTATAGCGAAAAGGTGCCGCTGCTGTTCTGGCTGATCCATGCCGGCTGGTTCGTGTTCGGCGTGAACGACGTATGGCCGCGCGTGCTGGAGGTGATCTTCGGCGGCGTGCAGTTGGTGCAGCTGTCGGTGCTTGCGCGCCGGTTGTTTCCCAACCGGCCGTGGGTGGCGAAGGCAGCGCCGTGGATGCTGCTGGCCTTGGCCTATGCGTTCCTGTTCGGCCTGCAGATCATGTACGAAGTGCTGCTGGCCAACTGCGTACTTGGCGCGCTGCTGTGCCTTACGCCCACGCTGCGCCGCGCCGAGCCGCGCTGGTTCCTGTTCGGCTTGCTGATCGGCGCCGGCCTGCTCGCCAAGGGGCCGGTGATGCTGTTGCATATCCTGTTTCCGTGGCTGCTCGGCCCACTGTGGAACGACTGGGCGCGCGAACATGGCGCGCGCTGGTACGGACGCGGCGCACTGGCCGTGCTGTTCGGTTTTGCCTTGTTGTTGGCCTGGGCCATTCCCGCGGGCTATGCCGGCGGCGAGGCCTATCGGCACCGCCTGTTCTTCACCCAGACCGCCGGGCGCGTAGTCAACGGCACGCAGCAGGCGCAATCGCTGCAGAGCCATCCGCACTGGTTCGGCTGGTACCTGGTGTGGCTGCCAATGCTGTTATTTCCGTTCACCGCCTGGCCGCGCGCATGGGTGGCGATCGGCACGCTGCGCAAGCCGCTGGAAGGCGGGCTGCGTTTCGCGCTGTGCTGGCTGTTGCCGTCGTTCCTGCTGTTTTCGGTGATCAGCGGCAAGCAGTGGTACTACCTGTTGCCGGAGTTCGGCGGCTGGATGCTGCTGCTGGCCGGCGCCATTGCCGTGTTGCGCGAGCGCCATGCCGCGCTGGCCGAGAACTACTGGCTGGGCAGCTGGCTGCTCGGCGTGGGCAGCATCCTGTTCGCGGGCCTGCTGTTCGCGCTGCCATACCTGGCGCCCAGCCACGCCTTCCACAACGAATGGATCGAAGGCGCGGCGCCGTACAGCCGCACCTTCAGCATGGCGTTCCTGTTGCTCGGCGGCCTGCTGCTGGTGCGTGGCCGCGGCGAAATGCGTCGCGTGGCGGTGGCCGGATTGCTGGGCGCGCTCGCGCTCAATGCCTTGTTCACGCTGACGCTGTGGCACAAATACGACCTCAGCCCCACCGTTGCATTGATTTCCGCCGCGCAGGCCGATCAGCATCCGGTCGCCTACGAGGGCAACTACGAAGGCCAGTTTCATTTCGCCGGCCGGCTGTCCAGGCCGATTGCGGAATTGCACGACGGTGCGGCCTTGCAGGCGTTTGCCAAGGATCACCCAGACGGCCTGATCATCACCCACCCGGACAACCTCGACCCCTCCGCCTCGCGTTACGCCCTGCTGGCGCAGCCGTTCCGCTCGTCGTGGGTGGTGGTGTGGTCGGCGCCAACCGTGGCTGCGCTGCGCGCCGGCCACGCGCCGCCGGAGCCCGCCGAGCCGCCGCGCGTTTTCCCCGCACCTACCAACCTTCCCTACCAACCGCAGTCGTGAGCCCCTCGCTGATCGAAAGCCTGCGCGCACAATGCGGTGGTCCGCGCGATGGTGCGCTGCTGCGGTTCTCGCTGGGCAACACCTTGCTCAATGCAGGGAATCACGCCGAAGCGATCGAGGCGTTGCGCCAGGCGGTAACGTTCGACCCTGACTATTCCGCCGCGTGGAAACTGCTCGGCAAGGCGTGCCTGGCTGCGCAGGATGAAGCCGGCGCCGCCGAAGCGTGGCGGCAGGGCATTGCCGTGGCGCAACGACGCGGCGACAAGCAGGCGGAGAAAGAGATGGCCGTGTTCTTGCGCAGAATCGAACCGTTGGGGTGAACCCCAACTAGTGTTCGCGCATGGCGGCGTTGGGATTTGCACACCCCGATATATCCCCACGTTTTTGAGCGTGATTTCGCGGGAAACCAAGGTCTACACCGATCTCGTTTCAGAGCGAGTCGTCATTCCGGCGAAAGCCGGAATCCAGTCAAAAATGGCGTGCGAAGCACACCCATAAATGGTTTTGTGTGCTGCGCACGACGTATTCAAACTGGATTCCGGCTTTCGCCGGAATGACGACGCTATATTTTTTGTCGATTAGAAAGAACACAACCTACTGATTCTTCGGGCATCAAAAAGCAAAAACGTGGGGATACGTCAGGGTTTGCACCCCAACCTACTCAATACGGGCTCGGCCGGTTATCCGCCGAATAGCGCCTGTAATGCCACTGGTATTGCGCGAAGGCAAGATTCACGCACTGCTCCACCCCACGATTGAGCGCTGCGCATGCACGCGTCAAATCTGCATCGTCCAGGCCTTCCGGCGCGGGCAGGAAATGGATGCGATAGCCCTCGCCGCGCGGCAACCGTTCGGCGAAAGCAAATAGCACTGTTGCCCCGGTGCGCGCTGCCAGGCGTGGCAGCAAGACCATGGTGTTGGTCTCACGCCCGAACAAAGGCGCAAATTCTCCTTCCCCTTCGCGCGGCTTTTGGTCGGGCAAGATTCCCACGGTGCCACCCGCCGCCAGCCGCTTGTAGAGCGTGCGCACGCCGGCACCTTCCGCACGCACCTGCTCCGGCGCGAGTTTTCCACGCACCTTGCGCAGCATCGCCTCCACGGCGGCGATGCGCGGCGGGCGATACAGAATCGCTATCTGCGTCCTGCTGCACAGCCAGTAATTGAGCAGCTCCCAACATCCCAGGTGCGGCGCTGCAATGATCAGGCCTTTTTCGGACGCCAGCGCCGCATCGAACAGCGCCTCACCGCGCACTTCCTTCACCAGGGCGAGTGCGCGTTCGGCGCCGGAGCCCCAGATCTTCACCACCTCGGTGATCGATTTGCCGCTTTCCACCATCGCATCTCGCAACAGCGCGGCGCGGCCTGCCTCGTCCAATCCCGGTCTTGCGATCTCCAGGTTGACCGCCGTGTAGTGCACCGTCTTGCCACCACGGCCTAGCGCCAACCGCCCAAGCACCGCACCCAACCCCTGCAACCAACGCAGCGGCAGCAGGCCGAACAAGCGCAGCAGCAGGTAGACGAGGTAAATGTCAGGGCGCATGGATGACGGGCGGGCAACGGGCGAACGCGTAAGGGTAAAGCGGCGCGCGGCCAGTAGCGAGCACGCGCTCCTCAAGCATCCGCCTTGCCTGCCGTTGACTTACACCATCGGCTCGCACCTTCCGCCGGCATTGCGCCAAACGCTGTGGCCACACGCACTTCGCCTCTTTACCGCACACCTACCGCCCTGCAGAGTTACGCGCACCTCTTCTACCGCACGTCCATCCCATGATCGCCCTTATCCAGCGCGTGCTCTCTGCCCGCGTCGACGTCGACAACGAAACCGTAGGCGCCATCGGCCCCGGCCTGCTGGCGCTGGTCGCAGTGCAGCCCGAAGACGGCCAAGCGCAGGCCAAGCGCATGCTGGAGCGGCTGCTGGGCTACCGCGTGTTCGCCGACGACGCCGGCAAGATGAACCGTTCCCTCACCGACACCGGCGGCGGCCTGCTGCTGGTCAGCCAGTTCACGCTCGCCGCCGACACCCGTTCCGGCATGCGCCCGAGCTTCACCAGCGCGGCCTCGCCCGAGCATGGCCGAATCTGGTTCGAACGGCTGGTGGAACTGGCGCGCGCGGCGCATGCGGGGGTGGAAATCGGGCGCTTCGGTGCCCATATGCAGGTACATCTGGTCAACGATGGCCCTGTCACCTTCTGGCTCGAGGTGCGTTAGATGGCCTGGCCGATGAGCAAGCCCACGAACGCTGTCATTCCCCTCGAAACCCGCGATTTGGCGCGATTTTTGCGTGCCGATGACAGCGAATTTTTCACTTGAAAACTGGTCAAAAAAGCAGCACATCGCTATACTGATTGGTTCCTATCCCGCGGCGGACGGTATGAACAACAAAGCCCACGAGCAACAGTCGGAAATCAAAGCGCTTATCTCCAAAGGCTTGGAGCAGGGCTATCTGACTTACGCCGAAATCAACGATCACCTTCCCGACGACATCGTCGATCCGGAGCAGATCGAAGACATCATGGCAGTGCTCAAGGGCGTGGGCATCGACGTGCACGATGCCGCCCCCGACGCCGATCCGCTCGCCGACAACGCCCCTGGCGTGGCCACCGATGACGAAACTGCCGCCGAAGAAGCCGTTGCGCTGCTCTCGGCCGTCGATTCCGAAGTAGGCCGCACCACCGATCCCGTGCGCATGTACATGCGCGAAATGGGTACGGTCGAACTGCTCACCCGCGAAGGCGAAATCGCCATCGCCAAGCGCATCGAAGAAGGCCTCACCCAGGTGCAGACCGCGCTGGCCAGCTTCCCGCTGACCATCGAAATGCTGCTGGAAGAATACGACCAGCACCTGGACGGCAAGCGCCGCCTCAGCGAAATCCTCGCCGGCTTCGCCGACCTGGAGCAGGCCGCCGACGCCGCCCTGGCCGAGGCTGAACTGGCCGCCGCCGAAAGCGACGCCGAGGTGGACGAAGACGAAGACGAAGAAGCCGCCGGCGACGGTGAAGACGAAGAAGCCGGCCCGAGCGGCCCCGATCCGGAAGAAGTGAAGCGCCGCATGGAACTGCTGCGCGACTACTACGGCAAGTTCCAGAAGGCCTCGGTCAAAGCCACCGACATCAATGACAAGAAGGTCACCAAGCTGCGCGACCAGATGGCCGAGGAGTTCCTGAAGCTCAAGCTTCCCTCCGCGCTGATCGACAGCTTCGTGCGCCGCCTGCGCGAAGTGGTGGGCCACATCCGCCATCACGAGCGCGTGCTGATGGACGTGTTCGTCAAGCACGTGAAAATGCCCAAGGCCGAATTCCTCAAGGCCTTCCCCAGCAACGAGGGCAACCTCGGCTGGGCCGAAGAGCTCGGCCGCAAGCGCCAGAAGTGGTCGCCGAACATCAAGCACTACCGCGAACAGATCGACGCCGAGCAACAGAAGCTGCTGGACATCGAGAAGAAACTGTTCCTGCCGCTGACCGACATCAAGGAAATCAACCGCAGCATGTCGGTGGGCGAGGCCAAGGCACGCCGCGCCAAGAAGGAAATGGTGGAGGCCAACCTGCGCTTGGTGATCTCCATCGCCAAGAAATACACCAACCGCGGCCTGCAGTTCCTGGATCTCATCCAGGAAGGCAACATCGGCCTGATGAAGGCGGTGGACAAGTTCGAATACCGCCGCGGCTACAAATTCTCCACCTATGCCACGTGGTGGATTCGCCAGGCCATCACGCGCTCCATCGCGGACCAGGCCCGCACCATCCGTATTCCGGTGCACATGATCGAAACGATCAACAAGCTCAACCGCATCTCGCGCCAGATGCTGCAGCAGTTCGGTCGCGAACCGACG
Source organism: Dyella sp. (assembly GCF_051954575.1). Classification (GTDB taxonomy): domain Bacteria; phylum Pseudomonadota; class Gammaproteobacteria; order Xanthomonadales; family Rhodanobacteraceae; genus Dyella_B. Next base: position 17,654 of record NZ_JBQCHP010000181.1, on the reverse strand, counting down.
CCGGAAGAGCTGTCCAAGGAAATGGACATGCCCGAGGACAAGATCCGCAAGGTGCTGAAGATCGCGAAGGAACCGATCTCGATGGAAACCCCCATCGGCGACGACGAAGATTCGCACTTGGGCGACTTCATCGAAGACACCAACGCCAGCTCGCCGATCGATTCGGCCACCGAAACCGGCCTGGTGGAAACCGTGCGCGACGTGCTCGCCGGCCTCACCCCGCGGGAGGCGAAGGTGCTGCGCATGCGCTTCGGCATCGACATGAACACCGACCACACCCTGGAAGAAGTCGGCAAGCAGTTCGACGTCACCCGCGAACGCATCCGCCAGATCGAAGCCAAGGCCCTGCGCAAGCTGCGCCACCCCAGCCGCTCGGAACAGCTGCGCTCGTTCCTCGATATCGACTAAGCAGCACACGCCATCGCTGCACAACAAAAGCCCCGCACTCGCGGGGCTTTTTTTCTTTACGCCCTCTCCCCTCCGGAGAGAGGGCCGGGGTGAGGGGGCCAACCTAGCCAGAAACCACCTGTAGGTTGGGGTGCAAACCCCAACACCACCATCCCGATCAAGCCCAAATCGCTGGGGTTCGCACCCCAACCTACGACGCCCCGGCCGCCGCCATCTACCCCCTCCCCTGCACACAGGGAAGGGCAAGAGTGTGGCCAACCAACCTCGCGACAAATTCCAACCGCGCGCCAAGCTCGTACAACATCCGCCGATCGCCGACGTCTCCGCCCGGAAGCATCAATGCAAATCGTAGAAAAACTGCTCCTGCACGATCTTGTCGTTCCTAACGTGATACACGCAAATTTCGCGCATATCCTGCCGCCCGCGCTCCTTCATCGTCGCATCCAGATGCATCGCCACGCTGAACCAGCCATCGGCAATCACCGGCTCGCTCACCTCGCTCGTGTGGATCTTCTCCACGTTTTCCTGAAAGTGATGCCCCTTCTCGAGAATTGCCTTCAGGCCCTTTACGTTACCCAGAGGACCGTTAGCCATTTCCTGCGGCTCGATGCTGATCGCATCCTTGGCATAGAGCTCACGCTGCGCCTCCTCGTACTTGCCCTCGCGACACAGGGCAACCAGACGCTTGGCAACCGTTGCAGTGCTCATGACCCACCTCCGCGAAAGAATGGGACAAATAATGTAAGCCCGCCAACGTTAAGATATCGAAGCACGCCACAGCGCCGCGCAGGCGCTTTCCCGCGTCAAACATGCACCTGCGCTTCCACCGGCCATGCTGGTATCATGCCCGCCGAGATAGGGCCTATAGCTCAACGGTTAGAGCAGGGGACTCATCGAAAGGTGCCGTCGCGCAGTAATGCGCGAACGGGAACGGGATGAATTCAGGGAACCCGCAGCGACGCGCCAGCGGATCGGCGGCAACCCTGAGCCAAGCCGGCGGTACACCGCCGGAAGGTGCAGAGACTACCTGAGGGCTACAGCGCCCTTCATAACAGGCTCGAGCGTCCCGCACCCCACCCGCACGTTGTGAAACGCGGAGGGTGAAGAGATAGTCCGCGCCAGAGGGAAACCTTTGGAATACGCGAATCCCTTGGTTCCAGGTTCGAATCCTGGTGGGCCCACCACTTAGACATCCAGCGATGTCCAGAGAAGTCCAGATAAATTTAAAAAAGCCTCATTTGAGGGGATTTTAAGTCCGTCTCTGTGTTGTGTCGTCCAGTAGCATCCAGCAAAAAAAGTGAGTCATGATGTGAGTCAATGATGACAACCTTTCTTGCCTGACTCACAGTTGGCTGACTCACATGTTTACAGATGTCAAGGTGCGATCATTAAAGCTTCGCACAAACGTGTATCGCGTCGCTGATACAAACGGTTTGTGTATAGAAGTTAGGCCAACGGGCTCCAAGGTATGCGATCCTCACGGGTACCGCGGCGATCTTGCACTTGACTAGCCGTGAGGGCGGTTTCGACCGCTTTATGCAGGAATACGGCAAGAAGATTTTGAGTCAGACTTACGACCAACTGCTCTCACAGAGTCGCAGGCCGAAATTGCGCCTCGTCGGCTAGCTGCCTCTCCTCAGCAAAACGCCTGCCCACGTGGCGGGCTGCCCGGCCGCCCCTGCCGGGTACCCTCCTCAAGCCATACCCGAAGCCCGACTTCTCATATATTCTTAGAGGTTTGTTGCGTCGGTACCGGTATTCGGCGATGCTCTTAGTAGCTAAGCTCTCTGCCGTAGAGCGAGGTGGTGTGTATGCGCGAAATTGACGTACGTGACGCTGTACGCTCCGGCCCCCTTCGCAAGTATTTAAGCGATGTCCGAAGCATTGTTATTGACGAACTGGCCGTCTGCCTTGGAGAGGCAAGGGTCGATATCGCCGTAGTGAACGGCAAGCTTTCAGGTTACGAACTTAAGAGCAAAAACGACACCTTAGTCCGTCTTCCGCGGCAGGCGGAACTCTATGATCGTGTCTTTGATGAGATGACCTTAGTGGTCGACGCATCTCACAATGACGCGAGTCTTAAAATCATCCCGGATTTATGGGGTGTCATAGAGGTCAGTCAAACAGCTGACCATAAAACGAAGTTAAAGAAGCTTCGCCCTGCTCAGCCCAACACAGCCCAACATCCTTATGCTATTGCCCAACTCCTATGGAAGGACGAAGCTATCGAAGTGCTGAGCGCCCATCGGAAAGGGCATGTGCCAACATCGAAACCTCGAAGTTGGCTTTGGGATGCTTTGGCGGCCGAGCTTCCGCTGAAGAAACTGAAATCTGAGGTGCGAAGGGTCCTTAAAGCGCGAACAGAATGGCGCGCTTAGCTACGCCTGACCCGCGATCTGCCGCGCAACGAACGCAACATGATGGTTCGTTCCGACACGTCTCCATGTTGTCGTGTTGCCAGTTCTCCCTAGGCCATTTGCACATTCCAAGATGTACTTATCCCCCCAACTGAAATCAGGCCCACAGAAAGCTGCATGTTGCACGATCTGTTGACTGAGGACGCGAAATTGTTCAAATGAATGGCGGCGCAAGCTCTTACCTTTAAACGCCCACATCCCGTCTGCTGCCGTGTAGCGAATATTTGCACTTACGGTAATAAGGCGTGGATCTAGTTCTTCAATGTGGTAGCTCGACACACCATAGTCACCAAAACTCGGTATTCGCCGATTCTGTCCAAGGCCCGACACGACTTCACGCCAAATGTTCCATTCAAGGCGAGGAAGCAATTTGGGGCATTGCTCTGCCGGCGGCAAAGCCTTTGGGGTACTGGCCCCAACAACGCTCACACTGAGCCACTCATCAATATCTCTCAAACCGGCAATCGCGCTGTACGCAGCAAACGTTTGGGGAGTTGAATCCACCTCTGCGGATAACTGCTCGAAGTCGAAGAACAAATGACATTGATTGGGCCGAGCACCAATACTATTCAGGAGCTCATCAAGCTTTTCAGTGAAGCCAATTCTTGCGAATGTTCTTGCTGAAAGCCTTAGCAGAATCTCCCCTTCGCCCTGGTTAAGGTGCGTCCGCACTACTTGGATTTCAGCGTCTGTAGGAGCATCTCCAATACTCGGATTAGCTCCTAAGTCGGCACACATCCTAAGAACCGCGTGCAGTGGAGTTTCTCCGTTTTCCAGAGGCGCAGCATCTTTTAAAAACCTACAGTCAACGAAACAACTCCGTTCATTCGGAAGCGCGTCATGCAACCGCTTGGAAAAAGCCTCAATGTGACTATCAACGGTTTTCCCGAATGCACGCGTTTCATGGTTGAAGGGCTGCGGCGGAAGCTCCCAAACGAACGTGGTTCTTCCCAATACGTCCTCTGCTAGGTCACCGGCAGCCTGAAGCTCGCCCATTTTTCCCTTCATCACAGCGAAGTAATGTTGATGTGAATTAATGCGCATGGGCATCTCCCGAATTTTCTAATTCCCACTTGAGGTATTGAGCAATACCTTCTGCGCTTGGAAAAAGCGTCGCACGATTCACACCGAGCTGATGAAGTCGAAGTAACACCTCCCACTTAAGAAAGTGTGGGATCACATATTTACCAATTTCCAACCCACTTTCCTCACCATCATCCAACGCCAAGAACGGATCTTCACTTACTGTAAAGACCCCACTTTGTGCAGTGATACGTCTAGTTACATGAGGCATCTCTACAGTCATGGTGGTATCTATGCTATAGGGATCGAGCACAGCATCTATAGATGTAAAACGATTGATGGTGTGCGTATAAATACAACAATCGAACTCGCTCTGTGACTCCACTGCAAAGTAAGCGGCAACAAGTGGATTTCGACTCCAGTCAAGCAACCGGGTGGGCAACCCGTGGTGTTGCGCAATTGCTAGCAACTCCCATTCATCTGGCACACCACTCTCGAAGTATGGGCGAGCATGCTTTCGGAATTCATCCATCAGGTCTTGCTCCCGGATAGCGCGTTCCTCTTCACCCAACGCTTGCAACGCTGCAACTCGACCTAAGGACGGGATGAGTCTGTGGCCAACGCTGGAGACGCCGCGATAGAGCCGCTTTCGCCCCAAATCAAAAGGAGAGATGAGAAAGTCAAAGACTTCCTCTGTGGTATTTAGAGTTTGCTGCTCCAAGCCGCCCCCTGATCCCTCGCATCGTCCTGACTTGCATTCTAGTCGGTCTCCGTCCGCTTGTTGCGTCCGGACTTCATCGACGCATTTTTTATGGATACCGAGCGGGATACTGAGCACGATTTTCCTGCATGTATTACATTTGAATCAATAAGTTAATCAATGAATGTGAGAGCTGGTGGGCCCACCATTTAAGCTTCTCAGCGCATATATGGCGGAAAGCATAATCTGGCCGCGCCTGAAAACCATAATTTGACCGGGAAGACTAAGTGATTGAATTAGATTGCTTTTGCCCTGTCGTATGGCCTTGCGGTGACGATCGAAATGGTCATTGGCGCATTTCAGACGTATCGGTAACGTCCGCTTTGGAAGCGGACATCCACTGATCAATGACCCGTTGCTTTGTCAGCCGAGTTTATAAATGTAGGCGGCATGTCGTCCGTCAGCTTCAATGCTTGCTCAAATGCACGAAAAATCAGGATGGCACCAAGGGCGCCGACAGCACATTCGACCAACAAGCACGCGTTGGCGATATAAAACAGTGTCCAGCGAGTAGAGATGCTTTGTGATAGCACGTGCGGCGCTACCTGCAATGCTCCATACGCTAGGCCGAAGACTTGAGCGATCGCCGCCACCACCAATGACTTGTGCCCAGTGCGCTTGTACGTCCGTATTTGTAAAAACAATAGAAATGCGCCAGTAAGAAGCGCCAATGCAATACCGCCCCAAGCAATTGAGATCGCCATCTCTATTCCTTTCAACTATGTTCGGTGATGTCCTTCTCGGGTCGAAAGTGGACTCTTTTCCAAAAGCGCCACATCGACGACCAAAGTCCCAACAGGCCTTCGTTCAACCGCCATAGCAAACCGAAGCCTTCTCTGGGTACGCTTCAACGCACCAATTCTGCCATTGCCTGCGGTCCGACTCTCGCTCTGCCGGGTTCGAGCCGTTGTAAACAAATTCGAAGCTTTTTCCGGTGATCTGGTTCAGCACTGCTGACAAACCATCATGGACAACCTCGGGGCCGTAGTGCCTGACTCCCTCAAAAGCATCCGGGGCTTTATTGACGAGGCTGAGTTGCTTGACCGGAAGTTCACGCATATCGCCCAAATGCCCCACCAGATATGGAACCGCGTCTTTTCCGAGCGACTCGAGTTGAGCGAATGCTCTCTCCTCACTCGATTTTTGTGTGGTCGCGTCGACAAGCGATGCAACCCTTTTGGCCATCGGGTCAACCGCCGACGCGTGATTTGTCGCGCATCCCACTAGCAGGACGACCACGAGAAAGGGCGCCATCCGTGTGATGATTCGTTTCATGCAGTCTCTCTTTACTATCCCAACCAGTCGTCGCATCAATTGTTGGTATTCCCTGCCGCACGCAGTGCGGTCAGGAGCATATCTCAATACGGCTTGGGCCGAAGAATAAGGTGCCATCGCGATGTCTGCGCTGGGTAGCGGAAGCAGGCATTCGCAAAGCCATCTTTTTTCTCATGCCCTGCGATATGGCAAGGTTTTCCTCGCACGCCATTTTTCCTGCGCTAAGGCCCACTTTGCTCATTGACACACCGTGGAACCGTCCTGGCCGACTGAGCACCACTGGCCCCTGGCGGCGTTGTAGGTTTTCGAGGACTGGCTCTGCAACACCTCGGGAAGGTGTTGCTGCTTTATCTCGCTCCAGTGTTCCTTGCGAAACGTTTCTTCCTCAGCGTCGGCCTTCACTAATTTCGCGTGGTATTCGTCCATCGCTTGTTGATGGCGTGCTTGCGCGGCCGCTTCTTCCTCACGCCGAACCTCGGCATCGTGGGTCATTTCCTGCTGGCGCTTTTCTTGCTCACGCCTGGCACTGGCTTGAACACGCTCCTGGAAGAGGGGAATAACACCGTTTGCGGCAGCGAAGGATCTGGCTTCTTCCAGACGGCCACTTTGAAGCATCCCGTCGATGGCGTTGGCGACACGCTCCTGCTTGGCCTTGGCTGCCTCGGCATCGGTGTCTTTATGGAGAAGATCGGCTCGCTGCCCAGGGCAGGGGGTATCCCTGTACGAGGCAGCCCCGTCCTTGCTTGCGCACTTATAGATATCCGATGCATGCGCGCTGGATACCAACAAGCCACAAAGGATGAACCCCAAGATACGGCTATACATGCGCACTCCCCCGTGCGTGCAGTTGGGGTGAGTCTACCAAGCAAATGTACGGCTGGTGGCGCCCTGGTCAAGGAAGCATGCGATCAATGCTGGTGCCGGGCTAACCGCAATGGCACCAACTTAAGCGCGTATCTCGACGCTTGCGAGCATGTATCCCCTCCCCTGTTTGCTGGGGAGGGTTAGGATGGGGTGCGAGCGCAGCGAGCGGCACAACCGCACAAGGCCGCAGGCCATACACGTTTTACTCGACAAATATTCAAGCCATTCGGCTGCGCGCTAAAGCCCAGGCAACCCCACCCCAGCCCTCCCCTACTGGCGCAGGGGAGGGAGTGTCGATCACGGCAGGCATCAAGTTTGGACATTACTCAGCCTGCGACTTTGCACCTCGCGTCCGACCAAGCAGCCACGGAAGCACGACAGCAAGCAGATAGAACTTCGACGCGAAGTACTTGTTGCCCAACACCGCTCGATGCTTGTCCAGCCATGCTGGTGCACCAGGCATTACATCGCGAGCCTGCTCGGCAAAGTCGCGAACCTGATCGAAGCGCCGGCTGGCCAGGCCGCACAGATCGAAGCGAAAGCAGCCCTTGGACTGCACGTAGGGTAGTTGCTTGAAGTGCTGCGCGATGTAATTGCGCATCAGCACCTTGTTCACGCCGCCGGGCCCGATCAGATGATCGTCCGGAACGCAGTGGAACACCCAGTCGCGCAACGGCTCGTAGCAATAGGGATAGGCCAGCCGAAGTGACATGGCCTTGGCGATGTACATGCCTTTGGCCAGCTGGCCCGATTCCACGATGGTGAGCGCGATACGCCGCACGGCCTCTTTGGATTGTGCGGCGTCGATATCTGGACGGAACAGAGCAAGGCGCCGCCGTGAGCCGGCCGAAAGCTCGCGGCCCAGCAAGCCGTCGACTTCTGCATCGCTGAAACGCGAGCCTGGGAAGTAGCGCTCGAATGCATGCATCTGCAGTGTCGACAGCGCGAAGCAAAGCTTGAAGCTGTGACTCACCACGCCTGATGTGTATAGCGCGCTGGGCAAAGGTATGCCGCGCGCCAACAGTCCAAGCAGGCGTTCTCTGGCGTGCAGGGGCGCGCCGCAATATTCATCCGCGCCGATACCGTCGATGATGCCGTCGCCACCCTGCGCGCGAACTTCCATTGCCAGGTCGGCATAGGAGAGCACGGCGAAATCGGCCGTAAGCAGCGGCAACCGCGGGAGTATGGCCAGGTAGCGATCGTAAGCGCGCGCTGGATCGCATACCAACGCTTCATGCCGCAGGCCAAGCTTGCTGGCGACGAGGCGCGCCGATGGGACTTCGTTTTCTTCGTTGCCGCCCAGATAGGTATAGCAACATGTATCGGGGCGGGCCTCGGCCAACGCGATAGCCAATGCGGTGGAATCCTTGCCACCGCTTTGGAACAACCACGGCGCGCGCATACTTGCCGTGGCGTTGGCGACCGCATGGCTCAGCAGGCGGTGGTATTGCTTGAGCAGCTCGTTTTCGCCGATCGTCTTGGGCGGCGGGCGCGAAGATGCCATCGCCGATTGAAACGGATAGTGATACGACGGATGGTCGTGCAGGTCCTGCGTCGGGTCGAAGCCCGTTCCCGCCAGCTTCACCTCCCGATAAATGGAATGGGGCGGATAGACGAACGAAGTCCGCAGCAGATCGGCAAGCGACACCAAGTCCAAGGAAAGTTGGCTGCCTTGCAGCCTGTCGAAGGGCGAGAAATCGATCTCGCTCAAATAGGGAGAAGTGTTGATCTGGACCTTCAACCGGCCGAACGCGGCGGTGCTCGAAACAGGGCTCGCTGCATGTATGGCGCACTCGTCCACTGGAACTCTCTCATAGCCGGCTAACCTCAGCCGCTGGTTCGCTAGCCGCGGTTGCGTCGAAATGGTCCGGGCCGACGCGGTTGGTGCATATCAGGCACGCGCTCGGCTGACTATGTGAGCGAGCGTAGTCGGCAAGCTGTATAGACGAGAGCAAAATGGGGTGATATTGCGGCGCGCAAGGCGACACGTGCGTGTCCATGAAACGCAAGTCGATCCAGACCATCCACCGTACGTTGCGTTGGATTTGGGAGGCGGGAAAGTCATTGCCTGGCGCAGCAGACCGCCCGGCGCTTTTTACCGAGCACGCTCCAACCAGCGAAGCACACGCCGCGCCCACGTATTAGCCTGGTCCGCGTTCCACACAAAGGTCGCCACGCTTTCCGGCGGCATCGTGTATTCAAAACGGGTCTGGCCCTGCGCGACCGAGACTGGAAACGGCTTCACGTTGCTGTTCACCATCACCAACACGACCGATCCATCGGAAGCATTCTGGAATGCCACGTTGGCAAGGCCCTTGTCGTCGGTCATGGTGGATTCCACGCGAACGGCGCCCGGCAAGACGAATTTGCTGAAGTGGGCGAACGCGTAGTATTCGTCGTTGCGGGTCACCTCGCCTGTATGCGAGTCGATGGTGACCACGCCCTTGCAGAGCGCGCATCCACCGAAATGCGGGCCATGCTGCTCGTCGAGCACCAAATTCCAGTAGATGACGCCGCGCGCCCATTGCCTGATGCCGGTCACCAGCAGCTCCCGTGTGAACCAGAGCAGCTCGCCGTTGATGGCAGACTCCCAATCGCCGCCGGAACATTCGGTGATGTAGGCGTCCTTTTTCGGAAACGCACGATGGACGCGGCCTTGCGCATATTGGCTGCCTTCGTAGCAATGCCAGGCGACGCCATCGATATAGCGCGCGGCATCGGGATTCGCCAGCACGCTCAGCGTTTGATCGGCCTGGCTCCAGTTGTGATCCCATTCCAGAATCTGCGTCTTCGGGTTGCGCTCTGCCAGCTTTGGGCCGAGATATTGCGCGATCACGCGCGCCCGTGTGGCCGCGGGCATTTCCATTCCGGGATATGTCACGGGTACGAAGCCGGGTTCGTTCTGCAGGGTCAAGGCGAAGATGGGGATGCCGTTACTTTCATAGGTATCGAGAAACTTCACAAGATAGTCCGCATACGTGCTTTCGTATTGCGGCAGCAATTCCCCACCAATAAGGTTTTCGCTGGTCTTCATCCACGCCGGCGCACTCCATGACGATGCGACGATGCGCAATCCCGGATTGATCGCCAGCACCTGGCGCACTGTCGGTATCAGGTCGTGCAGCGTGGGCGTGATATTGAAATGCTGCAGCTGCGGATCGGTCTGGCCGAAGGGAACGTCATCGAATGTATAGGGCTTCAGCGAGAAATCCGACGCGCCAACGGTCAGGCGCATCATGTTGAAGCCGAGATTGGGCGGCGGACCATATAGCTCGCGCAACAGGGCCCTGCGCTGGAAAAAGTTCAGCTTGTTCTGCAGCAACCACGCCGACGAGTCCGTCATCGCCGCGCCGAAACCGACCATGGTCTGGAACGTCTTCTTAAGATCGATCACCACGTCGGCAGGCGATGTACCGCGCGGGGTCATGTCGATATCGGGCTGCCGTTGCAGCTCCAGTCGGCGATCCGCCGTGCTCAGCCAGAGCTGCACGGCAGGCATGATCGGCCGCACCGGCGGCACGACCTTGGGGACTACGGTGGGATAGGTGAAGCGCGGCGCATAGAAGGCGGCCAGCGTAAGCAGGATGAGTAAGATGAGGGAGGCGATGACCGTGCGATGGGAATCCAATCTACGCTCACTCATGGCTTACGGATTGTCCTGGAATCGGCAGCAGGTTCACTTGCCCGATAGCAGATCCAGTCTCCGAGGCATTAACCAACCTCCGCTCCATTTTCCTGCACCGGCAGCCCTGGATGATGGACGAGTCGATCCAGCCACTGTCGATACTCGTCACTCCGCCCCTCTTCGACACACGCAAGCGCAGCCTTTTCCAATTCTTCCGTCATCCCGAACGCCTTCCAGACGACAGGGGCAAGCTTGGACGCAGGGCTGTTCATCCTCCCGTTGTCTTTCATCAACTCATGGGTGCGCCCCCTGAACTCCTCAAGCAGCTTGGAACCATATGCCCCGGCATTCGAAATGGCTGCCAGGTAGGCCATCGGAGGAACATGCGCATTCGGCCAGCTTAGCGCCATACGAAGCCACCACTCGATCAGGTTCCGTTCGCCCCACAGGGTTTCCTTGGGTACAAGCCGGTTGGCGACCAGCGACAGCATCAAGCTTTGCCCTAACCCCGTGAGGTAAGGGTCAAGGAGATTTTCCGGTGGACGCTCATAACCCGCATCAAGTGGAGTCGAACGGGCACCGCCCAGGGCCGACAGCATGCGCTGTTCCAGTAACAGCACTTCGCGCCCCAGTTCCGTCAGGGATGCGTTGAACTCTTCGCGTGAGATCCAATCGGCCGCTTCCACCGACCATACGCGCAAGATCACATGCCAACGCTCTTCTCGCTCCTCGATGGAACCCAGCACGATAAAGTCACCCGTGCCCTCGAACGATTTGATCGTTTGTGTGTCGTCATCAGGCGCGCCATACAACACAGGGCCGCCGCCGCGAACAACCGGGATCATGGTCAAGCACTGATGATCCGTCCAGACATGCACCGATTCGGCAAGATACAAGGGGAGCGTACGACTGAGACGTCCCACGACGTTCTCGCGTTGTGTCTGCACACCTTCGCCATGGATGCGCGCACCAAGGGTAAGGAATACGATTTTCTTGGCACCCGGATCCTTATTACGCAACAGCCATGACGGATCGCGCAATCCGTATCGCCAGATCGGCACGTCAAAGGGAACCGTCACGACCTCGAGCTTTTTTTCGTCCACCGGGGCCGGTGCATAAGTTTCGTCCCTGATGCGCTGGAACTCCTGCGCGCAGTGATCGAGATGTTGCTTGTAGGGTGCCATGTTGAGCGCGTAGAGCTTCGATAGCAGCGCTTCGCCCTCTACGTGATGGCGCAGTTGCAGATATGCCTGCAACAGATTCAAGCCAGCTCGTGCATCGTGTTTCTGAAGATCGAGCACCGGCGCAACTAGCTCAATCATCAGCGGCACCTGTCCGCTGTTGCCCAGGTCACCCGATATCGTGACCAGTGCGTCACTGCCGAACTTGCTTCCGGCGAGCACCTCTTCGTAAATGGCACGCGCGATGCCGAGCTCGCCTTTCTGAAGGTAATGCCGGGCCAGATACAGTTGGGCGCGCCAACTATCCGAAAGCGCTGTGACACGCAGGAGTGCATTGACATAGCCCTCCTCGCCTTCGCGATCCTTATGAGTCATGGCCCACCACATCAATCCGTTGTCGAGATTGGGGTCCAACTTCAGCGCCTGCCATAGCATGGCCTCCGCCTTGATATGCTCGCCACGCTGAGACTCGATCTTGGCCAAGTTGGCGAGTAGTACACCTGTCTCACCGACGCTGGAAATCGCCAAGCGAAATACGGCTTCGGCCTCTTCGAAACGTTCCAACTTCATCAGGACGATGCCGTAGGTGACGTGACTGCGTTCGACCTGCGGATCGATCTCGCACAGATGCTTCCCCGCGTCGACGAGTTCCGCCGCCTCCCCGTCCTTCATGCCACTGAGGATCAGGTTGTACAAGGCGTCGGGCACGTCCCAATTCGATTTCAGGTTCGGCAGTAACACCTTGTCGCGCCATTGGGCGCGCGTAATCTGTATTTCCCGACCGTAACCGTCATAAAACTTGATCAGTTCATTGTCGCGCGGATCCTTGAGCTGAGGCGGAGCCGGCGTTGCCACCGGCGATGGGGCGGCCTTGCCAGAAAGACGTTCCATCAGACGCTTGAACATTCCCCGTTCCCTGAAATGGCGTGAAAGATCATTATGCGGGTTACCCTGCGGCCCTGGAAGCCAGCCGGATCGTTGGCCGCCCTGTCACAAAGCTGTAGAAGAAATCAGCGGTACGGTGGTCAAGCGCATGCAGCGGCGACGGGTCCTGGCCTGCCTGCCCGGCACTTAACCAATGCCCGGAAACACGGCTAGACTTTCACCCAGGTCCACTGGCATCAGGACCGCAGGGACGAACGACGATAGACCGGACGGGGGGATTTCTTGATCATCGGCATCGATTTAGGGACGACGAACAGTCTCGTCGCCCTTTGGAAGGACGGCGCGCCGCTCCTCATACCCAACGCATTGGGACACACGCTGACGCCCTCATGCGTAGGGTTTTCAGACGCGGGCGAACTGCTGATCGGCCAAGCCGCCAAAGACCGCCTGCAAACGCATCCCAGGCTGACGACGGCAAATTTCAAGCGCTATATGGGCTCGGCGCGTGAAGTGGAGTTGGGCGAGCAAAAGTTTCGACCGGAGGAGTTGTCCTCCTTCGTGCTGCGTTCGCTCAAAGCAGACGCCGAGGCATTCCTGGGTGAGCCGGTGCACGAAGCCATCATCAGCGTCCCCGCCTATTTCAGCGATGCCCAACGCAAGGCCACGCGCGCTGCAGGCGAGTTGGCGGGCTTGCGTGTGGAAAGAATGGTCAACGAACCGACCGCGGCGGCACTGGCCTACGGTGTGCGCGATGCGGGCAGCCAGCGCAAGTTTCTCGTATTCGATCTTGGCGGCGGCACCTTCGATGTATCTATCCTGGAAATTTTCGAGGGCGTTATGGAAGTGCGTGCCAGTGCGGGCGACAATTTTCTCGGCGGAGAAGATTTCGTGGACGCATTGGCGGAGGATATCCTGGCCAGAGCGAAAATTAGGCCGAATGACCTCACATTGAATGACCTGCAACGCCTGCGCGATGCAGCTGAACGCCTCAAGCGCAAGCTATCCACGGAGTCGTCTGTCGAGATCTCGCTGTCATTGGGCCGCCGCGATCTCACTTACGACATTGATGAGGAACGCCTTGCAGCCTTATGCGATCCGCTTCTGCAGCGTCTGCGTCTACCCGTCGAGCGAGCGCTGCGTGACGCGCGTATCCGAGCATCCGACCTCTACGAAATCGTGCTGGCTGGCGGCGCCACCCGCATGCCGATCGTGCGCAAACTCGTCACGCGCATGTTCGGGCGCTTTCCTGCCAGCACACTCAATCCGGATGAAGTGGTAGCACTGGGCGTGGCGGTGCAGGCCGGGCTAAAGATGGACGACGCGGCGCTTGAGGAAATTGTCATGACCGACGTGTGCCCATACACGCTCGGCATCAAGACTGCCCAGACCATGAACGGTACCGGTGGAATCATCGATGGCTTTTTCCTGCCAATCATCGAGCGCAACACGATCGTGCCGGCAAGCCGCAGCAAGGACATCGTTACCGTCCACGACAGTCAGACGCAGCTTTCGATCGAGGTGTACCAAGGCGAAGCCCGTATGGTCAAAGACAACATTCCACTGGGCACCTTCTCCGTTCCCATGCCATCCGGGCAACCTGCGGGAAAAGCCGGCGCCAATGTGCGCTTTACGTACGATGTCAACGGATTGCTGGAAGTGGAAGCGACCGTGCATGGTACGGCTGTCAAAGGGAGCATCATTATCGAAGAACACTCCGGCGTATTGACCAAGGAAGAAATCGCCACGCGGTTGACGGCGCTGGCCGGCTTGAAACTGCACCCCCGAGAAGATGCGCGAAACAATGCGCTACTCGCACGCGCCAACCGGATGTACGAAGAAGCCTTGGGTGACTACCGCGAGGCTATTTCCCGTGCCATTTCGCAGTTCGACGCGGTTCTTGCCAAGCAGGATCCGCACGAGATCGCCTCGGCACGGGAAAAGTTTCAAGCCTGGCTGGATCGGCTGGAGCAAAACCCGTTTCTGGACGCTTGATACGTTGCTTATAAGGAGAAGCGCGTGCAGTGGGTATTTGAAACGCTCGGCATCGACAAGCAAGCGGATGTCAGTACCGTGCGCAAGGCGTACGCCAAGGCGATCAAGCAATGTGATCAAGCCACCGAGGCCGACCGTTTCCAGCGCATTCGGCACGCCTATGAATTCGCCTTGCAGTGGGCCAAGCAACGGGAAGCGGCAACACCTGCGGTCGAACAAGCGACACAGCAGCCAACGGACCAGCCCGGTCGACATGCCGAGCCTGCCACTACGGCACCTGCCCCTTTCGCTCCACCGTCGCCCACGCATATAGCGCCTTTCACAGTAGACGACCGGATATCTCAGCCTGCTAGGCACCCATTGCCTGCACGACCCGTCGAGAGCGCACGCACATCGGCCAAGGCCGTGCTGGACGAATTCCTGGCCGAAGCGCGCAAACCGAACGTGATTTCGATATCAAGCTTGCTTGGCAAGTACGCGACCGATCCGCGCCTCACCTCGCTGGATGCCAAGGCCGAGTTCGAGCAGGCCCTGCTTGGGCGGATATTCGCAGGTCCCGTAGACATATCGATGCTGGATGCCGCATGCGACCTGTTCGGGTGGGAGACCTCCAACCGGCATCTTACGCAGCGACCTGATCTGGTCCAGCGCATGGTGCGCCATCAGTCTTTGCGCCACGTGCTGGAGGCAAGCATGCCTCCTCCCCACGAGGACCTGCATTGGGCCATGCGCACCTACACAGCCACACAAGGGCAATCTGGGTTAAGCGTTCAACCCTGGGAGGTCATCAAGGCCAATCGGCTGCTGGAGCGCTTTGAAGCGTTCAAGCATGAGTTGGGCGAACGCTACAGTGCAGAAGCGTTCGATTGGTGGCGACAAAAGCTCATAGGCAACCCTACACTGCTCGCCAGTTATCGCGAAAGCAAGGCGGCCCCGGAAGCCCCGCCGGCCTTGCCCAGGCGCTCGCAGCGCGCTACTCGCGGGACAGGCTCTGGCTTTCTCTACATTTGGCCGATCATCGCCATCTTGGGCGCCGTCGCTGGGCATATCCCCTCTACGACACCAAGCTACGACCCAGGCACGCAGACTGCTCCTCCGCCTGTCCACTACCTGCCGTCAACGATGCCTTCAACGCAGCCGCAAACCGATCCGTTCCTTATGGATATCGATGCACTGCGACGCGCTGCCGAGCAGGGTGATCCCACCGCGCAAAACTACCTGGGCGTTCGCTACGAAAACGGTGCCGGCGTTGCGCGAGACGCGCCAAGCGCGGTCGAGTGGTTCCGTCGCGCTGCCGATCAAGGCTTTCCCGAAGCTCAATATCGATTGGGACAGCTCTACAAAATAGGTAACGGTGTCCCGCAAAGCACCGAACTTGCCCTGATGTGGTGGCAAAAAGCGGCGGCCGGAGGAAACGCGCTGGCGCAAAACAACCTGGCCGAGGCTTACGCCAAGGGCGACGGCGTCAAGAAGGATTACCTGACGGCGCGCCAATGGTGGGAAAAAGCGGCATTCAACAATATTCCCCGCGCCCAGGCTAGCCTGGGCTGGCTTTATGAAAATGGTTACGGCGTTCCCACGAATATAAACGCCGCAGTCGATTGGTATCGCAAGGCTGCCGCACAAGGTGACATCGCCGGACAAATTGGTCTTGCCCTGATGTATGAGCGGGGGAAAGGCGTGCCCATGGACCCGGTCATAGCCCATGCGTTGCTGACCGTCGCCGTCGATCACCAGGGGCTTTACGTCCAAGACAGGCTTGGCTCGAAAGACCTCGATCGCATTGCCAGGACATTCACGCCTGCCCAGCGTTCCGCCTCCGACCAGATCGCGCGAGACCTGTCGGCCTCGCCAGCCAGATTTCTTACCACGTTGGACGCGGCGACTAGGTTCCGGCATCGAATGTAGTACGTCATGCAGCAACCCTTGTCTCGCCAAAGACTGGGTTACTTCCTACGCAGCCAAGTATCAAAAAAATCAAGCACGCGCACCTGATAGTCGGCGCCGACATAGCCATAGAGATCCACGTGCCTGGCGCCATGCACCACCCACAACTCTTTGGGTCCTGTTGCCGCATGAAACATCGCGTAAGACTCGGCAATGGTCGTATCCCTGTCGCGGTCGCCCACGATCAACAGCTTGGACATCGTCAAATGTGCGATGTGATCGATCGGCCGCAGCTGATCGGGGTAGATGTCCAGATGGGCGTGTAGGGTCGCCAGCAGGATGGGGGCGAGCCACGGTCCCATGGGTCCCAAATGGATGGCCAGCCTGTCTTCGGTTGCCTGCCGGATCGTGGGATAGACCTGTTCCAGTACGACTGCATCGGCGTCTACCTCAGGTTCGGCAAGAATCGTCGCGGCGCCACCCATGGAGGTGCCGATGATTCCGACGCGCTCACCTGGAAGTCGCTGATGAAGGTATTGCAGCGATGCCTTTACGTCGGCCGCTTCGCGGTAGCCGAACGTAATAGCGTTGCCGGGACTCTCACCTGACCCTTGGAAGTCGATCAGCAAAACTGCGTAGCCCGCCGCATGCAGAAACCTGGCGCGATTGATCATGGCTCGCCGATCCGCACGAACGCCGTGTAGTAATAGAACGACGCCCTGTCCCTTCGCGCCGTCGATGAGCCAGCCGTGGATCGGCTCACCGGCTGCATCGGAGAAAACGACAGCTTGCGCTGAGAGATCAGAAGGCGGTGTTCCTACGATAGTTTGGGCTGGAGCAATCAGAAGCGAGCCGGCGAACCATAGACCAACAAGCCCCAAGATAGCGATCGAGGCCAAAGATAGAAGCACTTTCAGAAAACGCACTGGCCTTGACCGTGCTTCCATCATGGGCGTTACCCGCGGTATCGGTGGCAGGCTTGGTTGAGAGGAGGTGGAGCAGGGGGTATGCAGGCAGCGTCATCCTCCTTGCCAATCGTAGCCCCAGCCGGTTTTCACGTCCTTGTGCCATGGAGCCGCCTTGGAGGAAAAATCGTGGCAAATGATCCTCACGCCCCTGCACCGCGGCGCGCGAACCACGTCTGGAAGTTCTGCGCGCCCAACCGCGCACCGTCGCCCGGCAGCAAGGTGTCCGCCTCCAGCACGGCGCCGAAATACGCCGCCTTTGGATCGGCAACAACCTTGCGCGGGTCGCCTGTGGCAGCAAGGAAGCGCTGTACCCAGTCCGCCAGCGGTGCCTTGTCGGGACCGCCGATTTCTACCGTGCCATTGACGGCT
>NZ_JBQCHP010000180.1:0-38276 GCF_051954575.1 Dyella sp. | reverse complement strand
CGCAGGCACCATGCCATGCCGATCCGCCGCCGCACGGCCTTGAAATCCGTGGCCACGCCGCGACCTCCAAACCGTTGTCCGGCTTGCCGCGGCGCAGCAGGCCCGGCGTATAATCGTTAAGATTGCATCGGCCCTCGTCCTTCCCCAGGCGGGCGGCCGCAAGCCTCCCTTCCCTGCCGGTGGTGACGTGAGCACGAACCTGATTCGCGAGTTTTCCGAGTCCTCCCAACTCGCCGGCGGCAACGCCGATTACGTCGAGCAGCTTTACGAGTCCTGGCTGGCCGATCCCGCGTCGGTCACGGCCGACTGGGCCGGTTACTTCGAATCGTTCAGGGGCCGCGGCAGCGATGTCCCCCATTCGGCCGCCATCGCCCGCATCGAGGCGGCGCAGCAGCAGCGCCGCGCGGCCGGCGCCCCGGTCGACGACGCCCATGCCCGCAAGCAGGCCGGCGTGCTGCGCCTGCTGACCGCCTACCGCTCGCGCGGCCACCTGGCCGCCGACCTGGACCCGCTGGGCCTGGCCAACAAGATGGAGGCGCCGGACCTGGGGCTGGCCTTCCATGGCCTCTCCGAAGCCGACCTGGACACCGAATTCGACTGTGGCACCTTCGCCGGGGGCGGCCAGCGCATGAAGCTGCGCGAGCTGTATGCGCGCTTGAAGCGCGTGTACACCAGCACGATCGGCGTGGAGTTCATGCACATCTCCGATCACGCGCAGCGCAACTGGCTCTACAGCCGGCTCGAGCAGGCCAACGGCAGCGCCGGACTGGACAAGGCCGCCAAGCAGCACCTGCTCGCCAGCCTTACCTCGGCCGAAGGACTGGAACGCTACCTGCACACCAAGTACGTGGGCCAGAAGCGCTTTTCGCTGGAAGGCGGCGACAGCCTGATCCCGATGGTCGACGACATCGTGCGTGCCGCCGGCGACAATGGCATCCGCGACGTTGTGATCGGCATGGCCCACCGCGGTCGCCTGAATGTGCTGGTGAACATCCTCGGCAAGCCGCCGAAGACGCTGTTCAACGAGTTCGAAGGCATCTTCGAGCATCACGAGGACGACCCGGCCCACTCCGGCGACGTGAAGTACCACATGGGCTTCTCCGCCGACGTGCGCACGCCCAAGGGCGGCGTGCACGTGGCGCTGGCGTTCAACCCATCGCACCTTGAAATCGTCAACCCAGTGGTGGCCGGTTCCGTGCATGCGCGCCAGGTGCGCCGCAAGGATACCGAGCGCACCAAGTCGTTCGCCGTGCTGATCCACGGCGATGCCGCGCTGGCCGGCCAGGGCGTGAACATGGAACTGTTCAACATGTCGCAGGCGCGCGGCTTCAGGATCGGCGGCACGCTGCACATCGCGGTGAACAACCAGGTAGGGTTCACCACCTCCAATCCGCAGGACGCCCGCTCCACGCTGTACTGCACCGACGTGATCAAGATGATCAACAGCCCGGTGTTCCACGTGAACGGCGACGATCCGGAAGCGGTGATCCAGGCCACCCGCCTCGCCTACGACTTCCGCAAGACCTTCCGCAAAGATGTGATGCTCGACCTGGTGTGCTACCGCCGCCACGGCCACAACGAAGCGGACGAACCGGCCGCCACCCAGCCGGTGATGTACCAGATCATCCGCAAGCGCCCGACCACGCGCGAACTCTACGCGCAGCAATTGGTGAAGGAAGGCGTGCTCGCCGACGGCGACGCTTCGAGACTGGCCGAGGATTACCGCAACCGCCTGGAAGCTGGCGCGGCGATGACCGACCTGCATCCGTCGCTCACCAAGGACGTGGAAGTGGACTGGGGCCAGTTCATCGGCGGCAAGCTGTCCACGCCGTGCAACACCACGGTGGCGAAGAAGAAACTGCTGGAACTGGCCCGCCGCATTCTGGAACTGCCGCAGGATCTCACCCTGCATTCACGCGTTTCCAAAATTTACGACGACCGCCGCAAGATGGCCGCCGGCGAGCTGCCGGGCGATTGGGGCTTTGCCGAAAACCTCGCCTACGCCACGCTGATCGACGAAGGCCACAACCTGCGCATGGTCGGCCAGGACGCCGGCCGCGGCACCTTCTTCCACCGCCATGCGGTGCTGCATGACCAGAAGGATGGCCACACCTACCTGCCGCTGGCCACGCTGCGTCCGGATGCGAACGTCGAGGTGATCGACTCGCTGCTCAGTGAAGAGGCGGTGATGGGCTTCGAATACGGCCACGCCACCACCGATCCGTACACGCTCAACATCTGGGAAGCGCAGTTCGGCGACTTCGCCAACGGTGCGCAGGTGGTGATCGACCAGTTCATCAGCTCCGGCGAAGCCAAATGGGATCGCCTGTGCGGCCTTGCGTTGTTCCTGCCGCATGGTTACGAAGGCCAGGGTCCGGAGCATTCCTCTGCGCGCCTGGAGCGCTTCCTGCAGCTGTGCGCGCTGGACAACATGCAGGTGTGCGTGCCGACCACGCCGGCGCAGGATTTCCACATGATCCGCCGCCAGATGCTGCGCCCGGTGCGCAAGCCGCTGATCGTGATGACGCCCAAGTCGCTGCTGCGCCACAAGCTGGCCGTCTCCACGCTGGACGAGCTGGCCGAAGGCAGCTTCCAGCTGGTGATTGGCGAGCATCGCGAGCTGCCGGCGAAGAAGGTCAAGCGTGTGGTGCTGTGCGCGGGCAAGGTCTACTACGACCTCTTGGAAGAATCGGAGAAGCGCGGCATCAACGACGTGGCCATCGTGCGCGTGGAGCAGCTCTATCCGTTTCCGCGTCCGGAAGTGGTCACCGAACTGGAAAAATATGCTGCCGCCAAGGAAGTGATCTGGTGCCAGGAAGAGCCGATGAACCAGGGCGCATGGTTCCAGATCCGCCATCACCTGCAGGCTTGCGTCAACAACAAGCAGAGTCTTTCCTACGCTGGCCGCGCGCGTTCGCCCGCGCCGGCCGCAGGTCATCTCAACGATCACGTCGCCGAACAGGCCGCGCTGGTCGAACAGGCGCTGGTCGCGCCGGTCGGTCCCGATCACTCAGCAGAATAATCCATTTAAAAGTGCGGTCGGGATGACCGCTTTTTGACTTTCGCGCTCATGGATGAGCGCTTAACCAAAGGCTCCTTAGATCATGTCCACCGAAGTCAAAGTCCCCGTTCTGCCCGAGTCCGTCTCCGACGCCACCATCGCCACTTGGCACAAGAAGGCCGGCGAGCCGGTCAAGCGCGATGAAAACCTGGTCGACCTGGAAACCGACAAGGTCGTGCTGGAAGTGCCCGCGCCGGTCGATGGCGTGCTGAAGGAAATCAAGTTCCAGGCCGGCGACACGGTGACCAGCCAGCAGGTGATCGCGGTGATCGAGGAAGGCGCCGTGGCTGCGGCTCCTGCCCCTGCCCCTGCCCCTGCCCCTGCTCCGGCTGCTGCCGCCCCCGCACCGGCCGCTGCCGCTCCGCAAGCCGCCGCCAAGGGCGCCGAAAATCTCTCGCCCGCCGGCCTGCGCGTCGCGACGGAAGAAAAGATCGACGTGTCCAAGGTTGCCGGCACCGGCCGCGATGGCCGCGTCACCAAGGAAGACCTGGTCACCTACGGCAAGGGTGGCGCTCCCGCCGCTGCGCCGTCGGCCGCGCCGACGCCGGGCGCCCGTCCGGAAGAACGCGTGCCGATGACGCGCATCCGCGCGCGCATCGCCGAGCGCCTGATGCAGTCGAAGAACTCGATCGCGATGCTCACCTCGTTCAACGAAGTGAACCTCGCCGAAGTCACCAAGATGCGCAAGACGCTGGGCGAACAGTTCGAAAAGGCCAACGGCGTGAAGCTCGGCTTCATGAGCTTCTTCGTGAAGGCCGCGGCCGAAGCGCTGAAGCGCCATCCGATCATCAATGCCTCGGTCGACGGCAACGACATCGTCTATCACGGCTACCAGGACATCTCCATCGCCGTGGCCACCGACAAGGGCCTGGTGACGCCGGTGCTGCGCGACGTGCAGACCATGAGCTTCGCCGACGTCGAGCGCAGCATCGCCGCGTACGCCAAGAAGGCGCGCGAAGGCAAGCTGGGCCTGGATGACCTGCAGGGCGGCACCTTCACCATCACCAACGGCGGCACCTTCGGCTCGCTGCTGTCCACGCCGATCGTCAACCCGCCGCAGAGCGCGATCTTAGGCATGCACACCATCAAGGAACGCGCCATCGTCGAGAACGGCCAGGTGATCGCCGCGCCGATGATGTACCTGGCGATCAGCTACGACCATCGCATCATCGACGGCAAGGACGCGGTGCTGTTCCTGGTCGATATCAAGAACCAGCTTGAGAATCCGCAGCGGATGCTGCTGGGCATGTAATTGCCCGCGGCCGGGGCGCACTCGCGTGCAGCCCTGGCCGCCCTCTTTCGAAATCCCTCACGCGCCGCCATATACGGCACGATCCCGCTCCCTAGGAAACGCAAACCATGAGCGACAAATTCGACGTCATCGTCATCGGCGCCGGCCCTGCCGGATACGTGGCCGCGATCCGCGCCGCGCAGCTCGGCCTCAAGACCGCCTGCGTGGACGCCTTCGTCGGCAAGGACGGCAAGCAAGCGCTGGGCGGCACCTGCCTCAATGTGGGTTGCATTCCCTCCAAGGCGTTGCTCGATTCGTCCAAGCAGTACTACAACCTCTCGCACAACCTGCCGGCGCATGGCATCAGCGTCGAGAATGCCAAGGTCGACCTGACCACGTTCATCGGCCGCAAGGACAAGATCGTCAAGCAGTTCACCGGCGGCATCGGCCAGCTGTTCAAGGCCAACAAGGTCACGCCGTTCTTCGGCAAGGGCAAGCTGCTCAAGGGTAACAACGTCGAGATCACCGGCAACGACGGCAGCAAGCAGACGATCAGCGCCACCAACGTGATCCTCGCTTCCGGTTCGGTGCCGATCGAGCTGCCGTTCGCCAAGTTCGACGGTAAAAACATCCTCGACAACGCCGGCGCGCTCGACATCAACGAAGTGCCCAAGCGCCTGGGCGTGATCGGCGCCGGTGTGATCGGCCTGGAACTGGGCAGCGTGTGGAACCGTCTCGGTTCGCAGGTCACCATTCTGGAAGCACTGCCGGATTTCCTCTCGGTCGCCGACGCGGACATCGCGAAGATCGCCAAGAAGGAATTCGAAAAGCAGAACCTCACCATCAAGCTCGGCGCCAAGCTCACCAAGGCCGAGGTGAAGAAGAATGAAGTCGTGCTGTCGTACGAAGACAAGGACGGCGCACACGAACTCACCGTCGATAAGCTGCTGGTGGCCGTCGGCCGCCGCGCCTACACCGAAGGCCTGCTGGCCGACGACACCGGCGTGAAGCTGGACGAGCGCGGCCGCATCGTAGTGGACGAACACAACCACACCGGCGTGGACGGCGTGTGGGCGATCGGCGACGCCGTGCGCGGCCCGATGCTGGCGCACAAGGGCTCCGAGGAAGGTGTGGCAGTGGCCGAGTGGATCGCCGGCAAGGCCGGCCACGTGAACCTGGACACGGTGCCGTGGGTGATCTACACCGAACCGGAAATCGCCTGGGCCGGCAAGACCGAGAAGGAACTGAAGGACGCCGGCGTGCCTTACAAAGTCGGCACCTTCCCGTTCGCCGCCATCGGCCGCGCCGTGGCCATGAACGAAGCGATCGGCCAGGTGAAGGTAATCGCCCATGCCGAAACCGACCGCCTGCTAGGCGTGCACATGGTCGGCCCGGGCGTGTCCGAGCTGATCGCCGAGTGCGTGGTGGCGATGGAATTCAAGGGCTCCGCCGAAGACCTGGCGCGCATCGTCCACGCTCACCCGACGCTGTCGGAAGCTGTGCACGAAGCGGCACTGTCGGTGGACAAGCGCGCGATTCACAAGGGCAATTGAAGCCAGGATGGCTTCACCCTGGACAGCACATGGATGTGCGACGATCCAGGGTCCAGCGGCCCGCTCGTGGCGACATGAGCGGGTCGTCTTGTTTCAACTATTTGGCATTTTCACCGCCGTCATTCCGGCGAAAGCCGGAATCCAGTCCAAATACGCGTCCGAAGGACACAAAACCGGTTTTGAGTGCTTCGCACGACGTATTGAAACTGGATCCGGCTTTCGCCGGAATGACGAGCTAGAAGCGAGCCCATCGATCCATGCCCCACCCCACCGCCCTCTGCGTCTACTGCGGCTCCCAAAGCGGCCATCATCCGATCTACGTCGAAACCGCCCACGCCTTCGGCCTGGAACTGGCCAGGCGCGGCATCACCCTGGTGTATGGCGGCGGGAAGGTCGGCCTGATGGGCACGGTCGCCAATGCCGCACTGGCCGGCGGCGGCAAGGTGGTCGGGGTGATTCCGCGCCAGCTGGTCGATCGCGAAGTGGCGCATACCGGGCTGAGCGACCTAGTCGTGGTCGACACCATGCATCAACGCAAGACGCGCATGTATGAACTCTCCGATGCGTTCGTCGCCCTGCCCGGCGGCTTCGGCACCATGGACGAGATGTTCGAGATGCTCACCTGGGCGCAACTCGGGCTGCATCGCTACCCGTGCGCGTTTCTCGATACGCACGGCTATTACGCTCATCTGCGCAACATGATGAATCACATGGTCGCCGAAGGCTTTGTCGCGCAAGGTCGGCGCGATAGTGTCTGGTTCGGCGATTCGCTGGATGAGCTATTCGAGTGGATGGCACGCGATCAAGCCGTGCTTGCGCCGCACGGCATCGATAGCTCCAGCATAAAGGCGTGATGTACGGGAATCGTCAATCGAGAATCGTAAATAGCGAACAAGGGACTGCCCGCGAACGTGCTGGCTACCGCTCCAGATTCCCGATTGACGACCCCCGATTGACGATTCACGGAGCCAACCTATGACGACCTTCCACGCCTTCCGCATTCACAACGACGCCCACGGTTACCGCGGCGGCGTCGAAACGATGCATGCCGATGCATTGAGTCCCGGCGAAGTGCTGGTGAACGTGGCTTATTCGTCGGTGAATTACAAAGACGCGCTTGCCGGTACCGGCAAGGGCAAGATCCTGCGCCAATATCCGCTCAACGGCGGCATCGACGCGGCAGGCGTCGTGGTCGCATCGACCGACGCGCTGTTCAAGGAAGGCGATGCGGTGCTGTGCACCGGTAGCGGACTTTCCGAAACACGCGATGGCGGTTACGCCCAATACATCCGTCTGCCTTCGCAATGGGTGATTCCGCTGCCGGATGGCCTGACGCTGCGTGAAAGCATGATCCTGGGCACGGCCGGCTTCACGGCGGCGCTGGCCTTGTTGCGCATGCAGGACAACCGCCAGACGCCCGCGCTGGGTCCCATTGCCGTCAGCGGTGCCAGCGGCGGCGTGGGCATGCTGGCGATCGACATCTTCACGCGCGCCGGCTACGAGGTGCATGCCATCAGCGGCAAGCCTGCGCATTTCGATTTTCTGCGCGAGCTTGGCGCCGCCGAATGCATCGATCGCCATCAACTGGTCTTCAGCGGCAAGCCGATGGATTCGGCACGCTTCGGCGGTGCGCTGGATAACGTTGGCGGCCCTATGCTGGCCGGCCTGCTGCCGCTGATCGTGCCTTACGGCAATGTCGCCATCTGCGGCAATGCCGGCGGCGTCGGCTTCGAAAGCACGGTCATGCCGTTCATCATCCGCGGCGCCAGTCTGCTCGGCATCGCCTCGGCCGGTACCGCCCGCGATATTCGCGGCCAGCTATGGCACCATCTCGCCAGCGACTGGAAACCGCGCCATCTCGGTCGAATCGCTACCCGGGAAGTGACGCTGGAACAGTTGCCGGAGGTGTTCGAGCGTATGCTGGCAGGCGATTCCTTCGGGCGCACGATTGTGCGTGTAGGTCACGTTTGACGCCGTTCGCGCTTGGAAGCGCCGTCGCCGCGACATAGAATTAACGAAACGACTAGGGGATTCCCACGCATGGCACGCATTCTGATCGTCGACGATTCTCCGTCGCAGCTTCTCGGTATCAAACGCATCGTCGAGAAGCTCGGCCACGAAACGCTGACCGCCGAAGACGGTGCCCAGGGCGTCGAGGTGGCGCGCAAGGAAAAGCCGGCCTTGATCCTGATGGACGTGGTCATGCCCAACCTCAACGGCTTCCAGGCCACGCGCACGATCAGCAAGGACCCGGAAACGGCGCATATTCCGATCGTGCTGGTCACCACGAAGGATCAGGAAACCGACAAGGTGTGGGGTTTGCGCCAGGGCGCGAAGGCCTACGTCACCAAGCCGATCAAGGAAGAAGAACTGATCGGGGTGCTGAAGAAACTGCTGCCCGCCTGATTGGCCGTCCAAGCCGATGCAAGAACAAAACGGCGCCTCGAAGGCGCCGTTTTTCATGTTCACTGCCGCGGATCGTACTGCGCGAACTGCGTGCGCAAGGCCTCGTAGGCCTGGCGCTGTGCATCGCTGTCGGGCAGCGGCACCCGGATCGACACTTCCACCAGTTGATCGCCCGGCGGCTGCCCCGGCAGGCCGCGTCCTTTCAGGCGCAGCTTGCGCCCTGACTGCGTGCCGGCGGGAATACGCAGATCCACCGCGCCGGCCAGGGTCGGCACCGGCACCGTCGCACCCAGCGCCGCTTCCCACGGGCTGACCGGCAGCACGTGCAGGACGTTGCGGCCATCCAGCTTGAAGCGTGCATCGTCGCGGATGCCCACTTCCAGCAGCAGGTCGCCACTGGGTCCGCCGCCCCCGCCGGAATGGCCCTGGCCACTCAACCGGATTACCTGCCCCGGCTGGATGCCGGCGGGAATCTTCACTTCCAGCACGCGCTCCTGACCGCTGCCGTCATCCAGGCTCAGGCGCGTGCGGCCGCCGCTGAAGGCGGTCTGCAGATCGATCTGCACCTGCGCATGCACGTCACGCCCCTGGCGCGCGCGCGGCGCGTGCCGGCCACCGGCGGATGCACGACCGAACAGGCTCTCGAAGAAATCGCTGAAATCGCCGTCACCGGCGTCACCAAAATCGAAACCCTGGCCCTGCCCCCAGTTCGGCGGCGGACGGAATTGCTCGCCCGGACGATAACCGCCCGCGCGCAGCTGATCGTAGGCGCGGCGCTTTTGCGGATCGCGCAGCACTTCGTTGGCTTCGTTCACCGCCTTGAATTTTTCTTCCGCGCCGGCGTCCTTGTTCTTGTCCGGATGGTATTTGCGCGCAAGCTTGCGATAGGCCGCCTTGATGTCGGCCTCGCTGGCATCGGTCTTTACGCCCAGAACGTCGTAATAATCTTTGAATTCCACTGCCACTCCTTTATCGGATGCGCCGGGAAAATGCGATGCACTTTCCTGGCCCGCCAAGCTTGGCATATGCGCCTGCCTGGCGGCGCGAGTCGAAAATCTTCAACGTGCCCGATTCGCGCCAAGCCGTTGCTCGACGTCCCACTGACGAACCAGCACGAACGGCCCGCCGCGGATCATCGTCCGCGGCGAGCCGTGTACGCAACATCGCGCGATGGGTGCTTACTGCGCCGTGTTGATGGTGATGCGGCGCGCCGCCTGTTCCGGCCGCTTCGGAATCACAATCTGCAGAACACCGTGCTTGCCGTGCGCGCTGATGCCGTCGGCGTCGGCGCTATCGGGCAGCGCGAAGCGGCGATGGAAGCTGCCGTGCGAGCGCTCGATGCGCGTGAAACGGCCGTTCTGTTCGCTCTTCTCGACCGTGCGCTCGCCCTTGATGGCGAGGATGCCCTTTTCCATGCTCACTTCGATATCGGCCGGGTCCACGCCCGGTACGTCGACGAAGATCACGAAGCGCTGGTCTTCCTCCTTGATGTCCACGCGCGGCGCCCACTGGCTGGTGACCACGTTGGACCCATCGCTTTCTTCGTTCTGGAAGAAACGCTCGAACGCCTGGCGGATGTCGGCCGGGAAGGCGCTGGTGGTGGTCCAGAGATTGTTGCGATTGGTATTCATGACTGTGCTCCTCCGATAGGTGCGGGGTGCCCGCCTGACAGCCACATAAGTGCCCCGGAAAAAGTTTCAAGGCGACAAGCCCGCGAACCCGGCGCTACCATGGCCGGCGTTTAGCGAACGCTTCAGGGACGCGCTCATGACCATCCAGATAGGGCAAAGCCTGCCGGACGTGCCGGTCGCCGTGACCGAGGCCGACACCGACATCCTGCGCACCACCACGACGCCCCTGTTCGCTGGCCGCAAGGTGGTGCTGGTCAGTGTGCCGGGCGCATTTACGCCCACCTGCTCGGAGCGCCACCTGCCCGGTTACGTCAGGCACTACGAGGCCTTCAAGGCGCGCGGTATCGAGGTGTACTGCATGGCGGTGAACGACGCCTACGTGATGAAGGCCTGGGGCGCGTCCCAGCATGCGCCGGCTGGCTTGAAGCTGCTGGCTGACGGCAATGGCGCCTTCACCAAGGCGCTGGGGCTGGAAATGGACGGCAGCGCTTATGGCATGGGCCTGCGCTCGCGCCGTTTTGCGCTGTATGCGGAAAATGGCGTCGTGCGGCAGTTGCATGTGGAAAGCCCTGGCGAACTGCGCGTGAGCACGGCCGAAGCCATGCTCGACGCTGTACCGCAGGAAATCCTACAAACTGGCGAGAGTTAGATCACAACCACGATAAGAAATCTCCTACAAATTGATCGCAAGGGCGTCACCGCCCCGGCGGTTCGGGCACGCCCAGCCCGTTTGCACGGAAGCAGCACGCACTGGCCGGGCATGCAGGAGATTTCGCATGAAGCATCGCAATTTGTTCGTGCCACTCATCCTGGCCGGCGTTTTTTCGGCCTCGATCCAATCCGCCCCATTCAAGGCCAGCGGCATGATCCATTTCACTGGCGCCGTGGTCGCCCCCACCAGCGTGCCGATCGCCACACGGATGCCGCTGCACGCGGATCCGGGCCAGTCGGTCACGATCGAGCCTCTGGCGCAGGCGCGCACCCGGCTTGCGAGTGAATTGCTGGACTATTACGCGCAGTATGCGAGGCCGCAGAGCCAGCTGGTCACCACGGCGTATCAGTGATTGCGCATTTGACCTGAAACACGGTCCGCGTTGAAAGCAAAAGCCCCGGAAAACCGGGGCTTTTGCATAGAGACGCAGCGATCGCGCTTATTCGCCGGCGGGCGCTTCGTCCGGAACGTCCGGGGTCGGCGGAACATCACCGACGATCTCGGCCTCATCGCCATTGCCCTCGTCGGCATCCAGGCGCACTACGCTGACCAGCGATTCCTCGGCGGGCAGACGGATGAGCGTGACGCCCTGCGTGTTGCGGCCAAGCTGCGACACTTCCATCGCGCGCGTACGCACCAGCGTGCCCTGGTTGGAAATCAGCATCAGCTCGTGCTTGTCGGCCACCTGTGCGGCCGCCACCAATGCGCCGTTGCGCTCGGAGCACTGGATGCCGATCACGCCTTGCGTGCCGCGCCCCTTCTTCGGGAACTCCTCGAGCTGGGTGCGCTTGCCGTAGCCGCGTTCGGTGGCGGTAAGAATGTCGCCCTCCTGCGCCACGATCAGCGATACCAGCTTGGCGTTGTCGGTGAGCTTCATGCCGCGCACGCCGGTGGCGGTACGGCCCATCGGACGCACTTCGCTTTCGTCGAAACGCACCACCTTGCCGTTCGATGCAAACAGCAGCACGTCACTGTTGCCGTCGGTGATCACCACGCCGACCAGTGCATCGCCTTCTTCCAGGTTGATGGCGATCTTGCCCTTCTGCAGCTGGTATTCGAATTCGGTGAGCGGGGTTTTCTTCACCGTGCCTTCGGCGGTGGCGAAGAACACGTAGCGGTCCGCGCTGTATTCGTGCACCGGGAGCACCGCCTGCACCTTTTCGCCTTCGGCCAGCGGCAACAGGTTCACCATCGGCTTGCCGCGCGCGTTCGGGCCGGCGTCCGGCATCTGGTACACCTTCAGCCAATACACGCGGCCGGTGCTGGTGAACGTAAGCAGCGTGTCGTGTGTGTTCACCACCCACAACTGCTCGACGAAATCCTCTTCTTTCAATGCAGACGCGGAACGGCCCTTGCCGCCACGGCGCTGCGCGCGATAGGTGCTGGTGGGCTGGCGCTTCACGTAGCCGGCGTGCGAGAGCGTGACTACCACGTCTTCCGGCGCGATCAGGTCGAGCACGTTGAGATCTTCCTGCGACGGCTGGATCTCGGTGCGGCGCGCGTCGCCGAATTCGGCCTTGATCACTTCCAGCTCGTCGCGGATCACGGAGAGCAAACGTGCGGGATCTTCCAGGATCTGGATCAGCGCACGGATGGCCTCGAGGATTTCACGGTATTCGTCGGAAAGCTTTTCCTGCTCCAGCCCAGTGAGGCGATGCAGGCGCATGGCGAGGATTTCCTGCGCCTGCGTTTCGGAAAGCTGATAACCGTCGGCCTTGAGGCCATCGCGCGGGTCCATGTCTTCCGGACGCGAGGCTTCCGCACCGGCGGCCTGCAGCAGCGATGCCACCATACCCGGCTGCCACTTGCGCGCCACCATGCGTTCGCGCGCTTCCTGCGGCGAAGCAGAGGTCTTGATCAGCTCGATCATCTCGTCGATGTTGGCGAGCGCGACGGTGAGGCCTTCCAGGATATGCGCGCGGGCGCGGGCCTTGCGCAGTTCGAAAATCGTGCGACGCGTAACGACTTCACGGCGATGGCGAATGAACGCCTCGAGGATTTCCTTGAGGTTGAGCGTGCGCGGCTGGCCATCGACCAGCGCCACCATGTTGATGCCGAAGGTGACCTGCAGCTGGGTCTGCTGGAACAGGTTGTTGAGCACCACATCGGCCATCGCATCGCGACGAATCTCGATGACGATGCGCATGCCGTCCTTGTCGGACTCGTCGCGCAGTTCGGAGATACCTTCGAGGCGCTTTTCCTTTACCAGCTCGGCGATCTTCTCGATCAGGCGCGCCTTGTTCACCTGGTACGGCAGCTCGTGGACGAGGATCGTCTCGCGGCCGTTGGATTCGGTTTCGATCTCGGTGCGCGCACGCACCAGGATGCGGCCGCGGCCGGTGCGATACGCCTCGATGATGCCGGCGGCGCCATTGATGATGCCGGCGGTGGGGAAATCCGGGCCCGGAATATGCGACATCAATTCGTCGACGCTGAGTTCCGGGTTGTCGATCAGCGCGATGGTCGCGGCGATCACTTCGGTGAGATTGTGCGGCGGCACGTTGGTGGCCATGCCCACCGCGATACCGGCCGAACCGTTCACCAGCAGGTTCGGCACGCGCGTGGGCAGTACCAGCGGTTCCTGCTCGCTTTCGTCGTAGTTGGGGCCGAAGTCGACGGTTTCCTTGTCGATGTCGGCGAGCAGTTCGTGCGTGAGGCGCGCCATGCGCACCTCGGTGTAACGCATCGCCGCCGCGTTGTCGCCGTCGACCGAACCGAAGTTGCCTTGGCCATCGACCAGCATGTAGCGCAGCGAGAACGGCTGGGCCATGCGCACGATCGCGTCGTAGACCGATGCGTCGCCATGCGGATGGTATTTACCGATCACGTCACCGACGACGCGGGCGGATTTCTTGTAGGGCTTGTTGTAGGCGTTGCCGAGTTCGTTCATGGCGAACAGCACGCGCCGATGCACGGGCTTCAAACCATCACGGACATCTGGGAGGGCGCGTCCCACGATCACGCTCATGGCGTAATCGAGGTAGCTCTGGCGCATTTCGTCTTCGATATTGACGCGAATGACTTCTTTGGCGAGCTCTGCCATCAATAGGCTTCCCTGGTAACGAATAAGTGCACCGAGACAGGCGCCAAGGGCGCTAGTCGGCGAGGGTCAGGCGGTAGTTTGCAATTGTATCACAGAGGGCTTTGGAAAGGCCCGAATTGTGCCTTTCCAATCAAGGAGTTAGGAGCCTGTTTTGGGGCGACGGAAAAGCAGCGTGCGGGCGCTGACGAAATTGACGAACGCGGCGAAAATCGAGCCCACGCCGACCGCCAGCGCCGGCCACCGATGCCAGCTGGGAAAGGCCATCAGGCAGACCACGTAGGCGATGTAATTCACCGCCGCGCCACCGCTCATCAAGGCCATCCAGTGCAGCCATTCCACCATCAGCGAGCGCCCGCTGTGGCGCGCGGCGAAGGTCTGGCTGCGGTTCCACCACCAGGTGACGGTGGCCGCGACAAGGAAGGAAATCACGCGGCCGGCGTAAGGATTGAAGTGCGCGAAACTCACCAGACTCTGCACGATGCCCGCATCGACGACGAAGCCCAGCGCTCCGCCGATCGCAAACAGCATCACTTCGTGCCGCAGCCTCATGCGGCGAAGACGGCCTGCATGCGCTCGAGCGTGGGATGTTCGATCACGCCGCGCTCGGTGACGATGGCGTCGATCAACGCAGCCGGCGTCACGTCGAACACCGGATTCCAGGCCTGCGCGCCTTCGACCACGGTGCGACGGCCCGCCGTGCTGAGCAGCTCGGCAGCATCACGCAGTTCGATGTCGATGTCCTCGCCCGAGGCCGTCGCCATGTCGACCGTGGACGACGGCGCCACCACCATGAACTTCACGCCGTGATGGCGCGCGGCGATGGCGAGCTGATACGTACCGATCTTGTTGGCGGTATCGCCATTGGCGGCGATGCGATCGGCGCCGACGATCACCCATTTCACCTCGCCCGCCTTCATCAGGTGCGAGGCGGCTGAATCGGCGATCAGCTTGGCCGGGATGCCGTCACGCACCAGCTCCCACATGGTCAGGCGCGCACCCTGCTGCCAGGGACGCGTTTCGCCGGCATAAACGTGGTCGATGCGCCCGGCAGCAACACCTGCGCGGATCACGCCCAGCGCCGTGCCATAGCCGGAGGTGGCCAGCGAGCCGGTGTTGCAGTGGGTCATCACGGCCGAACCCGGCGCGATCAAGGCTGCTCCCAGTTCGCCCATGTGGCGGTTGGCGGCCAGGTCCTCGTCCTGGATAAGTTGCGCTTCACGTTCCAGCGCAGCCGTATCCGCGCCTGCAGCGATACGTGCTTTCATGCGGTCCAGCGCCCACATCAGGTTCACCGCGGTGGGACGCGCCGCGCGCAATTGGGCCAGCGCCTGTTCCATCGGCGCGCCCTGCTGCGCGGCAAGCACCACGCCCCAGGCTGCGGCGATGCCGATTGCCGGAGCGCCGCGCACGGCGAGGTCCTTGATGGCATGAATGACCGCCGCGTAGTCGCGGCAATCCAGCCAGGTTTCTTCGGCGGGCAGCAGGCGCTGGTCGAGCAGGCGCAGATGATCGCCACGCCATTGCACGGCGCGGATGGTGTCGTGAGCGGAAGCAGGATTTGTCATCGCGATAGTTTATCGGATGACGCTGTCATGCGGCGTCACAGTCCGGACGAAACCCGTTGGGGTGCCAATCCCAACGTCGTGATATCTGGATGGATCGATGTTGGGGTTTGCACCCCAACCTACTTCAGCCGCCGCGCGCGCGCAGCCACTGGTGGATCGCTGGGGCGACTTCGCGCTGCGCGCGACCGGACACGTAGATACCGATGTGTCCGCCCTTGAAGGCCAGCTCGGTGTAGTCGGTGGTGCCGACGTGCTTTTGCAGCGCGCGCGAGGCGTCCGGTGGCACCAGGTGATCCTGCGTTGCGTAGATGTTGAACACTGGCTGGGTGATCATGCCCAAGTCCACCGGTTGCTTGCCGATCTGCAGATCGCCCTTGATCAATTTGTTCTGCTGGAAGAAGCCTTTGATGAATTCGCGGAATGCCTCGCCGGCCTGGTCGGGCGAATCGAAGATCCAGCGTTCCATGCGCAGGAAGTTTTTTAGTTCCGCGGGATTGTCGAGGATGTCGACCATGCTCACGTACTTCTGCTGGTTCAGGCGCAGCGGCTTGAGCATCAGGTACACCCAGTTCATCAGCTCCGCGGGAATGTTGCCCAGTGTGTCGACGAACAGGTCGACATCCATGCTCTGCACCCAATGCGAGAGCATGTTGTCGGGCGTGCGGAAATCCACCGGCGTCACCATGGTGACAAGGTTCTTCACCTTCTCCGGGTGCATGGCGGTGTAGCACAGGGAGAACGTCCCGCCCTGGCAGATGCCAAGCAGGTTGATGGCGTCCAGACCGTGGCGCTTGCAGATGGCGTCCACGGCGCGGTCCAGATAACCGTTGAGATAATCGTCCAGCGTCAGCCAGCGGTCGGCGCCGTCGGGATAGCCCCAGTCGACCAGGTATACGTCTTCGCCTTGCTCGAGCAGATTGCGCACCAGCGAGCGGTCTTCCTGCAGGTCGGTCATCCACACGGTGTTGACCAGTGCGTACACGATCAGCGTCGGCACCTTGGCGGTGGGCTTGTGGTTGCCCTTCATGTGCCAGACGGTGAGCTTGTCTTCGCGATACACCGCTTCGCGCGGCGTATTGGCGTAATCCTGTTCGCCCAGGCCATAGAGGTTCTGCAGGCCGGCGGCCAGCTTGCGCTGGAAGGCGGCGATTTCGTTGAAGGCCTGCTGCGGATCGATATGCAACGGATTCTGCATGCTGGCTCCTTACTTGCGCTTGCCGGCGGCCGAGCGCGTGGCTTTCGTGCGCTGCGAGGGCGAGACGGTTTTGCCGTTACCGCTGCCGGACTTGCGTTGGATCGGGCGAACCTTCGCCGCCGTCTTGCTCGCCTCGAGTTCGCGTTTGAGGGTGGCGATTTCCGCCTGCAGCGTATCGACCAGGGAATCGTCCGGGCTGGATTCACTCTGCCCGCGCGACTGCGCTTGCTTGAGTTCGCGCCGCAACTGCTGCACGCGCTGGCCGAGGCTGTTCACTTCGCTGCGCGTGGGAATGCCCAGTTCGCGGCAGACCTGTTCGGTGTGTTGCTGCTGCAGTTTGCGCACCTGCATCTGCGCATTCGTCAACGCGCCGAACACTTCGCGGAATTCGTCGGAGAGGGCCATTTGAGCGTAGGCCTCTTCCATTGCGTCGACCCACAAGTCATACAGGCCTTTGAGCGATTCGACCTGTTTGCCGGATTCTTGTTGGCTGAGCATTTCCTGCAGCCGTGCGATGCCCTGTGCGTTGACCTTCTGCAGCAGCGCCTGGTAGCGCGCGTTGATCTGGGCGTATTCCTGCATGGCCGCGGCCAGCGCCTGCTGATCGAGCTGCAATTCGCGCGTGATGCCGAAGGCGGCCATCTGGTTGGGCATGCCGCCTGCGATGCCAGCCTGTTGCATGGCCTGCAGCCACGCCTGCCACTGATGCTCCAGCCCGAAGGCGGATGCGCTGTCGATGCCGGCCACGGTTTGCGCGAACGGTGGCGTGAATGCGGAAAGGAACGACTGCATGGCGGCTGGTTGCTGCTGCCATGGCTGCATGGTCGGCTGGATCATGCCGGCGCTGGCGGCCTGTTGCAGCCAGTTGCCGTAGGCCTTGAGGCTGGCCAGGCTGCGGGTGAGCAGGTCGTCCTGCGGCGCGGCCGCGGCGCCCATGCCGAAGCCCGCAAACGGATGGGCCGAACCCTGGGGCTGTTGCAGGTAGCGCATCCAGGTTTCCCAGGATTGCTGCGCGAAAGCCTGGTAATCCTTCAGAACGTCGTTCGCCTGGTCGGGCATGCCTGCATCCTCGAGGTGAAACGCCATGCTACCAAATACCCATGTACAGAAATGAAAACGCCCGGCTATGCAGCGCGGGCGTTTTCGTGGACCGGCGTGTCAGAAAAGCGTCACACGCTGGCACCTTCGTCTTCGGTGACGGCCTTCATGGACAGGCGGATACGGCCCTGCTTGTCCACTTCCAGCACCTTCACCTTCACGATGTCGCCTTCCTTGAGCTTGTCGGAGACTTTCTCCACGCGCTCGTTGGAAATCTGCGACACGTGCACCAGGCCATCCTTGCCGGGCATGATCGTGACGAACGCGCCGAAGTCCATCAGCTTGGCAACCTTGCCTTCGTAGATGCGGCCCGGCTCGACGTCCGAGACGATCTGGTCGATGCGCTTGCGCGCTTCTTCCGCCGCCATGCGATTGACCGAGGCAATGACCACGGTGCCGTCGTCGCTGATGTCGATGGTGGTGCCGGTTTCTTCGGTGATCGAACGGATGGTGGCGCCGCCCTTGCCGATCACTTCGCGGATCTTGTCCGGATGGATCTTGATGGTGAGCAGGCGCGGTGCGTATTCGCTCATCTCCGCGCGCGGCTGGCTGATCACCTTGGCCATTTCGCCCAGGATGTGCAGACGGCCACGCTTGGCCTGCTCCAGCGCCACCTTCATGATTTCCTGGGTGATGCCGTCGATCTTGATGTCCATCTGCAACGCGGAGATGCCATCGGCGCTACCGGCCACCTTGAAATCCATGTCGCCGAGGTGATCTTCATCGCCCAGGATGTCGGACAGCACGACGAAATCGTTACCTTCCTTCACCAGGCCCATGGCGATGCCGGCCACCGGCGCCTTCAGCGGCACGCCGGCATCCATCATGGCGAGCGAGGAACCACACACCGATGCCATGGACGAGGAACCGTTCGACTCGGTGATTTCGGACACCACGCGCAGCACGTACGGGAATTCTTCCATCGACGGCTTCACGGCCTGCACGCCGCGCTTGGCCAGGCGACCGTGGCCGATTTCACGGCGCTTGGGCGCGCCGAAGCGACCGGCTTCACCCACCGAGAAGGGCGGAAAGTTGTAGTGGAACAGGAACGGATCCTTCGATTCGCCTTCCGGCGCGTCGATGATCTGCGCATCACGTGCGGTGCCGAGCGTGGTCACGACCAGCGCCTGGGTTTCACCGCGGGTGAACAGCGCCGAGCCATGGGTGCGTGGCAGCACGCCCACGCGCACGGAAATCGGGCGGATATCGTCCAGCTTGCGGCCGTCGATACGCACCTTGGTCTTCAGCACGCCGTCGCGCATGGTGCGGTATTCGATCTCGGCGAAGGCATTGCTGATGTCCAGATCGCTCCAACCGTGCGAAGCGGCGGTTTCAGCGATGCCGGCTTTAATGTCGGTCTTCAGCGCGGCAATGGCGTCACGACGCTCCAGCTTGTCGCTGATCGCGAAAGCCTTTTCCAGGCGATCGCCGAGAATGCTCTGGATGGCATTGAACAGCGCATCGTTGCGTGCCGGCGCTTCCCACTTGAACGACTTGCGACCGGCTTCGGCGACGAACGCGTTGATGGCGTTGACCACCGTCTGCATCTGCTGGTGGCCGTACACGACAGCGCCCAGCATCACTTCCTCGCTGAGCAGCTTGGCTTCCGACTCCACCATCAGCACGGCGTTGGCAGTACCGGCGACGACCAGGTCCAGGTCGGAGGTCTTCAGCTCCGACACGGTCGGGTTCAGCAGGTACTGGCCATTGGCATAGCCCACGCGCGCGGCGCCGATCGGGCCCTTGAACGGAATGCCGGCCAGGCTCAACGCGGCCGAGGCGCCGATCATCGAGGCGATGTCGCCGTCGACTTCCGGATTGAGCGAGATCACCTGGGCGATGATCTGCACTTCGTTCTTGAACTCTTCCGGGAACAGCGGACGGACCGGACGGTCGATCAGGCGCGAGGTGAGCGTCTCCTTCTCGGTCGGACGGCCTTCGCGCTTGAAGAAACCGCCGGGAATGCGGCCGGCGGAGTAGAACTTCTCGACGTAGTCGACGGTGAGCGGGAAGAAATCCTGCCCGTCTTTCGCCTTGGAGGCGGCGACCACGGTGACCAGCACCACGGTACCGCCCATGCTGACCATGACGGCGCCTGAAGCCTGGCGGGCGATTTCGCCCGTCTCCAGTGTGACTTCGTGATTACCGTACTGGAATGACTTGGTTACTTTCGCCACTTTAGATGTCCTGATTTTAAAAGTGCGGCCCTGCCGGCCCGCTTTTTGATCTTAGCGATCATGGATGAGCGCAAGAATTACCGGCGCAGGCCGAGGCGCTCAATCAGGCTCTGGTAACGGCCCAGATCACGATCCTTCAGATAGCCGAGCAGGCGCTTGCGCTGGTTGACCAGCTTCAGCAGACCACGACGGGAGTGATGATCTTGCTTATGCGTCTTGAAATGATCGGTAAGGTGTTCGATGCGGGCGGAAAGCAGGGCGACCTGCACTTCCGTGGAGCCGGTATCGTTCGGCGCGTGGCCGAAGTCAGCAATGATCTTGCTGGACTGTTCTGCGGTGAGGGACATGGTGTCTTCCTTAAAAAAACGGGTGCGGAACTTGCGCAACGTCACCGCTCGATGACGTTGCGCAAGCTCCGACAGGTTGAATGAAAGTGTTGAATCAAGCGCGGTATTGTACCGAGCGGCAGCGCGTTGCAACAAGACCATCACATAGCGGCAGGGAGATTGAAGCCGCGCAGGATGCGCACCCGGCCTTGCTCATCGCAATCGACCAGGGCCAGCAGGCGCCCATCGGCCGCGAAAACGGCCGAACGCGCGGGCGCCTGGTCCGCCGGCCAGGCAATCTGGTGCCCCCGTGAGACAGCCAGGCTGGCGGCGGCGTCCAGATGCAGCACTGGCCAGTTCGCCACCCCCGCGGACAGGGGCCGCACCCAGCGGTCGGCGGCCTCATCGCCCTGTCCGGCAGCGTCACGCAGCTCATCCAGGGTGACCATGGCCGGTTCCAGGAAGGGTTCCACCCAGAGCCGGCGCAGCGCCGTGAGGTGGGCGCCGCAGCCCAATCTCTCGCCCAGGTCCACCGCCAGGCTGCGGATGTAGGTGCCGGAGCCGCACTCGACGTGCAGCGTCAGGCTGTCGTCGCTGCGGCTGACGAGCTCCAGGCGGTCGATCTGCACCTCGCGCGGCGGCGCCTGCACGGCCTCACCGCGGCGCGCTTTGAGGTAGAGCGGCTCGCCATGCTGCTTCAGCGCCGAATACACCGGCGGCACCTGCACGATGCGACCTCGCAGCGTCGCAAGGACGGCCTCGATGGTCGCCTCGTCCAGGGCGGGAACAGGACGTCGCTCGACGATCTCGCCTTCCAGGTCGGCCGTGGTGGTGGTGGCGCCAAGCCGGCATTCGGCCAGGTAGGCCTTGCGCGAACCGAGCAGGCTGCCGGCCAGCTTGGTGCCCTCGCCCAGGCACAGCGGCAAGAGGCCCGTGGCGAGCGGATCGAGCGCGCCGGTATGACCGCCCTTGGCGGCGCGCAGGATGGCCATGGTCATCTGCAGCGCCTTGTTCGAGCTCATCCCCAGCGGTTTGTCGAGCAGCACGATGCCGTGCAGGTCACGGGCACCGGGGCGATGTCGGCGGCGGCTCATGGGTGGTCGAGAATCGTAAAAAGCAGAAAGGTAGGTTGGGGTGCAAACCCCAACATCGTCATGCATGGGAAGAGCGATATGTTGGGGTTCGCACCCCAACCTACGGTCAATCCTGCGTTCCGGGCTCGGAATCGCGCAACAGCTGCTCGATCCGCTCGCCCTTGTCCACCGAATCGTCGTACTTGAAGCGCAGTTCCGGCACCCGACGCAGACGCATGCTGCGCGAGAGCGAGCGGCGGAACTCGACGGCCAATTCGTTGAGCGCCTTCACCGCTTCTTTCGACTGCTGCGGCAGCAGCGCGGTCACCCACACGGTCGCCCAGTCCAGGTCGCGCGTGACTTCCACGTCGGACACGCTGCACGAAGGCAGCCCATGATCACGCACGGCGGCATGCACCAGCGTGCCGAGTTCACGGCGAAGCTCAGCGCCGACGCGGTCTGTGCGTTTGAAGTCGCGGGAGGGCATGGGTTGAGTGCTTAAACCGGAAATCGTCAGTCGGAAATTAGTGAGAAATGCGCAGGCTGAGGCCAGATTGGCCCCTCGCCCCAACCCTCTCCCCAGAGGGGAGAGGGAGTGTGCTGCTTACAGCGTACGCGCCACTTCGATGCGCTCGAAGCACTCGATCTGGTCGCCGACCTTCACGTCGTTGTACTGCTTCACGGCGATACCGCATTCCATGCCGGCGCGGACTTCGTCCACCAGGTCCTTGAAGCGGCGCAGCGATTCCAGTTCGCCCTGGAAGATCACAGTGTTGTTGCGCAGTACGCGGATCGGCTTGCTGCGCTTGACCATGCCTTCGGTGACCATGCAGCCGGCCACGGCGCCGAACTTGGAGCTGCGGAACACGTCGCGCACCTGGGCGATGCCGATGATCTCCTCGCGCACTTCCACGCCGAGCAAACCGGATGCCGCCTGTTTCACCTGGTCGATCACGTCATAGATGATCGAGAAGTAGCGCACGTCCAGGCCGGCGGTGTCGATCACCTTGCGCGCCGAGGCATCGGCACGCACGTTGAAGCCGATGATCAGCGCCTTGGAGGCCGCCGCCAGCGTGGCGTCGGATTCGGTAATGCCGCCGACGCCGGCCGCGATCACGTTCACCTTCACGTTCTCGTTGCCGATCTGGCTGAGCGATTCGCGCAAGGCCTGTACCGAACCCTGCACGTCCGCCTTGACCAGGATGTTGAGCGTCTGCTGCTCGGCGGTCTGGCCCATCTGCGCCATGATGTCTTCGAGGCGGTTGGCCTTGCTGACCATGCGCGTCTCGCGGCGCTTCAACTGGCGTTCGGCCGCCACTTCGCGCGCCAGGCGCTCATCGGCCACCACCACGAAGTCGTCGCCCGCTTCCGGTACGCCAGACAAGCCCAGTACCTGCACCGGGATCGACGGGCCGGCTTCCTGCACGGTCTTGCCGGTTTCGTCGATCAGCGCGCGCATGCGGCCGTATTCGATGCCGCATACGACGAAGTCGCCGCGCTTGAGCGTGCCCTGCTGCACCAGCACCGTCGCGACCGGGCCGCGGCCACGGTCCAGGCTGGATTCGAGCACCACGCCGGAGGCTGGGCCGTCCTCGACCGCAGTGAGCTCCATCACTTCGGCCTGCACCGAAATGGCGTCGAGCAGGTTGTCGATGCCCATGCCGGTCTTGGCCGATACCGGCACGAACGGCGTGTCGCCACCCCATTCCTCCGGAATCACTTCCAGATTGCCCAGGCCTTGCTTGACGTGGTCCGGGTTGGCATCGGATTTGTCCATCTTGTTGACCGCCACGATCAACGGCACCTTGGCGGCGCGCGCATGCTGTACGGCTTCCTGCGTCTGCGGCATCACGCCGTCATCGGCAGCCACCACCAGCACCACGATGTCCGTGGATTGCGCGCCGCGCGCGCGCATCGCGGTAAACGCGGCGTGGCCGGGAGTATCGAGGAAGGTGATCACGCCCTTGGGCGTTTCCACATGGTACGCACCGATGTGCTGGGTAATACCGCCCGCTTCGCCCGAGGCGACCTTGGTACGGCGGATGTAGTCCAGCAACGAAGTCTTGCCGTGATCGACGTGGCCCATGATGGTGACCACCGGCGGACGCGATACGCGCTCGCCTTCCAGCTCCGCGTTCTGCGTGTGCGCGGCCAGCGCCGCTTCGGCGCCCTGCTCGCTGGCTTCCACGGCTTTGTGGCCGAGTTCTTCCACCACCAGCATGGCGGTGTCGCGGTCGATGGTCTGGTTGATGGTGGCCATCACGCCCATCTTGAAGAGCGCCTTGACCACTTCCGAACCCTTGACCGCCATCTTCTGCGCGAGCTCGGCGACGACGTTGGCGTCGCCCACCACCACTTCGCGCACGACCGGCGCCGTGGGCTTGGAGAAGCCATGCGAGCCGGTGGCGGCCACATTGCCGCCGCGCGAGACTTCGCGCACGTTCGACTTGCCGCCCTTGCCGCGCTTGGAGCGGCGCGCGCGGTCGGCGTCGGAAAGATGCAGTTCGCCGGCGGCGAAACGCTTGCCGCCGACCACGTCGTCGCGTTCGCGACCACCATGCCGCGGCTTGGCGCGGTCGGCGGTGGCCGGGGTGGGCGCAGGCGCGGGAGCCGGCGCCGGGGCGGGCGCGGCGACGACGGGTTTCTTTTCGCGCTTACGGGGCTCGTGGATGCGCGGCAGGATCATGCCCAGTGAGCTGTGATCGATGCGCTGCACGGCGGCCGGTGATTCGGGCACTTTCTCTTCCTCGGGCTCGGCCGGTTCCGGCGCACGCACCGGTTCTTGTTCCACGACTGGGGCAGGCTGCGGCGCCGGCGCGGCCTGCGCTTCGGCGGCAGCTTGCGCGGCGGCTTCCTGGCGGGCGCGCTCGGCCGCCTCGGCCTCGCGCCGCGCGGTTTCTTCTTCGGCGCGTTGGCGCGCTTCATCCTGGCGCCGCTGCTCGGCGTCGATGCGTTCCTGTTCTTCGTGCTCGCGCTGCTGCTGGGATTCCTGCAGCCGGCGCAGCGCCTCTTCGCGTTCCGGCTCCGCACTCGCCTCTTCGGCGATCACGCTGCGCTTGACGTAGGTGCGCTTGGCGCGCACTTCCACGTTCACGGTCTTGGCGCTGGAGGATGCACCGCGGCCGCCGGGCGTGGAGACCTTGAGCTCGCTGATCTTGCGGCGCTTCAGGGTGATCT
This sequence comes from Dyella sp., assembly GCF_051954575.1. GTDB lineage: Bacteria > Pseudomonadota > Gammaproteobacteria > Xanthomonadales > Rhodanobacteraceae > Dyella_B. The sequence continues at coordinate 14,028 of NZ_JBQCHP010000180.1, read as the reverse complement.
GCCGCGGCGAGGAGTCGTCCACCTCGACGGCGGCCTCGGCCTTGCCGTGCGTGCGACGCAAGAAGCCCAGCAGTTTCACCTTCTCGGTGCTGCTGATGACCTGCTCAGGATTCGAGAATTTCATGCCTGCTTCGCCGAGCTGCGTCAGCAGCCGGTCGACAGGCATGCCCAGAACCTGAGCGAGTTGTTTGATTGTGACGTCCGACATCGTGATTCTTTCTCCGCCGTTCCCGCGCTTATCGTCCGTACAAAAATTTTTCTTGCACGGCTACCTCCGTCCTTGGTGGAGACCCTTCGGCCTCCCGGCGCGCCCAATCCGGGGCGCTGCCGCCCGCGGTTAGCCGCCCTTCTCCAGCCGCGCAATCATCGGCGCACGCGCCGCCATGATGAGTGCCGCAGCACGATCCTCGTCCATGCCGTCGATGTCGATCAGGTCGTCGACCGCGAGGTCGGCCAGATCGTCCACCGTGACGACGCCGCGCTCAGCCAGCGCATAGGCGGTCGCCTCGTCCATGCCATCCAGCTCCAGCAGTTCCTGCGAGGGCTGGTGTTCGTCGAGGTTTTCCTCGACCGCCAGGGCCTCCGTGAGCAGCGAGTCGCGGGCGCGGGCGCGAAGCTCCTCGACGATGTCCTCGTCGAAGCCCTCGATGGCCAGCAGCTCCGCGCTCGGCACGTAGGCGATTTCCTCGACGCTGGAGAATCCTTCCTGCACGAGGATGTTGGCGATTTCCTGGTCCACTTCCAACTTGTCCATGAACAGCTGGCGGGCCGATTCCTGTTCCGCTTCGCTCTTGGCGGCGACCTGGTCCTGGGTCATCACGTTGAGCTGCCAGCCGGTGAGCTTGCTGGCCAGGCGCACGTTCTGGCCGCCACGGCCGATGGCCTGGGACAGCTTGTCCTCGGCCACCGCGATGTCCATCGAGTGCTTGTCCTCGTCCATGATGATGGATTGCACTTCCGCCGGCGCCATCGCGTTGATCACGTACTGGGCTTGGTTCTCGTGCCACAGGATGATGTCCACGCGCTCGCCGTTGAGCTCGTTCGATACCGCCTGTACGCGCGAGCCGCGCATGCCGATGCAGGCGCCGATCGGATCGGTGCGAGTGTCATGCGCGACCACCGCGATCTTGGCGCGGTCGCCCGGATCGCGGGCGCAGCCCTTGATTTCCACCAGGCCCTGGCCCACTTCTGGCACTTCGAGCTTGAACAGCTCGATCATGAATTCCGGCGCCGCGCGCGAGACGAACAGCTGCGGACCGCGCGCTTCGGATTTCACTTCATGCAGATACCCGCGCACGCGATCGCCGACGCGGTGCGATTCGCGCGGAATAGTCTTGTCGCGCGGGATGAAGGCTTCGGCGTTGCCGCCCAGGTCGAGATAAACGTTGCCGCGCTCGACGCGCTTGACGATGCCGGTGACCAGCTCGCCCACGCGATCCCTGAACGCGTCCACCACCTGTTGCCGCTCCGCTTCGCGTACGCGCTGCACGATCACCTGCTTGGCGGCCTGTGCTGCAATGCGGCCGAATTCGGCGTTTTCAATCTGCTGCTCGATGAATTCGCCGATCTGCGCGCCGGGGCGCTCGTCTTCGGCGTCCATCAGGCGCAGTTGGCGGAACGGGGATTCCATCTCGCCGTCGTCGGCGATCACTTCCCAGCGACGGAACGTCTCGTAGTCGCCGGAGTTGCGATCGATGCTGACGCGGATATCCGGATCTTCATCCGGATAGCGCTTTTTCGCAGCGGACGCCAACGCCGCTTCCATGGCCTGGAAGATCACGTCGCGCGACACGCCTTTTTCGTTGGCAACCGCATCAACCACCAGCAAAAGTTCTTTGCTCATTGCAACCACTCCGTGAACGCTGCTCCAGCGCTCCATCGACAGATTGACCTTAACTAACCTTTTTTCTTGCCCGGCTTGCGACCGCCGGGTTTGGGCTGCGGCACGTAACCGAGCGCTGCCCAGTCCGGCACGATGCGCGCGCTTTCCACCGCATCGTGCTCGAATTGAAAAACCTTGCCTTCTGCTTCAAGACCGATCTGGCTGGCCTCCACCGAAACGACCTTGCCACGCAGTCGGCGGCGGCCTTCCAGTGGCGCCTTCAACAGCACCTTGGCTTCCTGCCCGACCACCTTGGCGAACTGCTCGGCGGTGAACAGCGGCCGATCGATGCCCGGCGAAGATACTTCCAGCACGTAATGGCCCGGAATCGGGTCTTCCACGTCCAGCAGCGCAGAAAGTTCGCGGCTGGCCGCCTCGCAATCGTCTAGATTGACCTCGCGCCCATCGGTGTCGATGTACACGCGCAAGGTACTCTGCCCCTGCGAAGGGCTGAATTCCACACCGATGCATTCCAGCTGAAGATCCGCCAAAACCTCGGTAAAGCGTCGTGCTAGCGCTTGCGTGTCCAATCTCGTCGATACCGTTTCCGGAAACAAAAAATGGGCGCGAGCGGCCCATTCCCTTACCTTGCCGATGTGCCGCTCTGCTCGGCCTTTCCCTGCGTCCTATCGGGCCATTATGACCCGATAAAGCGCATCGCATCCTTGCGCCCAACAAAAAAGCCTCACGAGGAGGCTTTCTTGTCCAAGAAAGACCTGGTAGCGGGGGTAGGATTCGAACCTACGACCTTCGGGTTATGAGCCCGACGAGCTGCCAGACTGCTCCACCCCGCATCAGAGTCCGAGAATTCTAACGAGCTGGCCGGATTCTTGCAAGCCCAAATCGCAAAGTTTTCTCATGCATGCGTGAGCGAATCACTCTCCTCACCCTACGAAGGCCTGCTTGCACCAGCTCAGCAGCGGCCCCCAATAAAGGCCCAGCGCAAGCAGCACCAACGCATTCAACGATAAAGCCACGCGCAGCGTGAAATCGGGTTGAAGACGCACTTCGGTGCCCGCTTCGGGCTTGTCGAAGTACATCACCTTGACCACGCGCAGGTAGTAATACAGACCGATGATGGCGAACACCGCACCGACGATCGCCAGCCACAGCATGTTGGCGTGGATCGCCGCCTGCAGCACCAGCAGCTTGGCAAAGAAGCCGAACATCGGCGGCACACCAGCCAGCGAGAACAGCGACAGCATCATCAGGAACGCCATCCACGGTGCACGCTGATTCAGGCCCTTGAAGTCGTCGATGTTCTCGCATTCGAAACCGGCGCGGCTGAGCGCGAGAATCACGCCGAAGGCCGCGGTGGACATCAGCGCGTAGCTCACCGCATAGAACATCGCCGCCGAGTAGCCTTCGGGACCTGCATTGACCAGGCCCAGCAGCAAGTAACCCATGTGCGAGATGGTCGAGTAGGCGAGCAGGCGCTTGAGATTGCTCTGCACGATCGCCACCACGTTGCCGATCGCCAGCGACAGCACGGCGAGCGCGGCCAACATCATCTGCCAGTGCTGGGCGTAGTCCCCCATTCCGGTGGCGAGCAGGCGGAACGCCATGCCGAACGCGGCCAGCTTGGACGCCGAACCGATGAACGCGGTTACCGCGGTGGGTGAGCCTTCATACACATCCGGAATCCACATGTGGAACGGCGCGACGCCGAGCTTGAACGCCACGCCGATCACCATGAACACCAGGCCGAATACCAACAGGTGCGGCATCGCGCTGTGCGGCGCGGCGGTATGCAACTGCGCCAGGTCCAGCGTACCGGTGGCGCCGTACACCATCGACATGCCGTACAGCAGCATGCCGGAGGACAGCGCGCCCAGCACGAAGTACTTGATCGCGGCTTCGGAAGAAAGGCCCGAATCGCGATTCAGCGCGACCAGCGCATACGAAGACAGCGTCAGCAGTTCCAGGCCCAGGTAGACCATGACCAGGTTGCCGGCCGACACCAGCAGCATCACGCCGATCACCGCGAAGATCATCAGCGTATAGAACTCGCCCGCATACAGCTTGCGGTCGATCATGTACGGACGGCCGTAAATGAAGACCAGGATGGTCGACAGCAAGGCGAACAGCTTCAGGATCGTACCCAGGCCGTCGCGGATGAACATACCGTTGAACGCGGTCACCGTGCCGGGCTGGAAGCGCAGCACGAGGTAACCGGTGACGATCAGCACGCCAATGGAAAGCCAGTGCAGGTAGACGCGCTCCGCCGGCTTCATGAAGGCGTCGGCCAGCAGGAGAACGCATGCCGCCGTCACCAGAAAGAATTCCGGCAGCATGATCAGGATGTCGTTGATAGTCGGCATGGTCGTCTCGATCAGACCTTGTGAATAGCGAGCACTTGCACGAGCTGGTTCACCGAAGTGTCCATCAAGTGCGTGAGCGGCTCGGGCCATACGCCCAGCACCAGCACCGCGGCGGCGAACGCACCCAGCACGAACCACTCGCGGCCGTTGATATCGGTCATTTCCGCCACGTGCGGATTGGTGACTTCGCCCCACAGCACACGCTTGACCAGCCACAGCGTGTAGGCCGCGCCGATGATCAGGGTGAAGGCGGCGAACAGCGCGATCCACGGATTGGCGCTGAAGCTGGACAGGATCACCATGAATTCGCCCACGAAACCGCTGGTGCCCGGCAGGCCGCAGTTGGCCATGGCGAAGAACACGTAGAAGAAGCCGAACCAGGGCATCACGTTGATCACGCCGCCGTAGTCCTTGATCAGGCGGGTATGCAGGCGGTCATACAGCACGCCGATGCACGAGAACATCGCGCCGGAAACGAAACCGTGCGAGATCATCTGCACCATCGCGCCCTGCAGGCCAAGCCGCGCGGCATCGGTATTGCCCTGCTCGCGCACCAGCATGAAGGCGATGAACACGCCCAGCGTGACGAAGCCCATGTGCGCCACGGACGAATACGCCACCAGCTTCTTCATGTCTTCCTGCACCAGTGCCACATAGCCGATGTAGACCACGGCGATCAGGCTGAGCAGGATCACCACCCATGCGAAGTGGTGCGCCGCATCCGGCACGATCGGAAGTGTGAAACGCAGGAAACCGTATCCGCCGATCTTCAGCATCACCGCCGCCAGCACCACCGAACCGCCGGTGGGTGCTTCCACGTGCGCATCCGGCAGCCAGGTATGCACCGGCACCATCGGCACTTTCACCGCGAAGGCGAGCAGGAAGGCGAAGAACAGCCAGCTTTGCTCTTGCATGCTGAGCGGCAGCGTGGCCAGCGTGTGCAGGTCGAACGTGCCCGCCTTCAGGTACAGGTAGATCAGACCCACCAGCATGAAGATTGAGCCGAAGAACGTGTAGATGAAGAACTTCAGGGTTGCGTAGACGCGACGCGGACCACCCCAGATACCGATGAGGATGAACATCGGGATCAGCATCGCCTCGAAGAACACATAGAACAGCAAGGCGTCGGTGGCGCAGAACACGCCGATCATCAGGCCTTCGAGCACCAGCATGGCGGCCATGTACTGGTGCGGCTTGTCCTGGATCACTTCCCAGGCGCCCACGATCACCAGGATGCCCACGAAGGTGGTCAAGAGAATCAGCGCGACGGAGATGCCGTCGACGCCCAGGCCGTAATGCACGTTGAGCGACTCGATCCACAGATGGCTTTCGACCAGCTGCATCCCGGCCACGTCAGCGTGGTACTGCGGAATGAGGAACAGGCTGACGGCGAAGGTGAGGATCGCCATCAACAAGGCAATCCAGCGCGCCGTATTGGGACGGCCGGAGCCGGCCAGCAACACGGGCACCGCGCCGACGATGGGCAGCCAGATCAGCAGGCTGAGCAAATGATTGAACATGGAGCTCTTCCCTTTAGTGCCCGACGAACCAATATCCGCCCAGGAGCAGGATCAGGCCGAGGATCATCGCGAACGCATAGTGATACAGATAACCGGACTGCACGCGGCGCACGCCCGAGGCGATGCGCTGCACCAGGCTGGCCGAACCGTCGATCAGCACGCCGTCGATCACGGCGGCATCGCCGCCCTTCCAGAACATGCGGCCAAGCTTGACGCCGCCGCGCGCGAAGATCGCGAAGTAGATGTCGTCGACCCAGTATTTACGGTCGAGGATCACCCAGAACGGCTTGAGCGCGGACTTGATCTTGCCGGCGAGCGATGGGTTGAACAGGTAGATATAGGTGGTAAGCGCGAAAGCCGCCAGCACCAGATAGAACGGAGGCTGATGGAGACCCGCCAGACCGGCAGATGCCCAGCCTTCGAATTCCTTCGCCATCTCGCCCAGCACGTTGTTGGCTTCATCGACATGGATCGCGCTGCCGAACCAGCCACTGTAGAGCAGCGGCTTGGCGGTCGCCGCGCCGACCAGCAGCGACGGAATCGCCAATAGGATCAACGGCAGCGTCACCACCCACGGCGACTCCTTCGGCGCATGTTCCAGCACGCCCGGCTCGTGGCCGCCATGGCCGCCGTGCTTGGCCGGATCGTCGGTCATCGCGTGCGCGTGCGGGCCGCTCACGTCGGCATGCACCGGATGGTGGTGCGCATGCGTGTCCTTGGCCTGGTCATGGCCGTGCGCGTCGTGGTGATCATGATGATGATGCTCGACGCGGAAGCGCTCCTTGCCGTGGAACGTCAGGTACATCTGGCGGAACGTATACGTGGCGGTGACGAAGGCGCCCACCAGCACGCAGACGTAAGCGTAGCCCGCACCCCAGCGATGCGAATAGTGCACCGCCTCGATGATCGCGTCTTTCGAGTAGAAACCCGAGAAGAACGGCACGCCGCACAGCGCCAGCGCGCCGATCCACATGGTGATCCAGGTGATCGGCATGTACTTGCGCAGGCCACCCATGTAGCGCATGTCCTGCTCGTGATGCATGGCGATGATCACCGAGCCGGCGCCCAAGAACAGCAGCGCCTTGAAGAACGCGTGCGTCATCAGGTGGAACACCGCGCCGGCATACGCCGACACGCCCAGCGCCACCGTCATGTAGCCCAGCTGCGACAGCGTGGAGTACGCCACCACGCGCTTGATGTCGTTCTGCACGATGCCGATCAGGCCGGTGAACAGCGCACCGGTGGCACCGATCACCAGCACCACGCTCAGCGCGGTTTCCGAAAGCTCGTACAGCGGCGACATACGCGCCACCATGAAGATGCCGGCGGTCACCATCGTCGCCGCGTGGATCAATGCGGAGATCGGGGTGGGACCTTCCATCGAATCGGGCAGCCACACGTGCAGCGGCACCTGCGCGGATTTACCCATCGCGCCGATGAACAGCAGGATGCAGATCACCGTGGCCGCATCCCAGTGGACGTTCTGGGTGAGCGTGAGGGTCTTGCCGACCAGCGTCGGCGCCGCACTGAAGGCAGTGGCGTAGTCCAGCGTGCCGAGGAAGAACAGCACCGCCGAAATGCCCAGCAGGAAGCCGAAGTCGCCCACGCGGTTGACCACGAACGCCTTGAGGTTGGCGAAGATCGCCGTCGGGCGCTTGAACCAGAAGCCGATCAACAGGTACGACACCAGGCCCACTGCTTCCCAGCCGAAGAACAGCTGCAGGAAGTTGTTGCTCATCACGAGCATCAACATCGAGAAGGTGAACAGCGAGATGTAGCTGAAGAAGCGCTGGTAGCCCGGGTCATCGGCCATGTAGCCGATGGTGTACACATGCACCAGCAGCGACACGAAGGTGACCACTACCATCATCATCGCGGTGAGGCGATCGATGAGGAAGCCCACGCTGGCGGTGTACTTGCCGATCTCGAACCAGGTGTAGAGGTTGTGGTTGTAGACCGGCGCGCCGGCGAAGGCGATCTGGTAGAGCACGTAAAACGACAGGCCGCAGGACACCAGCAGGCCCAGGATGGTGATGCTGTGCGCGCCGGCGCGGCCGATCTGCTTCCCGAGGAAGCCGGCGAACAGGCAGCCGACCAGCGGCGCGAGCGCAATGGTCAACAGGATGGAGGAAGAGAGTTCCATGATGCTTAGCCCTTCATGCTGTCGATTTCGGCGACGTTGACCGTGCTGCGGTTACGGAACAGCAGCACCAGGATCGCCAGGCCGATCGCGGATTCCGCCGCGGCCACGGTGAGGATGAAGAACACGAAGACCTGCCCCGCCACGTCGTGGCTGAAGCGGGAGAAGGCCACGAAGTTGATGTTGACGGCCAGCAGCATCAGCTCGATCGCCATCAGCAGCACGATCACGTTCTTGCGATTGATGAACAGGCCCGCCACCGAGATGCAGAACAGGATCGCGCCCAGCACGATGTAATGCGAAAGCGTAATCATGGCTTGGACTCCTGGGCCGGCGCGGAGGTGTTGTCGACCGGGCGTTCCGCCGCCATCTTGATGATGCGCACGCGATCGCGCGCCTTGACCGCCACCTGTTCGCTGATCTGCTGCTTGCGCGTGCCAACGCGATGGCGCAGCGTCAGCGCGACCGCGGCGATCACACCCACGGTAAGGATCAGCGCGGCGATTTCGAACGGCAGCAGGTACTGCGTATACAGCGCCATGCCCAGCCATTGCGTGTTGGACATGCCGGCGGCGGTGGCGGGATTGTCGCCCATGGTCTGCGCATGCATCACGCGCACGCCGATCAGGCCGAGCATTTCCAGCAGCATCACCACCGCCACGATCAGGCCGACCGGCAGGAACTTCACGAAGCCCTCGCGCAGTTTCTCCTGGTCGATGTCCAGCATCATCACCACGAACAGGAACAGCACCATCACCGCGCCGACGTAGACTACGATCAGGGCGATGGCAAGAAACTCGGCCTCGGCCAGCATCCACACGCAGGCGGTGCTGAAGAAGGTGAGCACCAGCGCCAGCACGGCATGCACCGAGTTGCGCAAGGTCACCACCGACAGCGCCGCCACCACGGTCACCGCGGCGAACGCGTAGAAGCAGATAAGTTGGAACAAAGACGGATCGATCATCGTTAGTGTCCCTTAGCGATAGGCCGCGTCTTGGGCGCGGGCCGCCGCGATATCCGCCTCGAAGCGGTCGCCGATGGCCAGCAGCTGCGGCTTGGTCACCACGTTTTCGCCGCGATGCTCGAAGTGGTATTCGTGGATGTGCGTCTCGACGATCGAGTCCACCGGGCAGCTTTCTTCGCAGAAACCGCAGTAGATGCACTTGAACAGGTCGATGTCATAGCGCGTAGTGCGGCGCTGGCCATCGCTGGCGCGCGGGGCCGAATCGATGGTGATCGCCAGTGCCGGGCACACCGCCTCGCACAGCTTGCACGCGATGCAGCGTTCCTCGCCGTTGGCGTAGCGGCGTAGCGCATGCAGCCCGCGGAAGCGGTTGGACTTGGGGATGTGCTCCATCGGATAGCGCATGGTGTATTTCGGACTGAACAGGTACCGAAACGTCACCGCCATGCCCTTGAGCAGTTCGATGAGCAGCAGGCTCTTGAAATAGTTGGTAACGCGGGACATGGATTTTTCCTTAGCCTCCCGTGCCGACATGGACCAGGCCGTAGTACTTCATGCAGCCGGCCACGAGCACCCAGACGATGCCGATGGGAATGAACACCTTCCAGCCCAGGCGCATGATCTGGTCGTAGCGATAGCGCGGGAAGGTGGCACGGAACCACAGGAACAAGGTGGCGAACACGAATACCTTGGCAAACAGCCACAGGATGCTGGCGTGGCCCAGCACTGGCACGACTTCCGGCAACGGACTCAGCCAGCCGCCGCAGAACAGGATCGCCGCCAGGAAGCTGACCAGGATCATGTTGGCGTATTCGGCCAGGAAGAACAGCGCGAACGCCGAGCCCGAATATTCCACATGGAAGCCGGCCACGATTTCCGATTCGCCTTCGGCCACGTCGAACGGCGCGCGGTTGGTTTCGGCCACGCCCGAGATGAAGTAGACGACGAACACCGGCAGCAGCGGCCACATGAACCAGTCGAAGATGCCCTTGTGACCGGCCTGCGCGTTCACGATGTCGGTGAGGTTCAAGCTACCGGCCAGCACCAGCACGCACACCAGGCACAGGCCCATCGCCAGTTCGTAGGAGATCACCTGCGCGGCCGAGCGCATCGCACCGAGCAGCGCGTAGCGCGAGTTGGACGCCCAACCGGCCAGGATGATGCCGTACACGCCCAGCGAGGTCATCGCCAGCAGATACAGGAGACCGGCGTTCGCATTGGACAGCGCGAGCTTTTCGCTGAAGGGAATTACCGCCCAGGCGGCGAGCGCCGGAATCAGCGCGATCAGCGGCGCGAGAAAGTACAGCGCCTTGTTCGCGTTGGTGGGAAGGATCACTTCCTTCAACAGCAGCTTGGTCACGTCGGCGAAGGCCTGCAGCAGGCCGAACGGGCCGACCTTGTTGGGCCCCATGCGCACGTGCATCCAGCCGAGCACCTTGCGCTCCCACCACACGTACATCGCCACCGTGATCACCAGCGGCAATACCACGCAGAGCGTGTAAATCAGCGGCAGGAAAAGCTGATGAAAGAGTTGGTCCATGGGTTAGGCCTTGCTCAAGGTGATGGCCGCGCCGTACGGCGGCAGCGACGCAGTCTGATCGTGGGCGGCTTCGATCCACGCGGCGCCGTCGGGCACCGTTGCATCGATCACCAGCGGCAGGACGGCGGTGGCGAGCTTGACCTTGTCGCCAGCGGCCAGCCCCTGGCGCTGCGCTTCGTTCGCGTTCACGCGCACGGCCGCTTCACGGTTGAGCGGATGCGCCTGCAGCGAGGTAGCGCGGCGGACCACCGCATCGCTGCGATAGATCGGCCAGGTGGCGAGGCGGCTGAGGCCCTGCACCGGCTTGCGTTCGACCAGACCCTGCGAACTGGCGTGCTTGCGTTCGACCAGGCCTTCGCGCAAACCGGCGAGGTCGTCGAATTCGAAGCCCGCCAGCTTCATCAGGCCGCCCAGCGCACGCAGCACCTTCCAGCCCGCGCGTGCTTCGGCCGGCGCCTTCGCGCCCGCTTGCACGCGCTGCAGCAGACCATCCACATTCACCAGCGTGCCGTCGATTTCCGGCAGCAGGCCGATCGGCAGGATCACGTCGGCAACGTCGCGCAGCGCGGCGTTGGCGAACGCGCTGAAGGCCACCACATGCTGCGAGCTGTTCAACGCATGGCTGACCGCAGCACCGTCGGCGAAATCGTGCGGAAGCTCCAGGCCGTACAGCAGATAGCCCTTGCGCGGCTGCGCCAGCATCGCCTGCGCATGCAGGCCACCGTTGCCCGGCAGCACGCCGGCCTTGGTGAGGCCCACGGCGTTCGCGCCGACCGGCAGTTCGTTGTAGGCCGCGCCGGTGGCTTCGGCGATGAAGCGCGCGACCGCGCGCAGCCAGGACGCCTGCGGATGCGTAACCGCCGCATCTCCCAGGATCACCACCGACTGGCCGGACTTCAGCGAAGCGATCGCTTCGCGCGCCTTGTCGGTGACCTGCAGCGGCGCCAGCGATTCGTTGGCGATGAAGCCCGGCTGCGCGGCGCCGCCCTCGATGGCGACCTTGGCCAGCACCAGCAGCGAATCGACCAGGTAGTGCGGTGGCACCACGGCCTCGCCAGCCAGGTTGTAATTGAAATGGAACTCGGCCGGATTGACCGCGTACACCTTCGCGCCCTTCTTCACCGCCTGATGGATGCGATGGTTGAGCAGCGGCATTTCGTAACGCAGGTCGGAGCCGACCAGCAACGCCGCCTTGACCTTGTCCACGTCGGCGACCGGCATGGCGAAGGTCTGCGCGACCGCGTTGTCGGCAAAGTCGAGTTGACGCAGGCGATGGTCGATGTGCGCACTGCCAAGGCCTTGCGCGAGGCGAACCAGCAGCTCGCCCTCTTCGCTGGTCGTGGCCGGATGCACCAGCACGCCCAGGTCGCTACCCGGCACGCTCTTCAATGCTTCGATGGCGACGGCGAGCGCGTCGTCCCAGGTGGTGGTCTGCCACTGGCCGTTGCGCTTCACTTCCGGCGCATGCAGGCGGTCGGCGGCGTACAGGCCTTCATGGCTGTAGCGGTCGCGGTCGGACAGCCAGCATTCGTTGATCGCTTCGTTGTCGCGCGGCACCGTGCGCAGCACTTCGCCGCGGCGGGTGTGCAGCCACAGGTTGGAGCCGAGCGCATCGTGGTAGCCCACTGACGGCTTGGCGATCAGTTCCCAGGCGCGCGCCTTGAACTGGAACGGCTTGTTGGTCAGCGCGCCGACCGGGCACACGTCGATGACGTTGCCGGACAGTTCGGTTTCCAGCGCCTTGCCGATATAGGTACCGATCTGCAGGTTCTCGCCGCGGCTCATGCCGCCGAGTTCGTAGGTGCCGGCGATCTCGCTGGTGAAGCGCACGCAGCGCGTGCACTGGATGCAGCGGGTCATCTCGGTGGCAACCAGCGAACCGAGATTCTCGTCGGCAATGGTGCGCTTGCGTTCGGTGTAACGCGACACGCTGCGGCCGTAGCCGAGCGCGACGTCCTGCAGCTCGCATTCGCCACCCTGGTCGCAGATCGGGCAGTCGAGCGGATGGTTGATCAGCAGGAACTCCATCACGTCGCGCTGGAACTTCAGCGCCTTGTCCGAACGCGTGATGACCTTCATGCCTTCGGCCACCGGCGTGGCGCACGCCGGCTGCGGCTTGGGCATCATGCGGCCGCCCATTTCCACGTCCACCAGGCACATGCGGCAGTTGGCGGCGATCGGCAGCTTGCGGTGATAGCAGAAACGAGGGATGGCGATGCCGATGTTGTCGGCCGCCTCGATGATCATGGCGCCCTTGCGGATCTGCGTGGGCTTGCCGTCGATCTCGATGTTCACCACATCGGGGGCAGTATTGGCTGGCTGCGCACTCATGCAGCAACTCCACGGGTTTGTGCGAAACGGTCTTCGGTCATCGACCGACCGTGCTGCACGTAGTATTCGAATTCATCCCAGAAGCGGGCGAGGAAACCTTGCACCGGCCACGCGGCGGCTTCGCCGAACGCGCAGATAGTGTGGCCTTCGATCTGGCCGGCGACGGCTTTCAAGCGATGCAGGTCATCCTGCGTGCCCTTGCCTTCGACGATGCGCGTGAGCACGCGATACATCCAGCCGGTGCCTTCGCGGCACGGAGTGCACTGGCCGCAGGATTCCTTGAAGTAGAAACGCGCAATGCGATGGCAGGCCTTCACCATGCAGGTGGTTTCGTCCATCACGACCACCGCCCCCGAACCCAGACCCGAACCGGCCTTCTGCAGGCTGTCGTAATCCATGGTGCATTCCATCATCACGTCGGCGGGCAGCACCTTCATCGAGGAGCCGCCGGGGATCACCGCCTTCAACTTGTTGCCGTTGCGCACGCCGCCGGCCATCTCGAGCAGATCCTTGAAGGACGTGCCGAGGCGGATTTCATAGTTGCCGGGCTTGTTGACGTGGCCGGACACCGAAAAGATCTTCGGGCCGCCATTGTTCGGCTTGCCGAGATTCAGGAACCAGTCTGCGCCGTTGCGCAGGATCGCCGGCACCGAGGCGTAGGTTTCGGTGTTGTTGATGGTGGTGGGCTTGCCGTACAGGCCGAAGTTGGCCGGGAACGGCGGCTTGAAGCGCGGTTGGCCCTTCTTGCCTTCCAGCGATTCCATCAGCGCGGTTTCTTCGCCGCAGATGTAGGCGCCGGCGCCGAGTGCGCCATAGATGTCCACGTCGATACCGCTGCCCTGGATGTTCTTGCCGAGCAGGCCGGCTGCGTAAGCTTCCTTCAATGCCTCTTCGAAATGTTCGAAGGGCTCATGATGGAATTCGCCACGCAGGTAGTTGTAGGCCACGGTGGAACCGGTGGCGTAACACGCGATGGCCAGACCTTCGATCACCGAGTGCGGGTTGTAGCGCAGGATGTCGCGGTCTTTCGCCGTGCCGGGCTCCGATTCGTCGGAGTTGCAGAGGATGTACTTCTGCATGTTTCCCTTCGGCATGAAGGACCACTTCAGGCCAGTCGGGAAGCCCGCGCCGCCACGACCGCGCAGGTTGCTGTTCTTGACGATCTCGACGATCGAGGCGGGATCAGGCTTTTCGGCGAGGATTTTCTTCCACGCCTTATAGCCGTCCACTTGTTCGTAGCTGTCCATCGACCACGGTTTGTCGAAATGCAGCGTGGTGTAGACGACCTGGTGTTCTTGGGGTGCGGGTCCGACTGCCATGGTTCCCTGCC
>NZ_JBQCHP010000179.1:0-69150 GCF_051954575.1 Dyella sp. | reverse complement strand
TTGACCAGCATTCGCTGTTGAAAAGCGCCTCCGCTTTCGCGGGAATGACGGCCCAGTAATCTGGAAGATCATGTGCAAGGTGTATAGCTCGCTGATTTTATTGAAATCATCGAGCAAAAACGTGGGGATACGTCAGGGTGCAAACCCCAACACCCGCTTGCCACACGTCACGACGCTGGGGTTTGCACCCCAGCCTACAAGATCGGCGCACAGCCCAACCTACGGGGACATAGCGCTCGTAACGTGTGGCCAGGCGACGTTCCAGGCGATGCGCTCCTGTTCCAAGCGCACCTGCTTGTACTCACCTTCGCGCAGTGCGCGATATAGCTGCTGCTCCGCTTCCGTGAGATGTGCAAGTTCTGGTGCGGCGGGCTTCTCTTCCCTGCCCCACAAGGCCTTGAACGCAAGCAAGGTCGCCTCGTCCATCATCAACGATTGTGTCCGCGGCAGATAACCACGCAAGCGACTGAGAATGGCCAGCCCGTGCGTGTCGATATCGCCCCAGTAATACACAGGCAACTGCGCGAGCCAAGGCAGTTTCGCCAACACCTCCACCGCATAACCGCGGCGCATGAATACCACCGTGCCGGGCAAGGTTTCGCAGGCAAGCCCGGTGACCAGGTTTTCCACGATCAGCACTTGCCGAGCGGGCAGCTTCAAGCCGATGAATTCTTCCGCTGGCGCTTCGATATCGGACAGCCCGCCGATCGCGTCGCAGAGTTCGCGATCGAGCAGACGCATGCGCAAACGGTCGGGCGCCGCGCGCAAGCCTGTCGCCGCATAAAACTCGCGCGCTTCACTTGCATGCAGAACACCCAGCCACCCCGCCGTCACGCCACGGTACGAGTCCAGCCATTTGGTGTCGATGCCGGCGATGGGCAGCTGACGTGGATAAAGACCCGACGCCGGATGCCGCCAGAGCCAATCGACGACCGTGCAAAGCCGTTGGAATTCATCTTCATCCAGATTGGCCAGCAGATCGAAGTGACGCGACAGTTCGACCTGCCACGCAGCATCGTCCTTCCACGCGGCCAACACAGCAAAGCGCTGTTTCGCCCGCGACCAGGCGGTTGAACATCCCAATTCGAGCGCCACCGCTTCAGGCGAAGCGAACCGCCATGCGCACGGAAGATTCTGTTCACCCACGCGCGACCAAGCCCGCGCTTCATAGCGCACCGCATCCGCATGACGCTGCGCGATCACACGCCATTGCGCCAGCCACTCATCGAAGCGCGCCCACTCCGCCAGCACCTTCGCTTCTGTGGGCGGCTCCGTGCTCAGCGACAGCGGCCACTCGCCTTGTCCCAGCAACCAGTTGCGGCGCTGGTTCTGCCAGCGCGACTGCAAGCGCCTGCGCAGTTCCTCAGGCGTCCGCATCGACCTGACGCGCCTTTTCCGGCAAGGCCAGCCGCTTGTTGTCCTGATCGTATTCGATCAGCAGCACGCCCGAATCGTGGCGGCCGGTGATGTCGACGAAGCAGGCGCCGCCGATGAACGGCTCCAGCGTCATCACCGATTTCAATGGCGTGGCCACCACCATCTGGAAACCGAAGTTCTCAAAGATGTTCATCGCCAGGGCGGTGAATTCGTTGTCGGCTTTGTCGAAGGCTTCGTCGAGCACCACCGGCGCATAGCGCGGCAGATGGCCATCGTCGCCGCCGAGCTGATAACGCAGCGCGGCAGCAAGGCATGTGGTGGCGAGTTTCTGGCGCTGGCCGCCGGATTTGCCGGCACCGCTGCGATAGACCTCCACTGTCTCGCGCGTGCCGGCGTCTTTTTCCACGCCCACGAACTCGACATGCTGGCGCACGTCCAGCACCTGTTCGCGCCAGCGCTTGTGCTCGGGATCGTCCGCCGCCAGTTTCGCCACCAGCTGGCGCAATACGGCGAACTGGGCTTCGGCGCGGTCGCGGTCTTCGGTCTGGTGATGCGACAGCACTTCGCGCAGTTGCAGCTGGAACTCGCGCACTTCCGGCAGATTGCGGTCGGTGAGATCGATCTGCAAGACGGTGCCGCGATTGAACGGCACGCGCTCCAGGCTTTCGTTCACTTCGTCCATGCGTTGGCCGATCGATTTGCGCGCCTCGGTCATGTGTTTTTGCAGCACCAGCAGGTTTTGCTTGCTCTGGCTTTGCAGCAGTTCGAAGAACCGCGCCTCGTGTTTCGGCAGGCCATCCAGTTCCAACCGTCGCAGGCGCGAGAGAAAACCTTCCACCGAATCCATGTTGGGCGTGAAGTCGGCGCTCTCCTGCGGCCATCGACGGCAGAAACTGCGGAAGCATTCCTCGATGGCCTGCACCAGCGCATTGTCGTGCTGGGCCTGTTCGGCGAGCGCGACGTTCAAGCCATCCTTGACCTGGTTGATCTGGCGATCGAGGTGGTCCAGCCCCAGCGGCGGATGCTGCGGCAAGCGACCGGCCAGCGCTTCGTTCTGTGCCGGCGAAAGCGACATGGCGTGGGCAAGCGGCAGGCAGGATTCGCGCTGCTTGCCGTAGCCGTTGCGCTCCTTTTCCAGCGAAATCCGTTCGGCTTTTGCATCATCGAAGTTTTTCGCAACGCGCTCGCGCACCGCGCGCTCGGCATCCAGCTGGCGCATGATCTCCTGCAGCGTGGTATCGCCAGCGCGCAGTTGCTGCAACTGGTTTTCGATGTCACCGAGGCGACGCAGCTTCGGCGCGACGTCGATTTCCTCCCACTCCAGGTTCACCAGTTGCGAGGCGGACAAACGGCGATCGCCATCGGCATCGCGTTCGGCTTTGAGCCCATCCAGCTGGCCGGCCGATTGCGCGATCGATTGCGCCAGTTCCTGCCCTTCGCGCTCGAACAGCGCCAGCTTGTCGCGGTTGTCGAAACCCAGCACCCAGTTGCGGCGATCGTCGACAGCGCGGCGATCGTCTTTCTCATGACGATCGCCGCCGTGCTTGACCAGACCCTCGCGCGTGATCGCGCGATCCGCGTTGCGCAAGGCAGCGGGCGAATCGGCACAGCTGTAATCGAAGCGCCGCGCCAGCTCGTTGGCCAGCCAGTCGCGATGCGCGTGGTCGCGCAGCTCCAGGCGATGGATCAGCGAGCGTGATTCCGGCGCGCGATGGCCGAGCGCATCCACGCGACCCACGCGGTAGTACACCAGTTTTCCGCCCAGATGGGTCTTGTTGACCCAGTTGGAAACTTCGGCGTAATGCCGCTCGTCCACCAGTAGCGACAAGGCGAAGCCGTGCAAGACGCGCTCGATCGCACCGCGCCACGCAGCGTGTTCGCCCTTCACCTGCAACAGCTCGCCAACGAACGGCAAGGTGTTTTCCGACCAGCCAAGCTCGCTGCACAAGCGTGCACGCATGGCCTGGATCGGTGCGGGAATGTTCGACGGATTGCGCTTGAGCGCGTCGATTTCGGCACGCACGGCGGCGAAGCGCTGGCTGCATTGATCGCGTTCGCGCTTGAGCGCATCCATGCGTTCTTCCAGACCAGCCGCGCGATCGCGCGCACCATCGAGCAGTTCGCGCGCGCTGCCGATCAGCTCGGCGAAACCTTGCGCAGTCGGCGACAAGGTCCAACCCAATGCACTGCAGGCTTTTTCCGCCTTGTCGCGGCGCTTCATACGTTCGTCGCGTTCGCGCGCGACTTGCTCGTGCTCGCGTTCAAGCTGGTCGATCAGATCGCCACCCTGCTCGCGGCGCTGCTGCTCCAGGTCGGCCAGACGGCGGTCGTGGTTTTCCAGCGTCTGGCGGCGTTGCGCGATTTCGCCTTCAAGCGCCACGTCGCGCACATTGAGCTCGGCCAGGCCCTCGTCCAGCAGCACCAGCCGGCGCTGTTCGCGCCAGGTGTCCACGCACAGATGCAACTCGCGCAAGGTGCTGGTTTCGCGCCGCAGCGCCTGCAGATTTTCATGTGCCGAACGCGCGGGCACCAGCGTCTCCACTTGCTCACGCGCGATCACCACCGCCTTGTGCGCAGCATCGAGTTCACCGAAATCCGTCACCAGCCGGTTGGCGGCGCCGAAGGTCTCCGGCTCGTCCAGCATGAAGCCGCGCAGGAAGCCGTTGAGATCGCCCAGGTTCTTGGCCGACTGCGTTTTATGCAGCAGCTTCAAGGCCATCTCGTTCTGGATGCCGAGCAGGCGGCGGAAGCGTTCGGCGTAGCCGGCGAAGGTATCGAAGTGATGCACGTCCTCGCCAAGCCGCGCCTTGAGCTTGCGCAGGTCCAGGTCGAAGCCTTGCATCTCGGTGGCGACGTCGAAGGCGCGCTCGCACACCATGTAGTGCTTTTTCACGTCCGCCGCGGCGGAACCGTTGCCGGCCACCCAGAACAGGCGGATCACGCTGACCGATTGGCCCATCGCATTGCGGTATTCCAGCGCCAGCGCCGACCAGGTGCTGCCTTTGCGCAGGTATTGCGTGGCGATTTCGCCCGACTCGCCATCGTGCTGGTCGGCCCATGCACCGCGCACGTAAGACACCAAGCTGCGATCGCGGCCGCTGCGTTCGGCTTCGCGCGCGGCGGCATTGAAATCCACCAGGTTGGGCGGCACCAACAAGGCCGACATCGCATCGAGCAAGGTCGATTTGCCCGAGCCGGAACGACCCACGAACAGAAAACCGCGCTCGGCGATGGGAATATCCACCAGCCCGCTGAAAGTGCCCCAGTTGAGCACTTGCAAACGCCGCATGCGGAACTGTTCGTCGCGCGGATCGGGCAGATCGGACATGAACAGCGAAGGTGCAGCTTCGAGCTTGGCCTGTTTGCGCGGCGTCTTGGTTTTAGCGTTCATCCGCAGTGGCCTCCATGGCTTCGTCGGCTTCGCGCAATTGGCGATAGATCTGCGCAAGGTTCTGCACGTCTTCGGCGGAGAACAGCAGCTTCAGCGCAGGCGACACTTCGTAGCGATCGTCGCTGCCGCGCAGTTTTTCCAGCACGTGGTTCTCCTTCATCTTGGTGATGGAGGCCGCCACGCGCTTGTTGAAGCCAGCGCGATCGGTAGAGAGATTCTTTTCGTACACCGACAGGGCATCCACCAGCACGGTTTCCTCCACCACGGCGCGACGCCCCTGCGCGTCCGCTTCGGCCAGTTGCTGGCGCAGATGCAGCAGCAATACCGAATCGATAAAAGTGAGCGGCGAGGAGCGCAGCAGCACCGGCGTTTCCAGCTCGCCCGTATCGGCCTGGCGCGTAAACGCCACGCCGGCATCGCGATCGAGTACCAGTTCCAGGAATAGATCGTTGAGATGCGAGCGCAGTTGCGCCTCATAGCGCAACACCGCCGGCCACAACTGGCTATGCCGGCTCGCATCCACGCTGGGGCCGCTCAACAACTGGCACAGCGCACGCCGCGCGTCCAACGGCAGCGCGCCGGTATCGCCATCGAACAGGCCCTTGTCGCGCACGGGCGCGGGTGCAGGCTCGATGGGCGAGGCTTCGTCTTCAAGCAAATTCATGGCGTTTCTCTTTCAAAAACCACACCAAGGGAATGCGCGCGTGGCGCCATTGGCCGTCGCCGCCTTTCCAGCTGATCGCTTCCTGTTCCTTGCCGATCACGCCATGACGCGTGGCCAGCGAGAGATAGCCCACGACGCTGCCCAGGCCTTGTTCGGCAGGGCGCTGGTTCAACACCTGGCTGATGGAGAGCTGGTCGTATTCGGCGAGCAGGTCGTGCAGATCGCGACGCAGGCTGCGGAAATCGATTTCCGACTGCGCGACCAGTTCGCTCACGCTGTCCAGCGAAATGGCCGCGCCTTCGCTGCGCACGATGCTGCCGTCCACCTGCGCGTTGCGCGGATCGTGCAGGCGCCATTGTGAGAGTGAGCGCAGGCGGCTGGTGGTGAGCTGGAGCGTGTAAGGGGTGCGCTGGCGCACGTTGACCGCATCGCGCAGTTGCAGCGCTTCGGCCTGCGCCTGTTTCAGCAGTTGGTTCAAGCGGCGCTGTTCAAGATAGCCACGACTTTGCACGAAACCGCGCAAACTGCGTGCGAAGTGCTGCAGTACGTCGTGCACGTGGCCGCCGCGTTCCAGCATCACGCCGGTGAAGCCGCGCAGGAACTGGCGCTCGTGACGCTGCAGTTTCTTGGCGAAATTGCGCGCAAGCACGCTTTCCAGCGCCGCATCCAGTTGCGCGCTTTGCTCGACGTCGTTGAGCAGGTTCCAGAAGGCATTGAAGCTGCGGCCCGCTTCGCTTTCGGCGATCACGTCGACGCCCTCGAACAGACGATCGAGCACGTCGCCGCGCTCGCCTTCGTCATCGATGATGCGTTCGCGGAAATCACGATTGAGGCGCTCGAAATCGTCGCGCACGCGGCGGAAATCTTCCGCCAGTTCATCGGCAAGCTGGATCACTTCGCGCGCGCGTTCCAGTGCGCGCTTGCCATCCAGGGTCGCCACCTTGCCGGTGCCGACGCGCGCGATCTCCGCATCGAGCCGGTCGCGTTCGGCGTACAGCGCCTGCAGGCGCGCGGTGGGATCGGTCTCGGTCTGTTCGGCCAGGCGCACCAGCTGTTGGATTACCAGCGCCAAGCGGCTTTCGGTGGCCGCGCTGCGCGGCGCATCCAGCGTGCTGACGAAGCGGATCGCCTGCGCGGTCTGCGCGGAAAGTTCGTATTCCTCTTCGCTGGCGCCTTCGGGCAGGCGGCGTTCCAGGAAGCCTTTGGCCAGCCAGTCGGCCACGTAGGCCTGCGCGGTGCGCGGCAGTTCGCGCGGCAGGTCGGAGGCGTTGATGGCGTCCAGGTGATGCTGCAGGCGCTCGAACAGGATGGAGGCGCTGAGCGTGCGCTCGCCGTCCATCAGCACAGTTTGCAGCAGGCCGATGATTTCCGGGGCGTGGTCGGCGGCGAGCAGGCGCCAGAGCGGTTCGTCGCGCAGGCGGCGGTAGGTGGCGATGCGGGCTTGGAGTTTCATGCTGCGTTTTTTTCCCTCTCCCCTCCGGGGAAAGGGCTAGGGTGAGGGGTCACACTCGCCGAAAATTCCATCATCGCTTTCGTTTTGCTCTTTTTTCCAAGCGGTATTTATAAGCTTAATCGCGAGGTTGGCTCCTCACCCCAACCCTCTCCCCGAAGGGGGAAGGGAGATGAAGAGCTCACGGCTCCCCGCGCAGGCGCACATCCCCCGGCAGCATGTCGGTGCGCCCTTCGCGCGCCTCGTGCTGGGCTTCGAAGAATCGCTGGATCTGCTGGCACACGCTCATGGTGTTCTCGCGCGCGATGGCCGAGACCAGGAACCACGGCTGCGTCCAGCCGAGGCGCTTGACGATGTCCTCGGCCACCGCCTGGCGTTCGTCCTGCGGCAGCACGTCGGCCTTGTTGAGCACCAGCCAGCGTGGACGTTGCAGCAGTTCGGGATCGAACTTCTCCAGTTCGTGCTCGATCGCGTGCACCTGCTCCACCACGTCGCTGCCGTCGATCGGGGCGATATCCACCAAGTGCAGCAACAGGCGCGTGCGCGCCACGTGGCGCAGGAACTGGATGCCCAGGCCGTGGCCTTCCGCGGCGCCTTCGATCAGGCCGGGGATGTCGGCGATCACGAAGCTCTGGTCGGTACCCAGGCTCACCACGCCCAGGTTGGGATGCAAGGTGGTGAAGGGGTAATCGGCCACGCGCGGCGTCGCAGCGGATACAGCGCGGATGAAGGTGGATTTGCCGGCGTTGGGGAAACCAAGCAGGCCCACATCCGCCAGCAGCTTCAGCTCCAGCTTCAGCTCGCGCACCTCGCCGAGTGTGCCGGGCGTGGATTTGCGTGGCGCGCGGTTGACCGAGCTCTTGAAGTGGATATTGCCCAGACCACCCTTGCCGCCCTGCGCCACCAAGAGGCGCTGGCCGTGCGTGGTGAGGTCTCCGATGATTTCGTCCGTGTCGACATTGGTGACGACGGTGCCGACCGGCACGCGGATGGTGGTGTCCGTGCCGCCCTTGCCATACATATCGCTGCCCATGCCGTTCTCGCCGCGCTGCGCCTTGAAGCTGCGCTGGTGGCGGAAATCGATCAGGGTGTTCAGGCCTTCATCGGCCACCAGCCACACCGAGCCGCCGGTGCCGCCGTCGCCGCCGTCCGGGCCGCCGAACGGGATGAATTTTTCGCGACGGAAGCTGATGCAGCCGTTGCCGCCGTCTCCGGCGTGGACTTTGATGATCGCTTCGTCGACGAATTTCATGGGTGGGACCGGGAGTCGTTAATCGGAAATCGTACCCTCAGGGCCGCCATCCCCGCGAAAGCGGGAATGACGACTTCTGGGAACGGGAAGCGGCGATTGATGATTGACGATTCCCGCCTATAAAACAAAAGCCCCGCCGGAGCGGGGCCTTCGTTGCAACATGAGGCCCTGATTAGGCCTTGACCACGTTGACGAACTTGCGGTTGTCCGCGCCGCGGGTCTTGAACTCGACCACGCCGTCCACCAAAGCGAACAGGGTGTGGTCGCGGCCCAGGCCAACGCCGGTGCCGGCATGGAACTTGGTACCACGCTGGCGGACGATGATGTTGCCGGCTTCGATGGCCTGGCCACCGTAGATCTTCACGCCGAGGTATTTCGGGTTCGAATCGCGACCGTTGCGGGATGAACCTACGCCTTTTTTATGTGCCATGACTGATTACTCCAGAATTGGCGGATCAGGCGTTGATGCCCGTGATCTCGACTTCGGTAAAGTGCTGACGATGTCCCTGCTGCTTCTTGTGGTGCTTGCGGCGGCGGAACTTGATGATGCGGACCTTGTCGGCGCGGCCATGCTTGCGCACGGTGGCGGTGACGGTGGCGCCGGACACGATCGGGGCGCCGACGGTGATGGTTTCGCCGGAACCGACCAGCAGCACCTGGTCGAAATTCACGCTGGCGCCTTCTTCGGCGTTCAAGAGTTCCACGCGCAGGACGTCGCCCTGCTGGACGCGGTATTGCTTGCCGCCGGTCTTGATGACTGCATAACTCATGGGAATGGCCCTTCTGTCGTTATTCTCTTGGGTTCGTCGCGGCCCATACGGGCGCGGCGAACTGCGGATTTTAGCGACGGAGGCTGCCGCTGGTCAATCACTGACCAGCTATCGGGCTTCCGGGGTCGGGCATCCCGATGTTGGGGTTGGCACCCCAACCTACGGGCTGGTGCCGGGGCAGCGGCCCTGGCCGTCCAGTTTGCCCTCTTTCTGCAGCGCGGCGAACATGTCGGAGGTGCGCTGGCGGCCCCACTGCTGGCCGCTCTGGGCGGCCTCGGCCATGGTGGCCGGCATCTGGGCGACCAGTTTCTGGCCCAGCGCGGATTTGTAGAACTTGATCAGGCCTTCCACCTCGTCGGCGGTGAAATGGTGCTGATAGGCCGGAATCATCGCCGTAAGCAGTTGTTCCTGGCCGCTCTTGTCGATGTAGTTCTTCCAGTAGTCGGCCGAGACGCAGGGCAGCTGCTGGCTCATCATGGTGGCCATCTGGTTGTTCATCACGGTGAACTGGCCGGGCACGTTCATGACCTGCATCAGCTCCCGCACCTGCGCCTCGGAGGGCGCCGCGGCCCAGGCGGAGCCGGCCGCCAGCGCTGCGCATACACCCAAGCCCATCACCCATTTTCCAGCCATATGCAGCCTCCGCGTCGCGCGCCCGGGAACGTAAGCGGGCGAGCATAGTCGCCTGTCTGGCTGCTGCCTAGACGGCCTGGCGGGACAATTCAACGCTCGCCACGAAACCCGCTGGGGTACGCTGCGCCAACCCAGACTAGGGACTGCTGACATCACGCTGTCAGCAGGGTTGGCTCGCTGTCATACGGTCTGCCCCGGGCCACTTGTTATAGTGCGCGGTCCCCCAAATAGTCAGGCGTGATGGACACCATACGCATCCGCGGCGCGCGCACGCACAACCTCAAGAACGTCGACCTGGACCTGCCCCGCGATCGACTGATCGTGATCACCGGGCTGTCCGGCTCGGGCAAGTCCTCGCTGGCGTTCGACACCATCTATGCCGAAGGCCAGCGGCGCTATGTCGAATCGCTGTCGGCCTATGCGCGGCAGTTCCTGTCGATGATGGAAAAGCCGGACGTGGACCATATCGAGGGCCTGTCGCCGGCCATCTCGATCGAGCAGAAATCCACCTCGCACAACCCGCGCTCCACCGTGGGCACCATCACCGAGGTCTACGACTACCTGCGCCTGCTCTACGCCCGCGTAGGCACGCCGCGCTGCCCGGACCACGGCATTGCGCTGGAGGCGCAGACGGTGAGCCAGATGGTGGACAGCACCCTGGCGCTGAATCCGGAAAAACGCTTCATGCTGCTGGCGCCGGTGATCCGCGAGCGCAAGGGCGAGCACGTGCAGGTGTTCGAACAACTGCGCGCGCAGGGCTTCGTGCGCGCCCGCGTGGATGGCGTGGTGCATGACCTGGACGCCGTGCCGCCGCTCACCCTGCGCCAGAAGCACACCATCGAGGCGGTGATCGACCGCTTCCGCCCGCGCGACGACATCAAGCAGCGCCTGGCCGAATCGTTCGAGACCGCGCTGCGCCTGGGCGATGGCCTGGCCATCGTGGTCGACATGGACGATGCCAAAGCGAGCGAACAGCTGTTCTCCTCGCGCTATTCCTGCCCGGTGTGCGACTACTCGCTGCCGGAACTGGAACCGCGCCTGTTCTCGTTCAACTCGCCGGTGGGCGCCTGCCCGAGCTGCGACGGCCTGGGCGTCACGCAGGTATTCTCGCCCGAGCGCGTGGTGCATCACCCGGAACTGTCGCTGGCCAATGGCGCGATCCGTGGCTGGGATCGCCGCAATGCACACTATTTCCAACTGATCCTGTCGCTGGCCAAACATTACGGCTTCGATGTGGATACGCCGTGGCAGAAGCTGTCCAAGACTGTGCAGCAGGCCGTGCTGTTCGGCAGCGGCAAGGAAAAGATCACCTTCAAGTACCTCACCGAACGTGGCGGCAAGGTCACGCGCGAACACGCGTTCGAAGGCATCCTGCCGAACCTGGAGCGCCGCTACAAGGAAACCGAATCGCCCGCCGTGCGCGAGGAACTGGCCAAGTACATCAGCGACCAGCCCTGCCGCGAATGCGAAGGCCAGCGCCTGAACCGTTCGGCGCGCAATGTGTTCGTGGCCGATCATTCCCTGCCCTCGCTCACTGCGCGCTCCATCGACGACTCCCTAGCGTTCTTCGAAACCCTGAAGCTCACCGGCTGGCGCGGCGAGATCGCGGTGAAGATCGTCAAGGAAATCCGCGAGCGCCTGAGCTTCCTCAACGACGTGGGCCTCAACTACCTCACCCTCGATCGCCAGGCCGACTCGCTGTCCGGCGGCGAAGCGCAGCGCATTCGCCTGGCGTCGCAGATCGGTGCCGGCCTGGTCGGCGTGATGTATGTGCTGGATGAGCCTTCGATCGGCCTGCACCAGCGCGACAACGAACGCCTGCTCGGCACGCTCACGCGCCTGCGCGACCTGGGCAATACGGTGATCGTGGTCGAACACGACGAAGATGCGATCCGCGCCGCCGACCATGTGCTCGATATCGGCCCCGGCGCCGGCGTGCATGGTGGCGAAGTGGTCGCGCAAGGTTCGCTGAAAGACATCCTCGCCTCGCCGCGCTCGGTCACCGGCCAATACTTGTCCGGCAAGCGCGCCATCAAGGTGCCGGAAGAACGCCGCGAGCAGTTGGACAAGGACTCCTGGCTGCATCTGCGTGGCGCCAGCGGCAACAATTTGAAGAACGTGGATCTGTCGATTCCGGCCGGTTTGTTCACCTGCATCACCGGCGTATCGGGCTCGGGCAAGTCCACGCTGATCAACGACACACTGTTCGCACTCGCCGCCGCCGAATTGAACGGTTCGAGCATCCAGCCCGCGCCGTACAAGACGGTGGAGAATCTGGAGCTGTTCGACAAGGTCGTCGATATCGACCAGTCGCCGATCGGCCGCACGCCGCGTTCGAATCCCGCCACCTATACCGGCCTGTTCACGCCATTGCGCGAACTGTTCGCGCAGGTGCCCGAAGCGCGTTCGCGCGGCTACACGCCCGGCCGCTTCAGCTTCAACGTGCGCGGCGGACGCTGCGAGGCCTGCGAAGGCGACGGCATGATCAAGGTGGAAATGCATTTCCTGCCGGACGTGTACGTACCGTGCGATGTCTGCCACGGCAAGCGCTACAACCGCGAGACGCTGGAGATTCTCTACAAGGGCCACACGATTGCCGACGTGCTCGACATGACGGTGGAAGACGCCGCCCGGTTGTTCGAGAACGTGCCGGTGATCGCACGTAAAGTCGATACGTTGCGCTCCGTGGGCCTGGACTACATCAAGCTCGGCCAGAGCGCGACCACGCTGTCCGGCGGCGAAGCGCAGCGCGTGAAACTGTCGAAGGAATTGTCCAAGCGCGAAACCGGCCGCACGCTGTATATCCTTGATGAGCCCACCACCGGCCTGCACTTCCACGATATCGAGCAACTGCTGGACGTGCTGCATCAGCTGGTCGACCAGGGCAACACGGTGGTGGTGATCGAACACAACCTCGACGTAATCAAGACCGCCGACTGGATCGTCGATCTCGGCCCCGAAGGCGGCGCGGGTGGCGGACGCATCCTGGTGACCGGTACGCCGGAAACCGTTGCGGCGACGGTGGGCTCGCATACCGGCCGCTTCCTCGCCACGCATCTGAAGCCCGCGAAAGCGCCGCGCCTCAAGCTCGAAAGCGACAACGGCAAGGCCAAACCCAAACGCAAAGTGGCTTCATGACGAACGACTCCTCTGCGACGCCCACACCGCTGTACACCGCCGCCATCAGCGTGCGTTGGCGCGATCTGGACGCGTTCAACCACGTCAACAATTCGACCTATCTCACTTACCTGGAAGAAGCGCGCGTGCAATGGCTGCAACGCTTGCCGGGTTCGTGGTCGGACGACCATGCGATGCCAGTGATGGCGGCCAGCACGCTCAACTATCGCCTGCCGATCGAATGGCCGGGCGAAGTGCACATTCAGTTGTATTGCGCGCGGCTGGGAAATAGTTCGATGACGGTCGCGCATCGCATCATCGATGCCGCCGACCACAACAAGCTTTACTGCGACGGTAACGTGGTGATGGTGTGGATGGATCCGGCGAGCGGCAAATCCGTGCCATTGCCGCAGGCGCTGCGCGACGCTGCATCGTAGGTTGGGGTGCGAACCCCAACGAGAGTTTCCCCAACCCGAGGAGTCACGCACATGGAAATCCAGCCTTACCTGTTTTTCGACGGACGCTGTGAAGAAGCCATCGCCTTCTACCGCGATGCGCTCGGCGCGCAGGAACTGATGAAGGTGCGCTTCAAGGATGCGCCCGCCAGCCAGGATTACCAGACCGCACCCGAGCTGGCCGACAAGATCATGCATGCCACGCTGGTGGTTGGCAGCGCGCACCTGTTGATGTCCGACGGCCAGGCCGGCGACGGCGAACTGAAGCATTCCGGCTTCAGCCTCTCGGTCTCCGCGAGTGACGTTGCCTCCGGCGAAAAATATTTCAATGCGCTGGCCAAAGATGGCCAGGTCACCATGCCGTTCCAGAAAACCTTCTGGACCGACGGCTTCGGCATGCTGGTGGACAAGTTCGGCGTGCCGTGGATGGTCAACGTGCAGCATGAAGGTGCATAACGCCTCGGCGTAAGACCTCATGTACTTGTTCACGCAACAAGCCACAAAAAAAGCCTGAAGCTTCGTCCTGGCGAAAAACGGGCTCAGCGGCTTGAAGATTCTCAAAGTCACCAGGCCCCGGCCTTCCCGGGGCCTTCGCTGAACAACTCCCTCCCTACTGCTCAGCCAGCGCAGCCTTTCACGAGATCTAGGACAAACTCGGACTAGTCCTACTACTCGTTCGATATAAATAGGCCACGGCCGACTGATCTAAGTACCCGTAATTCCTAATATTTCCTCATCACGAACGATCTGATGAGGAGCCACCATGCACGCGGGAACTCGTACTAATCCGACCTCAAGGAAAAGCGCTTTCGTCCGTAACCTGATCGCAGTTGCCCTGGCGGAGGCCATCTTGATGGGCTCGGCGATGGCCACCGGCAGCGATGCAAAAAACATACGGGCGGCAGACAACTCTAACGTCACAGCGACTCACGACACCAGCAGCGCCGGCGGCAACAACGCAAGCGATGCACTGTCGCACGCCACCACGTCGTTGTTGGCGATGGGCTCGGCGCAACGCAACGCCATCGGCACCATGGATGCTTCCGGAGACCAGTTTGCCGCCGATGGCGTGACGGGCGTCAACAATGCATCGCTCAACAGCACGAGTGTGCCGGATGCGACCGCGCTGGCTACAGGCGTGATGTCGAACGCCAACGGTGGCAACACGGTTGCGATGGGCCTGCGTGCTGCGGCCCTATCCGACAACTCCGTCGCGCTGGGCAGCAATGCCACGACGGGCGCCGATCAGCCCTATTCCGTAGCGGTAGGCTCCGACGCCAATACCGGCGGCACGCAAGCCGTTGCCCTGGGTTCCCATGTCGTGGCGAACGCGGATAACGCACTGGCTGTTGGCAACAACAACACCTGGGCTGTTGGCCAGGGCTCGATCGCAATGGGCAGCAGCGCCAAGGTCAACAGCGGCGCCAGCAACTCCGTGGCCATGGGCACCAACGCAAACGTGGCCCGAAACGTCAGCAACGCCATGGCGCTGGGCGCCAATACCAGCGTGGCCACGAATGCCACCGGCGGCGTCGCCTTGGGCGCCGGTTCCAAAGTTGCCGCGGGCGCCTACGGCAGCATCGCGTTGGGCGCCAGCTCCGTCGCCGATCGCGCCAACGTGCTGTCGATCGGCTCCATCGGTGCGGAGCGTCAGATCATCAATGTCGCAGCGGGTACGCGGCTCACGGATGCGGTGAACGTGAGCCAGCTCAAAGGCGTTACCGACGCCTTGGGTGCCGGCGCCGGCATCGGGTCGGATGGCAGCATCACGCAGCCTTCGTTCCTGGTGGATGGCAACCGTTATTCCACCGTCGAGCAGGCCATTCAGGCCGCCGCCTCATCGGGGGCGACCGATCCGCTGGCAGTGAGGTATGACCTCAATAGTGATGGCTCCGCCAACTACGGTTCGGTGACGCTGGGTGGCCCGGCGGCAGCGCCGGTGATCCTGACCAACGTCGCGGATGGCAAAAACCAATATGACGCCGTGAACTTCGGTCAGCTCAGTACGCTGCAAGGCCAGGTCGACAACTTGAACCAGACCGTCACCAACATCGGCGACCGCGTCACCAGCATCGAGAACAATGGTGGTGGTGGTGATACGGGTGGCGGCTCGTGGGACTACGACGCCCAGGGCAACAAGATCACCAACGTCGGCGACGGTGCCGTGAACGCAGGCAGCAAGGATGCCGTCAACGGTTCGCAGCTGGCCGCTACGGCACAGAGCGCTGCTGACGCACTGGGTGGCGGCGCCACGCTCAACGCGGACGGCACGATCAGCACGCCGACTTACACCGTGGGTGGCCAGCAGGTTCGTGGCGTCGAAGGTGCGGTCAATCAGCTCGACCGTCGTATCGATGGCCTGCAGGGCCAGGTCGATGGATTGCAGGGCCAGCTCAGCAACACCGCACGCGCGGCTTATTCCGGCATTGCAGGGGTTACGGCGTTGACGATGATCCCAGGTGTCGACGCCGGCAAGACCTACTCGATCGGCGCCGGCGTGGGCAGCTACAAGGGTTACACCTCCGCAGCGCTGGGCGGTGAAGCCCGCATCAACCAGAACTGGAAAGTTCGTGCGGGTGTGGGCCTGTCCAGCAGCGGCAACACCGTGGGCGTGGGCGCTTCGTTCCAGTGGTAGCGAACCGCTCCCTCCCCCACTGGCAGGAGAGGGAGCTCAATCAAGCAAGCCAGATGATCCTCAATGTTGCGTTGCTTCAAAGCCTGGCCTCCGCCAGGCTTTTTTTTGCACGCATCACTGCGCCGTCGGACGCGCGGCCAGTTGACTACGCAACGACTGGATCTCGGCCATCATCGCCGCCATTGCCTCCTGCAATTGCGCAACGTTCACCGCATCCGTCGGTTCCGTACCTGCCGAGACGTGAATGATCTGCCGCGTACCGACGCTGCCGCCGCCAATGGAGATCGCGTTGCCGCGGTCCGCCACCGCGCCATGACCCAGCGCAACGCTACCGATCGCGCCCGCCACCACGCTCGCTTCCGTGCCCAATGCCAGCGCATCGTTGGCATTCTTCGCCACCATGGCGCTACGCCCGATGGCGATGCTGTTGTCGCCATGCACGGTCACGCCATCACCCATCGCGACAGCACTGTTGCCGATCGCAAAGGTCCGGTTGCTGCCGACCGCTACCGCATACTCGCCATTGGCACGCACTTCGGTGCCGACCGCCACGGCGCTGCGGGCGTTGGTCTGCACATCCGAACCCATCGCCACGGAGTAATCGTGATCGGCACCGGTCTGCGCCTGGTACCCCAGCGCCACCGAGTAATCCGACCCGGCCAGGTTGTGCAAACCTACCGCGAGCGCGTTGGTGCCGCTGGCGATGGAGAACGTACCGATCGCCGCGGCCGTCGCATCCTGCGGATCGCCGCCATCCAGCGACGCCACGTTGTTGCCGCTGCGCCCATCGACGGCCGCCACCGGATCGCTGGCGTCGTTCACGCCGTTCGCTCTGGCGGCGAGCGCTTCCAGCGCCCTGCGCACGGCAAACAACTGGCCACCATTCACGGCATCGGTACTGCCCGCGCTGACATTGCCATCATTGACATTGATGATCCGCCGCTCGCGGCCGATGCTGCCGATCGATACCACCTCATCCCGTTCGTTGGCCAGGGAGTTGTAGCCAAGCGCCACCGAGTTCACGCTCACCGCACGCGCACCTGTGCCAACGGCCACCCCCGCATTTCCCGTGGCACTGGAACCGGAGCCAATGGAGACCGCGTTGACGCCATTGGCCTGGGCCGCTGCGCCAGTCGAATTGACCTTGATGTATTTCAGGTCGATCGCGCCGTTGGTCAATTCGCTCTTGAGGTTGTTCAAGCCCGAAGTCAGCTGCGCCACGTTGACGCCGTCGGTGTTGGCGGTGCCGGTCGCGATGTTGTGCAAGGGAATCGGAGTGATTGCGCCCGTGCCGCCCAAGGTCACGCCGTTCTTGGACGCGTTGTCGTAGGTGACGGCCAGTGATTGGCCGGTAGCCGGGTCGAGCAGGCCGCTGTTGTCCAGGGTGTCCTTCAGCTCATCGATGGATTGGGCGACGGTATACAGCTGCGCGCCGTTCACCACGTCGGTGCTGGTGGCCGACAGCATGCCTGCCTCCACATTCGAGATCGCCACGGGCGTACCGGCCGTACCGAGCGTAATGGTCGTCTTCGATGCATCCGCGTAGGTCACCGCCAGCGATTCGCCGGTGGCCGGATCTAGCACGCCGCTGTTGTCCAGCGCATCGGCCAGGTCATTGATCGCCTGATTCGTTGCGAACAGCTGCGAACCATTCACCGCCGCCGTGCTCGACGCAGACAGTATCGCCGCATTGACGTTCGACACCGTCACTGGCGTTCCGGCCGTACCTAGTGCGATATCTGCTTTCGATGCGTCGGCATACGTCACCGCCAGCGATTCACCGGTGACCGGATCGAGTACGCCACTGTTGTCCAGCGCATCGGCCAGATCAGTGATCGCCTGGTTCGTTGCGAACAGCTGCGAGCCATTTACCGCCGCCGTGCTCGACGCAGACAGCGTCACCGCATTGACGTTCGACACCGTCACCGGCGTTCCGGCTGCACCTAGCGTGATATCTGCTTTCGATGCATCGGCATACGTCACCGCCAGCGATTCACCAGTGACCGGATCGAGTACGCCGCCCTTGTCCAGCGCATCGGCCAGATCATCGATCGCCTGGTTCGTTGCGAACAGCTGCGAACCGTTCACCGCCGCCGTGCTCGACGCAGACAGCGTCACTGCATTGACGTTCGACACCGTCACCGGCGTTCCGGCCGTACCCAGCGCGATATCCGTCTTTGATGTATTGGCGTACGTCACCGCCAGCGATTCACCCGTGCCTGGATCGAAGACGCCGCTGTTGTTGAACGCATCCGTCAAATCGCCGATCGCCTGATTCGTCGCATTCAGCTGCGAACCGTTCACCGCATCCGTGCTCGTGTCCGATACCGCACCCGGCGCCACATTCGACACCTGCACCATCACGCTTGCGTTCGCTCCGCCCAAGGTCACCTTGCTTTGCGAGGCGCTGTCGTAGGTCACCGCTGCAATGGCGCGCCCGGTATCCGGATCCACCAGCCCCGCGTCGGCCAATTCACCTTTGACCACATCGTACAGGTTGCCCAGTGCGCTACCCACGTTGCTCGCCGTTGTAGTGCCGATCACGTACAGCGGCGCCGTGACGGTGCCATTTGGATTTACTGCGGCACCACCGCCCAGGCCCGTCGCGATGCTTTGCGCCGTGCCGAACAGTTGCGAACCATTGATCGCATCCGTGCTGGTGATGACCACGCTGCCTGCGCGCAGGTTGGTCAACAAGGTGCCGTTGGCGCCACCCAGCGTAACCGTGTCCTTGGTTGCGCCGTCGTACGCCACGGCGTTGGGATCGGTCCCGGCCATGCTTACCACGGCCGCGATCGCGGCGCCCACGTTGGCATAGGCGGTACCGTCGACCGTATAGGACGGTGGCACGATGCTGCCGTCCGCACCGATGGAGGCGCCACCACCGAGTGCGCTCGTCACGCCCTGCAACTGGCTCACGTTCACCGCATCCGTGCCCTGCGTGCCCATCGACAGGTTGATGATTTGCCGGGTGATCGTCGCACTACCCAGCGACACCGCCGTGCCGCGATTGGCCACCGCGCCTTGCCCCAGCGCCACGCCGCCGTTGGCGCCGGCGCTTACGCTGGCGCCCGTACCCAAGGCGATCGCATCGTTCAATCGGGTGGCCACACTCGCGCCCGTGCCCACCGCGATACAACTGGTCGCATTGGCGGCCACCGCGGCGCTCTTGCCGATCGCGATGCCGCTGTCGCCCCGCTCCTTCGCACCGTCGCCGATCGCAATCGAGCTTACGCCCAGTGCCCAGGTGTTGTTGGTGCCGACCGCCAAGGCGTAGTCCTTGTTGGCCTGGACGTTGGCGCCCAGGGCGACGGCCTGCGCACCGTTGACCTGGGCATTGGACCCGACCGTCACCGCATAAGGCATATCCGTACCGATCGTGCTGTTGCTGCCGATCGCTACCGCGTTGTCCGACAGCGCCACCGCACTCAAGCCGAACGACACCGTATCGGTGCCGGAGGCGCTGGAGGTCACGCCGAACGCCAGGGCGGTAGAGAGCGAAGGATCACCACCATTGAGCGAGGCGGAGTTGTCCCCGGTCACGCCTTCGATCGCATAGATGGGATTGTCGACATCCAGGACGCCCGCACGAGAAGTCGCAAGCGCATTCAAAGCGCCGAACAGTTGCGAGCCATTGATGGCATCGGTGCTGTCGGCGCTCACGTCACCCGCATCCACGTTGACAATCCGGCGCTCGTTGCCGGGGCTGCCGACCGAGACCGTGCGCGCTGCACTCGCCTGGGAATTGCTGCCCAGCGCCACCGAGTTGGCGCCCGTGGCACGCGCGCCGGTGCCGATCGCCACCGTCCCCGTGTCGCTGGCACTGGACGCGGAGCCGATCGCCACCGAGTTGGTGCCGTTGGCCTGCGCATTGCCGCCGGTCGCGCGGACCTTGACGTAGGCGAGCGTGTTGCTCAGCTCGCTGCGCAGCCCTGCCACTGCACCGGTCATCTGCGCCACGTTGACCGCATCCGTATCGGCCAGGCCGGTGCCGACATTCATGACCTCCACCGGCGTGTTGAGGTTACCGAGGAAGATCGTGTTCTTCGCGCCGCTGCTGTAGGTCACCGCCAGCGACGTGCCTGTACCCGGATCGATCAGGCCACTGCCGGTCAGGGCGTTTTCCAGCACACCCACTTGCTGGTTCGTGCTGTCCAGTTGTGCGCCGGTCACTGCTTCCGTACTGGTCGGCGAAAGATCACCCGCGGCGACGTTGACGAGCTTGCGTTCCGCGCCGGGCGTGCCGAACGAAACGGTATTGGCCACATCAGCCGTGGTGTTCGCACCGAGCGCCACCGAATTGTTGCCGGTCGCGACCGCACCGCTGCCCAGGCTGATGGCATCGATCCCGTTCGCGACGGCGTCCGCACCCGTACTGTTGACGGCCAGATACGGCGTATTCGCGCCACTGTCACTCACTGCCTGATCCAGTGCCCCTAGCGCCGCTTCAAGGCTGGTCTGCACGCCGCCGTTGGCAAGCGTGTAGGTGGGGCCGGTCACCACGCCGGTCACCGGATCGATCGCCGCGCCGCCACCGAGCGCCGTCACCATCGGCTGCAACTGGCTCACGCTCACCGCATCGTCCGCCTCCACACCCGCTTGCAGATTGACCAAGCGGCGCTTCAAGCCGGCCGGTTTGTTGCCCAGCGAGACGGTCAACACCGTATCGGCCAGGCTGTCGCTGCCGAGCGCCACCGCATGCGCGGCCGACGCGCGCGCCCGTACGCCCACCGCCAGCGAACCTTCGATCGTTGCAAGCGTCGCCGAGCCGATGGCGACGGAGTCTGGCGCCGCGGCATTCGCATCGACGCCGTCGGAATTGACCTTCACGTACTTGAGGTTGCCGGTGAGCTCGCCGCGCAGCGCGTCCGCCGTACTGGTCAACTGGCTGAGGTTCACCGCGTCGCTGGGCGTCGTGGCGACGGCGACGTTCGTGACTTTCACTGGCCGCCCGCTGTTGCCCAGCGTAATCGTGTCCTTGGTGGCGGTGTTGTAAGTCACCGCCAACGTGTCCCCGGTATCTGGATCAATCACGCCGCCATGGCTGAGGGCATCACTCAGCTCGATGATCTGCTGATTGGTTGCATCGAGCTGCGCGCCGGTCACGGCATCGGTGCTGGTTGCAGAAACATCACCGGCCAGCACGTTGACGATCTTGCGCTCGCTGCCGCGCGTGCCTACCGAAACCGTATTGGCCGCATCCGCCCGCGCATTCGCACCAAGCGCTACGGAATTATTGCCCGCCGCGGCGGCGCCGCTGCCCAGGGCCATGGCGTCGCTTCCGCTGGCCGCGGCAGCCGGTCCCGTGCTGTTCACCGCAAAATACTTGTCGTTCTGGCCGCCGGCGTTGCTCACGGCATCATCCAGCGCCTTCAGCGCACCACCAAGCGTGGTCTGCGTGCCGCCATTGGCAAGCGTGTACGTAGGGCCGGTCACGGCGCCAGTGTCCGGGTCGATCGCAGCGTTACCGCCGAACGCGGTCACCAGAGGTTGCAACTGGCCGATGTTGACCGCTTCGTAGGTCGACAATCCGGGATCCATGTTGACGATTCGATGCCGCAATCCCGTGGATTTGTTGCCGATGGAGACGGTGCCGACCTCATCAGCCAGCGCATTGACACCCAACGCCACGGAACTGCCCTGCGCCAAGACGCGCGCACCATTGCCCAGCGCAACACTGTTGCTCGGCCCGGTGTAGCTGCCGCCACCAATGGCCGTCGAGGCATCGCCGTAAGCCGTGGCGCCATCGCCCAAGACCACGGACCCCACACCGGTGGTATTGGGAACGCTGCTGTCGGCATCGATCTTGGCATTACGCCCGATCGCGATCGCACCGGCTCCCACGTTGTTGATGACCGCATTCGAACCGATCGCGATGTTGCCCGTTCCGTTGCTGGCCAAACCGGTATTGGATTTGGCGTTGTAGCCGATGACGATCGTGTTGTCGCCGACCGCTTGAGCGGCCCTGCCCATACCCACCGAATCGCTTCCGAGTGCGGAAGCGCCGTTGCCTAATGCCAGCGCATTGGTTGCGGCGGCATTTGCGCTCACCCCCATCGCGGTTGCCGAGGCGCCGAGAGCTTTGCTTCCGTTTCCCACCGCGACACCACTTGCTGCGTTTGTGGCCAGGCCCAGGATCGCCACCGCGTTGGCGGATCCCGATACGCCACCATTCTTGTCGGGCGCAACCACGAACGATCCGGCCGAGCCCGAATCCACCGTCATGCCATGAGAGCCGAGTGCAACCACGTTGTCCGCATTGACGGTGACCTGCGAGCCGACGGCGACGCTGAACTTACCAGTGGCGTTCGCATTAACGCCAATAGCGACGGAATTAGAGCCGTTAGCAACGGCACGGGAGCCCAACGCTGTGGCCTCGAGGCCGCTTGCGTTCGACTGCAAGCCTACAGCCGTGCTGTATGTCCCGGCTGCCCTCGTCAATGTGCCGATGGCGGTGCCGTTATAACCGGCGAGGGTATTGCCGCCAAGCGCAACGGCAGATTGTGCATTCGCGTTGGCATTCGCTCCTAGCGCCGTTCCACTCTCGCCGGCCACGGCATCCCGATCGGCACCGTAATTGCCCGACCTGATGGCGATATAAGTGGCAAGAATTTGATTATCCATCACTCCGGTCGTCGGACTCTTCACACCCACCGGGGTCCCGGCGGCACGCCGGCCGTTACCTCGCTGCCACGCCTCCTGGCCCACCGCCGTTTGCGCAAGCGTCGCGGCTATTTTCTTTGCCAACGTGGCCTGCAATCCGCTTGAAACATTGCGAGCTGTCGACTGGCCATGACCATTGGAGTGACCGTTACCGTTGTGCTTTTTCATGACGACGCATCCTTTCTGCAATGAAGAGTGGGAGAGGTTTAGGTCACGCGGCTACGTGCCATCCCGTTTCACATCGGCATGCCAACTTTCATGAAACCATCACGCCTTCGGCATCCGGCATCGCAACGCGCGTGTTTGCTGCTGATCTCGAAAAGGTTCGGGCAGGATTGCTTCAGCGCGCCTCGTTGAAGCGCTATCTCCGGCTGAAGCAATGAAGCGGTCGATTGATAGACTTCCTCCTTGAAGTAACTGTGAGGCGCACATTGCCGTCGGCGCGGCAACGCGGGCAAAGATTCACTGAAACTCGCAGCCGCCTGGTGGAAGGCGGCGATGGCCACACTGGAACGGTTAGCGGACAACCAAACGCGGCACAAAGATGGAAAGCGCGTGAAAAATGGCACGGCACCCGATAATGTTGCGTGAAGATCGCGGCAAACGATGATCAATCGGATGTGCACGGCATCCCAGTTCACGTGCCGGCTTTTTTTCTTCAACACGATGCGTGGATGCGATTGCGGTTGTGCAGCGGCGGCCGGAGAATACGCGCTCGTCTGACGCCGTCCACTGCAGGGATCCGCGTACTCGTGAAGCACCGCCCCGACGAACAAATGCCGGCATTGCGCCGCGCCATGCCGCGCGATGCGAAGGTCGTTGCGTCATGAATGCCGGATCCGGCCATCATCTGCCGGGTGACAAGCCAGCCCTACGGGTGCTGGTGGTGGATGACCATCCCATCGGCCGCCTGCTTCTGCAAGGGCAATTGAAATCGCTCGGCTATGACGTCGAACTTGCCGAGGAAGGCAATGCCGCCCTGCAACGCTTTGCCGAAGCGCACTACGACGTGGTCATGACCGACCTCAATATGCCGGTCATGGACGGCTGCACGCTTGCGCGTAGCTTGCGCTCGCAAGGAGTGGCTGTTCCCATCCTTGCATTCACCGCCACGGCCAACGATGCCGAGCGCAAAGGCTGCGCCGCGGCGGGTATCGATGCGCTGTTCACCAAGCCATTGTCGATCGAGGCCGTGGACGCTACGGTGCGCCGGCTGATTGGAAGGACCGCCACGCCCGATCGGCTCGCGGCCAAATCCAATGACCTGACTCACGGGCCGCTGCCGGCGAAGGTCCATACCCTGTTGCAGCAAGGCTTTCACCAATCCATGCAAGCGATCGAGGAAGCGCTGGGCAAGGGTGATATGCAGGTCGTGCGCGATCACCTGCATTCGCTGCGCGGATCGTTTGCGATGATTGGCGAGACGGAAACGGCCGATAGGCTTGGACAGATGGAAGAGCAGGCTGTCGCTAGTAGCCGGGAAGCGCTGCGATCAGCCATGCGTGGATTTGCCGAGCACGCCTTGTCCGTGTTGAGACGACGCTCAGCCACATAGGTTGGGGTGCAAACCCTGACGTATCCCACGTTTTTGCTCGATGATTTCAATAAAATCAGCGAGCTATACACCTTGCACATGATCTTCCAGATTACTGGGCCGTCAGTCCCGCTTTCGCGGGAATGACGGCATTTCGGGCACATATGCACCAAACGAAAAAACGTCGGGATATATCAGGGTTTGCACCCCAACCTACGTGCGAATCGGCAATAAGCCGCGTTCGCTCGCGATCCGATAAAGATCCAGTTCCGAACCCGCGCCCAGCTTGCCCATCAGGCTCGCGCGATGGATGTAGACGGTCTTCTGCCCGATTCCCAGCTCCGCCGCCACCTGCTTCGGCGCGCGGCCGGCGGCCAGCAGCAGGAATACCTCGTGTTCGCGCGCGGTAAGCCGGTCGATCGGGTCGAGTGTGTCGTTCGGCCTTGCCGCGCGGCGCTGACGCAGGTCGGAGCTCAGGAATTCCTCGCCGTGCATCACCGCGCGCAGGCCCGCCACCAGTTCTTCCGGCGCGACACCTTTGGTGACGTAACCGCTCGCGCCGCGCCGCAAGGCTTCCGATACGTAGGGTTCGCCATCGTGCATGCTCAGCACCACGATGCGCGTGCCGGTGGACACGCTGCGCAGATGTTCGATCAGCGGCAGACCGCTGCCGTCAGGTAGCGACAGGTCGAGCGCGACCAAGTCCGGTTGGTAATGGCTGATGGCTTCCACCGCGTCATCGGCATTGCGGCATTCGGCCACGACCTCGAGGTCCGGCTCCATTTCGATAAGCCGTTTGAACCCCTCGCGGACGATGGCGTGATCGTCGACCAGAACAATGCTGTGCATAAGGCGCACTGTATCCGACGTCGGCCTGGATGCAATCCCGTTTCCTACCGGGGGCATCACGGGCCGACCACCGCCCGCTAACATCCGCGCATGCGCCTGAAACTTTCCTTCCTGAAGTCGCCCCCGTTCGCCGGCCTGGGTTATGGCGTGCTGTGGGGCTTGCTGTGGCCCACCTCGCAGCCGGACTGGACCTTGCAGTTCGGCCTGCGCTTCGGCGTGCTGCTGCTGTCGCCGTTTCGCTACTGGCCATGGCTGATCGGCGCGGAGCTGGTCGCCGCGCTGTCCATTGAATATTGGTATGGCTACACGCTGGACTGGCACACCTTCGTGTTTGGCGACCTGCCGCTGCCGATAATGGTGGCGCTGTGCTTAGGGCTGCTGCGGCGGGCGAACCTGCGGCCAAGCATGCGCGACCCGGAAGAAGTCTCGCGCCTGCTGCTCTCGGCCGGCTTCACCGGCGTGGCCGCCACGGCCACCGACGCGGCAACCATGGCCTTGCTGCACGAGCTGCCATCGACTGGTTTGCTGGAAGGTTTGGGCAACGAAATCCTCGGCTACTACGTCGGCCTGCTGTTGCTGGTGCCGCCGCTGATCATGTTGTGGCGTGCGCGACCGTCGAAACAGGAGATGTCCGAGCTCTTGATGGACGCTCTGCTGGTGATGCTGCCGGCACTGATCATTCTGTTGATCCTTACCGAGCAGGCGGCGCCGCAACGCGAGTTCGCGCGCATCCTGTCGCTGGCGCCGGTGCTGTTCTTCGCCTTCCGCCATGGCTGGCGCGGCGCCAGCCTGTCGATGCTGGTCTCCAGCGCGGGCATGGCGCTGGTCGATCGCGTCTTTACGCATGTGGTGCCGACCGCGTCTTCGCACATGTTCCTGGCCGTGGCCGGCACCGGCGCGCTGATGCTGGGTTCGGCCACGGATGCGCTCCGGCGCAGCAGCGCGCGCATGGCGGAGCAGAATGTGTATCTGGCCGCGGTCAACCGCCGTCTCGATCACCTCGCCCGCCAGCTACGCGACGCCGCACGCGGCAACCTGCAAACCGAAGAAAACCAGCGCCGCCACATGGCGGCCGAGCTGCACGACGAACTGGGCCAGAACCTCACCGCCATCCAGACCCACGTGAAGCTGGCGCAGAACCGCCTGAAACAGGCTGGCCTGGAAGACATTGGCACTTCCATCAACGACATCCTGGCCCACATGCGCCGCGCGCTGCATCGGGTGATGGATGACCTACGCCCGGCCGTACTGGATGAGTTCGGCCTGATGCGCGCGCTGGACGAAGGCCCGATCCGCGACCTGCTCGCCACCGCCGGCATGATCTATCACACGGAACTGCACGGCGACCCGCGCATGCTGGAGGAAGACATCCGCACCGCCATCTACCGCCTGGCCCAGGAAAGCGCCACCAACGCCGTGAAGCACGCCCAGGCCACCGAATTCCGGTTGCGCCTGCGCATCGGCGAGCGGGCGGGCGTGGCGCTGGCGCTGGTGGATATCCGCGACAACGGCGTGGGCCTGCCCGAACGCGTACCGCGCGGCGGCCGGGGCCTGCAGGGCATGCGCGACCGCGTGACCTCGCTGGGCGGGCTGTTCCGCCTACGCCCCGACAGCCAGGGCGTTCACCTGCGTATTTTGCTGCGCAGCAACATCCCCACGCGCGAATCTAGTGACTTGTGACACTGTAACTAGGAAATTTTCCAATACCAGCTCCGTAAAAGCTTCGTTAGGATCAATCCCATCGATGTGGGGGAGCCGCCGTCGAGAGACGGCGAGCACGAGTCATCCGTGGGGACGGAGGACTCGAAGAGTGGCAGGACGCCACTCCGCCGGAGTCTGGACATTTGCAGGTATTCGCGAGCAATTCCGATACCACGCACGTCAAGAGACAACGGTAAGCCGCTGGGCGGACAGGAGTCCTCCCGCGGCTTTTTTTATGCCTGCCTTCCAGAAAGCCCCGTGGGCTTGGACACCGATCCCGACATAGCGCAAGTGCGGAGATGGCAATGCTGGGATTGGCATCCCAGCCTATGTGCTTATTTGCGCTTATTCCCCATCGGCTTCACATACAGCACCAGGCTGTGGTCCTGGATCTCATAGCCGTGCTTGGCCGCAATCTCGCGCTGCAGGCGCTCGATCTCTTCGCTGACGAACTCGATCACTTTCCCGCTGTCCACATCGATCATGTGATCGTGGTGTTGGCCGCGGTCCAGTTCGTATACCGCCTGCCCGCCCTCGAAATTATGTTTGCTGAGGATGCCGGCGGCCTCGAACTGGGTCAGCACCCGGTACACCGTAGCCAGGCCGATATCTTCCTGATGAGCCAGCAGCTTCTTGTAGACGTCCTCGGCGGTGAGGTGCCGGGTGCCGTCTTCCTCGAAGATCTGGAGAATGCGCATCCGGGGGTGCGTGACCTTCAGCCCGGCTTTACGGAGTTCTTGAGTTTCCTGCTCCATCGCAAGCTCCCGGTACACGGTCAAATCGAGCCATAGTGTATCATCGACACCTTCACGATCCGGACGCACTACGAATGCAAAAGCTGATTCGCACGCTGGGCTACGCCACGCTGGCTCTCTCCCTGGCCGGCTGTCATCTCGTGTATACCCCCGACGTAGCCCAGGGCAATCTGTTCGACAAGACCATCGACAAGAACCTTGCCGATCAGCTCAAGCCGGGTCTTACCAAGCGTCAGGTGCTGGTGCTGCTGGGCACGCCTTCGGTGTCCACGCCGTTCAACCAGAACCGCTGGGATTACGTCTCTACCTATTCGCATCGTGGCGAGAAGATGAAGACCAACGCCATGAGTCTTTACTTCAACAACGACGTGCTGGTGCGCACCGAA
Source organism: Dyella sp. (assembly GCF_051954575.1). Taxonomy (GTDB): domain Bacteria; phylum Pseudomonadota; class Gammaproteobacteria; order Xanthomonadales; family Rhodanobacteraceae; genus Dyella_B. Next base: position 41,518 of record NZ_JBQCHP010000179.1, on the reverse strand, counting down.
GGCAACCTGTACTTCCAGGATGCGCAGAAGCTGGTGCAGCAGAGCAACAAGTACAAGACCAAATACGACGTCAACGACACCTCCGGCGACAAGGCCCCCGGCTCCAGCTCGGGCGGCGACAACGGTGGCGGTGGTGGCGACAACGGCGGCGGTGGCGGTTCGAACTGATCGCCCTGCCCGCTTCACCTGGCGCGTCGGCGTCGGGCGTCTTTCGGATCGAGCGTGAGCGGCCGGTAGATTTCCACCCGGTCGCCATCGTGCAGCAGGTCGTCCGCCGCCACGCGGCGGGAGAAAATACCCAAGCGTGACGGATCGAACGCCACTTCGGGCATCTCCCGCAGCAGGCCCGATTGCTCCACCGCCTGGATCACCGTGCTTCCCGCCGGCAAGCTCAGCCGGCGCAGCAGTTGGCGCTGCGGGGTGGCGCAGACCACTTCCACCGCGATGCGCTCAGCCATAGACCTTGTCCGCCTCGCGGCAGAAGTCGTCCACCATGCGGCTGGCCAGCCCTTGAAAACCCAGCTTCAACGCCGCACCGCCCAGGCGGCCGGCATAGTCGAAATCCAGCTCCAGCGCCACCTTGCAGCCGTCGGCGCCGAGCGGGATGAAATCCCAGAAACCTTCCAGGCTGCGGAACGGCCCGTCCACCAGGCTCACCTGCAGGCGGCGCGGATGATCCATGGTGTTGCGGGTGGTGAAGCTGTGGTGGAAGCCGGCGAACTTGAGATCCAGCCGCGCCACCAGCATGTTGTCGCCGCGCTCGATCACCTCAGCACTGGCACACCAGGCGAAGCGCTTTGGGTATGCTTCGACCTCATTGACCAAGTCGAACATTTGCGCCGGCGAATATTTCACCAAGGCACTGCGGCGGATTTGGATCACGGCACCCTCATTACAGGAATCAAGGTCGAGCCCGCGTACAGGCATCCTGTGCGGGGGCGACAGGCCAAAGTTTAACGGACATGGCAAAAGCGAAGGACAAAGACAAAAAAGAAAGCGGCGGCACGATCGCCCTCAACAAGCGCGCCCGGCACGAATACCACATCGACCAGCGCTTCGAGGCGGGCATCGCCCTGCAAGGCTGGGAGCTGAAGGCCCTGCGCGCAGGCCGCATCAACTTCGGCGACGGCTATGCCGTAGTGCTCAAGAGCGAGATATTCCTCGTAGGCACCTCCATTCCGCCACTGATCAGCGCCTCCACCCACGTGGTGCCGGTGGACCGGCGCACGCGCAAACTGCTGCTGCATCGCCAGGAAATCGATCAACTGATCGGCGCGGTGGAACGCAAGGGCTACACCCTGGTGCCCATCGCCATGTACTGGAAAGGCAACAAGGTGAAAGTGGAAATCGGCCTGGCCCGCGGCAAGCAGGAACACGACAAGCGCAACGCCGACAAGGAACGCGACTGGCAGCGCGAAAAACAGCGCACCATGCGCTCGCACAACCGCGCCGCCTGAACCATCCACCCGGCCTGTGTAACCAAGCCAGCGCAAGGTGGTCATTCCCACACCGCCTCAAGCTCGCCATTTCCACGAACAGCTCCAGGCCGCCACTTCCACGACCACCCTAAGGCCGCCATGCCCGCAAACACCCTCTAGGCCGTCATTCCCGCGAAAGCGGGAATCCATTGCGCTCTGCGCCGAACGCCAAGTCAGTCGCCACCGCTGTCGAAAAACACCTCCGCTTTCGCAGCTACCACGACCCACGCTGCCACGCCGCTTACTGCACAACGCGCAAACCTTGATATCCCCCACCCCCATCACCATATATAATCGCGTCGCTAACGCGATCTTTTTCCCCGGGGGTGTTCTGGCTTCGACGGGGGTAGTGAGATAGCTTGGTGCATGCCGAGGGGGCAGCTTTCCTCGTAAATCCAGCCGCAAACTTATAGTTGCCAACGACGACAACTACGCTCTGGCCGCTTAAGGCCTAGCCCCGAACCCACTTGTGCCTGTGCTCGTAGGTGTAGGGTCATTATCACGGGATCGCCCAAAGCTGCCGCCTGCCGGCCAGGGTTAAATCAAGCGGGCTGGTCCTTCGATGCGCCTCGCACTCTGTGCTGTCGCGGGACGAGATCCAACAGTGAGCTAAGCATGTAGTACCGGGCGTCAAGCGCCTTCGGACGCGGGTTCGACTCCCGCCACCTCCACCAATAAAGCGAAAACGCCCGGCGAGTGATCGTCGGGCGTTTTTGTTCGGCCAACTAGTTAGTTCATCTGCCTTTTGTATCTTGGAAAGGCTTATGATTCGACACGTGTAAATTCCACAGCAGGTGCATCATGACCGGCAAACAGAAAAAGGTACTGCACGGCGTAGAGCTGAAACCGCGCCCGATTATTCACCCGAAAAAAGATGTGAAGGTCTCTACGCCCGAGGAAAAGAGGCAGGTCGTACAGACGGCCCGGAAAGTAATGGCCACTCACGATAAGGTCCTAAAGGCATTGAAGGATCGATGAATGCTGGACCTCGATTATGTGATTACGATCCATGACGAAATTCTAGCCAAATATGGGGGCCTTCCAGGATTTGCCAGCGGCGGCCGAGGAGGCGTAGAAGCCGCCATCCACCGCGTTGAAAATCACGTCTTTTATGCCGGCCTCAATGATATTTTCGGTATTGCTGCCGCCTATGCAATAGCTATCGCTCGCGGCCACGTGTTCAACGACGGGAACAAGCGAACGGGGCTTGCCTGCGCTCTGACCTATCTGGCGATGGAAGGGATCGTCATTGAGGAACTCGCCGATCTTGAGGAAATCATGGTCGACGTTGCCTACGGCACCATAGATCAAGGTGAGCTTGCTGAATACATGGGTACGATTTGGTTGACATCCCAGTCTGGTCAACCATCGCGCTGAGTTTAAATCGATTCTTCGCGCCCATGAAGAAATCAACAGTAAGCAAGCATGCAGTACCGTGCGTCAAGCGCCTTCGGACGAGGGTTCGCCCGCGCCACCTCTACCAATGACGTGAAACGCCCGGCGAGAGATCGCCGGGCGTTTTTTATTGTCGAGCCCGTCAATCATATTGGATCGTCAGCGCCCGCGCCCACAATAAGTGAACCCGGAACCGTTATTTTGGCAGCGGAAAAGGTGAACCACTGTAACCGTTGCTTTCCACAATTGACAGCCGTCAAAATCGCGCTACCGACGCCGAACACTTCCTCCAAAGAATCTTGGTTTCGCATGCGACGTAGCTAGCGCAGAATCCGAATATGCAGCTAACCAAATCGCTTTTTCTCTTACAGACGGGTCCTGGTGAGAAGATAAGCCTGACATCATCTCTAGAATTTTTTTTTGCAATCCTTTTTTTCTTTTTTCTTTTGTTAAGCCTAGATAATCAACAAATAATAAACCGTCGTCCTCCAAGACAAGAGAGGGTGGCACATCTTTTCTATCTGCGTATATCAGCTCCAAAACTTCCGGCGAAACGACAACGCGCGGATATTTAGCAAGCTTACTTTCCACCTTATACGCTTGAATAAGACCGGCACTAAAGGTGAATGTTCCATTCGAAAAATGCTTATTAACTGCAATCCCTCCGCGGCAAAGAAAACCTTCATCCAATAAAAGGCGTTGATAATCAGCGATCTTTCTTACAAACCATTGAAAATCGGACGCATCATAAGGAAGAGCCACAACTATAGAGTCAGAAAACTGTGTGATTGTGCAACTTGGCTTTTCTCGAAAAACCATAGCAGCGCCTTGGTGGCAAGCAAATAATCTTGTTAAGTAATGCTCCTTTTGATTCCGTATATCCTCCTCAACCATCTCCTTAAAACCGAGGACATCAAGAAAAGCAACATAGTGCTGCCTTAAATTAACCTCCGCAGTCATGTCAGGCATAATTATAGGCCTTCAGAAATATTATAAATAGCCTCAAATAATTTCTTATATGTCTTTATCCTTTCTTCGGCCTGCGTCCAATTGTTCCCAGCCCAAGGCTGACCACTATCGGTAATCAGCGCTGTATCCTGTCTACTGATATTAAAAACAGCCTTACCAACCTCCTGCATTAATGGTGCCAGCTGATTAAAATCGGGAATTTCTGCAATAATTGCTTTTTTTGAAGATGGAAGATACAAATTATTATCATCCTCATGATCCTTCATGACAACTTTTAAAGTTGATGAAATTTCCTTTGGCAGGCGCCCCATCCATAGTTTATAACCAGGCTTTGCCCGCCCAGCATATAATTTGAAAGCTTGAACTATTGCGCCAAGAAATGCAGGCGTACCTTGCCTTATCGGCAATCCCAGTTCTTTATATTGCTCTCTCACCTGGGCGTGCTCAGCCATCCAACGATTAACTATTTTTGACAGCGTCCCAACCGCCTGGACATTAAACCTATCGGGAGCAACAGGAAGAAAAAAACCATCACAAACGAGAAAGAAGGCTCTAGTCAAAGCCCCTGAACTTGGACCAACATCAATAAATACATAATCGTATTCTTCTTTTTCTGCGAGTCTTGTTAAAAAATCTCCTATTGCGACATAAGTTCTCATCAAATTCGTGCGAAGGCTATTCCGTTGCACATGCGCTTCAGCCAAATCGTCTTCGATAGAACTTAAATCTACAGAGCCCCGAAGCAAGTAAAGTCGCTCTTTGACTTTATGAGTTTTGACCTTGTTTAAATCTATAAACGCAGCGTCACCCTGAATTCTCTGGTTCAAAGCATCCAAGACGCTTGTGCCAGGAAGCTCTTCAATTGAAGCGGTAGTTTTGCTTGAATTTGCTGCAGCCTCGTCCATTTCGCTTATGACAGAGGCCAATGCAATTTCAGTCAAATTGCATTGAGGATCAGCATCGACCATCAACACCTTTTTCCCTACATCAGCAATATAGGTTGCCAAGTTAAATGTCGATGTAGTTTTCGATACACCACCCTTGTGGTTGTATAAGGTTATAAATTTCATTCTCTTCCTTTACAAGTTTACTAAACGTACTTAACCACCTGCAGCCCTTTAATCGCCAACATCAAAAACGCACGTCGCTACCCTCTTCTTTCGCCGCATGAACCAGCGCGACCACACCCAGCACGTACGGCATTACCCAGGGAATCGCCGGAATGCCTACGATCATTCCCGGCATGGTGAACCACTGCTCTGAAAGATCGGGATACTGCAATCCGCGCGCCACCAACCCGACGACAGCGATGGCGGCAATGATCGCCATGACCCATGCGGCGATCCGGGGAAGCCAGCCACGACGCATGAAGGACAACGCATACAACGCGGTCGCCACGTAGGTCATCAACCCGGCGAAGAAGAGCAACACATCCGAGGTATTGCCGAGCGGCGTGCCGTACAAGGGCAAGTAGTTCGCTGGCTTGTGCGCCTCCGACATGGTCCAGCCGATCAGGATGGCCGCCCAGATCAGTTGGCAGCCGACCGCGAGCAGGCCGCTGGCCTGCCCCAGCGGGGCGAGCCGGTCGCCGGTCTCGCCGCGTGTCAGCGGCGCGTTGAGCACCAGCAGCCCCGCGCCGAGGAAAGCGGTCGAGACGAACAGGATGATGAATCGCACATGGTTCATCGCCAGGTTGGCGGCGAACGGCGGGCCGTAGCCGGGCATCAGTGTCAACAGCGCCCAGGGCACGATCAGCAGTATGCCGGCGATCGCCACGCTTCGCCGATACTCGCTACCAGAGCGCCACGCAGGAAGCACCAGCGTCAGCGCCGCACCGCCCATCAAGAGCAGTTGACCAATAGTGAGGGCGGCAGATACCGCCGCGGAATAGCGTGCCGGCGCGCCGAAGATTCCGATCGCGACCAGCAAAACGATAAAAAGCAGCAGCGCCGCCCCTTTGTACCGTCCAAGCCGACTAGCCATCGTTGCCCCTTTTTCCGGAACCTGACTGGTTTCCGCCGGGGTGCTCGCGCCGCCCCTGTTTGCCAGAGCATCGCGACAAGCTGCCCAGGCGTCAATGGTCGCCCCTGATACCTGGGCCACGGATGGCCGGGCGCGTGCGAGATCGGATCGCACCCGCCGACCTGGATGAGCACATGCTTGCATCCCCCTGGGCCTTGTGCGCCCGTTTCCTGTTCTCGTAACCTGAGCTGCTGGCTTGGAGAAACGAAAATGCCCAGCACAATCCCTCCATTGCATACCGATTTTCTGAAAAGAGTTCGCGCCGAGGTTGTACGAGACACGCGACTTAATGCCCTGCTGGCCGGCGGCTCGTATATCCACGGTGGCTTTGATCAGCACTCCGACCTGGACTTTGTGGTCGTCGTCGAAGACGACAAATACTCGGAAGTCATGGCATCACGGCATGATTTCGCTCAGCGAGTAGGCGACTTGCTGGCGGCTTTCACCGGGGAGCACGTCGGTGAGCCCAGGTTGCTGATCTGCCTGTATGGGCCATCCCTGATCCATGTCGATCTGAAGTTCGTGAGGTCGGCGGACATGGGCAGTCTTATCGAACGCCCGGCCGTGCTATTCGCACGCGATCCCGAACACATCCAGGCACGGCTTGATGCTGCCGCTATCGCATGGCCAAACCTCGCGCCGGAATGGTTTGAGCAACGGGCCTGGGTGTGGCTTCACTATGGGGCCACCAAGCTTATGCGCGGCGAGTTGTTCGAGGCCCTCGGGATTCTGGCCTTCTTTCGCGAACAAGTGCTTGGTCCGATGTTGCATAGGCGGATGGGCCGGCCGCAGCGCGGTGTGCGGCGGATGGAACTGCTGAGCGATGAGGCAAGCCGAACATTGGCGCGTACGGTGGCAACGCATGACGCCATGTCGGTACGCGCTGCACTGCTGGCGGCGATCGACATGTATGTTGATCTGCGGAGCGATGACGTTCCCCGCGAAATGGTGCGCGGGATGCCGGAGGCTCTTGTTAGCTATCTCGACGAAAGCATCAGTGCCACAAAGTAGCGCATGGCGTCCGGAGCGTTTCAATGATCACTATTGATGTCGTCGACAAGGTCATCGACGTCGTAATTGATCGTAGCGCCCCGCTCAGACAGCGCGGAGTGATCAAGATGCTCTGGCCTTCAAAAGGCAGATCAGCCAGAGCGGGAAGTGCCTGCGGAGAAACACGGTAGCGGGCAGCGGCTACATCATGGCGGGTAATGGCGGCATATGCGGGCAATACGGCAAAGACCAACGAGAGTGTCAACCGATCCGCGATTTTCGAAGGGATCCATCCCTGAGATCCCCATGTGTTCGTTCGACATGTTGAGCGAAATCAGCAGATTATCCGTCCCGCACCTAACTTTTCCTATTACCGCACCGTCATTCCGGCGAAGGCCGGAATCCATCGCCAGCACGAAGCATGGATTCCGGCCTTCGCCGGAATGACGATGTGTTTCTTTTTTTGCAATACGCCAGCGTGAAGCTGCGTCCTTGCTGAGGAAAAAAGCACGCAGCAAAACGTGGGGATATGTCAGGATCCATCCTTGATGTGCGTGATAACAACGAGGTGGGTATTGCTCGCAAAACCTTTGCCTGGCACGGGTGACCGGGCGTTACCCCGGCTGCTATGTCCGTATCACTGGGCCGGGCGAATCTTCCGGCCGTACGCTGGCGAGTGATGCGGACCTTCACACCTGCAGTGCAGGCACCCGTGGGTTCATATTGTGCGCCCATTGGTGTCCGCCTGGCATCAATGACTAAGGGGACATAACCGTATCGCCACCATTATTGCGCAGACCGTATGCTTGCATCGGGAAAGCCCCCCTGGCTGCCGCAATTTCCATAATCCGCCACGAATGTAAAAATAGAAGACAGATATCGGCTATCCATCGCATATGAAAGAACCGTCGCGTGAACTCGCAGCAAAAATCGTCAACGCCGTACTCGAGGAGCGATGCGCATCCGAGGAGGGTATGCGTCGATACCGGCCACTGCTTGAAGAGCGCTCGCACGAGATCGTTGCACGCTTCGCCATTGATGCCGGCGAAGACAACAATAATCTTCCCAAGCAGATCCCTGCCCTACTCAACCTCGCCGATACCATCGTCAAGGATGAGCTAGGCAGCCATCGCTATCCCAAGCCGGCATGCCCGGATGATGGCGGATGCGCCATGTGTTGTACGCATATGCGCATCGTTCTCAGCGCGCAAGAAGCAACCGTCGTTGCTAGGGAATTGCTCGCACTCACCGAGACTGAAAAGGCAAAGATCGCCCACCGACTTCCTTCACTCGGAACATCCGGACCGGGTTCGCAATGTGGCCTGTTGGACGAACAAGGCCTGTGCACGCTCTACACGGCGCGCCCCGTCAACTGCCGCACGCATCGCTCATGCTCGATGACTGCATGCGAGGATCGTGTCCGGCGGGGCCGGAATGCTGGCGAGGAAGTGGTGTTCGCCTACCCGTTCGACGATCTGGTCCGCAAGTCGTTCCATCACCTGGTACAGCCGGATGAAAGACCGGAGTTCCTGGAAATGAATACGTTCCTGGCGAGCATTCTGCATGACGACGCGGAGCTTGCGTCATGGGAATCTGGCCAGAAAAAAGCCGTTCCGCCACTTGGTGATTCTTAGAAAACGATCGATTGCCACGCAAATCCAGGGCGCACGACCGGGCGCCCTGGACGAGTCATCAACGTATCAATGCGCCCAACCCAAACCATCGGGCGAACCATCCGGATGCGCAAACCAGAGCACAGCGTTCTGCCCATTCGGACATCCCACACCAGTGGCTTCGGTAGCCACTACACCGTTGAGTGCGGTAAGTGCCGACTGGTAGCAACTGCCCAGGTTGTCGATGAATTGATAATCGGCCTGACTTTGCCAGTTGCTGTGCTTGCCCGTCACCGTGTTGTAGGTGTTGGTGGAAACGAAGTTGTCGCGCACCTGACTGGCGTAGAGAGCAGCGTCGTGCTTCAGATGTACCGCATCCAGATTGCGCTGCTGGGTTGCGCTGACCGTTCCTTGCAGCGGGTAGGCTTCGTGATTGAGCACATGCCCGGTCATGTCGTAACGCAGATCCAGCGGATACGACGCCGTGACCAGGTCATCGCTCAACACCACCCCTGCCCTGATCCGCTGGCTATGCTGCAGGGTCTGGCTAGCCAGGCGCAGATGCTGACGATATTCCCGGTAGTTCGGGAAGGTGAGTCCATCGAGATAGAAATCCTGCGTATTCTGGAAATGGCTGGTCTGTTCCACGCTGGCATCCACGCGGCCCTTCGACGTGTTGACATAGCCGGTGATGACGAAGCCGCGATCCAGGCTGGTGGTTACCTGGCCTGAAAGACTGTCACCGGTAGGTTGGAGGGTATCGGTGATTGTTGGAGAACCGTTGGAGCTTGCCAGCGTATTGAGTAGCACCGCGCCGCTGACCTGGCTGGATCCCTGGTCCTCGTAAACCAAAAGATTGGCGGCGTCAGGGCGACTAAGCGCAACCGTATGCGGTCCCGATTGATTGAGAACCGCTGCAAACGGCGTCAGGTCCACCCGATATGGGGCATAGTTGAGCAGCTGCGACGGCTGGATCGGTGCGTTGAGCGCATTGAGGAATGCGAAGTTGTCGATCGGTGACAGCAGTGGAAAAACCGGGGCGACGCCGGCGGGCGTGCCGTCGATGCTTACGCCGATTTCCGCAAGGCTGCCGCCGCCGCAGCCTTCGTCTGGCACGTGATCAAACTTGTAAGCGCCGCCGATGGCGAGGTCGCTCGCGAAGGGGCGTTTTTTCTGATTGAACTCCTGATCGGGAACGCAGGTGAACCACCACGGCTCCTGATTGTAGATATCCAGGTAGGCGCGAACGATATTGTGGGGAAGCGTGAGCGTATTGGTGCCCGAAGGTAGGCCAACCACGGCATCGGGCGTTTTCTGCGCCGGGCTTGCGCTGGAGGCAGGATAAAACAGCAACTCTGCCCACATGTTGATGGTGTTGATGCCCTGATAGTTTTGCCAGTAACTCTGGTCCGCAACAAGGCTGGCTACACCATTTTGCGCGGTAGTGAAGAGCGAAGAAAAATCGGTGACATCGCGCTCGACTTCCCAGAAAGGAAAATCGGCGGGTCCAGGCGGCGGTAGGTTCGACATCGTGCCGGCATAGATCTGCACATCCCCCAGGCGGATGGAAGCCCGGGTCGAATCTGTGCCGGAAGTCTGTTCCTGGACAGATACCTTCAATACCACCTTGGCCCACGGTCCCGGACAGTTGGCAGGTGGGGCATAGGCGAAGTTGGCATCCCCTTCAGTCGACCCTGTTGGATATTCTTCAAAAATGCTGCCGTTTGCGATGGTCAGCAGATCCACCTCGCACGGTTTACCGGCAGGCACCGGCACCGTCGATGGTGCTGTTGACACCGGACCTGTCGCGCCAATCTGCGACTGAGCCTGTGCCGTTTGGAAAATCAATGCGAAGGAGACGGGGGCGAGCAAACAGGCCGCAACAGCGCGGCTTTTAGGCGATAAGCATTTCATAGCGAATCCTCCCTGACCCCTGCGCGCGGGATGTTAGGGTCGCGTTCGTCAAGGATTTGCGCAGCCTGTCGAGCTCGGCCGCTAGCGCAAGCTGCGCGTCTCATGACTGACACCGTGTGTCACGCGTCAGCGGATGTCTCATCGTCTGCTGGACAGCTATATGTGCTTTTTCAGGAAGCGTAATGTCGCGTGCTCCAACTGCCGCCGATGCGCGGCCGCAGATGCAGGCACGTATCGGCTGAGGCTTCCGTCCAGCCAAGCATCGAGCAATGGCGGCGCGATATACGAGGCCTTGCAAACCGCCGGCGTATTGCCCAGCCGTTCCGCCACTTGCTTGATCGCATCGGCCAACACGGCACGCCGCGCCTTTTCACCGCCCTTTTCAGGCAGCGGCGTGCGGCACAAAATGCCTGCCGCAATCACCGTACCGCCCCAGGTGCGGAAATCCTTTGCGCTGAACTCGTGCTGTTCGCCGTTGCCGGTGGCCTCGCATAGGTAACGGTTCACCATCGTCGAATCGATGCCGCGGCGTTTGCCTTCATCGTCGAGATATTGAAAAAGCTGCTGTCCCGGCTGTTGCTGCATGCGTCGAATGATCCGTATCAAGCGCTTGTCGTCGAGCAACACATCGCGCCGCTTGCCGCTCTTGCCCTTGAACACAAAATGCAAACGCCCGCGTTCCTGACGCAGATGCTTGGAGCGCAGCGTGGTCAGGCCATAGCTTTGATTTTCGCGCGCATAGGTTTCGTTGCCGACGCGGATCAAGGTTTCGTCCAACAGGCGCACCACCAACGCCAATACCTTGTCGCACGGCAACCCCGGCAAGGCCAGGTCGCGACGAACGCGCCGGCGCAACCCGGGAAGCGCCTTGCCGAAAGCAACCAGTCGATCGAACTTGCCGTGATCGCGCAGGCGTCGCCAATCCGGGTGATAACGGTATTGCTTGCGGCCTCGCGCATCGCGCCCACAGGCTTGCAGATGGCCGCGTGGGTGAGTGCAGATCCACACCTTGGTATAGGCGGGCGGTATCGCCAGCTTGCGTATGCGCGCCAGCTCTCGCGGATGCGTAACGCGCCGCCCGGCATGGTTGTAGTAGACAAAGCCCTTGCCCCGGCGCATACGCGTCAGGCCGGGCTGCAGGTCGCTGACGTATACCAGGCCGACGGACCGTATCTCTTTGCGCAAAATGGGGTCGGGGCTGCTGCGCTTGGTCATCGTGGTCGAGTATCGGCAACGACGGTCAATGGTGCGTGCACCGGGCGTCACCGGCTTAGTTCGCTTCGCCTTGCCCAAATTTGCCAAAACGGCCTAGCTTGCGTTTATGAGCACGATGATTATTTCCTTGCCAGAAAGCTTGAAAGCGTTCGTTGATGATCAGGTCAACGAGCGCGGCTATGGCACCAGCAGTGAATATGTGCGTGAACTGATTCGTCGAGATCAGGAACGCTTGCAATTACGAGACTTGTTGCTGACAGGTGCAAGTCCAAACCTGCGTCAGTGGCTGATGAAGGCTACTTCAATGGTTTGCGAAAGCGTGTCCACTCGACTGCTCGGCCCAGCGCAAAAACCGGGAAGTGAAGACAAACGCATAAACCGCCATACCCAACCGCACCAACTTAGGCCGATAAACTCACTGTTGCCATGATCGCCCCCTCCCCTGCGGGAGCGCCGGGGTGGGGTTGCTTGGGCTTTAGCACGCAGCCGAATCTCGCCATGTTTTTTGTTGGCAAGAAATGCATGGTGATAGATAGCTTGTGGCGGTGTTTAGTTTTGCCGCTCGCTGCGCTCGCACCCCACCCTAGCCCTCCCCTGCAAACAGGGGAGGGGACGCATCCTCGCGAGCGTCGACATGCGCGCTTAAGTCAGGGGCACTTTAGCTCGTCGGACTGTTGCCCAAACCTGTCGTGCGAAACGGCACACGCCCCCCGCATTGATCAATGCGCCAGCGGCAACAACCGACAATCAAACGACCGCCACAATCCATCGCTCCCCTCGATATTGATCACCGGCTCGCCCTCCGTCGCCCCGTACTCGTAGCAACAACGCAAGGCGAACGTGAGCGCGTCGGTTCGCGAGGGAAAGCGCAGCAGCTTTCCGTCCGAAACGAGCACACAGTCGTGCGCTTGTGGCCCCGGATAGCGGAGATAGAAGTGTTGCAAGGAGTCCACCTGGTGCGAAGGGCGGCGTCGACTCCACTCTGGGGTTGCGGCTGTTGGCACATCGTGATGGCGGTGTAGCTTGGTGGTGAACCGGTCAGCCAGGCACGTGGTGTGTGCGCAGCATCACATCGCCATGATGGTAACGTTGGCCTTTGTGTGTCCCAGCCATCACGGCCTTCACGCGTGGTGGCGTGTGGAGATCAAGCCCTGGTGATGGTATCGAACGGTTTGGGCGGCGGCGTGCCGTCGCTGGGCAAGGCGTTGATGGCCATGTCCCGCACGGTGCGGGCAAGAATCACACCTCTTACGAATGCATCCTTCGCGGGACCGGGGTTTTCCGGCGTCTGCACCACGCTGAGGAAGAAGGTGTCGTACAGCGCCCTGATCTTGTCCGCATAGGCGCTGCAGATGATGTCGGCATCGGCGTTGGATGGGGTCGGCATAAATGCTCCCGTTGTCTGTCCGTGAGGGATAAGCACACAGCGGGCCGAACTATAGCGCTGTTTTCGCGTGCGTTCGCTTCCAGGGCCTTCACACGATCATCCGAAGGTCGTGCTCGATCCTCCAAACCGCCCTGCCCGCGCTTGCAATCGGAACGCCACCGAACAAAGGTAGATGGGTTACCTCCCCATCGACCAGAGGATGCATGCATGGAATTTCGACGTCTTGGCGCATCGGGCTTCAAGGTGCCGGTGCTGAGTTTTGGCGCGGCCACCTTCGGCGGCAAAGGTGAGTTCTTCAGCGCCTGGGGCAACACCGACGTGGCCGAAGCGCGCCGGCTGGTGGATATCTGCCTGGATGCGGGCGTGAGCATGTTCGACACGGCGGACATCTATTCCACTGGCGCGTCCGAATCGATACTTGGCGAAGCAATCAAGGGCCGCCGCGACCAAGTGCTGATTTCCACCAAGGCCACCTTCCGTTTCGACGACAAGCCCAACAGTGTCGGGTCCTCTCGCTATCACCTGATCCATGCGATCGACGCGGCATTGAAGCGCCTGGGCACCGACTACATCGACCTGTTCCAGTTGCATGGCTTCGATGCGATGACGCCGGTGGAGGAGACGCTTTCCACGCTGGACGATATGGTGCGCGCCGGCAAGCTTCGTTACCTGGGCGTGTCCAATTTCTCCGGCTGGCATTTGATGAAGTCGCTGGCGGTGGCCGATCGCTACGGTTATTCGCGCTACGTCGCCAATCAAACCTATTACTCGCTGATCGGACGCGATTACGAATGGGAGCTGATGCCGCTCGGCCTGGATCAAGGCCTGGGCGCGGTGGTTTGGAGCCCGCTGGGCTGGGGACGCCTGACCGGCAAGATCCGCCGCAGCCAGCCGCTGCCCGCCACCAGCCGCCTGCACAAGACGGGCGACATGGGGCCGCAGGTGGACAATGAATACCTGTATCGCGTAATCGATGCGATCGACGAGGTCGCCAAGGAAACCGGCAAGAGCGTGCCGCAGATTGCGCTCAACTGGCTGCTACAGCGGCCGACCGTGTCGACCGTGGTGATCGGAGCGCGCAACGAGGAACAGCTGCGGCAGAACCTGGGCGCGATCGGCTGGAACCTCAGCGCCGAGCAGATCGCCAAACTGGATGCGGCCAGCGAAGTGACGCCGGCGTATCCGTATTGGCATCAGCGTGGGTTTGGCGAGCGCAATCCGCAGCCGGTTTAAGATTTTCGCCGAACACCGAATACTCTCGTAGGTTGGGGTGCGAACCCCAACATCGGGCCGCATGAAGATGGCGATGTTAGGGTTTGCACCCCAACCTACATGCGACCGTTTTTCCGGACCTACGAGATGCCGATGGAACCCAAACTCATCACCGAAGCCCGGCTGCTGCCCATTCTCGAACAACTTCGCGACCGCGAACCGATCTTCCATCGTCCAGAACTCGGCACCACGCGTACCGATTTCGAGGCCATGACCGAGCCGGACTTCTGGGAAGTCGGCGCATCCGGCCGCCGCTACAGCCGCCAGTACGTGCTCGACGTATTGGAAGAACGGTACCGGCACCCGGTGGAAGACGATTGGCAAACCAGCGATTTCCACTGCCGGGAAATCGCTGCGGACAATTACCTGCTCACCTATACCTTGCGGCAAGGCGCGCGCATCACGCGCCGCGCCACGCTATGGCGGCATACGGCGCAAGGCTGGAAGATCGTCTATCACCAAGGCACGCTAGTGGCGGAATGACCGGCTAGCCGCCGCCGTTGCGCTGCACGTCGCCGCCATTGAGATGTCCGAGATCGCTCGGCCACTGGTTGTCCTTGCTCTTGGAATTGGACGATGCGCTGACGAAATGCCCGCTCGGATCGAAGGTCAGCAGCGTGGAGACCGTTTTTTCCACCCGCTTGGGAATGCGCGAGCCGGTGGTCGGCGTACCGTCGCCGGCCACTTCCTGATACTTGCTTACGTACTGCAACTGCTGGCTGCCGTCCGGCATGCGCGTTGCCTGGAATGGCTGGCCGAGTGCGGATTCGACCTGCGTGATCGTCGTTACGCCCGGCTTGAACGAGGCGACCGTCGCCGGGTCCACTTTCTGCTGCGAGGTTGCGCAACCTGCCAACACCATCGCGGCCACCATGGCCGCAACCACCTTGTTCATGAAAACTCCCCTTTTTCTTCCTGATGACGATTGATCCTGCGCCGCACATGCTCCGCGAACACGAGGCACCAAGGCGCATGCCTTAAGTCACACGCCCTTTCCAAGCATGGAGCAACCCGGCCGGGAGTCGAGAGCCACTTTGCGCGGAAAAACGCATCGGCATCCATGCCGCTGGTGCTGTGGGAAAGCCTTGTGCGAAGCACGGCTCAGCCCGCCGGCGCCCCGCCCCCGGCGCCTTGCCGTTGACGAATACCTAAAGCCATCAGCGGCTTAGCCGATAGATTGACAAAGCCGTGACAGCAATGCCTCATTAACCGCAGGGGTTCACATTTCCTGCACCGCACGTACCCACTGATAGGTGAGCCATAGACGGCAGATGGTGGCTATGAGCCTGAGTCTTCCTATCCCTGTTACGACAACGCACGAGCCGGAAAACACTGCCTGGCTCGGTTGCCTGATCGAAGCCGAAACGCCCGGCGACGTTTGCACGCTCATCGAAAACCTGTTGCAGTCGCAGCCGCATTGCCTCAAAGCCCGCGTGCTGATGCTTGCGCACCGCAAGGAACAGCGCGCGGCCGAGGCGCAAGCACCCGATCCGGAAGAACTCGCCCTGGCGCGCGACGCATTGAAAGCCGCCGACGGCGTGCGCGCCTCGGTCGATGGCCGGCGCCACGCGCTTGCCCTGCTCGACGCACAGCAGGTGGTGCTGCTGCTCACCATGACCATCGAGGGCTCGGCCAAGAACCTGCTCGCCAACATGGGCGCCCATCTGCAGCTGGGCGTGCGCCAGTTGCGCCACACCATCAAGCTGGCCGAACTCTACGATTCACATAGCCAGCTGGAACATTCGGAAAACCTGCAGCGTGCGTTGTTCTCGATCTCCGAGCTTTCCAGTTCCGAGCTGGACATGCCGGAGATGCTGCGCGAAATCCACCGCATCGTCAGCGGGCTGATGTATGCGGAGAATTTCTTCATTGTCCGCTGCAATCCGGAACAGCAAACGTTGCGTTTTCTGTATTACGCGGACATCAAGGACGAAGACAAACCCCAGACCAATCGCGACATGCGGCTGGAAGACCGCCGCCATACGCTCACCTGGTACCTGCTGACCCAGGGCAAGCCGCTGATGGGCAGCAATGAGCAGTTGCTTGAACAGGTCAACGGCCCGCTGGTGATCGCAGGCCCCGACAGCGACGACTGGCTCGGCGTGCCCATGCTGCGCGACGGCCAAGTGCAAGGCGCGCTGGTGGTGCAAAGCTATGGCACCGGCATCGTCTATTCGTACAGCGATCTCACCCTGCTGGAATTCGTCGGCAACCATATTCTTACCGCGCTGGAACGCAAGGAGATCAAGGACGAGCTCGAACGCCGCGTGCGCGAGCGCACCGAAGAGCTGGCCGAAGTCAACCGCGGTTTGCTGCAGGAAGTACGCGAACGCCACCGCGCCGAACGCCTGCAGGAGGCGCTATTCCAGGTCGCCCAGCTGGCCACCGCCGACATCGACGAAAACGCGTTCTACGAGCGCGTGCACGCCGTGGTCGGTCGATTGCTGGATGCGAAAAACTTTTTCATCGCCCTGCTCAGCGACGACCGCACCAAGCTGGAATTTCCTTATTTCATGGATACCGGCGTGCGCCACCAGCTATCGCGCCCGGTCGGTCGCGGCCTCAGCGAATACGTATTGCGCCGTGGCCTGCCGTGGTCCGGTACGCGCGATGACATCGTCGCGCTTACCCAGGATGGCGAAGTAGTGCCCCACCATATCGGCGAGCCATCGGCCTGCTGGCTGGGCGTGCCGCTGAAAGTGGACGAGTCGGTGATCGGCCTGGTCGCCGTGCAAAGCTACGAAAACGACACCGGCTACGGCCCGCAGGAACAGGAACTGCTCAGCTTCGTCGCGCTGCAGATCGCCAACAGCATCTACCGCCGCCGTTCCGCCGCAGCACTGCACCTGGCCAATCTACGGCTGGAGCATCGCGTGGAAGAACGCACGCAGGAACTGCGTGCTGAGATCGCGCGGCGAGAACAGATGCAGCAGCAACTGCATCACCAGGTGATGCACGACCCGCTTACCGGCCTGCCCAACCGCGGTTACCTGCGCGAGCGGCTGGATCGCGTACTCCATGGCATCCAAAGCGATCCGAACCGTCGCTGCGCATTGCTGTATATCGACGTCGACCGCTTCAAGGTGATCAACGACAGTCTCGGCCACCTGGCCGGCGACGAATTCCTCAAGGCCGTTGCCGTGCGCCTGCTTACGCACGTGCGCGAGCCGGATATGGTGGCGCGGCTTTCCGGCGACGAATTCGCCATCCTGCTGGAAGACATCGAGAACACCAACACGGCCACCATCATCGCCGACCGCGTACTGCAGGCGGTGGCGACGCCGCTGCGCATTTCCGGCAAAGAACTGGAACCCTCCGTCAGCGTAGGCATCGCTTGCGGCGATTCCAGCTACCTGGATGCGGACGAGTTGATCCGCGATGCGGACATGGCGCTGTACCAGGCCAAGGAACTGGGCCGCAAACGCTTCGTGGTGTTCGACGAGGCACTGGCCAAGGGCATGGTGGACGTACTCGCGATGGAAAGCGAGCTGCGCAAGGCGCTGCGGCAGAACGAGTTCGAGCCGCACTTCCAGCCGATCTGCCAGCTCAACGACGGCAAGGTGGTCGGCTACGAAGCGCTGATCCGGTGGAACCATCCGCAGCGCGGTCTGTTGCGACCGTCGGATTTCGTAAAAATCGCCGAAGACAGCGGCCTGATCGAAGCGATCGACTGGCGCCTGTTCGAACTCAGCTGCCGATTGCTAGCCCAGCACGGCTTGAACGATTCATTCATCACCTTCAACGTTTCGGCACTGCATTTGCGCCATGTCGACTTCGACGTGCGCGTGATGAAAATGCTCGAGCGCACCGGCCTCTCGCCCTCTCGCCTGATCACCGAAGTGACTGAAGGCGCGCTGCTGGACAACCCCGAAAGCGTGCGCGCCGTGCTCGACCGCCTGCGCAATGCGGGTGTGGGCGCGGCACTGGACGATTTCGGCACCGGGTACTCCTCGCTCAGCTATCTGCACTCCCTGCCTTTGCGCATGCTGAAGATCGACCGCGCCTTCGTGCACGAACTGGACAAGGCCGGCAGCAGCAACAGCACAACCGTGGTGGCCGCGATCCTGGCCCTGGCGCATGCGCTCAATATCCAGGTGATCGCCGAAGGCATCGAAACCCAGGCGCAACTGGAAACGCTGGTGAGCATGGGCTGTGAAATGGGACAAGGCTATCTTTTGGGCAGCCCCGCGCCGATGGCGCATTGGATGGATCCGCCGGCGTCGCCAGGAACGACGTAGGTTGGGGTGCAAACCCTATATCCCCACGTTTTTGCTTTTTGATACCCGAAGAATCCGTAGGTTGCATTCTTTCTAATCGACAAAAAATAGCGTCGTCATTCCGGCGAAAGCCGGAATCCAGTCAAAAATGGCGTGCGAAGCACACCCCATAAATGGTTTTGTGTGCTGCGCACGACGTATTCAAACTGGATTCCGGCCTTCGCCGGAATGACGACTCGCTTTGAAACGAGATCAGTGTAGATCTTGGCTTTCCCTCGGAACCACGCTCAAAAACGTGGGGATATATCGGGGTTCAAACCCCAACAATGCCATGCACGCATGCACCGAGATGTTGGAGCTTGCACTCCAACCTACGCTTTGCTCGTCCCCATCCGCACCGAATCCAGATGCTGGATATCGCGAATATCCCCCAGCCATACCAAGCCATCCCAATCCGGCCGGTTCCGGTCGATCAGGCGCACCACGCCATTCATGCCTTCCTGGTCGTTGGGGTCCAGAAACAGCTGCACCGTGGGCGTGACGCTCACCACGCCCTCCACCGTTGCGCCATCGTGCTTGACGATGCGCACGGCCGCATTCACGGCCAACTCGTCCACCCATTTCTCGAGCTGGGCAATGTCGCTGGGGCTGGTGTAGACGCGTTCGGCCGAACGTCCCATGTCGCTATCCGCTATCGCTTGAACGGAGGTGAGCTTGGACGACGTGCCGTAAAGGGGATGTGGCCGGCCCGTCACGAGGCGGGCCGGCACGAAACGTGGCGTCAAGCTTGCAGCTTGTCGCGATCGTGTGAT
This sequence comes from Dyella sp., assembly GCF_051954575.1. Taxonomy (GTDB): domain Bacteria; phylum Pseudomonadota; class Gammaproteobacteria; order Xanthomonadales; family Rhodanobacteraceae; genus Dyella_B. The sequence goes on along the minus strand of NZ_JBQCHP010000179.1, from coordinate 22,234 downwards.
TCTTGCTGATGCTTGTCCTTCACTTCGCGCAGCAATTCCAGCACGTGCGCGCGCTGCTCGCGGCGTTTCTGTTCCTGGGCGGCGAGCAGTTCCTGCCGACGCGTGCGCACCGGCGGGGTTTTGGCGGCCGGATGCACGATGCGGCTGATGTAGTCCGAACACATATGCCACAGCGACTGCGGCGACCCCGGAGACCTGCCGGGGGACGTGAAACCAGGGGTGTTCATGAAAGGGCCTCCACCACGCTTACGGTTGCCCGCGGCAGCGGTCGCTGCCCGGGTATTTAATCTGCGCTAAGCACCGTTAGGAGTTTGTAGTGCGGCTGGTTAGGAATTGCTCTTGGAACGAGACAATAAGTGCGGCAGTCCTACGCATAAGCCCCTCTCCCTCCGGGACCTGCGTCGAATCTCAGCTTGCCGGCATGTGTTCCCTCCCCTGCGTGCAAGAGAGGGTTAGGGTGGGGTTGCACGAGCTTGCCGCACAGCACGGACTCATCGCGGGGTTGCCTGACCCCACCCCAGCCCTCCCCTACTTCGCAGGGGAGGGAGCGTTCAATCGCACAGCTGAGATCCGACGCTAATCGGGTCCCGGAGGGAGAGGAGCTCACTCAGAAAGTTATTTGCGAATCACCACATCAGGCGATGCGTAGCAAGTACCGAACGCTCACTCAAGCATGCACCCGCCGATCTTCCACCGCCTTGGCAATCGCTTCGGTCAAGCCCAGGCGATCGTACGGCTTGGACAAGCGCGTCGCCCCGTCACTCAAGTCTTCTTGAATTTCCGCATACCCGGTCGCCAGCACCACCGGCAGCGTGGGCCAGCGGATATTGACCTCGCTGACGAGCTGGGCGCCGGTCATGCCCGGCATCGCGTGGTCGGTGATCAGGACGTCGACGTCCTGGCTGCTTTCCAGTATCTGCAATGCCTCCTCGGCGGAGGCCACTTCCGTCACGCGATGCCCCATATCCTGCAGCACCGCGCCGGAGGTGGTGCGCACCAGCGGATCGTCGTCCACGATCACCACGCGCAGGCTGCGCGCGGCATGTGTCGGCTTGGTCGACACCAGCACCACCGTCGTATCGCCCGTGTCGTGCGCCGTCTGCGGAGCCACGCTGGGCAGCCACATCTCCACCCGCGTGCCGAAACCCTTGCTGCTCTTGATCACTAGGCGCCCGCCCGATTGCTCGGTCAGGCCGTGCACCATCGACAGACCCAGGCCCGTACCCTTGCCCACGCCCTTGGTGGTGAAGAACGGTTCGGTCGCCTTCGCCAGCGTTTCCTCGTCCATGCCCTCGCCTTCGTCGGTAACCGAAAGGCAGACGTAGTCGCCGGGCGCGAGCCGCGTGGAATGCGTGGCGTTGATGGTGACGTTGCGCGCGGCAATGGTCAGGTTGCCGCCTTCGTCCATGGCGTCGCGCGCGTTCACCGACAGGTTCATCAGCGCCAGCTCGAGCTGGTTCGCATCGGTTTTCACGGCATTGAGCGCGGCCGGGAACATGGTGCGGATATTGACCTGCGGACCCAGCGAGCGGCGCAGCAGTTCGGTCATGTTGGCCACCAGCGACACGATGTCCACCGGCGCCACGCGCAATTCCTGCTTGCGCGCAAAGGCCAGCATGCGCTGCGTCAACGCAGCGCCGCGCTGCACCGCCGATTGCGCGTTCTGCGCCAGCCGGCGCAGCGGCGAATCCTGCGGCAGCTTCAGCTCCATCATGTCCAGGCAGCTCTGGATCACCATCAACAGATTATTGAAATCGTGGGCCACGCCCCCGGTGAGCTTGCCGATGGCTTCGGTCTTCTGCGACTGGAACAACGCCTCGCGTGCGCGGTCCAGCTCCTGCGCCGCTTCGCGCTGCTCGGTCACGTCACGCGTGATCTTGGCGAAACCGATCAATTCACCGTTGTCGTCCAGGATGCGGTCCACGATCACATGCGCCCAGAAGCGGGTGCCGTCCTTGCGTACGCGCCAACCTTCGGTTTCCACGCGCCCGTGAATGGCGGCGCGCGCCAGGTTTTTCTGCGGCTCGCCCGCGTCGCGGTCGGCTTGGGTATAAAACGAGGAGAAATGCTTGCCGATGATTTCCTCGGGCCGGTAGCCCTTGATGCGCTCGGCGCCGTAGTTCCAGCTGGACACATGGCCATCCTTGTCCAGCATGAAGATCGCGTAGTCGGTCACGCTCTGCACCAGCAGGCGGAACTGCTCCTGGCTGCGGCGCAAGGTCTTGTCGGCTTCCTTGCGCTCGGGAAGCGCGCGCACGACTTTCACGAAGCCGGTCAGCGCGCCGTTTTCGTCATGCACCGGCTCGGTCACCGCATGCGCCCAGTAGGGTTGCCCGTCCTTGCGCAGACGCCAGTTTTCGCATTCATGGCGCCCCTCGTTGCGGGCGATGTCCAGCTCGCGACGCGGAAGGTTTTCGTCCCGATCCCGCAATGAATAAAAACATTCGATGTGCTGGCCGATCATCTCGTCCGCACGATAGCCGGTCATGCGTTCTGCGCCGCGGTTCCAGCTGACCACCACGCCGCGCGTATCGAGCATGAAAATGGCGTAGTCCCTGATCGACTCGACCATCAGACGGTACCTGTTTTCAGCAGCCTGCGATGAAAGAGAAGTAGCGGCAATCTTCGTAGATAGGTTTGCCATGCGCCTTTAAGCCGTCATAACCATGGAGCGAAAATGTGAAGAAGCGATGAAGAAAACACGGCATCCTCCCCTGCAAGAACGCAGCCAGCGTTGTACGTCAAAGGTTTGCAAAGTGTCATCGTCGGTCGCACGCACAATGGACACCTGTGCGTGCTCCGATTGTGAACCTCAAGCAAGCTTCATGTAAGTACATGTTGCTCATTTTGGGAAGTGCAAGCAGGCATACATCCCCAAGCGCTTCACCCTCGCGTCACCCTCGCTCATCGCACCGCATACGACAACGGTGGCAAAACAGCAGGGACGCGCTGATGTAATCCGTGCACAGGCGCCTACCGATGCATCGAGGCCGAGCTTTCCATGTCAGATGACGCCTGCAACGTACTTATCAATGGGTTCGAACACAAACTTCCATCCACAGATAACTTGCTGAACGGCCTTACGCGGCTGGGCATCGACGTCCCGCATGTCTGCTATCTGAAAACGCTGGGCCCGCTGCAAACCTGCGACACCTGCATGGTGGAGGTCAACGGCAAACTGGTGCGCAGCTGCGCTGCCACAGTCCAGGCGGGCGACGTCGTCATGACCGATTCGCCCGCGGCGCTGAAGGCGCGCGAGGAAGCCATGGATCGCATCCTCGCCAAGCACGAGCTGTATTGCACGGTGTGCGAAAACAATACCGGCGACTGCGAGTTGCACAACACCTTCGCCAACATGGACATCGCCATCCAGCGTTACAAATTCACGCGAAAACCACACAAAAAAGACGAATCCAACGCGTTCTATACCTACGACCCGGATCAGTGCATCCTATGCGGACGCTGCGTGGAAGCGTGCCAGAACGTCGAAGTCAACGAGACGCTGAGCATCGACTACAGCAACCCGCATCCGCGCGTACTGTGGGATGCCGGCAAGCCGATCGGCGAGTCCAGCTGTGTCTCCTGCGGGCACTGCGTCACCGTATGCCCCTGCAATGCCCTGCTGGAACGCACGCTGCAACCGGATGCCGGCCCCTTCACCGCGATCAAGGCCGATACCAAGCGCTCGATGATCGACTTCATCAAGGCGCTGGAGGATACGACCGGCGCGCCGCCGATCACCGCCATTTCCAAGATCGACGTCGCCTTGCGGCAACAGGAAATCAAGCGCACGAAAACAGTGTGCCCCTACTGCGGCGTGGGCTGCGCGTTCGAGCTGTGGACGCGCGGACGCGAGATATTGAAAGTGCAGCCGGTGGAACAGGCCCCGGTCAATGGCATTTCCACGTGCATAAAAGGCAAGTTCGCGTGGGATTTCGTCAACGCCAAGGAACGCCTCACCACCCCGCTGATCCGCGAGAACGGCCAATTCCGCGAAGCCACCTGGGCCGAGGCGCTGGACCTGGTCGCCAAGCGGCTCAAGCAGATCCACGACCGGCATGGGCCGAAATCGATCGGCTTTATCGGCTCCAGCAAGGCCAGCAATGAAGAAGCATATCTGACGCAGAAGATCGCGCGACTGATCTTCCGCACCAACAGCGTGGACAATTCCTCGCGCTATTGCCAGAACCCTGCCACGCAGGGCCTGTTCCGCACCGTGGGTTACGGCGGCGATGCCGGCTCGATCAAGGACATCGAATCGGCTGCGCTGGTGATCCTGGTCGGCTCCAACACTGCCGAATGCCATCCGGTGATCGCCGCGCGCATCAAGGCGGCGCACAAGCTGCGCGGGCAGAAGCTGATCGTGGTCGATCCGCGCAAGCACGAGATGGCGGCGCGTGCAGACATCCATCTGAGGGTAAAAAGCAGCACCGACCTGGCGTGGGCCTGCGCCACTGCGCGCTACATCTTCGATCACGACCTGGAAGACACGGTGTTTCTCCGCACGCACGTCAATGGCCTGGACGAATTCCGCGCATCGCTGGAACCGTTCACGCTGGAATTCGCCGAGTGCACTACCGGTCTTCCGCGAGCGCAGATCGTGCAAGCGGCGGAGATGATCGCGCACGCGCCGTCGGTCTGCCTGTTGTGGGCGATGGGCATCACGCAGCACAGCCACGGTTCGGACACCAGCACGGCCTTGTCGAACCTGTTGCTGGTCACCGGCAATTACGGCCGCCCGGGCACCGGCGGTTATCCCATGCGCGGCCACAACAACGTGCAGGGCGCCAGCGATTTCGGTTGCCTGAAGAACGTGTATCCGGGCTACGAAAAAGTCACCGACCAGGCGGCGCGCGAACGCTGGGCCAAGGCCTGGGGCGTGCCGCCGGAACATCTTTCTGATGAAGTGGGGCTGGACAACTTCAGCATGGTGGAGAAGGCGTCCAAGGGCGAAGTGAAAGCGATGATGGTGATCGGCGAGGAAACCGCCATTTCCGATGCCGATACGCAGAACGTGATCAAGGCGTTCAAACAGCTCGAATTCTTCGTGGTGCTGGACATCTTCCCCAGCCGCACCGCGGAATTCGCCGACGTGATCCTGCCCGCCTGCACTAGCGTGGAAAAGGACGGCAGCTTCGTCAACACCGAGCGCCGCATCCAACGCTTCTACAAGGCAATGGAGCCGCTCGGCGACAGCCGGCCCGACTGGCAGATCCTTACCGAACTGGCCAAACAGCTTGGCCACGATTGGGGCTATACGCATCCGTCGCAGATCATGGCCGAATGCGCCGGCATCGCGAAGATGTTCGCCGGCGTCAGCTACGAACGCCTGGAAGGCTGGAAATCGCTGCAGTGGCCGGTGAAGGAAGACGGCACTGACACGCCCCTGCTCTACACCGACGGTTTTCATTTCCCCGATCGCAAGGCGAAGCTGCATCCAGTGAAGTGGGAAGCGCCAGCCGAAGAAGCCGACGCCACGTTCGACATCCTGCTCGACAACGGCCGCCTGCTGGAACATTTCCAGTCCACCAACCAGACCGGGCGCGGCCCGCGCGTGCGGCACGAATCACCGCACTGGTTCGTGGAAATCAGCCCTGAACTCGCGGCCGAACATGGCATCGAGGACGGCACCTGGCTGCGCATCATCTCGCGCCGCGCGCAGGTGGACGTGCGCGCCACCGTCACCGATCGCGTCAGCGGCAAAACCATGTACCTGCCTATCCATCACTCCAAGCCCGGCGTCAACATGCTGACCGGCGAGCATCACGATGCGGAGGTCAACACGCCCGCCTACAAGGAACTGGCCGTGCGTATCGAGAAACTGCCGCAACCGAAAGGCGAACCGCCATTGCCGTATCGCAATCACCGCTACGGCAAACGCACGCCGAACCTGGGGCCCGATGCGGAACAGAAATGGCAGCGCGCCGAATACGAAGAACCGCCGAGCACCATCGAACATCCCGAGACACTTTAAGGATGCCCTGATCTATTCCACGCACCCGGCATGACGTCCAGAAGGCTCGCAGGGTGTGTTGCGTGGCGCAGGGCAGACTGGCCGTCTGTTCCTCGCTCCTCAAAGCCGGGCACATCCATGTGCCCTCCCCGCGTGCAAGCCGCGCGGCGCAGCCTGCGGGCCTTCTGGACGTCACCCCGTCATTTAACTCGGAATGTTGGGGCCGCACTGTATGCGCGCCTCGCTGCGCCACAGTGCCGAGACAGACAGCCAGTCTGCCTTCACCACGTAAAAACCTCGAGGCGCGCATACAGTGCGGTGACGGGTACGTGGAATAGATCAGGGCATCCTTATGGCCGAACCCATCAGCTATCAGCCCAAGCCGCCAACGATCGGCCCCACCGCGCGCGAGGAATTGGAGCAGTTGCTGGAAACCCTGCACGGTTCCGGGTTGCTGCGTTTGGCCAACGATCTTGCCGCCGGCAGGCAGGATATCGTCGGCATACTTTTCGAAGGCCTCAATCTGGAAAGCTCGCGCTACGCAGTGCAGAACATCGCCGCCCTGCTGATGATGCTTGGACAGATTCCACCCTCGCGCTTCTACAAGATCACCAGCACGGTGAAAGATGCGCTGCTGGCTGCGGCGGAAGAACCTCCAGCTCAGAAAGAACCGCCTGGCGTGCGTGGGTTGTACAAAGCGCTGAAGGATGAAGAGACATGGCATGCGCTTTCGCCATTGGTGCAAGGCTTGCTCGCGTTGGGTGAAGGGATGCGCAAGCCGGCGCCGGAGAAGCCGATTTCGGCGGTGACGGGGAAGCCGAGTGATGCGTGAAGTGGTTGAGTGATTGACGACATGCTACGGAGCGCATCGTCTGGTGTTTCAACATAACCATCAATCTCACTTCACCGTCATTCCGGCGAAGGCCGGAGTCCATGCTGGCCGTTGCGCAGAGCTTCATTGAATCGACATGTATCTCGCATGGATATAAATGGATTCCGGCCTTCGCCGGAATGACGGTGAGGTGCTATGGGGCTCGCCTAAATAGACAGACATGCCGCTCCCAGCTGCGGCATCTTATGCAAGCCGCACGCATAGCCACATGCTACGCTTACGCGTCTACCGCACTCATCCTCCAGGGAACCCAACGTGCTGCAAGGCAGGCGTCCGCTTCGATCCGTGACATGGCTGGCGATGCTGGCCATGGCCTTGATCGTGGTGATGCCGGTGCTGTCGCGAAGCATGGCCGGCGCGGCCACTTCCGCCGCCGAGGGCGATTGCCCGGTTCACCAGGCCGACGCTACCAGACACCCGCAGGCACCGGCCGATCCGACCGAGCGCTGCAGCTATTGCGTACTGCTCAATCACACACCGCTGCTCGCTTCCGGCACGGTGGTCTATCTGGCACCGGTCGCGCCCGCCTTGCCGCCGGCATCCATTCATCGCAGCGACGACACGCCTGCATCGCCACGTCTCAGCGCCGCTCCTCGTGGCCCGCCGCACCTGAGCTGACACGCTACGCATGGACGTTGGCCGGCCATCGTGCCGTGCCCGCCATGCGCACTGATAACGCTGCGGGCAGCGTGTGCGATGCGTCGCGCGCGGCCATTGCCCGCGGCCCGCCTTGATTGCGTTGCCGTCTTGGAAGGCGGCAACGGTACAGGAGTTTCCTTTCGATGAGTCCTCATCCACTCCCACGCGCCACCCGCGTGCGATCGCGTCAGCGCCTGACGCTTGCCGCATTGCTTGCCGCCACTGCATTGCCGCCAGCCGTGCAGGCGTGCGCAACCTGCGGCTGCACGCTCAGCACCGACGCCGCCACCGGTTATTCCACCATGTCCGGCTGGCGCATCAATCTCGATTACACCTATATCGACCAGAACCAGCTGCGCCATGGCAGCCGCAAGGCCACGGCCGAACAAGTGGTCGACCAGCCGGCCAATCCCGCGCTGGGCGGCGGAGAAATCGAGAAGAACACCACCAACCGCTACATCAACCTCACCGCGATGTATCGCTTCAATGCGGACTGGGGCGTAAGCATGATCGTGCCGTACGTGATCCGCGATCACAGCACCTATGGCACGCAGTTGCAGCCTTACACGCCGGCGCAAACCGCGCCGGACCAGCTCAGCGGCGCGCACGTCGCCGGCCTGGGTGACATCAAGATCCTGGCCAATTACCAGGGCTTTTTGCCGATGCACAACCTGGGCGTGCAGTTCGGCGTAAAGCTGCCTACCGGTAATTACGGCGGACAGGACGTGGACGGTAATCTTGTCGGCCATCCGGTCACGTTTCGTAACGGCCCCGGCATGGGTCAATCGCTGGATACGGATCTGCAGGCCGGTACCGGCAGCACCGACTTGATCGCTGGCGCGTATTACTACCAGCCGGTGAGCCAGGACTTCGATGCATTCGCCAGCGCGCAATTCCAGGCCGCGGTAAAGGAAAACCTCAACCGGCCGGGCGCCGACTATCGTCCCGGCAACCTCACTACCGTCAGCGTGGGCCTGCGTTATGAAGCGCATGCCAACTGGGTACCGCAGTTGCAGCTCAACTGGTCGCACAAGATGGCCGACCAGGGTTACCTCGCCGACGTGCCGGATACCGAAGGTACCGTGGCCTATCTCAGCCCCGGCATCAGCGCGAGCGTAAGCAGCAACCTGCAGGTGTATGCCTTTGTGCAGGTGCCGATTTACAGCCGCCTGCAGGGCTATCAGGTGTTTCCGGGATGGACGGGAACGGTGGGCGTGAGCATGCGACTTTAGGCTCCCTCCCCTGCTTGCAGAGCCTGCCCCGGACTTGATCCGGGGGGAGGGCTGGGGTGGGGTTGTTCAGGCTTGCCGCACATTTGACGTGCATTGCGAGGTTGCCTCACCCCACCCTAACCCTCCCCTACGCGTAGGGGAGGGAACGTATCGGCAAGAATGAACGACAACTCATGTCCAAACTACTCAACACGTTTCTATCGCGCACATGCATCGCACTGATGCTGTGCCTGGTTGCGCACACCGCATTCGCCAACGACCTGGTCATCGGCCAACCCGCGCCCGACATCACGCTCACCACGCTCGAAGGCAAGCACATCGCCTTGCACGATTTGCGCGGCAAAACGGTGATCCTCACGTTCTGGGCCACCTGGTGCGATCCATGTCGCGACGAGCTGCCCCTGCTCTCGCGCTACGCCAGCGAACACGCCAAGGACGGACTGGTGGTGCTCGGTTTCAGCCTCGACGGGCCGGACAATCTCGACCAGGTGCGCAAGGTCGCCGGCAGCTTGCGTTTTCCGGTCGGCCTGCTGGGCGATCCGCATGTGCCCGGCTACGGACGCATCTGGCATCTGCCGGTGAATTTCACCATCGATCGCAATGGCAAGCTGGTCGACAACGGCTGGAAGGACAAGCAACCGGCGTGGACGCAGCAACGCCTGGATCAGGTGGTGACGCCGCTGTTGAACCGTTCGTAATCGACACGATGCGATAGCTGGGTTGGCATCCCAATCTACTTTTCGGGCAGCGAACGGACGAATGCGAGCGCCGCATCCAGCAGCTTTCGGCGTAGCGCATCGTCGCCATAGGCTTCCGGCGCCGCGCGCACCCAGCCATGCATAGGGCGCTCGCCCATGATCATCGGCACCACGCCGCGCGTCTTCAGCGCCCAGGCGTCGTTGCCCTTGCCCAGCCGCACGAGCAAGCCGTCCTTGCGGGCGCCGCACAGCAGGTTGCCGTTCAACAGCCATGCCCAGCCGCCGAACATGGCCTTGCCGGTAAGGCCGCGCTCATCCTGCAGCTCTTCGTTCAACAGCTCTTCGAGTCCTGGGTCGCGTGCCATGCGTGGGTTCCCATCGGAAGTATGTGCTTAAGGCAACACTGATCAAGTATCACCGTCGTCACCAGCCCTGTCTGTTCGCAGGCCATAGGGCCGTCGGCGAAGGCAGACTGGCCGTCTGTAGTGACGGGTACCTGCGGCAGGCGGACATACAGGGCTGGTGACGACGGTGATACTTGATCAGTGTTGCCTTAAGTCTAGCGTTACACCGGCAGCGCAGTGGTGCGCTTCACTGTGCGCAAGGCCAGCGTCGACTGCACGCGCACCACGCCCGGCAATTGGGTGAGGATCTCGGTATGGATGCGTTCGAAATCCGCCGAGTCGGCATATGCCACACGGACCATGTAGTCGGCCGCGCCGGCCAGCAGACAGCATTCGGTGACTTCCGGATGTTTCTGGATCGCCACCTCGAAGGCGTCGAGCGCCGCTCGGCCTTGCTGGTCCAGCGTCACCAGCACGAAGGCGGTGCCTGACAGGCCGGCAGCCTTTTCGTCCAGCAGCATCACATAACGGGAGATCAGGCCCCGCTCCTCCAGCAGCTTCACCCGGCGCAGGCAGGCGGAGGGGGAAAGATTGATCCGCTGGGCCAGCTCGGCATTGGCCAAGCGACCGTCTTCCTGCAGCAACCGGAGGATGGCGCGGTCGCGTTCGTCCAGGGGCGAAAAAGGATTCGTCATAAATTCTATCTTTGCGTTCATTATTCGCAGTTAATGCGAAAAATTGGCCGATTCATCGGCGTAATGAGCGAGAAATTGCGCAACAGCTCGATCATACTGCGCGCCGCGCCGGTCGCGGAAGGCTGGCGCCGCCACCTTTTCCTACCATCTGTCGAGAGAACCAGTCATGCGCATCGGTGTACCGAAAGAGATCAAGAACCATGAATACCGGGTGGGCCTGGTCCCCTCGTCTGTGCAGGAACTGGTACACCACGGCCATCAGGTGATGGTGCAGAAGGACGCCGGCGTGGGCGCCGGGCTGTCCGATGCCGATTACGTCGCCGCTGGCGCCACCATCGTCGACAGCGCCGACCAGATCTTTGCCGACGCCGACATGATCGTGAAGGTGAAGGAGCCGCTGGCGGTGGAGCGCAAGAAGCTGCGCAAGGGCCAGATCCTTTTCACCTACCTGCACCTGGCGCCCGATGCGGAGCAGACCCGCGACCTGATCGATTCCGGCGCCATCTGCATCGCCTACGAAACCGTCACCGCATCGAACGGCTCGCTGCCGCTGCTGACGCCGATGTCCGAAGTGGCCGGCCGATTGGCGCCGCAGGTTGGCGCGCATGCGCTGGAAAAAGCCCAGGGTGGACGTGGCGTGCTGCTCGGCGGTGTGCCCGGCGTGGCCGCGGCCGAAGTGGTGATTCTCGGCGGTGGCGTGTCCGGTTCGCACGCGGCCAGCATCGCGGTGGGCATGGGCGCGAAGGTGACCGTGGTGGACCGCTCGGCCGAAGCGCTCAAGCGCCTGGCCACGCAGTTCGGCACCTCGATCTCCACCGTGTTCTCCACCCGCTCGGCGATCGAGGAACTGGTGCGCCGCGCCGACCTCTTGATCGGCACGGTGCTGGTGCCGGGTGCCGCGGCGCCCAAGCTGGTGACGCGCGAGATGGTGCGCACGATGAAGCCGGGCGCGGTGATCGTGGACGTCGCCATCGACCAGGGCGGCTGCGTGGAAACCTCGCACGCCACCACGCACTCCGATCCCACCTATGTGGTGGACGGCGTGGTGCATTACTGCGTGGCCAACATGCCGGGCGCGGTGGCGCGCACCTCCACGTTTGCGCTCAACAACGTCACCCTGCCCTTTACGCTCGCGCTGGCCAACCACGGCTGGCAGAAGGCGCTGCAGCAAGACGTGCATCTGCGCAATGGCCTCAACGTGTTCGAAGGCAAGGTCACCTGCGAGCCGGTGGCGCAGGCGCACAACCTGCCGTATACGAAGGCGGAAAGCGTGCTGGGGATGTAACGCTTAGGGATTTACGTTGGTTGATTGAAGGCCGCTGTTCTTTGGAATGGCGGCCTTTTTACTTGGTGAGCTAAACGTTTCTCCTTACTCCACTCTCGCCCCATCGTCATTCCGGCGAAGGCCGGAATCCATCGCCAGGACGAAGCATGGATTCCGGCCTTCGCCGGAATGACGGTGAGGATATTTTGTCGATTCTGCTAATTCCCACTCGTCGCACGGATAGACACCACCACAGGAACGCACGATGAGCCTCAAGCTATACGCCCACCCCTTCTCCTCCTACTGCCAGAAAGTACTGATCGCCCTCTACGAAAACGGCGTCCCCTTCGAGTGGCGCGTACTGTCGAGCGAACAACCGCAGCACTACGCCGAGTTCGCCGCGATGTGGCCGTTCCAGCGCTTCCCGCTGCTGGTCGATGGCGATACGCCGATCATGGAATCGACCATCATCATCGAGCATCTCGCCTTGCATCATCCTGGCCCCGTGTCGCTGCTCCCGGCAAATCCACGCGATGCACTGGAAGTCCGCTTCATGGATCGCTGTTTCGACCTGTACGTATTCGCGCCGCAGCAGAAGATCGTGTCCGATGCGCTGCGTGCGGAAGCCGATCGCGATGCGCATGGCGTGCGCGAAGCGCGCAAGGCGCTCGAAACCGCCTACGCTTGGCTGGACAAAACCATGGCCGATCGCGAATGGGCCGCCGGCGACAGCTTCAGCCTGGCCGATTGCAGCGCGGCGCCGGCGCTGTTCTATGCGGACTGGACGCATCGCATCGATCCGGCGTTCGGCCATCTGCTCGCGTATCGCAAGCGCCTGCTTGCGCGTCCGTCCTTCGCACGCGCGGTGGACGAGGCGCGGCCGTATCGTCCGCTCTTTCCGTTGGGTGCGCCGGATCGCGACTGATCTGGCCGCGCCATTGGCCTGCCCTGCACATCACCCTAACCGCAAGTACGGTTGAATCCCCGTCACCTTCGCAGCGAGGGAAAGCGGCATGCCTGAGCATCCAACCGATCCGCCGGAGCCTGCATTCAGCCGCCGAAATTTTCTGCAGATGATCGGGATGACTGGCATGGCTTCCGGATTCAGATGGTCCAGCGCCCACGCAAGCGCCGTGCATGGCGAGGCGCATGAGCAATCGCCCCGCCACGAGGACATGCGCACGCACGTGAGCATGGTCGTCAACGGCAAGCCGCGGGAACTCACCGTCGACAATCGCATGAGCTTGCTGGATGCGTTGCGCGACGAATTGCAGCTGACCGGCACCAAGAAAGGTTGCGATCACGGCCAGTGCGGCGCGTGTACCGTGCACGTCAACGGTCGCCGCGTGAATGCATGCCTGAGCCTGGCCGCGATGCACGACGGCGATGAGGTGACCACCATCGAAGGCCTCGGCCAGCCTGGCGCATTGCATCCCATGCAACAGGCGTTCGTCGATCACGACGGCTACCAGTGCGGCTATTGCACGCCCGGCCAAATCATGTCCGCGGTGGCTGTGCTGAAGGAAAAATGGGGCGACTCCGATGCGCAACTGCGCGAAGCGATGAGCGGCAACATCTGCCGTTGCGGCGCATATCGCAACATTCTGGCCGCCATCAAGCAGGTACGGCGCGGCTGAGCGAGGTTCGACATGCAGCCATTCGCCTTTTCCCGTGCAAGCGACATCCAGCAGGCGATCCAGGCCGGCGCGCACGCATCCACCGCGCAGCAAGGCGCAGAGGTGCGCTACGTGGCGGGCGGCACCACGCTGGTCGACCTGATGAAGCTGGACGTGGAGCGTCCCGCGCAAGTCGTCGACATCAATCATCTGCCGCTGGATAGAGTGGAAACCACGGCGGACGGCCGCCTGAAGATCGGCGCGCTGGTGCGCAATGCCGATCTTGCCGTGCTGCCGGAGGTGGAACGCAATTATGCGGTGCTGTCGCAGGCACTGCTGGCGGGCGCATCCGGCCAGTTGCGCAACATGGCCACCACCGGCGGCAATCTGCTGCAACGCACGCGCTGCGTGTACTTTCGCGATACCGCCAGCGCATGCAATAAGCGCGAACCCGGCAGCGGCTGCCCGGCCATCGAAGGCTACAACCGCAACCTGGCGATTCTTGGCGTGAGTCCGCATTGCATCGCCACCAACCCTTCGGACATGAACGTCGCGCTGACCGCGCTGGAAGCCACCATCGTGATCCAGGGACGCAAGGGCGAGCGCAGCGTCCCCATCGACGAGTTCTTCCTGCTTCCGGGTGATACGCCGCAGGTGGAAACCGTGATGGAACCCGGCGATCTCATTACGTACGTGCTGCTGCCGAAACCGCAGGCAGGTACACGGTCGCACTATTTGAAGCTGCGCGACCGCGCATCCTACGAGTTCGCACTTGCGTCCGCGGCAGTGGTCGTGACGATGCAAGATGGAAAGATCGCCAACGCACGCATCGCGATGGGCGGCATCGCCACGCGTCCCTGGCGTTCGCACGAAGCCGAACGCGTGCTCACCGGGCAGGCGCCGTCGCCGGCCGTGTTCGAGCACGCCGCGCAGGCGCTGCTGGCGAACGCCAAGCCGCAAAGCCAGAACGGCTTCAAGCTGGAGCTGGCCCGGCGCTGCCTTGCGCACGCGCTCACCCAGGTCACCGCTTGAGGAACCGTCATGGCGCAACGCGAGAACCTCACCACCCTGCCCGTCGTCGGCCGTGCGCACAAGCGCATCGACGGACCGCTGAAAGTAAGCGGCGCCGCGCGCTACAGCTCCGACTTCGCCTTTGCGGACATGCTCTGGGGCGTGCCGGTATGCGCCACCATTGCGAACGGACGCATCGCCAGCATCGACAGCACGGCGGCCGCGCGCATGCCCGGCGTGCAGAAAATCTATACGCACGAAAACATCGGCACGTTCTATCAGGTATCCAAGGCCAGCAAGGCGATGATCGATGAAAAGCGCCCGCCGCTGGACGACGATCGCATCCGCTACTACGGCCAATATGTGGCATTTATCGTGGCCGACACTTACGCACAAGCGCTGGCGGCGGCCAATGCAGTCAAGGTGACCTATACCGATGTGCAAGCGCCTTCCGTGTCCACCAGGCTGAGCGCGGAAAAATCGCCAGAAACGCAGACCGAACGCGGCGATCCCGACGGCGCCTACGCGCGCGCGCCAGTAAAGGTCGACGAAACTTACAGCACGCCCACCGAAACGCATAACCCGATCGAACTGCACGCCAGCGTGGCGCTGTGGGACGGCACGCATTTCACGCTCTACGAAACCACGCAGGCGATCATGAATTACCGCTCGGTGATGGCGCAGATGCTGGGCGTGCCCACCGACAACGTACGCGTGATCACCGAATTTCTCGGCACCGGCTTCGGCGGCAAACTATGGCCGTGGCCACAAGCCCTGTTGGCGGCTTCAGCCGCGCGCGACCTGCATCGCCCGGTGAAGGTGGTGGTATCGCGGCAGATGATGTTCCACAACGTCGGCCATCGTCCGCATACGCAACAGCGCCTGCGCATCGCTGCGGAAAAGGACGGCCGTCTCGTCTCGCTGCAGCACGACTACATCGACCATCGCTCGCCGGGTTCCGATTATCAGGAGGACTGCGGCGAAGCCACCGGCTTTCTCTACAGCACGCCTAACCTGCGCGTCACCGGCGCGTACGCCGAACGCAACGTAGGCGTCGGCACGTCCATGCGCGGCCCCGGCAAGGTGCCCGGCTCCTTCGCCTTGGAATCGGCGATGGACGAACTGGCGATTGCGCTGCGCATGGATCCAATCGAGTTTCGCCTGAAGAATGAACCGGCCAAGGACGAGATGAAGAACATCCCGTTCTCGTCGCGCCACTTGCCCGAATGCCTTACGCGCGGCGCCGAACTGTTCGGCTGGTCGCGCCGCAACCCCGCTGTCGGCTCCATGCGCGATGGCGACAGCGTGCTCGGCTGGGGCGTGGCTGCCTGCACCTGGATGGCCGAACGCTTCAATGCGGAAGCGAAAATCACCCTGTTCAACAACGGCAGTGTGCGCGTGGCCAGCGGCACGCAGGATATCGGCACCGGCACTTACACCGTCATCGCGCAAATGGCGGCGGGCCTCACCGGCGTCGACGTCGATGCGGTAAACGTCGTCATCGGCGACAGCAATCTTCCGCCTGGCCCGTGGTCCGGCGGCTCCATGGCCACCGGCTCGATGGTGCCTGCGCTGGTCGAAGCGGTCGGGCAAGCCGGCGAGCAGTTGATCAAGCTCGCCATGGACGACGAACACTTCAAAGGTGTGGATGCCACGCAGCTCGCCTTCAGCGAAGGCAAAGTGCACCGCAAGGATCAAAGCCCCTCTGCGGGCCGGCATTTCCGCGACATTCTCGACCAGGCGCGCGTCGCGCAAGTCGAAGGCCACGGCAAGGCCAAGGCGACGTTCGGCCAGAAACAAAAGGAATACTCCACCCATTCTTTCGGTGCGCATTTCGCCGAAGTGGCATGGCAACCGCACTTGGCACGCCTGCGCGTCACGCGCTCGGTCACGGTGATCGACGCCGGCCGCATCATCAATCCGCTCACCGGCCGCAACCAGATCGAAGGCGCAGTGGTGATGGGCATCGGCATGGCGATGTTCGAGGAAGCGTTGTACGACGCACGCAACGGCAAGGTGGTGAACAGCAACCTGGCCGACTACATCATGACCAGCCACGCGGACATGCCGCCGCAGATGGATGTGGAGTTTCTGGATTATCCCGACACGCGCTTCAACGCGATGGGCGCGCGGGGGATTGGCGAAATCGGCTTGGCGGGGATTGCGGCGGCGATTGCCAACGGGGTTTATCACGCGACGGGCGTGCGGGTCAGGGATTTGCCGATACGGGTTGAGGAGTTGTTAGTGTCGAAGGTGGCGTGAGGAAGCGTTTTTCGCGGCGTAACCTCATTTGTAGGTTGGGGTGCAAACCCCAACATTGCCATGCATGGACGGGGGACAATGACGAATTGCGCGAGCCGTCAAGATGACGACCGTTGGGGTTTGCACCCCAACCTACGACGTCCATCCGGCCCATGCACACCGCGCTGAAGAGAGGCTCCCTCCCCTGCATACAGGGGAGGGAAAGTCACCGGTCATGTGTTCTTGTGACTTTGCCTGCCGGCCTCGGCGTGCTGCTCGCTGCTACCGCCGCGAGAACTGGCGCCGGTGGAACGTGAGCCACCGCCATGGCTGTTTTCGCCGCCTTTGCGGCCGATATCCGCCATATGGCTGCGATCCTCGCTCACCGCCTCGCCACCCTTCTGGCCGATGGCGGACATATGCTGGCGATCCTGGCTTACCGCCTCACCGCCTTTGCGGCCGGCTTCGCGGGCTTCTTCTGAGGAAAACTCATGGGCGTGGCCACTTTCGTGCGCCGCACGTCCACCCTGGCTCGCGATCTCGCGTTGCCGCGATTCGTCCATGCCGGCGAATCCACGTCCGCCACCTTGTCCACCGCGATTGTTGTCTGAACTTTGATTTGCCATTGTTGTAACTCCAAAGAAAAACAGGACAGCGCACGACACGCTCTTGTGTCGCACCAGGCGATCATGGCGTTACTCATCTGTACTCGAAGTCTTGCTGCGGTGAAAAAGAGTTCAACATCAGCAGGCAAGCGCCTGTGAGGATTGCAGCGGAAGCGCGCGTCATGTCGGAGGGGGAGTCGGAAGGCGCGGCGCTTCCACTGCAAAGGGGTCAATACAACGAGGCATCGTCCACGCCATCGGTCGGCGTGGCCGTTGCGGTATCGACATCGGGTAACCGTCTGCTGGCGTGGCGCACGCTGCGCACAACACGGAAATCGTCATGCACGTCGACCCCGAGCATGTCGAAGACTTCATCGAAGGAGGTACGTTCGCCCAGCAGCGAAGGGTCGGCATCGTAGCCGGCGATGGCCTGGCGATATTGCGCGCGCAGGCGTTCCCAGGTGCCGTCCTGGTCAGGCTGCGCATCCAGTAGCGTACGCAGCACCGTGACGATGGCCCGGGTGGTGCCCGCCAGGGAAATGGTGTCCTCTTTCATGGGGTCAACCTCGTACGCGGAGGATTGCCGCAAAAGCATGCATCGTTCGGCAGGAAGAGACTGTCGCCGGGGCATGAACAAACTCATCGACACCGCAGTTTTCCATGCACGCATACGCACCCTTTGCACGGCGCGCTCTCTAGCATCGGTCATGCAATCAACCGGAAACCGCGACCTTGGACGCCAAGTACAACGTCTCTGCCGCCGATCGTGCCAACGAGATGGCCATGCGCGAAATGCGCGCCGTGCTGGATGGCAAGCGCCGTGGCATGGCCGCGCTGCTGCCGTTTGCCGGTCCGGCCATCGTGGTGTCGGTGGCGTACATGGACCCGGGCAATTTCGCCACCAACATCCAGGCCGGTGCGCGCTATGGCTACGGCCTGCTGTGGGTGGTGCTGGCGGCGAACCTGATCGCCATGCTGTTCCAGGGCTTGTCCGCCAGGTTGGGCATTGTCACGGGCAGGAACCTGGCGGAGCTTTGCCGCGAAAATTTTCCCAAGCCGCTGGTCGGGCTGATGTGGATCGTGAGCGAGATCGCCGCGATGGCCACCGATCTTGCCGAGTTTCTTGGCGGCGCGATCGGCATCGCCCTGATTTTTGGCCTGCCGTTGTGGGCCGGCATGCTGGTCACCGGGGTGATGACGTATGCCTTGCTGCTGCTGGAAGGCGGTGGATTTCGGCGGCTTGAACTGGCCATCGGCGCGCTGGTGGGCATCGTCGGCCTGTCGTACCTGTTGGAACTTTTCATCGTACCGGTGGATTGGCTGCACGCCGGCCGCCAGTTGCTGGCGCCGCAATGGCAGGATTCGCAAGCCTTGCTGCTCGCCGCCGGCATCATCGGTGCAACGGTGATGCCGCACGCGCTGTTTTTGCATTCGGGACTGACGCAACGCCGTTTTCCTTCGGTATCCCCGCATGAGCGCAAGCGCGTGTTGCGCTACTCGAGCATCGAAGTGAGCGTTGCGCTCGGCATCGCCGGGTTGATCAACGTGTCGATGGTGCTGATGGCCTCGGGCGCTTTCCATGCCGGGCATCGCGACGTGGCCGAAATCCAGGCCGCGTATCACAGCCTTACGCCCTTGCTCGGCTCGGCCGCGGCGACGTTATTCCTGGTGTCGCTGATCGCCTCGGGCCTGTCCAGCTCGGTCGTTGGCACGATGGCGGGGCAGTTGGTGATGCAAGGTTTCGTCGGCATGCAGATACCGCTGTGGTTCCGCCGGCTGGTCACCATGCTACCCAGCTTCGTGGTGGTCTATCTCGGCATGAACGCCACGCAGGCGCTGGTGCTGAGCCAGGTGGTGCTGAGCATCGCGCTGCCGTTTCCGATGCTGGCGCTGGTGTGGTTCGTGCGCGACAAAAAGATCATGGGCAACGATCGCAGCGGCGCGTGGATGTGGTTGACGACGATTGCCTGCGCCGCGTTCGTGATCGCGCTCAATGTGATGCTGTTGCTGCGCTTCTGATCGCGCATTCTCGACACACGGTTGACCGCACCTCGACCGCTACGCGCCCACATTAGCGCCGCGAAAGCGTGTATCGCCTCCGCACTGCACATCGACCCCAAGACACATCAAGCTCCGAAGCGGCTGCCTGCCAGGTGCCGCAACTCATACGATCTACGGAGAATCACACCATGTTTTCTCACAACAAGCGGTTGCAGTATTCCGTCCACGTCGCCGAATGCAATCCCGGACTGGCCAATTTGATGCTGGAGCAATTCGGTGGCCCGCAAGGCGAACTGGCCGCCGCCATGCGCTACTTCACCCAGGCCCTGGCCGAGGAAGATCCCGGCCGCAAGGACATGCTGATGGATATCGCCACCGAAGAGCTGAGCCATCTGGAGGTGATCGGCTCGATCGTCGCCATGCTCAACCGCGGCGCCAAGGGCGAACTGGCCGAAGGGGTGGCCGAGGCCGCGGATCTGTATCGCTCATTGCAAGGCGCCGGCAACGATTCGCACGTCACGCAGGTTCTCTACGGCGGCGGCCCCGCGCTGACCAATTCCGGCGGTGTGCCGTGGAGCGCGGCGTACATCGATTCCATCGGCGACCCCACCTGCGATCTGCGTTCGAACATCGCCGCCGAAGCGCGCGCGAAGATCATCTACGAGCGCTTGATCAACGTGACCGACGATCCGGGTGTGAAGGATGCCTTAGGGTTCCTGATGACGCGCGAGATCGCACACCAGCTATCGTTCGAAAAGGCGCTCTACGCCATCGAACCTAACTTTCCGCCCGGCAAACTGCCCGGCAAGGACGGGTTTGCGCATGTGTACGTGAACACCTCGCAGGGCGAAGGCGATACGCGCGGCCCGTGGAACAGCGACGAGAATTTCAAATACATCAGCAATATCGATGAGTTCGTGGCGATGGACGGCGGCGACGGCCACGCGCAGGTGAAGCTGGATTCGGAAGACCAGGCCTGCGTGCGAGCGTTTGCGACGCGTACGGCGTCGAATACGGAAAGCAATCCGACCACCGGTGCAGAGTTGGGCGGGCGTTGATGCAGAGAACGCCCACATAGGTTGGGCTGAGCCCCGGACTTGATCCGGGGCTCTACCCAACCTACGAGGAAATCCGGGTATCGCCATGCATGCGCAAGCGCAGCGCATTGCCGACGACCGATACCGACGACAGACTCATCGCCAGCGCCGCGATCATTGGCGACAGCGTGATGCCGAACAGCGGATACAGCACTCCGGCCGCCAGCGGTACGCCAACCGCGTTATAGACGAAGGCGAAGAACAGATTCTGGCGAACGTTCTTCACCGTCGCGGCCGATAGCATGCGTGCACGCAAAATGCCGCCGAGCTGTCCTTTCACCAAGGTCACCTGCGCGGTTTCCATCGCCACGTCGGTGCCGTGGCCCATGGCGATGCCGATGTCCGCCGCCGCCAAGGCTGGCGCATCGTTGATGCCGTCACCGGCCATCGCCACCCGCCTGCCCTGCTTGCGCAAGTTGTCGATCACAGCGGCCTTGCCGGCAGGTGAAACGCCGGCGTGCACTTCGTCGATCGCCAGCGTGCGCGCCACCGCCTGCGCGGTGGTGGCGTGATCGCCGGTCAGCATCACGATATGCATGCCGGCTGCCTTCAGGCTGGCGAGCGCTTGCGGCGTATCGGCCTTGATGCGATCGCTGACGCCGAACACGCCGGCGGCCTTGCCGTCGATGGCCAGGAACATCGCGGTGGCGCCCTCGCCGCGCAGGCGTTCGGCCTTGGCCAGCGTCTCCGCCGACAGCATGACGTGCATCTGCTCCATCAGCTGCGCGTTGCCGAACACCAGCTGCCGCCCTTGCGCCTGCCCGCTAACGCCGCCACCGACGTGCGCCTGGAAATCGGTGGCCGCGGGAACACCCACGCCCTCGTCTTTCGCCGCAGCGACGATCGCCCTGGCCAACGGATGTTCGCTCGCCTGTTCCAGGCTGGCGGCCAGACCGAGCAGGTGTGCGCGCTCGTGCTGATCCAGCGTAAGGAGCGTGGTGAGCGACGGCTTGCCTTCGGTCAAGGTGCCGGTCTTGTCCAGCACCAGCGTGTCGACCTCGCGCATCGCCTCGATCGCGCCGGCGTCCTTGAACAGCAAACCCTGCTGCGCACCGCGGCCGCTCGCCACCATGATCGAGATCGGCGTGGCCAGGCCCAGCGCGCAGGGACAGGCGATGATCAGCACCGACACCGCGGCGATCAATGCATGCGCCAGGCGCGGTTCCGGCCCGAGCCAGGTCCAGCCGGCGAAGGCCAGCACGGCCACTGCGATCACCACCGGCACGAACCACGCGGCCACACGATCGGCCACCCGCTGCAGCGGCGCCTTGCTGCGCTGCGCCTGCGCCACTTGCGCGACGATCTGCGACAGCACCGTGGCGGCGCCGACTTTCTCCACCCGCATGGTCAAGGCACCTTGCTGGTTGACCGTGCCACCGGTGAGCGGATCGCCTTCGCTCTTGCTTACTGGCATGGATTCGCCGGTGAGCATCGATTCGTCCACCTGGCTGTGGCCGCTCAACACGATGCCATCCACCGGCACTTTTTCGCCGGGACGTATGCGCAAGACGTCGCCGGCCTGCACCTGATCCAGCGGCACGTCGTGCTCTTCGCCGTCGGACAAGCGATGCGCGATTTTCGGCACCAGGCCCAGCAAAGCCTTCAACGCGGCGCTGGTGCGCCGGCGCGCGCGCCACTCCAGGAAATCGCCCAGCGTCACCAGCGTGACGATCACCGCGGCCGATTCGAAGTACACGCCGACGCGGCCATGCATGTCGCGAAAGCCCAGTGGAAAGATCGACGGCGCCAGGAACGCCAATGCGCTGTAGAGCCACGCCACGCCGGTACCCAGCGCGATCAGCGTATACATGTTCGGTTGCCACGGTTTGAGCGAGCGCCAGCCGCGCGCGAAGAACGGCGCACCGCCCCACAGCACCACCACCGTCGCGAGCAGGGCTTCCATCCATCCCGCCGCGCCTGACCATGCCTGCGGCAGACGCATGTCC
>NZ_JBQCHP010000178.1:0-24494 GCF_051954575.1 Dyella sp. | reverse complement strand
GCACCAGTGTCGATTGAAAAAAGCCCTGGAGGGTCAAGCCTTCCAGGGCTTTTTTTCGGACTTCTATGGACGCGCGCCGGAACGGGGGCGACGGTAATGGCGTGCTTGCGCCACGTTGTTGCATGCTTCGAGCATCGAAGTGGGTTATTGCCCGGCCATGCCCTGGGAGGAATCCTCAGATGAGCTACAAGCATCCCCCGCTCAATCGCGGCGTCAATCCCTTGAAGATGAATTGGCTGTGGCGATTGATCTGCGACGTCGGATACGTATCCGTGGATGATGTGATGTCGGCGCTGGCAGAAGCGGACATCCATTTGAGTCGTGAGCGCGCGGCCGGCTGGCTCAAGGCGGAAGGCGAAGACGGCTATTTCCCCTTGACCATCGCCGAACTGGAACAAAATCTGCGGGCGCTTCAATCGGTCCGATCCAGCGCCACTTAAGGATGCCACGGCGCTTCCCGCTCGACGGGCGACGTTGAGCCATTTGTGACCTTCTGTGTCCCCATGGGGCCGCTGATCAGCTGCGGACGCACCAAGATGCCGTCTTCGGCAGGCAGATTCTTCTCTGCATACGCCCAACGTGCAGGTTTTTCGAGGAAAGGGGAGCAAGCGCTTCCCCGATACGCCAAAGCATGTGACGCCGATCGCAAAAGCCCGCGGTCCAGCGGCCGTTGGCACCGTAAATGCTTCACTACCGGTGAATGCGGCCACAAGGCGGTACGGCGCCTAATGAAAATCCAAAGCTTGACGCCAAAGGTGTACGTACCGCTGCTGCTGGCCCATCTGGTGGTGCTCGTCGCCGAGCCTGCGCACGTGCTGGCGTGGAGCTACGGCTGCGTGCTGGCGATCCTGTGCTTCACGCTTTTCCTCAGCGGGCGACGGTTGCGGATCAGCGTCGTCCACAATCATCCGTTGTGGGCGCTGTTAACGCTGGCGCTGGTCATGCAGTTGGCCGCGTTCGGGCTGTTGCTCGACGACGCCCTGTCGAACCCTCAAGGCACCTTGGTGGCGTTTGATCCTACGCTTTACTTTTGCCTCAGCAGCCTGCTGCTGACGATCGCGGCGGTGTACAGCCCGATCGGCGCGCTGCGCCGGTGGACCAGCATCCTGGACGGCATACTGGCTTGCGCCATCGCCGGCCTGTTCTACGCTTTTTTGCATCGGCTCATCGGCCAGGGCACCTCGGACACCAGTACCGCCACGCTGGTCATGTGGACGTTCGACGCCATGGCCGTCTTTGTGTCGGCCTGCGCAACCCTGCGCTTCCTGGCGACCAAGCGTGCGGACGAGCGCCGGTTCTATTTCGTGCTGATGATTTTTTCCTGGGCGGAACTGCTTTTTCCCGCCGTCCATAACCGCTTCATCCTATCCAGCGAATCTTACGTGCCGGAGCTGTGCCTGGATTTGCCGTTCGTGATGCTCGGGATGCTGCTGTGCCGGCGGCGGACGGTGTGGTTCCGTTGGTACCATCCCAGCCGGATCACGCGCATCGTGGTGGGCAGCGTGAGCCCGTTCGTGCTGAGCCTGGCCTTGTGCCTGCTCGCCTTCGCGCAATTCGGGCACAACACGGCCGTTGCCGTAGGCGCCATCATCCTCGGCATTACTTCCTATGCCGTGCGCGTTGCCGTAATGCTCGGGCATCACCTGCATCTGGAGGGCGAACTCAAGCATCTGCAGCGCGGACTGCAGCAAATGGTGGTCCGCGATGATTTGACCCGAATGATGAATCGCCGCGGTTTCCACCGCATCTTCAAGCGGGAGTGGGAAAGATTCAGCGTATCGGCACAGCCGCTGACGGTGGCGATGGTCGATATCGACATGTTCAAGGTCTTCAACGACACCTACGGCCATCTGGCGGGTGACGATTGCCTGGCCGCGGTCGGGCATGCCTTGCAAAAAGAGGCCAGCCAGCACGGTGGCGTGACCGTCGCCAGGTACGGCGGTGAGGAGTTCGTCGTGTTGATCACCAATCGAGATCATTCGGCCGCCGAACGGGTGCTGCAACGACTGCGGTTGGCGGTCGAGGCGCTGCAAATTCAGAGTCGGCGCAGTCCGCACGGCGTCGTCACGGTCAGCGCCGGCCTGGCCACTACTGCCAACCACGAAAAGATCGAGCGGGAAAAATTGCTGGACGCCGCCGACAAGGCGCTTTACGCGGCGAAGCGCGCAGGCAGGAACTGCGTCCGGTGGTTTTCGGCCGATTCGTCTATCGTTGAGTTGGGGCAACGCGGCAAGACGCTAGGCCCCGGCTTTCGCCGGGGCGACGATGCTTGAGTGAAAACGAAAAGGATCAGGCGGTAATCGCCTCGTAATCAACCGGCTCCTCCGGCCATCGTGGCACCACGATCCACAACACCAGGTAGATCAAGCCGCCAATGCCCGCGCCCAGAAACAATAACAGCCACAACGCCCGGATCAGCCAGGTTGGCGTGCCGATGGCGTAAGCAAGGCCAGCACACACGCCGCCGAGCCAGGCGGCCTTCTTTACGCGCTTGAACGGACGATCCATGAGTGATGCTCCTGACGAGAGACGAGGCTGATCCTAAGCCTCGTGCATGCGATCGCCAGTGCGGAAAGTCCTAAGAGGCGGACAGCAGATGGGAAGAGACTGTTCTCAGGCCTCGATCTCCGCGGCCGCCAGGCGGTTTCTGTATGCCAGCTCGGTTTCCACATAAAGACCCGACCATGGTTCCAGCACATAGCCTTCCAGAGGCTCAGCGGAGGCGCGGCGGATTTCGGGGTCTTGCTCGGCGTTCGGGTCAAGAACGTGCGGGTTCATAACAACGCTCCTCGATGTTCGTCGCGGAAGTCCAGGCTACCGGTTGCGTTGTTCGTATCCGGTTAAAGAAGGTGATGGAGTCTGCACACGCGAAATTTATGAAGTGCGGGCGCTTGCAGGCGCGTATCTATAAGTGTTCCGCCTCCACGTACTCCAACGGCACCGGCTTTATCTTGGCCGCCCACGCCACGCCCACAATCAGCAATACGATGCCGAGCAAGGTCCGCGCATTCGGCCATGCCCCGCGCAACGCAAACGCATAACTCAATGCCGCCAGTGTTTCGAACACGATCAACTGCCCGGCGATGGCGGTAGGCACGCGTTGGCTGGCTTCGTTCCAGCAGGTGGTGCCCAGCCACGAAGCGAACAATCCGATCGCCGCCATCAGCGCGATGAACACCCAGGGACGCGGACCAAACGGCATGGCGAAATGACGGTTGCTCATACCCATGAACAACCACAACAAGGCATAGCCGATCAGCGCCAGCGGCAAGGTGGCCACACCCTGCGCAGTGGCCCACGTGCGCGGATTGCGACCCGGATGGTGACGCAGCCAGTCGGCATTGCGCAGCGGATACCATGTCCAGCACACGACGGCGCAGCACGCAAGCAAGGCGCCGATCGCGTAGCGCGCCAGATCCGCATGCGCCTGCGCGCGCAGCGCGATCCACTCGGCCTCGTTCACGCAGGCGATGCCAGCGACGATCAGCAACAACGACGGTGCCAGGTGAGCCCATGGCAAACGCCCATCCCGCCGCGCGTTGCGCAGGTTGGCGGCGATTGCGATCACCACCGGCAAAGTGCCGATGATCATGGTCGGCAACGGCGCACCCGCGTGCTGGATCGCACTGACCAGGCACAGGTAATAAAGCAGGTTGCCGACGGCGGCGAGCTTCAGCGCTTCCAGCCAGTCCGCGCGGCTGAGCTGGCGCAGCGCTTTGCGATCCAACCAGGCCAGCGGCAGCGCGATCAGGCCGAAGGCGAGGTAGCGCCCGACCGACTGCAGCGCGGCCGGGTACTCTGGCACCAGCAACGGACCAACGAAAACCAGGCCCCACATCAGGCCGGCGACAAGTGCGTAGAGCGTTCCTATCCACATGGTCCAAGCATCGGCGTATGTGGAACGCTGGTCTTGTACGAGATTGCTATCGCAGCAACCGGCGCTGATAACGTGCAGGCGTCACGCCGTAGCGGCGCACGAAGGCGCGGGTGAGATGCGCCTGATCGGTCAAACCGCTCGCGGCGGCGGCCTGTGCTGGCGCCTCGCCGGCGGCAAGCAGGCGCTTGGCCGCAGCCAAACGGAAGGCCATCAGCATCTGCTGCGGCGTGGCGTGATGGCTTGCCTGGAACGTGCGCAAGAAATGGAACGGGCTGAGCCCGGCCACCGCGGCGAGTTCGTCCAACGTGATGCGCTCGGCCAGATGGGCATGCAAATAATCGATCACCGGGGCGAAGCGCGCGCTCGCCTCGGCACGCGCCGCGCGCGGCACGCAGGCGTGGCGGCGGAATTCGCCGAGCAGTTGCAGCAGCAGGCTGTCGAACGCCAGCGGTTCGCGTGCCTGCCACAGCGCATCGAGCAACGCGGTGATACGCCGCGCGCTCGCCGCGTCGTTTTGTACTGCATCGCCGAACCACCAGCCGGACTCGCCGGTGATGGCATCCACCGCCGCCTGCTCGATGTAGACCATGCGATAGCGCCAGCCACCATCGGTTTCGGCGCGGCCGGTGTGCAGCTCGTCCGGATTCATCAGCACCAGCGAACCGGCCGGCGCGATGTGATCGGCGCCGCGGTAGCGAAAGCGTTCCACGCCCGACTCGATCGCGCCCAGGCCAAAGCCGTCATGCACGTGCGGATCGAAGGCATAACGCACGATGTGTGCGCGGTACAGTTCGACGCCAGCGCGATGAGCCGGACAACGGAACTCGGCCGTATCGGCCGGATGATCGAACAGATGTGGAACCCCTTGCATGCGTGCATGATGGCGCTTTCACGCGCGCCATGCCACCCAGTCGCCGGGCTTGAGGATCTCGATGTCGACGTGGCGCTGGCGAGCGAAATGGCGCAGTTCGTCCACTGCATGAATGTCCTCGGCGTAGCCTTCCGCGCCGACCACTCCGTAATGGATGGGCACAACCAGCCGCGCGCCCACGACGACCGCCACCGCGACAGCCTGTTCCGCCGTCATCACCGCCGGCACGTCGGTGACCGGTTTGCGCCAGCTGAACTTGGCGCCGTTGATCGGCAAGAACGCCGCATCGAACGGACCGTACTGGCGGCCGATGTGCCACCACGCGCCATGCCATAGCGTGTCGCCGCAATGGATGATGCGGCGACCGCCCGCGGTGACGATCCATGAAACCTGCGGATCGCCATAACCATCGACGGCCGGCACGGCGGTGGCGGTGAAATCGCCGAGCAGCACCGGCTCGTACATCGCCGCCGCGCGCATCTTCACGCCCGACACATTCGGGATGCCGGTCTGCGCTGCATACACCAGCGTGCCGTCGCTCCCCAGCGCCTGACGGATCGCCTCCGGATCGCAATGATCAGGATGCCGATGCGTGACCAGCACGAAGCGATCGCCGGACGCGCCCCCCACCGGGATCATCGGATCCTTGAGCCCGTCGCCCCAGACATCCTTGTTGATCAGAGGATCGAGAAACAGCGAACCGCTGTCGAGCTGCAGCCGAACGCCAGCCCAGGTGAGCTTCTGCGCGCGCAGCGATGGCGCAGCCGCCGCCGATGACTGCGCCGCCAGCGCGCCGAACCGCGGCGCAAGCAAGCCGCCGGCGCCGATCGCCAGGGTGGTGCGGAGGAAATCGCGGCGCGTTTTCGGGGTGCGTGTGTTCATGGAACGGGTTCCTTGATGCGACCGGCGCGACTCTAGTCTTCGCGCCATGCTTGACATAGAAGCCCGATGCACAGCGAAATGTGCGTCCCATGCACAGCTCGATCTCCCTTCCACCCCTTGAAGCACTGGCGGCGATGCTCGCGGCGGCGCGGCTGGGTTCGTTTTCGGCCGCTGCTGCGGATCTGGGCATCACGCACGGCTCGGTGAGCCGGCGCGTGCATGCGGTGGAATCGTGGCTGGGCACCCCGGTGTTCGTGCGCCACGGTCGCGGCGTGCGCCTGACGCCGGCCGGCGAGCATTTTTCGCGGCAGGTCGAGTCGGCGCTCGCCAAAATCGCCGACGTCGCCGTCGACCTGCGCGCCGCACGCGCCACGCCTTCCCGCCTGCGATTAAGCGTGCTGCCTTCGTTCGCACGCCTGTGGCTGATGCCGCGCCTTGCGGAACTGCAGCGCGCGTGTCCCGGATTGATGCTGCAGATCCTGCCCGAGCATCGCATGGCCAGCCTGGACAGCAGCGACGCCGACCTTGCCGTCCGCTTCGGCGGCGGGCGCTGGCCGGGTACGGACGCGCAGCTATTGATGAAGGAGCGTCTGTTCGCGGTGGCGGCGCCCAAAATCGCCAAGACTCTGCGCAACCAGCCGCTCGACGCCGTGCTCGCTCAGACGCTGTTACACGATTCGGATACCGAGCATTGGCGCAGCTGGTGCACGCAAGCCGGCGTCGCCTATCGTCCACACAACGGCGAACGACGCTTCGATGATTACGACCTGGTGCTCGCCACCGCCGAAGCCGGTCTCGGCGTTGCGATCGGCCGCTGGCCCCTGGTGAAGGCCGCGCTGGATACAGGAAGGCTCGTTCGCCTGGCCGGGCCCGAATTCACTGGAAAGAAAGCCCATCACCTGGTCACGCGCACCGGCGAAACGCGCCTGGCGGTGAGCCAGCTGACGCGCGTATTAATGAAGATGGCCGAGCAGTAAGGGCGTCGACACCTACACCAGCCCGCGAGTGCGGGCATAGTCGAACAGTTGTTGATCGTTGCCGATGCCAAGCTTGGCCATGGCGCTGTGTTTTTGCCAGCTCACAGTCTTGACGCTGCGATGCGTGATGCGGGCGACCTCCGAAACGCTCAAGCCCTCCGCGAGCAGGCGTATCACCTCGGCCTCGCGCATCGACAGTGGCAGCGTTCGCTTGTCGCGCGTCGATGATGGCGGCTTGGCTGCGCGCGAAATATCCACGCCTTGCTCGCGCAGCGGCTTGCCGACGTAAGTATTGCCAGCGCGAACCGTGCGCAGTGCGACGAGAAGCTCGTCGACCATGGAGGCCTTCTCGACCACCGCATCCACGCCTTCCCGATACATGGCGCGGCAGATCGTCGTGCTGTGCGAGGTGGTCAGCACTACGATGCGCAATGTTGGAAAACGGTGGCGTAATTCGCGCAGCAGCATCACGCCGGCCAGCGCGGCGGTGTCCTCCGGCATCTGGAAGTCGACGATGACCAGGTCGCACGGCGTATCGGCCAACAGCTCCAGCAGCTCGCTGCCGCTGGCGCTTTCGCCGGTCAGCTCATAGCCTTCGCCACTACGCTGCAAGACGGTGCGCAGACCGATTCGCACCACTTCATGCTCATCCGCTATGACAACCCGCACGCTTTTTCCCGGCAGCTCTGGGGATAGTTCCTGCGCTGCGTGCCCATTTGCACGTACGCGAAAAGTGGTCGCTATCCGTGCGTGCCTGCAACTGCCGTGTTGTCACTTAAGTATGACCATAACCTAGTTCGTGAATATCGAACAAGTGATTGATATTACGTGAAGTTTTCGTTGCTGATGCGCGTGTTGCGGGGCACGCTTCCAAAAAGGTTTTGACTCACCGCCGCGCATAAAAAAACCCGGCTTGTGCCGGGTTTTTTTCAGGGAACGGTCATCGCGTTCGATCAGTTGTCATCGCCGTAGTAGCGCGTGGTATAGACCACGGTGCGCGTGGTGACGACTGGCGGCGGCACGTTTTCATAGACCACCGTTGGTTGGCGATACACCACTGTCGGCGCCGGTGCGTAATAGGCCGGCTGCGGCGCTACCGCATTCTCGACCAGGCCCGCCACGGCGCCGGCGACTACTGCGCCGGCGATCCAGCGTCCGCCGCTCCAATAACCGCCGCGGTGGTGCCAGTCATCGCGATCATGCCAACCACGGTCATGCCAGTCGTCACGATCGTGCCAGCCGCGATCATGATGCCAGCCGCCGCGATCCCAGTCGCCGCGACCCCAACCATCGTGATCGTGTGCCGATGCGGCCAGCGGCGTAGCCAACACAGCGGCAACTGCCAAACCCATCAACATTCGACTGCCTGCGACGCACTTGCTCATGACGCACCTCCGTTGGTGTCGGCTTGGATGCTCTGCTCGCGGCGCTTAATAACTACTGAAGGTTTCCTTCTCCCCTGTGCGACGCAGATTCCACCGTCAGCTGGCGTTAGGCGGCAGGATGGCGGCGATGACAAGTGCGTGACGTGCAACACCCTTCGCAAAATTTTTTGCGCTTACGGCGCATCATTTAGCGATGGCTCATGCATCATGTAGGCAGCGTTCAGCCGTGTCGCCATTCAATGACAGCCGTGGCATGCACGGGTGAACGTGATGTTAGATTTTTCTGACCGATTGGGGGATTCAAGTATGAGCAAGTTGGTAGTCAAGACGCTTTGCGCGGCAATGACGGTTGCGGCTGTCGGCCTGGCCGGTTGCGGCCACCAGGCCAACGCCGATCCGGCCCTGGAGGCGCAGCAGCAGCAACAGCAACAGCAAGCCGCGGGTCCGCAGTATGCGCAGGTAGTCAGCGTGACGCCGGTGCATTCCGCGGTGAGCAACCCCCATCAGGTCTGCCAGGATGTGGTGGTGAATCACACCGAGCCGCCGAAAGACCAGCACAACATCGCCGGTACGGCGATTGGCGCGGTGGCCGGCGGCCTGCTGGGTCACATGGTGGGTCATGGCAAGGGCAATACCCTGGCCACGGTGGCCGGTGCCGCAGCCGGCGGCTACGCAGGTAACCGCATCGAGAACGCCCATCACCAGAGCCAGGTGACCTCCACCACCGAACACGAGTGCAAGACGGTGAACGACACGTCCGACCGCATCGTCGGCTATGACGTGCAGTACGTCTACAATGGCGTAACGCGCACCACCCGCATGAACCACGATCCGGGCAATCGCGTGGAAGTACAGGAAGGCGTGGTTTCGGTATCCGACGCTCGCTAAAAATCCAGTTGTACAAATGAAGGTGGCGGTCGAAAGATCGCCACCTTTTTTATTGGCTACTGGGCCGATTCCCTCTTCCCTGCGCATCCGCGGCTTGTCCTTTTCGCCCGCGCTGGCACTGTCCGGATAATTGACAGCGCTGTCATATCGCCAGAATATTCGTCGCGACATCCACCCCGAGGCCGCCCGCTGGCGCCCGTAGACAAGGAACACGCATGCAACCTGTTCGAGGCGTTTGTTCGTCCCACCCTGTCCTTGGTGCCCTGGTTTTCGCCGCGCTGGCCACTGCCCTGCCCGGCCTCGCCCTGGCCCAGGGCGGGGCGAACAGCACGGCCGTGCACCCGGAAACCTGGCCCACGGCGCATCCGCCTTTTCCCCGCGACGCCAAGCTCGAGCAGCACATCCACGCGCTGGTGGCGTCCATGACGCTGGAAGAAAAAGTCGGCCAGATCATCCAGGCCGATATCAGCAGCGCGACGCCGGAAGACGCGCGCAACTTTCATCTCGGATCGATCCTGGCAGGCGGCAATTCCAAGCCCGGCGGCGGACGCCTCGCCGATGGGCAGCAATGGCTGGCGACAGCCGATGCCTATGATCGGGCCAACGCGAACGCTTCCAACGGCAAACCCGTTATTCCACTGCTACTCGGCCTGGATGCCGTGCACGGCAACAACGACGTGACCGGCGCTACGATCTTTCCGCACAACGTGGCGCTTGGCGCGACGCACGACCCGGAGCTGATCCGCAAGATCGGTGCGGCCACCGCCGAGGAAGTGCGCGCCATCGGCTGGAACTGGGCCTTTGCGCCGACGCTCGCGGTGCCGCAGGACGTGCGCTGGGGTCGCAGCTATGAAGGCTTTTCGTCAAATCCGCAGCAAGTGGCCGAATACGCCACGGCCGCTGTAGAAGGCCTGCAAGGTAAGCCAGGAACGGCACAATTTCTCGATGGCGCGCATGTCATCGCCAGCGCCAAGCATTTCCTCGGCGACGGCGGCACGCACAACGGCGTCGACCAGGGCGATGCGCAGATCAGCGAAGCGACCCTGCGCGATATCCATGGCGCCGGCTATCCTCCCGCCATCGATGCCGGCGTGCAAAACGTGATGGCCTCGTTCTCCAGCTGGAACGGCGTGAAGATGAGCGGCAACAAGGGGTTGCTCACCGATGTGTTGAAAGATCGCATGCATTTCGACGGTTTCGTCGTCGGCGATTGGAATTCGCACGGGCAAGTCGCTGGCTGCAGCAACGACGACTGCCCGGCCGCCATCAACGCCGGCATGGACATGTTCATGGCGCCGGACAGCTGGCGCAATCTCTACGAACACACGCTGCAGGAAGTGCGTAACGGCACCATTCCAATGGCACGGCTCGATGACGCCGTCACGCGCATCCTGCGCGTAAAGGTACGGTTCGGCTTGCTCGATAAGAACGGCCGTGCCAAGCAGCCGCTGCGTGGCAAGCTGGATATTCTGGGCGATGCGGCCCATCGCGCGCTGGCACGGCAGGCGGTGCGCGAATCCTTGGTGCTGCTGAAGAACGAACATCATGTGCTGCCACTGGACCCGCGCAAGCACATCCTGGTGACAGGCGACGGCGCCGACAACATCCCCAAGCAGAGCGGCGGCTGGACGCTCACCTGGCAAGGCGCAGGCACCACCAATGCCGACTTTCCGCACGCGCAATCGATCTGGAGCGGTATCCGCGAGCAAGTGGCGAAAGCCGGCGGCACCGCGACGCTCTCGGCGGACGGCTCGTTTACGCAGAAGCCCGACGCTGCGATCGTAGTGTTCGGCGAGGACCCTTATGCCGAATTCCAGGGCGACATTCCCAATCTTGCCTACAAGCCCGGCGACGATAGCGATCTGCAGTTGCTCAAGCGCCTGCATGCGCAGGGCGTTCCAGTGGTGGCAGTGTTCCTCTCCGGCCGCGTGCTGTGGACCAATCCGGAGATCAACGCGTCCGATGCATTCGTGGCTGCCTGGCTGCCCGGCTCAGAAGGCGGCGGCATTGCCGATGTGCTGCTGCGCAAACCCGACGGCAGCGTGCAATACGATTTCCACGGCAAGCTTTCCTATGCATGGCCGCGCAGCGCCGCGCAGACGAACCAGGCCGATCCGAATCCGCAGTTCCCGTACGGTTACGGCCTGCGTTATGCGGATAACGGTGACCTGGCCCAGCTCTCGGAAAATCCCGGCATGTCCCTGGACAACGCGCAGAGCGGCGTGTACTTCGCGCGCGGCAAGCCGGCAAAGGGTTACTCACTGCTGCTGTCGGACGCGGGTGGCGAAACCAAGCCGATCACGGCCACGCCGGCCAGCAGCGATCAAGGCGATCTGCGCGTAACGGCAGTCGACTATCACGTGCAGGAAGATGCGCGGCAGTTTGCATGGACGGGCCAGCATGCCGCGCAGGTCGCGATCGCCGGCAGCGGCGCACAGGATCTTTCGCGCCAGGCCAACGGCGACATGCAGATCGTGGCCACCCTGCGTGTTGATCAGCTGGGTACGGGCAACGCGACGGTCGGCGTGACCTGCGGTCCGAACTGCCATGCGCAGGTTCCGGTGCAGGCCACGTTGGCGTCGTTGCAGCCAGGTCACTGGACGCGTCTTGGCATACCGCTGAAATGCCTGCAGAAGCATGGTGCGGACATGAGCAGGATCGATCGGCCGTTCGAGCTGCGCGCGGTACAAGGTACGACCATCTCGATCGCGTCGGTGACGCTGGCGGCGAATGCGGACCGCAGCGTGGAGTGTGCGGGGCCGTGAGGTCTCGCTTGATTCGGTGAGGCATCGCGATGCCTCACCTCACCCCCCTATCCACGCAGGGGAGTGAGTCGATCGCATAAAGCACTTACCCCGCTAACGGCACCGCGCCACTGCGATGCTGATACGCCCGGCACATCTGCTCCACCAGCTCGCGATGCTTCGGCAGATCATTCATGGCACGCGCTGACACCTGCTGGATCGCCGCGAACTCGCGCTGGGCTTCTTCCATGCGCGGATAGCTGCTGCGCATGGGTTGCAGATCCGTGCGGAATTCCATGCCGTAAAGCACGTATTGCCAGCTCGACGGCATGAACATTTCCAGGTCAGTGACGAAATCGAGTCGGTGCGGCGGGCGATGCCGCCAGGCGGCCAGGCGTTCGCGCAAGGTTTGCGGAATGCTCGCCGCATCGGTGTTGTCGATCCAGAACTTCGTGTCGGTGCGCTGGGTGAGGCAGTAGTGCATCTTGATGAAATCCAGCACCCGCTCGTAACGCGCGCAGATCATCGCGTTGAAGTGCTTGGCGGCGCGGTCCATGTCGTCCAGCTCGGTCGGCAGCAGATGCGTGAGCAAGTAGGTGCCCAGTTCCACCAGCGCGATGCCGGTCGATTCCAGCGGTTCGACGAACCCGCCAGCCAGGCCGATACCCACGCAGTTGCCGCGCCAGTGTTCGGGCCGATAACCGGTTTCGAACTTGATGTGCAAGGCTTCCAGCCCATCGGCGGCCGAGCCGAGATGGCGCCGGATCACCTCCTCCGCGCGCGTCGCATCCGAATGGCGCGACGAATACACATACCCCACGCCACGGCGCTGCTGCAGGCCGATATCCCAGGTCCAGCCCGATTCCTGCGCAGTGGCTATGGTGCAGCAGGCGATCGGTGTATCCGGACGCGGATAAGGCACCTGCATTGCCACCGCGCGATCCACGAACAACACATCGGTGCGGCTGCGGAACGGTGACTTCATCGCCGTACTGATCAAACGGCTGCGCAGTCCGGTGCAATCGACGTAGAGATCGGCTTTCAGCTCTCCCAGCTCCTGCGTGACCAGGCTCGCGATGTTGCCGCGTTCATCCAGCTTTACCTGCTCCACCGTCGCTTCATGACGTTTCACGCCGAGCTTCTGTCCGTGTTCGGCCAGCACGACAGCCACGCGCGCGGCGTCGAAGTGGTAGGCGTAATTCATCGGACCCTGGTAGTCCGGATCGCTTACGCGCTTGGGACCATGGCCTTGTGCAACCAGGCGATATTGCATGCTGACCGCTTCGGCCAGTTGCATGCCTTGCGGTGCGCCGCCAAGCAGCCAGTACGGCAGCAGTTCCGGGTTGCCTGGACGCTGGCTGGGCAGGCTGAAGGGATGGAAAAAACTGGACGGCCCTTCGCTACCAGGCGGCCGCACCCAGTGGTCGTAGCGAATGCCCTGCTTGAAGGTGGCGTTGGCGTCCGTCAGCAGTTTCCCTTCGTCCAGCCCGATGGCGGACATGGTGCCGCGAATCGAGGGAAAGGTCGCTTCCCCCACGCCCAGCAGGCCGATGCCGGGCGATTCCACCAGTTCCACGCGGATGCTGCCGGGCGCCGCCGCGTTCAAATGCTTGGCCAGGTAACAGGCCACCAGCCAGCCTGCTGCCCCGCCGCCTACCACCAGGATGCTTTGCATACGTGCCATGTGCTTGCCCCTCCCCGGGCGGTCGTCATGCTGCTATGCGTCAAGCTTCTGTACCGAAAGCTGCCTATTATTGCCATATGACAGCGCTGTCATAGCGTATCAGCCCTGTCGTATCTGCGGATAGCCGGCATAGGAAAACGCCGGTCCGCCCGACAACGCGAATTCATTTTTTTGGAGGGGAATGAAATGACGCTTCATCGTTCGGCCATGTACGTTGCGCTCGCTGCCGTGCTCGCCGCGAGCCCTGCCCTTGCCTTGGCACAGGACGCGACGCCGCAGGCCACCACTGACAAGGGCAATGGATCGTCCAAGCAGAAAGTGCAGAACCTGGACACCATCCAGGTCAGCGCCACCAAGCGCGAAACCCCACTGCAGCAAACCCCGGTTGCGGTGACCGCCATCACCGCCGATGCGCTCGACAAGGAGCGCGTGATGACCGTACAGGACATCACCAAGCTGGTCCCTGGCCTGCAAGGCACGACCGAAGGCGATCATGGCGTGACCACGCTGACCATGCGCGGCATCGGCAATGACAGCGCCAAGACCGAATACGCCGATCCGGAAGTGGCGCTGTTCATCGACGGTGTCTATTCACCACGCGCCGAATCGGCTACCAGCCTGCTGATGGACATCGACAGCGTGCAGGTGCTGCGCGGTCCGCAAGGCACGCTGTGGGGCCGCAACTCCACGGCCGGCGCGATCGACTTCGAAACCGTCAAGCCCGATCCCAATGGCGGCTTCAACGGTAACGCGCAGATGTCGCTGGGCAGCTATAGCCAATCCGGCCAAAAGGCGGCGGTGAACCTGCCGATCAGCAGCACCTTCGCCTTGCGCGTGGCGGTGGCGCACGAGCAGCACGACGGCTATGTGAACTTCCAGAATCCGGGCAGCGAATTGCCCTCGGTGGCGCAGCAGCAGGCGGCGTATCTGGCCAGCGGCGGCAGCGCGGCGACGTTCCAGCCGATCAACCAGGCCCTGTACGTGACCGGCGGCGACAAGTACAGCGCGCAGAACCAGACGGCCGCGCGCATCAGCGCGCTGTGGCAGCCTACTGATTCGTTCAAATGGAACCTCTCTTACGAGTATTTCCTCGATCGCGGCACGCCCAGCATGAACCTGATGCAGAATCCGCGGCCGGGCCAGGCGTTCTGGTCGGTGCTTACCGATGTGGCGCCGTACCTGCATCGCACGTCCAAGACGGTGCGCAGCCGCATGGATTGGCAGATCAACCCGGATATCGCCTTTACCTACATCGCCGGCTACAACCGCTTTTCCGGTTCGGCCAATTTCGACCAGGATGACGGCGCGATCCTGCCCACCAGCTTCACCACCGGCGGCGTGTATCAGGAAGACCGCACCAACTATTCCAACTATTCCAGCTACAGCCACGAATTCGATTTGAAATCGAGCGGGCAGCACACGGTCGATTGGATCCTCGGCCTGTACTACGCCTCCGAAGACAACAACATCCGCTTCGACATCCCCATCATGAACGGCACCCAGCAAGGCACCGTGAGCTGGCAGGGTTCCTTCATCCAGCCGAAGGAAACGGTGGAATCCGAAGCGATCTTCGGCCAGGCCGTATGGCACGTTACCGACGCTTTCAACCTGACCGCCGGCGCGCGCTTCTCCGATGACACCAGGAAGAACGAAGGCGGCATCAACTGGGGCTGGGCCTACGACCCCACCGTGCCGCAGGTGCCGATTGCAGCGAACGCAAATCCGCCGGACGTGGGTTTCACCGTCGGCCAGTACAATGACGGGCGGTACCACAAGACCAAGGTGACCTGGCTGGGTCGCGCCGATTATCTCTTCAGCAAGAACGCGATGGTGTACGCCAGCGTGTCGACCGGTTACAAGTCCGGCGGCACCCAGGACGGCGGCGCGCTGTACAAGCCCGAAAGCCTCACCAACTACGAGGTCGGCGCGAAGTTCACCTTCTTCGACGGCCACATGACCTGGAACAGCGCGGCGTATTACGAAGATTTCAAGAACTTCCAGCTTTCGGCGCCGATCGTCTATCCGAACGGCAATCACGGCCTGGGTTTCTCGAACGTAGGCGGCAGCACCAAGGTGGCCGGCTTCGAGTCCGAGCTGGCGTTGCAGGATCACGATGACCGCGCCAACCTGGTGCTTTCGGTCATTCCGAAGAAAACGCTGGGCACGCTGATCTACGCTGGCAGCAACGATTACGCCGGCCTGCCGGCCTGCCCGCCGGCATCCAACCTGCAAAGCTGCATGAACATCACCGGGCACACGTTGCCGCACGCGCCCGACGCATCGTTGACGGCGATCTACGAACACGACTTCCACCTGCCCGATGGCAGCCGCCTGACGCCACGCGTCAGTGCGCAATACCAGACGATGCAGTGGTTGAGCCCGTTCAACCTGGGTGCCGGCGACCAGCAGAAAGCGTATTTGCGGAGCGATTTCTCGCTGCGCTACACCGAGCCGCAAGATCGCTGGTACATCAACGCGTACGTGCAGAACCTCAGCAACGGCAAGGTGCGCACCAACGCCGGCCGCTTCGTGGACCCCAATGGCAACTTCGTCTATGTCTCCCAATACTTGCCGCCGCGTACGTACGGCGTGGAAGTGGGAGTTTGGTTCTGAGCAGGAAATACTCCCGCCTGCTCGGTATGGCGCCTCCGCAAGGAGGCGCCTTCTTTCCATGTAGCGAGAGGCCTCGCCTGTCACAACGCTTGTAAAAAAGCAGGCCCAGACGGCATAGTCACCGCGTAACACGGTGAGGCTGAGGAGCATGCATGCGGGTACGCCTGGAAGATGTCGCGCGCGCGGCGGGTGTATCGCCCAAGACGGTGTCGCGTGTCCTCAACGAGGAAGCCTACGTCAAGGACTCCACCCGCCAGCGCGTGCTGGCCGCCATGGAGTCGATGAACTATCGGCCGAGCCCCTCGGCGCGCGGCCTGGCCGGCAGCAAGTCGTTCCTCGTCGCAATGCTGTACGACAACAACGACAACCCGGCTTCGACCTATCTGGCCGAAATCCAGGACGGCGTGCTCGACGCCTGCAATGAAAACCGCTATAGCATGATGGCCTGTCCGCTGCGCATGCGCGGGCCCGATTTCATCCGCCGCGTCGATGCGCTGATTTCCGACCACCATGTCGACGGCGTGGTGATTACGCCGCCGCTCACCGATCATCCGCCCCTGCTGCGCCGCCTGAAGGAACGCGAGGTGCCGTATGCCAGCGTCTCGCCGGTGAATCGCCAGCACGTCATCGGCGTGTGCATGGACGACGAACACGCGGCCAAAGCGCTGGTCACCCACTTGATCGAGCTTGGGCATCGACGCATTGCGCACGTACTGGGCATCGCCACCCACGGCGCCAGCCGCTGGCGCGCGGCCGGCTACAAGGCGGCGCTGTCGGCCGCGGGCATCCCCTACGATCCGGACTACGTGGTGGAAGGCGAATTCCTGTTTGGCTCCGGCGTGGTGGCCGCACGCAAGCTGTTCGATCTGCCCGAACCGCCCACCGCCATCTTCGCCGCCAACGACGACATGGCCGCGGGCGTGATGTGGGCCGCCAACGAACGTGGTTTGAAGGTGCCCCGCGACTTGTCCGTATGCGGCTTCGACGACACGCCGCTGGCCAGCCAGCTATGGCCACCGCTCACCACGGTGCGCCAGCCTGCGCGCGAAATGGGCAAGCTGGCAACCTTGCAGTTGATGGAATTGCTGCGCGGCCGTGGCGAGGGGTTGCTGGTGCAGGTGCCGTATTCGCTGCAGTTGCGCGAGTCGACAGGTGCACCGCCAAAAACATCGTGAAGGGATATACCCAGCCTACGATGGTTTCTCGCACACCCGCAAAAAAACCTCCCGCAAGCACGGGAGGTCTTGACGCTGAACTCGCAATCAATGCTTCTGCTTATAGATGTGCTTGCTGTTGTGATTCTCCGCGCGATTGAGGTTGCGCTGTTCCTGCTTGGTCAGGTGACCGTTGTGTTTGGCCTCATCCACCGATTCGCGGCGGGCGATATTGGCATCGTGCGTTTCATCGCGCGCGGCCTGCTGCTGCGTCATGGTGCCGTTCTTCAAACCGCTCTGGATGCGATCCTGCTGGTTTTCCAGGCGATTGTTCACTTCGTTGACACGTGGATGGTTGGGCACGTCGGTTTGCGCAAACACGGTGCCAGAAGCCATCGCTGCACCGATGACCAGACCGACAATGACGAACTTCGACTTTGCGTTCATGTGATTCCCTTGACAGTTGGCGAACGTCTTTGATCGACCGCTTGCCGTGATGCACGGCAGCGGCATGGCTGCGTCGAGTGGGATCATCTGGTTATTCAAGCTCGATGGTGTCTCCTGCAGCACCCTGCTCCACCGCGTTCCCCGCACCCCGCAAGCGCCATAAACGAGCACGCTTAGGGCCCGTTGACGGCGCTACTTCACGCGAACCCCTTCGGTTCAGCGGGCGCATAACTTTGGATGACGGGCCTTGCGGCGAGCTGACGTGCCGGTGCTTTGATGCATTGCGCAATCACCGCCGGCTGCGGCATTCGAAAATGGTGCCCCCGATACGATTCGAACGTACGACCTTCCCCTTAGGAGGGGGACGCTCTATCCAACTGAGCTACGGGGGCGAAAGGGCCTTGCGCATGGCGGAAACGCGCCTGCGCGGGAGCGAAGTATAGGGGATGTGCAGCCGCGGCGAGCAAGCCGGGCGCCGCCCGCCGGGCCGCCGCGGGGTGCGCCTGTTAGAATAGATGTTTTCCTATTCCAGGCGCGCAGACGCCACGTCTTATGGAGCCTAAGCATGTCCCATGAAATCCTCAAGGCGCTCGGCCTTGCCGGCGAGCAGTCGGGTACGTATCTCGGCAACAGCGAGTGGTCCAAGACCACCAGCGCCGGCACGCTGCAGCCGCTGAACCCGGCCACCAACGAGGTGATCGGCACGGTGTACGCCTCCAGTGCCGCCGACTACGAGACCATCGTCAAGCGCGCGCAGGAAGCGTTCAAGGCGTGGCGCACTACCCCTGCCCCGCGCCGCGGCGAAGCGGTGCGCCTGTGCGGTGAAGCACTGCGCAAGCACAAGGATGCGCTAGGCTCGCTGGTGGCGCTTGAGATGGGCAAGATCAAGCCCGAGGGCGACGGCGAAGTACAGGAGATGATCGACATCGCCGATTTCGCCGTTGGCCAAAGCCGCATGCTCTACGGCTACACCATGCATTCGGAACGCCCCGGCCATCGCATGTACGAGCAATACCATCCGCTCGGCATCGTCGGCATCATCAGCGCGTTCAACTTTCCCGTGGCGGTGTGGGCGTGGAACGCGATGCTGGCGGCGATCTGCGGCGACATCTGCATCTGGAAGCCCTCGCCGAAGACGCCGCTGTCGGCCATCGCCACCATGAAGATCTGCAATGAAGCGCTGAAGGCCGGCGGCTTTCCGGATCTGTTCTTCCTATTCAACGATGCCGGCACCGATCTGTCGCAGGCGTTTGTCGACGATCACCGCATTGCGCTGATCAGCTTCACCGGTTCCACCAAGGTCGGCCGCCATGTGGGCGAGCGCGTGGCCAAGCGCATGGGCCGTTCGCTGCTGGAACTGGGCGGCAACAACGCGATCATCGTGGACGAAAGCGCGGACCTGAAGCTGGCCATTCCCGCCATCGTGTTCGGCGCCGTCGGCACCGCCGGCCAGCGCTGCACCACCACGCGCCGCCTGTTCGTGCATGAGTCGATCATCAACGAGGTGACCGACAAGCTGGTCGCCGCGTACAAGCAGGTCGAAGGCAAGATCGGTGACCCTACGCTCGCCACCACGCTGATGGGCCCGCTCAACAGCAAGGAAGCGGTCAGCGCGTACCTCGCCGCCGTCGAAAAGGCCAAGGCCAGCGGGGGCAACGTGCGCACTGGCGGCGCGGCGCTCACCGACCGCAAAGGCAACTTCGTGCTGCCCACCATCGTCACCGGTCTGAAGAACAGTGATGACGTGGTGCAGACGGAAACCTTCGCGCCGATCCTGTACGTGATGTCGTTCAAGACGGTGGATGAGGCGATCGAGCTGCAGAACAGCGTGCCGCAAGGCTTGTCCTCATCCATCTTCACGCAGAATCTGAAGGTCGCCGAGCAGTACCTGTCGGCCGCGGGTTCCGATTGCGGTATCGCCAACGTCAATATCGGTACCTCGGGTGCGGAGATCGGTGGTGCGTTCGGCGGTGAGAAGGAAACCGGCGGCGGCCGTGAATCCGGTTCGGATGCATGGAAGGCGTATATGCGCCGGCAAACGAACACGATCAACTATTCGGATGCGCTGCCGTTGGCGCAGGGCATCAAGTTCGATTTGTAAGACGCTATCACCCTCTCCCCCGTGCGTGGTCAAAGATAGGGGAGAGGGCTGAGGTGAAGGCCAACCTAGCGCAATGGTCGTTCCCCTCACCGTCATTCCGGCGAAAGCCGGAATCCAGTTTTAATACGTCGTGCGAAGCACTCAAAACCAATAATGTGTCCTTCGGACGTGTATTTGGGCTGGATTCCGGCTTTCGCCGGAATGACGGTGAGGCAAGATGGGGCACCGGCTCAACATATAGATGCCCGTCCTTACCAAAAACGAAGAGGCACGTCATGACCTCATCTCCCTTCAACTTTCACAACTACCGCATCGTCATCGCCGGCGGCAGCAAAGGCATCGGCCGCAGCATGGCGCTGGCCTTCGCGGCATCCGGCGCGGCGGTTTCGATCTGCGCGCGCGGGCAAGCCGCATTGGATGAAACCGCCGACGCCATCGCCAGACATGGCGTACCGACCCACGCACAATCGTGCGACCTGGGCGACGCCGCAGCCATCAGCACTTATATCGACGCTGCAGCACGAGCACTCGGCGGCATCGACGTGCTGGTCAACAACGCCAGCGGCTACGGTTTCTCCGATAGCGAAGAAGACTGGGCCGCTGTCTTCAACGTGGACATGATGGCCGCCGTGCGCGCCTCGCGTGCCGCGTTGCCTTATCTTTCCGACTCGCCGCATGCCAGCATCCTGCACACCAGCTCGATCGCCGCGCTGCATCCGCGTCCCGCCATGCCTTCCTACGGCGCCATAAAGGCAGCGCTCAGCCACTACACCACGTCCCAGGCTTTAGCACTCGCCGCGCAACGCATTCGCGTCAATGCCATCGCGCCCGGTTCCATCGAATTCGAAGGCGGCCTATGGGATCACGTCAAGCATGATGATCCTGCACGCTACGCCACCGTGCTGTCGAAGATTCCCTTCGGCCGCTACGGCACGCCGGAGGAAGTGGCGCATGCCGCAATGTTCCTGGCCTCGCCCTGGGCCAACTGGATCACGGGGCAGATTCTCTGTGTCGACGGCGGACAGCAACTGAGCAGGTAACAGCCATGAATACTCTGCAAAGCACCGAGCGTTTCAGCGACCGCGTGGCCGATTACGTCCGTTATCGCCCCACGTATCCGACCGCCATGATCGATTGGCTGCGCAACGCGCACGGCGTGACGCCCGACTGGCGCGTCGCCGATATCGGCGCGGGCACCGGCATCTCCAGCAAGATGTTTCTCGATGCCGGCCATAGCGTGATCGCCGTGGAACCGAACGCTGCGATGCGTGGCGCGGCGATGGAATGGTTGGGCAGCGATCCAAAATTCTGCGCCGTGGACGGCCAAGCCGGTGCCACCACGCTGGCTGATGACAGCATCGATCTTGTTTCCGTGGCGCAAGCGTTCCACTGGTTCGATCCGGAAAAAGCACGACAGGAATTCCATCGCATTCTTCGTCCGGGTGGATTGGCGGCCATCTATTGGAACTCGCGCCGCCTTGTCGGCACGCCCTTCCTGGAAGGCTACGAGGCCTTGTTGCAGACCTATGGCACCGACTACACCAGCGTCGCCGAGCGCTATGCCGACGAACCGCGCATGCGCGCGTGGTTCGGCGAAGGCTGGCGCGGCACGGCCAGTTTCGATCATCGCCAGTTGCTGGATTTCGACGCGTTGCGCGGACGGCTGATGTCGTCCTCTTACGCGCCGCGGGCCGGCGATCCCAGGCACGAGCCGATGATCGAAGCGCTGCACAAGCTGTTCGATGCCTGCGCAGTGGGGGGTCGGGTAAGCTTCGACTACGACACGCGCGTCTTCGTTGGAGAAGTCCTTTGATGTACCACTGGTTGCGCCCTCTGCTGTTCAAAATGGATGCCGAAAAGGCGCACGGCCTTACCCTGTATGGCCTGGACGTCGCCTGGCGCAGCGAACTGATGCGTTTCGTATCCGAGCCGCCGCAGGATCTGCCGGTCGAAGCATTCGGGCTCAACTTTCCAAATCCGGTTGGCCTGGCCGCGGGACTGGACAAGAACGCGGAACATCTCGATGCACTCGGTGCACTGGGCTTCGGTTTTATCGAAGTCGGCACGGTGACGCCGCGTCCGCAACTGGGCAATGATCGCCCGCGCCTGTTCCGATTGCCGCAGCATGAGGCCATCATCAATCGCATGGGCTTCAACAACGCCGGCGTCGATGCACTGGTGCGCAACGTGCAGGCCTCCAGCTATCGCGGCGTGCTGGGCATCAACATCGGCAAGAACAAGGACACGCCCAACGAAAAAGCCGTGGATGATTACCTGTTCTGCCTGGAACGCGTCTACGCGCATGCCAGCTACATCACGGTGAACATCTCCTCACCGAACACCAAGGGTCTGCGTGACCTGCAGGAAGAAGCCACGCTGCGTCGCTTTATCGATACGCTGCGCGAGGCGCAGGAGCGGCTCGGTTCGCAGCAAGGCAAGCGCAGGCCGATGCTGCTGAAAATCGCTCCTGACCTCACCGACGCCGAACTGGACAGCATTGCGGAAGTGTTGCTTGCTGCAAATGTGGACGGCGTCATCTGCACCAACACCACCATCGATCACTCGTCCGTCGCCAGCGATCCGCGCGGCAACGAAGCCGGCGGGCTGTCCGGCCGGCCACTGCACATGCGCGCAACGGACGTGGTGCGCGGCATGCACCAGCGCCTGGGCGATCGCATCGGCATCATCGGCGTGGGCGGCATTCTTGAAGGCGACCACGCGATGGAAAAGCTCGACGCCGGCGCCAGACTGGTGCAGATCTATTCCGGACTGATCTATCGCGGCCCCGAACTGATCGCCGAATGCGTCAACGAAATCCGCCGCCAGCAGGATCATCGCGATGGCCGTTGAACGCGTCGACATGGGCGGCTACACGCTGATCGAAAA
The DNA here is from genome assembly GCF_051954575.1 of Dyella sp. Classification (GTDB taxonomy): domain Bacteria; phylum Pseudomonadota; class Gammaproteobacteria; order Xanthomonadales; family Rhodanobacteraceae; genus Dyella_B. The sequence goes on along the minus strand of NZ_JBQCHP010000178.1, from coordinate 1,985 downwards.
CGCGCCGCTGTTGAAGCGCAATACGCTGCGCGTCGATGCGCGCGCCAAGCTGCTGGCCGAAGTGCGCGACGCCTCGAAGCTGCCGGAACTGCTGGATTTTCCCGCCTTGCGCGCCGGCCGGCTGATGGTGCTCGGCGAAGGCAGCAACATCCTGCTTGCCGGCGACATCGACGGCACCGTGCTGGCGATGGAAACGCGCGGCGTGCATGTGGAACAGGATGGCGACGTCGCGCATATCGCCGTCGCCGCCGGCGAACGCTGGGACGACTTCGTGCGCTGGACGCTGGGCCAGGGGTTCGCCGGCCTGGAAAACCTGATCCTCATTCCCGGCACCGTCGGCGCCGCACCGATCCAGAACATCGGCGCCTACGGCACAGAGGTCGCTGAATTCATCGAAAGCGTGGAGGCGTGGGACCGCATCGAGCGCCGCGTGGTCACGCTGGATCGTGTCGCCTGCGCATTCGGTTATCGCGACTCGCTGTTCAAGCATCAACCCGATCGTTTCATCGTCACTGCTGTGCGCTTTGCCCTGCCCCGCCAACACGCCCTGCGCACTGACTACGCCGGCATCCGCGAAGAACTGGAGCGCATGGGCGTAAGCAACCCGGCGCCATTCCACGTCGCCGAAGCGGTGGTGCATCTACGCACCCGCAAACTGCCCGACCCCGCCGTGATCGGCAACGCCGGCAGCTTCTTCAAGAACCCCATCGTCGCCGCCGCACAAGGCGAAGCGCTGAAACGCGAACACCCCGAACTCGTCGCCTGGCCCGGCAAAGATGGTCGCTGGAAGCTTTCCGCTGCATGGCTGATCGAAACCGCCGGCTTCAAAGGCATGCGCGAAGGTGATGCAGGTATTTCCAACCGGCATGCTTTGGTGCTGGTCAATCACGGCAAGGCCAGCGGGCGGGAGCTTTGGGCATTTGCGCAGCGGGTGATCGAAGGCGTGCATGTGCGTTTCGGGGTGCGACTGGAACCGGAGCCCGTAGTGATGGGATTGCGTTGAGCGGTGTAGGCTGGGGTGCAAACCCCAGCATTGCGACATATAGGAGCATGGTAACGCTGGGGTTTGCACCCCAGCCTACAAACTGGATTTGTCATTCCGATATTTACGAACTGGGGCAAGCGTCAGATGCAGGGGGAAAACGCATATGGCACATGAAACAGATAGCAATCTTCGCGCAAAGGAGGGCGTAGTCATCTGTCTTCGCGACGTGGGCGACGGCAGTTCTCTACTTATCTTCGATGACGTTGTCGCGGATGATCTTTCAGGGCGCGAACGAGCGTGGCGGCACAAGGTCTTCTATACCCACACTAGCTACAACAATGGTCATCTGGACCACATGGAGCTGTCAGATCAGCAATTTCGAGAAATAGGTGAGGCCGTTGTTGCACGTCTTTTGGCGATCAACGGACGTATCAAATAGGCGGTCAACATCCGACCAAACCAACTATGAGGATCCGCACGCTTTCCCTCGCAGCTGCAGCGTTCGTGCCCCTTTACTTCGTCGCTGGAGCGTGTTTTCTACGGTTCGGGCTTGAGCCGCTGGTACTGCCTTCCGTTGCTCCCAAGCGCGAAAAGGGACCGGGGCTAATTATTTCATTTAACTATCTCCGGCCCTTGAGTCGGCTTGGCGGAAATTATCGAAATCACCAATGCAATTGCTGCATTTTTGGCGGGTCATGGGCTAAGGATGCATAAAATTGCATTGGACTACTTGCATCCTCGGATGCGCGTAACGTTTGCCGTTTGAATCAAGCGTTTTCATCCAAACACCCGGGGAATCCAATGACACCAAGAGAATGCTTCGGTATTGCCATCCGCATCATTGGAACCTTGTTGCTCTTTGTCTCTGTGATGTATCTCTATTCGTTTTTGGTTGTTTTGCTTTTCCATGGCATGCCGCGCACTTATCCTCTGGCGAGCTATCTGGGCGCGTCTGCGGTGGCGCTTGCCGCCGGCCTGTACTTTCTTCGAGGAGCTCCGC
>NZ_JBQCHP010000177.1:0-11317 GCF_051954575.1 Dyella sp. | reverse complement strand
CTAGGGCCTGTTTACACTATTTGCGTGGCCCGCGCTGGGAGCTGTTTGCGCGCCAGACAAGGAAGAGCGAAGGAGTGTACGTCGGTACACGACTTAAGTGATGACGCAGGATGGCGGGCAAACAGACCCAGCCCTTGGGGTTGCCGCTGTGTAGCCGCCATGCGCCAGCGCGCGGCTTGCCTTGGCAGCCAGCCAAGGCTGCGCCACGCACTGCCACCTGACGGCTACACAGCGGCAACCCGGGCTACGCAAATAGTGTAAACAGGCCCTAGTTCTTGTTTCCTACCAAATTATCAGACCGTCCTTATATTCATGCGATGAGTAACGCGAGAAACTTGGCGCTAGTGAACTCGCTATCAGGGATGTTGCGGAAATGGAACAAGTAGGCAAGAAGCCAACGAAAATCTTTTATATACCGCCTGCTTTGGGAAAGACGGTGCGGCATGTTTTCCTTATCGTCGCCGTCCTATCGTTGTATGCCTGCGCCAGCGTGCCCGGTCAGGGACCTGGCATATCCAGTGATGTGCTTGATCGTCTGCACAAAGAAGGGGTTAAAACACCCGTTGTTACAACGTCGGATTTCAAGGAGCAGACTAAAGGCAAGGTAGCTGCCGCGACGGCGTTATCCATAGCTGGAGCTGTTTTGGGTGGAGGGCAGATCCACCTGGGCCAGCGTAATCAAAAGCCGGTGGAAGGCTATACAGTCACCCAGGGTCGGGTCACCGTGTTCGGTGAAAGCGAACGCTCTGAATACCTCAATGTGGGAGACGCAATGAATGAGGCCCTGCATCGGAAGCTGGTCGGTGCTGGAGTTGCCGTATCCGACACAAGTTCTTATGCCATGACCAGTGTTCAGAAATTTTGGGGGATCGATTATGAAAAGATGTCTGAAAAAGATAATTACCGCCTCTATTACAACATTCAAACGTCCTTGATGGAGGGGAGGAAGACCATTCGTACCTATACGTGTGCTGGAGTAACGGAGGATATGGGTGGCTACGCCTACTGGGCAGATGACGATAAGAAAAACGTCAAGCTGCACGCGGCAATCATCGGCGATATTTGTGCGGACAAGGCGCTGGCGGCGTTTGGGTTGAGCGCAGAGAAGATCTAAGATTTTCAAGAGAGGGCGAAAAGGTAGCGTTTTTCTCACCTTTGGTGGCGTGCGGCTGTGCCTGCTCGGCTTATGACCTGCCACTGCGCTCTCGGCGTTTCGTCTGGTGAAAACCAGGCGCTCATGCTCTTCTTCGATCCGCTTCTTTGCAGCATTAGACTCGGCCAGATGCATGCGCGGCGATGCTGGCCGGGCACTGATGTGAGCTTTAAGCTGCATGTACCGCTTAGCGCGGCGAGGTGGATCCTGATGTCGCGGCGCTGACTTTTTGATGACCCGGGGCAACGTACGCACTGGGCCTTATCGACAGCCAGTTCTCAATTCAGGCGATTTCGATCTGAAGGCGCGTGACTGTCACATTCCCGATCGACAACATAATCGTCGTAACGATATCTCAAGAACGTACTCGTTACTGCAGCCGCGCCTGCGAAAGCCCGAGCTTTGCCCTTGATACTCAGCCCGCCTCGAACGCATTACGCAACCACGTCATGTGCGCCTGCGTGACAGGACCGTCATAGCTCACGACGTCAAACCGGCAGGGCCGTTGTGCATGTTGCGGATGCGATGCCAACCACAGTTCGGCCGCACGGATCAGCTTGGCTTGCTTGCTCGTCGTCACCGAAGTGGCTGCGTCGCCATGGCTGGCGCGCACGCGGTGGCGTACTTCGACGAACACGATGGTGTCGCGGTCGCGCATCACCAGGTCGAGTTCGCCGTAGCGTGTGGTGTAGTTGCGCGCGAGCAGCTTCAGTCCCGCGCGTTCCAGTTCATCGCATGCGCGTTGTTCGAATGCGTTCCCTGCTGCGCGCATCAACCACCATTCGGTTGGATGGGGGCGCTGCTCGCCGGTGCGGGTGCGCTGCCGGCAGGAGCGGGAGCAGCGGGCGAGTTGTCCATCTGCAGGGTGGCGTTGCTTGGGCGGGCCACGCCGTCCTGGAACTTCAACCAGGTGAGCACGCGCTTGACATGGCCGAACGTGTCCACGGCGAGTTGGCCCGTAGCACCGGGGAGATAGCTGCCCGGATGGCTGCGTAGCCAGTCGAGGTAGGGCACCAGGTTCCATGCATCCATGCCGAACGCGAACAGTTGCGCGGCGCCGCCATGCGCGGCGGGGAGTTGCGCGGCGATGTCGTGGTAGGCAGGCAGTCCGGTCTGTGCGTCGAACAGCCATGGAGCGTCGCAGAATTCCACGCCTTCCAGGTCGCGATCGGCGGTGGCGTTGTCGCTGCCGCCGTAGATGTGCGAAGTGCCGAATACGGGCAGGGTGATGCGCGCAATGCGCAACTGCGGCAGCAGCAGGCGAGCCTGTTCCGCGCGCATGCTGATGAACAGGCCCGCATCGCTGCCGGCGCTGCCTGCATTCAGTGCATTGATCGCGTCGCCATAGTTGACGCCATTGGAGGGCAACTGCGCGGTGCCGGCGATCTGCCCGCCCTTGGCTTCCAGCTCGGCCTTGAAGGCGGCGGCGGCGCGCTTGGCGAAATCATCGCCGGAAATGACGACGTAGGCGTTGTGCAGGCCGCGTTCGATCAAGTGATCGGCAGCCTGCGCGCCTTCGTCTTCCGGCATCAGCGCGAATTCGCTTGCGCTGCCGTTCGGCAATGTCTTGTTGTCGGAATGATTGAGCGCCAGCACCGGTACCGGCAGCGAGGACTGTCCCAGCACAGCCGTCACTTCCGAGCGCGCCAGCGGACCTATCACCATCTGCGCCCCTTCGGCGACGGCCTGGTTGTAGGCCTTGATGGCGCCGGCGGCATTGCCGCCGCTGTCGTACACACGCACGGTGGCGCGTGGGGCATGCGTATCGGACGATTGGAAATACGCCGCAAAGAAGCCTTCGCGAATCGCTGCGCCGGCGGCCGCGAGACCGTCACTATTGGGCAGCAGCAAGGCGACGTGCGCGGGCATCTTGTAGCCCTCGCGCACACTCGCGCCGCTGCCGGGCACCAGCGTGCCGACGGCCTGTTCCAGGTTCGGCTGCGCTTGCGCCACCGTCACGCCGAGGCGGCCGAGCGCTTCGTTCACCCACGGCAGCATGCGGTCGCCTTGCTGCATGGCGGCGGCGCGCTGCTTGAGCGGTTCGGCGCCGAGCTTGGTGAGCAGCGTCAGCGCCTGGTCGCGATTTTGTTCGCGATCGGCGCCGTGCAATACATCGTCCATCTCCACGCGTGTGCGTGCGGCGCCCCACAGGTCGCCGGTGCCGGCGAGCGCATCCGCGCGCAGGATCAATAGGCGCGGGCGCAGATTCGCGGGCACGCTGAGGTCCGGCTGTGTGGTCAGGCGCAATGCGGTGGCGGGATCGCGCTGACGCAACGCAATCTCCGCGCGCAGCAGATCCAGCCGTACCGGTTCGTCATCGACAAGCCGGTCGCGCTGGATGCCCACCACCAGCGGTGCTGCGCGATCCAGTGCGTTTTCTTCGCGATACGCTTCGGCGGCGAGCAGCTTGTAATGATCGGCGCGGCTCGGCGTTTGCGTGGCCAGCGCCAGATACGCTTGCGCCGCCTGGTCGAATTGTCCCTGGCCGGCCAGACTGGCGGCGTTTTGCGCGGCGGCGACTTCGGCGGGCGAGCGTGGCACCACCGACGGCACGCAGGCGCTCAACAGCAACGAAATCAGCAGTCCTGACGCGGCAAGACGACCTGGGCGCATGGATATCCTCGATCCCATGGGGGTAATTGCGCGATCATAGCCGATCGCATCGTTGCTTCGCCGCGAACGGATCAGAGGTTCCATCAATGTCCAGCCATCAAGCGGGCTGCCTGTGGGTAGTCGCGACGCCGATCGGTCATCGCGATGACATCTCCGCGCGTGCCATCGAAACCCTGCGCAAGGTTGCGTTGATCGCTGCCGAAGACACCCGGCACAGTCGCCCGCTGATGCTCCAGCACAATATCGGCACGCCGCTGGTGGCGTTGCACGAGCACAACGAGCGCGAGGCCGTGGCGGCGATCGTGCGGCGGCTGGAGCAGGGCGAATCGGTCGCATTGATTTCCGATGCTGGCACGCCGCTGATCAGCGACCCGGGTTTTCGGCTGGTGCGCGCGGCGCGCGAAGCGGGCATTCGTTGCATACCCGTGCCTGGTGCGTGCGCCGCGATCGCGGCGCTTTCCGTGGCGGGCCTGCCCAGCGATCGCTTCGTGTTCGAAGGTTTTCTGCCGCCGAAAAGCGCTGCGCGCCGTAGCCGCCTGGAAGAACTTGCGGGCGATCCGCGCACATTGATTTTTTACGAATCCTCGCATCGCATCGTCGAAAGCCTGACCGACATGCGCGACGTATTCGGTGCGGAGCGGGAAGCTGTATTGGCGCGTGAACTTACCAAACTGTTCGAGACGGTGATTGGCGAGCCACTGTCGCAACTGCTGGCGCGCGTGACGGAGGATCCCAATCAGCAGCGCGGTGAATGCGTGGTGCTTGTCGCTGGGCGTGGTGATGATGCGGATGCGAAGCTGGTTGAAGGGCAGCGTGTATTCGCAATTTTGCGAGAGGAGTTGCCGCCGGCAAAGGCGGCGAAATTGGCGGCTGCGATTACAGGTGCGTCGCGAAAAATGTTGTATGGCGACAAAGGCGAAGGATGAGTAGGTTGGGGTGCAAACCCCAGCAATTGAGCACCGCACAGCATGAAGATGTTGGGGTTTGCACCCCAACCTGCGCATATCTTGCGGCATGCTGCGGGCCTTTACCGCTCCAATCCCGATATAATTCCCGCCGGAGTCGGCCGGGCAGTCGCGTCGCGCCTTGTGCGCGTCGAGGAAAGTCCGGGCTCCACAGGGCAGGGTGCCAGGTAACGCCTGGGCAGCGTGAGCTGACGGCCAGTGCAACAGAGAGCAGACCGCCGATGGCCCGCAAGGGCACAGGTAAGGGTGAAAGGGTGCGGTAAGAGCGCACCGCGTACGGGGCTAACGCCGTACGGCACGGTAAACCCCACCCGGAGCAAGACCGAATAGGGGAACGATAACGCGGCCCGCGTTGTTCCCGGGTAGGTTGCTGGAGCCAGGCGGCGACGCCTGGCCGAGAGGAATGACTGTCGCGCCGCAAGGCGTACAGAACCCGGCTTACAGGCCGACTCCACCTTTCATTCAGGAGCGAGTGAAGCGAAGCAGGCAGTGAGAGAGGCGCGGTAGGGCTTTTCTCTCGCTTCCTGCTTCGCTTCGCTGGCTTTGATTTTCAAAAAATCCATGCTGATCAAGGCTCTTGCGGCCCTTTCTAGAAATCACTGGAAATTTCGTCAGAACTTCGCCTTTCTCCTTGATTCACAAGCAAAATTTTCTTGACAGTCTCAAGGGGCGAGACTATCGTGGGACCCTGTGTGAAATCGTGGGATTTCGTGGGAGTTCCTTAGGTCGTGTTTCAGGGCGAAACCGCCATCACTGTCGATGACAAGGGCCGGCTGGCTATTCCGACTGCGTATCGGGAGCTGGTGACGGGCGCTTGCGCCAATCGGCTGGTGATCACCTACAACCCGTTCGAGTCGGGCTGCCTCTGGCTGTTCCCGCATGCGGAGTGGGAAAAGGTGCGCGACCAGGTGAACGCCCTGCCGAATGTGAAAGCCGTGCACCGCGCCTTGCAGATGAAGCTGGTGGGTGCGGCGGCAATGGTGGAGCCGGACAGCGCCATGCGCATTCTGTTGCCGGCCAGCCAGCGCGCTGCGGCGGGTATCGAGAAGAAAGCGGTTCTGCTGGGCATGGGCAACAAGTTCGAGCTGTGGAGCGAACAAGCCCACCTGGCCAAGATCCGCCAGACCATCGGCGAAGACGAAATCAGCGACGACATGGCGGACCTGCGGCTCTGACCGGTGACGGTCAGGGCGCGGGATGAATACGAACCAGAGCGGGAGTGCGAGATGGTTGAGCGTCAGCACATCCCGGTGATGCTGAATGAAGCGGTGGAGGGTCTCGCCGTGCGGGCAGGCGGGCGTTATCTCGATGGCACCTTCGGACGCGGCGGTCACGCCCGCGCCGTACTGTCGCGCCTGGGCTCCGACGGCCGGCTGCTGTTGATGGACCGCGATCCACAGGCCATCGCCACTGCGCAAAACGAATTCGGCGCCGACCCGCGGGTGTCGATTCGCCATGCCAATTTCTCCACGCTCGCCGAGTGGGACGAAACGGACGCCGGCCTCGACGGCGTACTGCTCGACCTGGGCGTGTCCTCGCCGCAACTGGACGAAGCCGCCCGCGGTTTTAGCTTCATGGCCGATGCGCCGCTGGACATGCGCATGGACCCCACGCAGGGCGAAAGCGCCGCCGATTTTCTCGCCCACGCCGACGAACGCGAGATCGCCGATGTGTTGTGGATCTACGGCGAAGAGCGCTTCAGCCGCAAGATCGCCCGCGCCATCGTCGAGCGCCGCAAGGAAACGCCAATCACCCGCACCGGCGAACTCGCCGCCCTGGTCGAGCGCGTGATCGGCCGGCGCGAACCGGGCAAGCATCCGGCCACGCGTACGTTCCAGGCGTTGCGCATTCGCGTGAACGGCGAACTGCAGGCGCTCGAACAGGGGTTGGAAGCGGCGCTGGAGCGGCTCAATCCCGGCGGCCGCCTGTCGATCATCAGCTTCCACTCGCTGGAAGATCGCATGGTGAAGCAATTCATCCGCGATCACTCCGGCCGCGTGCAGGGCAGCCGTCGCGGCCCGCCGGTGGCGGCGGCGCCGGCCAAGCTCACAGCGGTCGGCAAGGCGCAGTTTCCTTCGGAGGCGGAGCAATCGGCGAACCCGCGCGCACGTTCGGCCGTGCTGCGCGTGGCGCAGAAGGTGGCGCAGGAGAGCAGCGCATGAAGATCGTAGGCATCTTCAGCCTGCTGCTTCTGCTCGTTGCCACGATGGTCAGCGCGATCGCGGTCGTGTGGACGCGCCACCAGAGCCGCGCTCTGTTCGTGCAGTTTTCGCAGCTGCAAAGCCAGCGCGACGAATTGAATATCGAATACGGCCGGCTCGAACTGGAGCAGGCGACCTGGGCCGAACCGCGCCGCATCGACAATGAAGCGCGCACCAAGCTCGGCATGTTCACGCCGCGTCCGCAGGACGTGCAGCTGGTGCGACCATGAACCGGCTGCAACAGGCGATGGCGCCCAAGCCCAGCTCGCGCCGCAAAGGTGCGGGCCCGAGCACGCGCCGGCGCATGCTGCTGGTGATCGGCATACTCGGCGTCGCCTCGCTGGGCCTGGTGGCGCGCGCGTTCGATCTGCAGGTGGTGCGCAAGCAGTTCTATCAGGACCAGGGCGACGCGCGCTTTTTGCGCGTGATGCCGATCGCGGTGTCGCGCGGCACCATCTTCGATCGCAACGGCGAACCGCTGGCGGTGTCCACGCCGATGGTCTCGATCACCTGCGTGCCGTCGGAAGTGCTCGACAATGCCGACCGTATTCCTGCCCTGGCGCAGGCGCTGGGTACCAATGCCGATGAATTGAAGTCCTACCTGGAGCAGCGGGCGGATCGTGACTTCGCTTATCTGCGCCGGCAGATGAGTCCGGAGGCGGCGCAGGCGGTGCTGGCGGTGGGCATTCCCGGCGTGAACGGGCAACGCGAATACAAGCGTTATTACCCGTCCGGTGAAGTGACAGCGCATGTGCTCGGCTTCACCAACATCGACGACCACGGCCAGGAAGGCCTGGAGCTGGCGTTCGACAACTGGCTGGCCGGCAAGCCGGGCGCCAAGCGCGTGATCCGCGATCGCATGGGCCGCATCGTTGAAGACGTGGAGCAAGTGCATGCGCCGCAGCCGGGTCAGAACCTCACGCTCAGCATCGATCGGCGCATCCAGTTCCTTGCTTATAGCGAGCTGAAGAAACAGTTGGACGAGCTGGACGCCGACTCCGGTGAAATGGTGGTGCTGGATATCCACACTGGCGAGATTCTCGCCATGGTGAGCCTGCCTACGTACAACCCCAATGCCGTCACCGGCAGCCCGGCCGCCGCGCGTCGCAACCGCACCGTGACCGACGTGGTCGAGCCTGGCTCGACCATGAAGACGTTCACCATGGCGGCGGCGCTTTCCAGCGGCAAGTACACGCCTACTTCGCCCATGGTCGATACCGGCAACGGTCATTGGTATTTCATGGGCAAGGACATCCGCGACGTGGAGACCGGCGGTAACGGCGTGTTGACGCCCACTGGCGTGCTGACCAAATCCAGCAACATCGGTGCGGCCAAGATCGGTTTGTCGCTGGATACCAAGTTCCTGTATGACACGTATCGTGCGTTCGGCTTTGGCGAAAGCACGGGCAGCGGTTTTCCTGGTGAATCGGCCGGCTTGCTGCGCCCTGGCCGCAGCTGGCGCCCGATCGAGAAAGCCACCATGGCCTACGGCTACGGCCTCAACGTCACGCCGCTGCAACTGGCCACGGCCTACGCCACGCTGGCCAATGGCGGCGTGCGGCACACGCCCACCTTCATCAAGGGCGGCGCCGATGCGGGCACGCAGATCATTTCGCCCAACATTGCGCGCGAACTGGTGGACATGCTGGAAACGGTGACCGCGCCGGGCGGTTCGGCCACGCGTGCGCAGATCGCCAACTACATCGTGGCCGGCAAGACCGGCACGGCGCATCTGGCCTCCGGCGGCGGCTATGCCAAGAACAGCTACAACTCATTGTTCGCCGGCATCGTGCCGGCCACCGATCCTCGCCTGGTCGGCGTAGTGGTGATCAACAATCCGAAGAAAAACGCCTACTACGGCGGCGTGGTTTCCGCGCCAGTGTTCCAGAGCGTGATGAGCGGCGCGCTGCGCCTGTTGGACGTGCCGCCGGACAACATCGGACGCTGGTACGTCGGCGGCCCATTGCAGGCTGGCGGCGGACTGGCCGGCACCGCGCCACCGCAGAACACGCAGGACGATCAATCCGCGGTGGAGGCGGTCGAGCCATGAGCGGACAGCGCCTCGATCACTTGCTGCAAGGCATCGCCGAAACGAAGGCCGCAGGGCCTATCGTCGTTTCCGGGCTGGCGCTCGATTCGCGGCAGGTAAAAAGCGGCGATGCGTTCTTCGCCTTGCGCGGCACGCGCGGCCATGGCATCGAATTCGTGCGCGGCGCGGTGCAGCGTGGCGCCAGCGTGGTACTGGCCGAAGCGCCGGTACCGACGGAGCTGGAAGACCCCGGCGTGCCGGTGCTGTGGATCGATGGCCTGCATGCCTTTGTCGGCGAAATCGCATCACGCTTCTTTGGCCGTCCGTCCGAGGCGATGCGCGTGATCGGTGTCACTGGCACCAACGGCAAAACCTCTACCGTGCAATTGCTGGCGCAGGCGCTGGAACATCTGGGCCATCGCGCCGCCACCATCGGCACGCTGGGCGCGGGCTTGCACGGGCAGTTGCAGGAAGGCGAGCGCACCACGCCGGATGCCATCGCGGTGCAGCGGCTGTTTGCGCAATGCCGGAGCGAGGGCGCCACGCACATGGCGATGGAAGTCTCCTCGCACGCGCTCGAGCAGGGGCGTGCCGCCGCTACCGCGTTCGAGGTCGCGGCCTTCACCAATCTCACGCGCGATCATCTCGACTACCACGGCAGCATGGAGGCCTACGGCGCAGCCAAGGCCCGTCTGTTTGCATGGCCGGGATTGAAAGCAGCGGTGATCAATACCGACGACGCCTTCGGTCGCCAACTGGTCGACAAGCTATCGCCCGGCGTACGCGCATGGCGGCTGAGCAGTGCGGGTGATGCGCAGGCCGACATCGAAGCCCGCGACATCGTCACCTCGGCCGAAGGCGTTGCCTTCACGCTGCGCACGCCCTGGGGCGAACGCACAGTCCGCAGCCGCCTGCTCGGCCGCTTCAACGTGGCGAACCTGCTCACCGTCATCGGCTGCCTCGGTGCACTGGGCGAGGCGTTCGAGCGCATCGTCGAGGCCGTCGAAGCGTTGCAGCCGGTGAACGGCCGCATGAACCGCATCGGCGGCTTGCATGGCCTGCCGCTGGTGGTGGTCGATTACGCACACACGCCGGACGCGCTGGAACAGGCGCTCACCGCGCTGCGCGCGCATTGCCAGGCGCGACTGATCTGCGTGTTCGGCTGCGGCGGCGAGCGCGATGCCGGCAAGCGTCCGCAGATGGGCGAGATCGCGGAGCGATTGGCCGATGTCGCCATCGTCACTGACGACAACCCGCGCGGCGAAGACGGCGACGCGATCGTCGCGCAAATCCTGGCTGGCATGGCCCGGCCCCAGACAGCCACCGTGCAGCGCGATCGCGAAGCGGCGATCCGCGCGGCTTTGACGATGGCGCGCAGCGGAGATGTGGTGTTGATTGCCGGCAAAGGCCACGAAACGTACCAGGAAGGCGCGGGCGGCAAGCGCGCGTTCGATGATATGGCGGTCGCACGCGCCGCACTGGAGCGCCGCGCATGATGCGGCTGAGCGCCATCGCCATGTGGACGCACGGCCACCTGCACGGCGCCGATGCCAGTGTCACCGGCGTCGCGATCGACTCGCGCAAAGTGCAGCCTGGCGATCTGTTCGTCGCGTTCAAGGGCGAGCGCGTGGACGGTCATGCCTATCTTGCCGACGCGAAAGCGCGCGGCGCGGTGGCGGCCCTGGTCGAGCATCGCGTGGAAAGCGATCTGCCGCAGGTGGAAGTGCAAAGTTCCGAGCTTGCGTTGGGCGATCTGGCCAGCGCCGTGCGCGCGCAGCGCAATGCGCGCGTGATCGGCATCACCGGCTCCAACGGCAAGACCACGACCAAGAACCTGCTGCGCGCCGTCCTGGAGCAGGTCGGCCCGACGATCGCGCCGCGCGCGTCCTTCAACAACGAGGTCGGCGCCCCGGTGACGATGCTCCAGGTGACGGAGGAGACGCAGTTCCTCGTCGCCGAGATGGGCGCGAGCGGCATCGGAGAGATCGCCCGCCTGGTGCGGATGGCGCGCCCGGACGTCGGCGTGGTGCTCAAGGTCGGGCTGGCGCACGCCGGCGAGTTCGGCGGGATCGAGAAGACACTGCAGGCGAAGACCGAGATGGTCACCGACCTGCTCGAGTCGGATGTCGCCGTGCTGAACATCGACGACCCGCGCGTCGCCACCATGGCGGACAAGACCGCGGCCCGCGTGCTCTGGTTCGGCCTCGACGAGCGCGCCGCCGTGCGCGCCACGGACGTCGTCTCCAGCTCGCGCGGCACCTCGTTCACGCTGCACCTGCCCGACGGCCAGTCGCGGCCCGTGCACTTCAAGGTGCTCGGCGAGCACCACGTGATGAACGCCCTGGCCGCCGCGGCC
>NZ_JBQCHP010000176.1:0-3107 GCF_051954575.1 Dyella sp. | reverse complement strand
TACATGTTCGGTTGCCACGGTTTGAGCGAGCGCCAGCCGCGCGCGAAGAACGGCGCACCGCCCCACAGCACCACCACCGTCGCGAGCAGGGCTTCCATCCATCCCGCCGCGCCTGACCATGCCTGCGGCAGACGCATGTCCGCATGCGGCAGCATGGCAAGCACAAATACCGGCACAGTCAAGGCGACCAGCAACCACAAACGGCGCGATGCCGCGCGCGCTTCGTGCGTGTCGTCCTCATCCAGGCTCGGCATCATCGGTTCCAGCGCCATGCCGCACTTGGGGCAGTCGCCGGGATGATCCTGCTGCACTTCCGGATGCATGGGGCAGGTGTAGATCGCGCCCGATACGGCCGCTTGCGGCGTGGCGTGCTTGTGCGCGTGCGCGGCGTGCGAATGCGCGGTCGCGGGCGCTTTCCGCGCATAGCGTCCGGGCTCCGCATCGAACTTCGCCTTGCACCCCGCGCAGCAGAAATAAAATGTCTCGCCGGCATGCTCGCTGCGATGCTTGGCATTAGCCTTGTCTACACTCATGCCGCAGACCGGATCGCGCGCGCCGCCTTGCGCGCCATGGCAACACGAATGCTGTGTGTTCATGCCTGCGGCTCCTCATCGGCCAGCGCGCGCAGGATCGGGCAATGTTCCGGATCGCCATGCCCTGGGCAGGCCTCGACCAATTGCTGCAGACCCTGGCGAATACGCATGAGCTCGGCGATGCGTGCATCGATACTCGCCAGCCGTTGCTCGGCACGCTTGCGCACCGCCTTCACGCCGCCGCGGCGATCGGACGACAGCGCCATCAGGTCGCGGATTTCTTCCAGGGTGAAGCCGAGATCTTTCGCGCGGCGGATAAAGCGCAACTGCCGCACCGCCGTTTCGTTGTAGCTGCGATAGCCCGACGCACGACGCAGCGGCTCGGGCAGCAGGCCTTCGCGCTCGTAGTAGCGGATGGTGTCGATGGGAACGCCGGCGCGCTTGGCGACGGTACCGATGGTGAGGGAGGGGGCGGTTGGGTTCATGGGAGCAAGTCTAGACCTTTGATCCAGGTCTAGAGTCAAGCAGCAACGACACAATTCATAAAAAAGCTGCCTGAGTGAATCCCTCTCCCTCCGGACCAGCGTTGAATCTCAGCGTTGCGAATGATGGCTCCCTCCCCTGCTCGCAGGGGAGGGTTGGGGTGGGGTTGTCCGAGCTTGCCGCATGGTTGAAATGCTTCGCGAGGTTGCTTCACCCCACCCTAGCCCTCCCCTACTACATGTAGGGGAGGGACACATTCCGGCAAGCTTGAGATTCGATGCTAATCGGGACCTCGAGGGAGAGGGGCTCGAGCGCAGAATGACGATGAGGCGCAGGCATCGATCGCACTGTGGTTCATTTCCCAGCCAGCTACTACACATTCATCCCTGTAACCTTGCGCGCACTCCAGGGGCATCTCATCCACATGCATTCATCCAGTACCGATCCGCACACCCGCGCCTCGCTTCCGCTTGCGCCCGCACTCGATCCCACCCTCGCCGATGCGCACATGCCGCGGCAGTTTCGGCCATTGGACGTGCGCGTGCTGTGGATCAGCTTCGTCGCCATGCTGCTGGGCGCGGTGGTGTCGGTGGTCGCCAAGGCGTTGACCGCCCTGATCGGCCTGATCACCAACCTCTCCTTCTACGGCCGCTGGAGCTACGACTTCTCCAGCCCGGCCGGCAATCACCTGGGGTTGTGGGTGATCGTGGTGCCGGTGATCGGCGGCCTGATCGTCGGCGTGATGGCGCGCTGGGGTTCTCGTGCGATCCGTGGCCACGGCATTCCCGAGGCGATGGAGCAGGTGCTGCTCAACGAAAGCCGCATTCCGCCGCGCATCACTTGGCTGAAACCGGTGTCCTCGGCGATCGCAATCGGTACCGGCGGGCCGTTCGGCGCGGAAGGGCCGATCATCGCCACCGGCGGGGCGCTCGGTTCGCTGATTGCGCAGCTGATGCATGTGACGGCCGATGAGCGCAAGACCTTGCTCGCAGCCGGCGCGGCGGCCGGCATGGCGGCGGTGTTCTCCGCGCCGATTTCCGCCGTGCTGCTGGCGATCGAGCTCTTGTTGTTCGAACGCCGCGCGCGTTCGCTGATTCCAGTGGCGCTGGGCGCCACGGTCGGCACCGGCTTCCGTTACGTGCTGGAAGGCAATGCGCCGATGTTCCCGATGCCGGAAGTCGGTACGCCCACCCTGCCCGCGATCGCGGCCTATGTGGTGCTGGGCTTGATCGTGGGCATGCTCAGCGTGGGCATCACGCGACTGACCTACGCCATCGAAGACCACTTCGAGAAACTGCCGGTGCACTGGATGTGGTGGCCGGCGCTGGGCGGCGTGGTGGTGGGCGTGGTGGGTTATTTCATGCCGCTGACGCTGGGCGTGGGCTACAGCAATATCTCCATGGTACTGAGCGGACAGATCGGCCTGGGCGCCATGCTCGCGCTGTGCCTGTTGAAATTGCTGTCGTGGTCGGTGGCGCTGGGCAGCGGCACCTCCGGCGGTACGCTCGCGCCGCTGTTCACCATCGGTGGTGCGATGGGCGGCGTGATGGGCATGCTGCTGGCGTCGGTTGCACCATGGCTGCAGGTGGATCCGCACCTGGCTGCGCTGGTGTGCATGGCGGCGATCTTCGCCGGTGCGTCGCGCGCGTTCCTTACCTCGGTGGTGTTCGCGTTCGAGACCACGCAGCAGCCGCACGGCCTGCTACCGTTGCTGGGCGCGTGCGCGGCGGCGTATCTCATTTCCGGCTTGCTGATGCGCAACACCATCATGACCGAGAAGATCGTGCGCCGCGGCGTGCGCGTGCCTTCGGACTATGCGGCCGATTACCTCGACCAGATCTACGTGCGCGACGCCTGCAGCCGCAACGTGGTGAGCCTGCGCGGCGAACAAAGCATTGCCGAAGTGCGCCAGTGGCTGGCTTCCGATGGTTCAAAAACCAAGCACCAGGGTTTTCCGGTGCTCGATGCGCATGGCCAGTTGCTCGGTGTGGTCACACGGCGCCAGCTTTACGACACCACCCTGGCGGAAGACGCGCTGGTGCGTTCGCTGATCCAGCGTGCGCCGCTGGTGGTGCGCGAAGACCACACGCT
>NZ_JBQCHP010000175.1:0-22523 GCF_051954575.1 Dyella sp. | reverse complement strand
AGCGTGAATGCGGACAATCCCGGCCAAACCACCCAATTGAGCGCGAAGGCGCAGGAATTCGCGCAGTTCATGGATGCCGTCAACAACGTCATCAAGACCATGGGCGAAGCGCTGGATTCCATGGCTCGCAAGCAGTAATCGATGGCAGAAAAACCAGGGGCCGGGATACCTCACGGTGTCCCGGCCTTCTTTTGTTGGATTCGCAGCGAAACTTCCGTCGCCCCGGCGAACGCCGGGGCCCAGCGACTTTGAGGCCTTCATGCTCACATGCTTCCCGCGCTGCTTTGCATTCTCGATGGCCATCGCACTGATGTTGCCCTCATTGCATGCGCAGGCCGCAACCATCGGCGCCAGCAATGTCGATGGCGTCTGCCTTGCGAAAACCTTCAAGACCGGCGTGGGCGGCATGCGCCTGCCGGTCTGGCGTCCTTATCTTTTACTGAAGGATGGCAGTGCGTATGCAAACCCGAAGCTCGCGCCCGACATCATCGATCCGGTCGCATCGCGTCAAAGCGAAGCCGATCGCTGGGGAAGCTGGACACAGCAGGGCAACAACAAGACGCTCAACATCCCCGGCCACAACCCGATGCCGAGCGCGCAATGCGTGCCGCCCGCCGCTGCGGGCATGCCGCTACAGGGCAGCTTCAAGCATGTGGGCGGCGGCGGCACTATCGCCGGCGGTGGGCAAGCCTCTTTCATGCGCAGCGATAACTATCGCTTCTACCCCGACGGCCACTTCATCGCTGGAAGCAGCAGCGGACTGGTAGCGCCCGGCGCATCCACCGTTTCGAATGCTGACCGCGCCGGACATTATCGCGTACACGATTATTCGATCGACCTGCGCTACGACGACGGCAGCGAAGCGCAGCTGTTTTTCTACGCCGATGGCGAGAAGCTGCTGCATATCGGTGATGAGGATTACGTGCCAACGGCTGATTGAGCGTTGGATGAGGCTACCGGAGCCTATTGGTAATAGAAGTCGTTCCCCAGCACCTTCTTGTAAAACTTGAACGCTCTTCCGGGAGACGCGCTGCCGCTGGTACGCCAGGCGACCAGCGTGCCGGGCGAAGGATCGGTATAGCGCACCGACTTGGCGATCTCGATGGCCTTGTTGATGAATTCGGCGTATGTTCCCGACCGGGAATCTTTCGGATCATTGGCGATATTCAGGGCATCCTGAATATTCGCGCGAATCATGGCACTGTATTTCGGATAGGTTTCAAAGCCGGCGAATTGCCCGTGTGCCCGGACGATGCCGGCAATATCGGTAGCACCGCGCGCCAGGAATGGTCCAGGATTTTTCAGGCGGTTGCGCAAAATCACGTCCATTAATTGCATGGCTTCGGTGGCGGCGGCGAAAGTGTAATCACGCGCCGCCGGACCACGGCATTCCGCCAACAAAACACGCGTTTCCACGCCGGCGTTGCTTGACTCGTCTGGCAAAGCAATCATCTTCAGTTCCGTCTGTCGTGTGATGGTGGAGGGCGTTATTCAAGTTCTGAGGGCTTGATGTCCACGCTGAGCCCTTCCTTGCTGCATTTGTCTTTTTGATCCTCGACCCATTGCCGGGTGACGAGATAATCACTGCCATGGATGTCGGCGTCGGTGGCGACGACGTCTTTGTTCAGGTCGAGCAGGCGTCTGGACCGCTCTAGCGCGGTTACGCCGTCTTCCCACAAGATGATCCGGTGACCGGCCGGCCAGATAACCCAGGCGAACAACGCGCCGCCGCTGTCCTTTTCGCCGAGGATGCAGGCCTTAGTCTCAGCATGAACATGCTGGGTGCGCAGATAATCGATCAACACCGGGCGGTAACTGGAAAAAAACTTGTCTTCGGAAATCTTGAAAGTTTCCAGATGACCTTGGCAGCTTGCAATGGCTGGCACAAAAACCAGCAGCGTCAAAGCTAATGAAAAAAACGCACGCCGCATCACATCTCCCTGTTCAAAATCCCTGGCGGCGAGAGTGTCGCATACATGACTCGGGCAATGGAATTGCGGCCGTGGTGCCTAGGGAAATTCCCAGCTAGGCAATATCGTTGGTTCGAGGCGTAATGGCCCCATCGAGCAAGCCAGGGGGAAGCAGGGTCATGGCGCCGGAACCATACCAACCAGAAATCCCGTTGGCGCTCGAGCAAGCGCACCACGCCAGCCCTCGCGCGGCACGCAACGCATTACCGCAATCGCGGCGCATGCGTCTGTGCGAGCTGAGCTACGACGATATCCCCCTGCTCAGCAGCCTGTTCGCCCAGACCGGCATGCATCCGCTGCTGATGGAAAGCCCCACGCGCTTTATCGACGTCGCCGCCATCGTGGCGTGCGCGCAGCGGCTTTATGCCCATGCGCGCGGCCTGGGCGCATGGCGCGCGAATACGCTGGATGGCGCATTCATCGGCCTTTTTTCGCTGTTGCCGATTGCGGGAAGCGCGGAAGTGGAGCTTCACGTGCGGCTGAAGCCCGAAACCCGGGGCCGCTGGTATGCGATCGAGGGCACGCATCTGCTGTGCCGGCAGGCGTTCGACAACGTGGGCCTGCCGCGCTTGTTCGGCTACTGCCATCCGGATCAGCGGCGCGTGCAGCGGATCATGCTGCATTTTGGTTTTCGCCATCTGGGATTGTGCGAGCATCGCGGCCAGATGGCGCACCGCTATGTGCTGGATGCAGCGACGTGGCGGGAACGTAAGCCGGCTGCGGCGCATTGAATGGCGATTACTAAATTCTTGCCGTGACGTACTCCCTCCCCTGCGCAGTAGGGGAGGGCTGGGGTGGGGTTGCATGGGCTTGCCGCACACACGACTTTATCGCGAGGTTGCCTTACCCCACCCCGACCCTCCCCTACTACGCAGGGGAGGGAGCTGACTGCGCAAGCAACAAACTCTACGCGCTCAACGTCGCTTATAAAAATCAAAGCTGATGCACGATCCATCCCGCCGGCATGGGCGCAGTCGGCGCAGTACCGCGAATGACCGCCTGCACGATGTCCTCCGGCGTGCTGTCCGCTTGCTGCCAACGCTGCGCAAGCCGGCCGAGAATATCGCGCGTATCGCAGGTGTATGTGCCTTCCAGTTCGGTGCCGACTTCGGCGCTCAGCTTGCTGGCGTAGAACGCGCGCAGCTGCGGATTGAGTTCGAACAGCGCCAGCAGCTTGCGCATGGCGTCGGCGTACAACGCCTGGTCCAGCATCGGGCGCTGGGTCTGCTGGCAATACCACACGGTGAGATATTCGATCGGCCCAAGCAGGCGGCGGCGATTCATCGAGCCGGCGGGAGAGGGCGCATCGTCGGCGGCGCTGCGAAAGGAACTGCCCCATCCGCTCAAGGGGCCGGAAGGAAGATCCATCCGTTGCGCCGCGGCGGCGAGCAGGTCGGCCACGCATTGTTTCGCGACCGCGTCTTCGCTCTCCGCAACAATCAACAGCATCTTCAGGAAAACCGGATACGCCTCGTCGCCCAACTGCCGCACCACGCGTTTGGCCAACGCAAGCCGCAACTCAACCGAGGGTTCGCGCTGCAGCGCCGCCACCAGGCGGCGGGTGGTTTCCAGCAAGGGTTCGGCCAGTGTTTGCAACTCGACGCTCATGCGCGCGGTCGGCGGCCAGCCTCAGCCGAGCGGCGCAAGAATATGGTTGACCAGCTGATCAAGTCGCGTCGCGGCGGGCGCATCGAGGCCGATATGCACGCTCAGCATGCGGTCGGCCGCGCTGGCGCCGGCCCACACGTCCAGTCCCAGCAACTGATTGCCGGCGGCCGCATGCAGCTGCGCCGAAACGCTCAGGCCGTCTGCCGTCTGGATCGCAGTCGCCTCCGCCCCGGCAGGCGGCAAGCGTGATGAAAGCTCGGTAACGTTCATGGCGCTTGGCTTCGGTTGCGTGTATGCGACAAGTCTAGGCCTGCGGCCGCCGCACGAAAGCTGGGGGATTCCCTAGGTGGCCGCCCAGGACGGCCGGGCGCACACTGCCGTGGCATGTAACGGCGTCGACCAGGTGAGGCATGGCGGGGCAGAACAAGGACAGCGGCGATCGCACCGAAAAACCCACCGCCAAACGCTTGCGCGACGCGCGCAAGGACGGCGACGTTTCCAAAAGCCGCGAGCTGACCAGCACCACCCTGGTGCTGGCCTGGCTATTGATGGTGATGACGGGCCTGCCCTTGATCCGTGCGCGCTTGAGCGGCCTGTTCGACACGGTCATCCACGGCCTGGACCGGCCTTTCGATCAGGCGCTGCACGATATCGGCTGGGCGACCTGCGCGGCGTTCCTGTGGCTCACGGTGCCGCTGCTGCTGGGTGCAGCGGTGATCGGTGTGCTGGTGGAATTCCTGCAGGTAGGCCCGGTATTTGCGCCGAAAAAAATCAAGCCGGACGCCAGCCGGCTCAATCCGGTCGAAGGTCTCAAGCGCCTTTTTTCGCAGGAAAACGTGGTGGAGGTGATCAAGGCGCTGGTCAAGAGCAGCCTCTTGATCGGCCTGTTCGCCTGGGTGCTGTTCGCTTTCATCGGGCAGTTCGTGCAATTGCCGTATGTGCCGGCCGAAGGCACGGGCGAGGCGCTGTGGATCGCCGTGAAGCGTTTCGCAATCGGCGTGATCTTCGTGTTCTTTTTCGTCTCGGCGCTGGACGTGTTCTACCAGCGCTACGCCTTCAACAAGAAGATGAAAATGAGCCGGCGCGAGATCAAGCAGGAGCTCAAGGAAAACGAAGGCGACCCGATGATCAAGTCCCGCCGCCGCCAGCTGCATCAGGAATGGTCGCAGCAAAACACCTTGGCCAGCGTACGCAAGGCCAGCGTGGTGGTGACCAATCCCACGCATCTGGCGATCGCGATCCGTTACGAGCAGGGCGAAGACGATCTGCCGGTGATCGTGGCCAAGGGCGAAGATCACGAAGCGGCGTTGATTCGCCAGGCGGCGGAAGAGGCCGGTGTGCCGATCATGCGCAACGTCACCTTGGCGCGCGGCTTATACGAAAAGGTGGAAGTGGACGAATACCTGCCGGGCGATTTCTTCGAAGCGGTGGCGGAGTTGTTGCGTTGGGCGGAATCGATACGGGAATCGCGGGATGGTAAATAGCCTCATCTACCGCGCTAATGCGCGATGCGCTCCCTCCCCTGCGGAGTAGGGGAGGGCTGGGGTGGGGTAGTACGAGCTTGCGGCATTGTTTGAATTCCGCGCGAGATTGCTTCACGCACCCTAATCCTCCCCTACTACACGTAGGGGAGGGGACCAGGCCGCGCTGCTACAAAATACGCTTGAGCACGACCAACAACCCCCGGTTCTCATACAACTTGCGCATCACCACCTCGATCATCGCCCCCAGCGCCAGCAGCAACACCCAGCTCGACAGCCACGACTTGATCGGCATCGCCAGCGAGAACACGTTCAGTTGCTGCGCATAACGGTTGACCAGGCCCAGCGCGAGGTCTACCAGCGACATCACCACCAAGGCTGGCGCCGAGAACACCAGCACCGCCGTCATCAGATAATTGAACTGTCCGACGAAGAATTCCATGCCGCCGGCGCGCAGCGGCGGCAGCATGCTTGCGACGGGCCAGATCGCATAGCTGGACATCAGCAGATCCAGGAACACCATGAAGGCGCCGCTGACCATGAACAGCCAGGTCGCCACCTGCATCAGGAACACGCCGGTGATCGTGGTCTGCTGGCCGGCGATCGGGTCCATGTCCATCGACATCGACGAACCCGCCTTCGTATCGATCACGCTGCCGGCGGCGCCCAGCGCCCAGAACACGGTGCCGAAGCAGAAGCCGATCAAGAGGCCAACGAAGATTTCCTTGCCGAGCACCAGCACCCAGGTGGCGCCGGTCATGATGGTGGTGCTGGGGCTGGCTGCTGCCGCCAGCGGATAGACCAGTATCGCCAGGCTCACATAGAAGCTGTTGCGCACCAGGGACGGCACGGTCTCGGCGGTCATCAACGGCAGCACCAGGAACGCGGCGACGATGCGCGGCAAGGTCAACGCAATACCGTTGAGCTGGTTGCCGAGATAATCGACCGAAAAAGCCACCATCAGCGCAGCATGCCGGGAAAGTCGGTGAACAAGCGGTCGGCGAACTTGAACAGAGTACCGCCGAGCATCGCCGCGGTCGCGAACAAGGCCAGTACCACCACCACGAATTTCACCGCATAGGGCAAGGTCTGTTCCTGGATCTGCGTGGCAGCTTGCAGAAACGCGACGATCAGGCCGGCGATCGCCGCGGCAAGGATGGGCGGCGCCGACAAGGCCAGCACCAGCCACAAGGCTTCGCGCGCAAGCTGGATTTCCTGATCGTACATGCGCCGCCCCTATTGATAGGTGAGCACGAGGCCGTGGATCAACTTGGCCCAGCCGCTGAGCAGCACGAACAGCAGCAGCTTGAACGGCAGCGATACCATCGTGGGCGAGAGCATGATCATGCCCATCGCCAACAAAATGTTGGATACCACCAGGTCGATCACCAGGAACGGCAGGAACAGCAGGAAGCCGATCTGGAACGCCTGCGTCAGCTCGCTCACCGTGAACGCGGGCATGATCACGATGTAATCATTGGCGGTCAGTTCCTGCTGCCGGTCCGGCGGCAACAGCCGCTTTGCGCTCTGCATGAAGAAATCGCGCTCGGCCGAATGGCTGTGCTTGATCAGGAACTGCCGCAGCGGCTCCTTGCCCGATTGCACCATCACGCCCAGCTTGTCCATGGTCATCGGTCCCGCCGGCTGCGCGCTCATCTGCGTCTGCACGCTGTGGTAGGTATCCATGATCACCGGATTCATCACGTACACCGACAGGATGATCGCCAAGCCGTTGAGCACTACGTTCGGCGGCACCTGTTGCAGGCCAAGCGCATTGCGCAGCAGGCTCAGCACCACCACGATCTTGGTGAACGAGGTCACCATCACCGCCACAAACGGTGCCAGCGCCAGGGCGACGACAACCGTGATGATCAGGGCAGGCGAGAAGCTACTGAAATCCACGCGCAGCGTCCTTCTGTGGAATGTCACGATCCGTCACGCGCACGCCCAGCCATTCGCCTACCGCCACCAGCACGCCTGCGCCAAGGCGGCGTTCGCCGAGCAGGATCTCGACGGCATGGCCGATGAGCGCGCTGTCGTAATTGAGCACGTTGCCTGGCTGCAGTTGATGTACCTGCTCAGGACTTAAATTGAGTTGCGCGAGGCGGAACTGCAGGCGCGATGCATCGCTGGCGGTCGAGAGCAGCGGTCTTGCGGCAATCGTCCATTGTCCCTGCCGCCGCTGCACCATCCAGCCAGCGGGAAGGCCGAAGATGCAGCGCTGGGTGTCCTCCTCGGGCTTGAGTTGCGCATCGCATTGCGCGCCTTCGCTGACCAGCAGGACATCGCCGGTAGCAAGCGCGCCAATGGTCGCCGGATCGAGCGCGCGTCCTTGCAGCACCAGGTCGAACGTCAACGCGGTGGCGTCGCCCAGCATCGACAAGATCGACGGGTCACGTTTCCAATCGGCGCATGCGGCCAACAGCCGGGCCGTCACGGCATCAAGACCCAGCCAGCCTTGCAGCGATTGGCCGTCCTCGCCTTGCCAGTCGAGCCTGAGCCATAGTGATTCGGTTTCTGTGCCTGAAGCAAGAAAACGTGTCGCGACAAAACCACCACCGAACACGCAGCCAAGCGCTTCGAGCATCGGCTCGTGCGCCAGCGACCAGGCGAGCAGGCGCGCGTCGCCAGCGTAATCTTGCCAGCGCGCGTCACCGAGCGGGTTGACGATCTGCTCGCGCTCGATGGCGGCCAGCAAGCGTCCCTGCGCACTTTCCATGCACACGCATGTCAGCGCCGCGGCCTGGCGCTGGCCGACCCCGGCGCGCAACTGCAGCGTGCCTTGCTGCAGCACGTTGCCGCGCGCCAGCAGCGCACGCGCGGCTTCGTTCAAGCTGTCGCGCGCATCGCCAGGCAGTGGGCCGCGATCCATGGTGAGAGCCGTATCGCGCAGCATTCAGCTCTGGCCCAGCACCACGCGGGTCAGCTCCACCACGTTGTGGGCGCCCAGCTTGGCCATCAAATTGGAGCGATGCAGCTCGACCGTCTTCGGGCTGATGTTCAGTTCGTCGGCAATCACCTTGTTGAGCTTGCCGCTCATGATGCCGTCCAGCACCTGCCGTTCGCGGCGGGTGAGACGGGCGAGGGCGGTACATGCGGTCTGCGGCGCGTGATTGGCCAGCGCAGTCTGGATGGCGTCGATCAGCAGCGGAGCGTCGAACGGTTTTTCGATGAAATTGGCCGCGCCATGGCGCATCGCATCCACCGCCAATGGCACATCGCCGTGACCGGTGACGAAGATCAACGGCAGCGCCATGCCGCGATGCGACAGCTCGCCCTGCAGTTCCAGGCCGCTCATGCCGGGCATGCGGATATCGCTGACGATGCAGCTACGCGCCGGCGGCGTTTCGCGCGCCAGGTCTTTCAGCAAGGTCAACGCACTTGGGAAGTCACGCACCTGGAAGTTGGCCTGCTCCAGAATCCAGATGCAGGATTGCCTGAACTCCTGATGGTCATCGACCAGGTAGACGCGCGTGTCCAGCGCCGCAGTCATTGCATCAGGCCTCGCGGCACGGTGAACACCAAGGCGGCGCCTTGTCCGTTTTCCGGATTCGGTTCGGCGAACAGGCGGCCTTCGTGGTATTCGATGATCGAGCGGCAGATCGCCAGGCCAATGCCGAGCCCATCCGGCTTGGTGGTGTACATCGGCGTAAACAGCTGCTGCATGCCGCTTTCGTCGATGCCGCAGCCCTGGTCGATGACGCGGATTTCCACCATCCCGTCGTAATCCACGCGCGCCGTTAGCTGGATGCGCCGGCGCGCAGGGGGTGTTTCGCGCATCGCTTCGATGGCGTTCTTGATCAGGTTCAGCAGCACCTGCTCGATCATCACGCGATCGGCGAAGATCGGCGGCAGGTCGTGCGCAATTGTGCTGACGATCAGCACCTGGTACTGCTCAGCTTCCAGGCGCAGCAGTTCGATCACGTCCTGGATCAGCGCGCGCGCATCCAGGTTCTGCCGATGCGGTTCGCGGCTGCGCACGAATTCGCGGATGCTGCCGATGATCTGTGCCGCGCGCTCGGTCTGGCGCTTGGCCAGGTGGATGCCCTGGCGCAGGCGGCTGTCTTGTGCCTCGGCGCTGACGAGCTGCTCGCAGCCGGCGAGATAGTTGATGGCCGCGGACAGCGGCTGGTTGAGTTCATGCGCCAGCGTGGTGGCCATTTCGCCCACGCTCATCATGCGCGAGGTGGAAAGCAGTTGTTCATGCTGTTCGCGGTGCCGGCGCAGCACTTCGATGCATTCGCTCATATTGATCAGGAACAACGCGTCGGCGCGGCCGTCAAGTACCAATTCGCGGCTTTCCATGCGATACCAGCGGCGGGTGTCCGGCGCGTAATAGATGCGCGCGCCGCCCTGTGCGCCGGCTGGTTCGAATGTATGTTCAAATGCCGCGCGTGAGGTGATCGACGCGCGCTTGGGAAACTCCGCGCGGAATGCGGCATTGTATGTCAGCGTGGTGTCAGGCTCGTGCTGGAATACGATGCACGGCCACGGCAGCGCGTCGATCAACGCATAGGCCTGTCCTTCCATGTCGGGCGTACTTGCTGCGCGGCCATCCTTGCTGCGGTCCTCTTTGCGTTCGATTCGCGCCACAGACATAGTCACCTATCCATGAATAACTTGATGATCGTCCGGCCGCGCCGGAGTGACAGTAGCTATTTGACGATGCGGCATCCGCGGGGACGGATGCTTGGTACCTGGGTGACACTTCGATGAAGCTATTCCAACAGCCTGCGATGATATGTTTCACCTGGATGAATCATCGCGCTGTCTTTATCGGGAGCCGGATAATGCCATGAAGAAATTACTATGCAACGTGCTGTTCGCCCTATTTCTGCCAAGTGCCGCGTTCGCTGCGGATACATCAGAGCACGACGCCTCGCTCCTCGGTCTGCTGGTGCCGTTGATTGCGGTCACCGCGGCGATGCTCGCAATGCTGTGGTGGATCAAGCGCGGCAAGGCCTCCACAGGCAGTGGTCCGCTCAAGCTGATCCAGGCGGTGGCGGTAGGTACGCGCGAACGCGTCGTGGTGCTCGATGCGCAAGGACGCAGGCTTGTGCTGGGCGTAACGCCGAGCAAAATCGAACTCCTGGCTGAATTGCATGCAACCGATACATCAGCAACAACGCCATGAAATTTTCGTGATGATTTTTTTCGAGTGCGACCAAACGGACGCGTAGCCTGCGATGCAATAGCCAATTCGAACAAGTTTCGATCGATACTTTTTTGCATTGGTATGACCGGACAAAAAACCTAGGGTCGCCCCTAGGTTTCGATTTGCATAAACGCTGGTAGGTTCGCCAACACCGATTGCCGACAGGGGGCGTCGGCCATGCGTTTGGATCGCTAGAGCGTTGGCAGCGGCAAGAAGAAAGGACTCGAGTGGCGAGCGCCGCTCGGTTTGCGTTTTTTCGCTTGCCGGAGCTTCATGTGTTGGCCATCGATGTTTCGCTTCGCACGCATGCCCACGCGCCGCCATGGCGAGGGCGGCGTTTGCGCAGCGCGCGCAGGGATGCACGCTGATGGCGCTGGAATCGATTCTTTCGCGGCTTGGCTCAAGTATGGGCGGGTCGCGCAGCTATAGCGACCTGGTGCTGGTCGCCGGCGTGGTAGCGATCATCGGCCTGATGATCCTGCCGCTGCCGATGGTCGGCATCGACGCGCTGGTCGCCTTGAACATGCTCATCGGCGTGGGCCTGCTGCTGGTCGCCATCTATATTCCCGCGCCGGTGGCGTTTTCCAGCTTCCCCAGCGTGCTGCTGCTGACCACGCTGTTCCGCCTGGCGCTGTCGATCGCGATCACCCGCTCGATCCTGCTCAACGCCGATGGCGGGCGGATCATCGATACCTTCGGCAACATGGTGGTGGGCGGCAACCTGATTGTCGGCCTGGTGGTGTTCCTGATCATCACGGTGGTGCAGTTCATCGTGGTCGCCAAGGGCGCCGAACGCGTGGCCGAAGTGGCCGCGCGCTTCTCGCTCGATGCGATGCCCGGCAAGCAGCTGTCGATCGATTCGGATTTGCGCTCGGGCCTGCTCGAAAAAGACGAGGCGCGCCGGCGCCGGCGCCTGCTGGAAGTGGAAAGCCAGCTGCATGGATCGCTCGATGGCGCAATGAAGTTCGTCAAGGGGGATGCGATCGCCGGCATGGTGATCATCATCATCAACCTGCTCGGCGGTCTGGGCGTGGGCGTGCTGATGCACGGCATGAGCCTGGACGATGCCATGCATACGTATAGCGTGCTCACCATCGGCGATGGCCTGGTGGCGCAGATTCCCGCCTTGCTCGCCTCGATTTCCGCCGGCCTGATCGTCACGCGCACCGCCGGTGACGAAGAGGATCGCAATCTCGGCGCGGTGATCGCCCGGCAGATCTCCAGCGAACCGCGCGTGATGATGATCATCGGCTGCATCGCGCTGGGCATGATGCTGGTGCCGGGTTTTCCTGCGCTGGTGTTTCTGCCGATCGGCATCGTGCTGGTCGGCGTGGCGTCATGGCGCATGCGCGAGCGCGTCGGCATGCTGCGCAAGCTGTTCAAGGTGCCGGAAAGCCAGGCCGAACTGCTGCCGCCGGACGTGGCCGATACCGACGCCTTGATGCCGCCGCCGGCCTTGCTGCTGGAAGTGAACATGTCGGCGTTGCAGGCGCTGGGCAGCACGCAGGTGCGCAACCTGTTCCGGCAGGTGGTCGGCAGCTTGCGCGAGGAATATGGCGTGCCGTTGCCCAAGCCTGCGCTGCGCGCCGGCTTGAACCTGCCCGAGCACGGCTACGCGCTGTATGCCTATGGCGTGCGCATCGGCTATGGCGTGTTGAAATCCGAAGCGCTGTTCCTGCCCGGCCGCGTGGCACTGCCGGCGCAGAAACAGGGCGACGGCGTGCTGGTAAAGGAAGAGGGTGTTACCGGTTTTCCGGGCCGCTGGGTGGCGCGTGACAGCAAGCATGGCGCACTCGCGCTGGAACCGCCGCAGATGTTGCGCGCGCATATCCGGCTTGCACTGGAGCGGTACTTGTCGCTGTTCGTCGGCATCCAGGAAACTTCCAACCTTTCCAATGGCCTCAGCCGCGACTATCCCGACCTGGTGCGCGAAATGCTGCGCGTGGTGTCGCCGCAGCGCGTCGCTGACGTGCTCAAGCGGCTGGTGGAGGAACGCGTGCCGATCCGCCAGTTGCGCGATGTGTTCGAGGCCATCACCGACGCCGCCAGCCGCGAGAAGGACATCGTGCTGGTGGCCGAGTATGTGCGCATGTCGCTGCGCCGCCATATCAGCTATCGCTACGCCGACGACGATCACGTCCTGCGCGTATTGGTTGCGCGCCCCGAACTGGAAGAGCGTCTGCGCCGTTCGGTGCACAACGGTCCAGCCGGTGCGCAACTGGCGGTGGAGCCGGATCTTGCCGCGCGGCTGCTCGCGCAGATCGGCGACTACGCCGGCGGTGAACACGGCGCCTCGCTGGTGATGCTCAGCTCCACCGACGTGCGCCGGCATCTGCGCAAGCTGACGGAGGCCGAATACGCCGACATACCCGTGCTTTCTTATCAGGAACTGGTACCCGACCTGCGTCTGGTGCCGGTTGGACAACTAGTGGCTTGAAGCTGCGGATTTCCTTGGAGTGGAAAACATTCATGACGCGACAAATCAGGGGCGGGTGGAATGCGGGATGCGGCCGGCGTATCGGCGGTTGGCTGTTGCTTGCGAGTTTGATGCTCGGCGCGACGACAGCGCTGGCATCGCCGATTCCTTTCAAGAAGGGCGTGGTCGAAATCCACGCCGATAAGACCTTGCACGAATTCCTGCCGGATTTCTTTCACGACCAGGGATTGGAAGTGGTCATGAGCCCGCAGGTCGCGGCGCGCTCAGGCACGCTCAACGGCGATTTCAAAGGCAGCTATGCGCAGGTGTGGCGCAAGGTCGCCGACAGCAACGGCTTGTTCGCTTATTGGGACGGTTCGGCCGTCTATGTCTATCTCAACACCGAACGCCAGACCGATTACACCAGCGTGCCGCTGCCGGCGGAGCAGCAGTTCCTGGCCGCCATGGCCAGCGTGAACTGGGCCGATGCCGCCAGCGGCGACATCTGGCGGCTGGAGCCGAGCACGGGATTGGTGACGATCACCGGCAGCAAGCGCTTTGTCGACCAGGTGAAGCAGATGGCGCAGACCATTTCCGGTCTTGGCCAGAACCCGACCATGCGCTTCAAGTTCTATCCGCTGAAGTACGCATGGGCGTCGGACAACACCATCACCATCGGCAATCGCCAAGTGCTCGTCCCGGGTGTGGCGACGGTGTTGCGCGAGCTGGTCGGCAGTGGCGGTGCCGATGCCTTCGGCGGCGCGCGCGAACGCTTGATCTCGGCACGCCAACCCGGCCTGCGCGGGCAAGGGCTGGCCGGCATGGGCCAGCAGCCGCCACCGCCGCTGGGCGATTACACGGTGCCGGCGCAGAACAACGACGAAGACCCCAGCACTACCTCGGGTACGCCATCGCAGCCGACCACGCTGCGCGCCATCAGCGGGCAGGGCGATAGCCGCATCGTCGCGGACAGTTTCCGCAACGCGATCATCGTGCGCGATACCGCCGACCGCCTGCCGATGTACGACGACCTGATCCGGCAACTGGACGTGGCGCCGCAAATGGTGGAGATCGAAGCCACCATCATCGACGTGGACAAGCAGAAGGCGCGCTCGCTGGGCGTCAACTGGTTCTACCGCAACCACGGCATCACCGCGGGCTTCACCAGCAACGGCCCCAATGGCGTGCCGAGCGCGGATGGTGCGGGCGGAATGAAAAGCGCCCTGGCCCTCGCCTTGCTGGGCGGCAAAGATGGGCAGGCGCTGTCTTCGTTGGCCAGTCTGTTCGGCGGCGGCGGGCAGATCGGCGCCATCCTCGGTGATCCGGGTCATTTCATCGCCAACGTGGACGCACTGGAGGCCGATGGCGTCACGCACGTGGTGACGCATCCGCAAGTGATCACCATGAACGATACCGAGGCGGTGATCCAGAGCAACCAGACCGTCTACGTGCCGGTGTCGGGTGCCTACAACTCCGATTTGTACAACGTGGTGGCGGGCACCACGCTGCGCGTGACGCCGCACCTGGTTTCCGAGAACGGAGGCCTGCAGATCCGCATGATGGTGCAGATCGACGACGGCAACATCAGCTATTCGAAGGCCGATGCGCAGAACGTGCAGTATCCGATCGTCAGCAACAACGCGGTCAATACGCAGGCGGTGATCAAGGACGGGCAGGGCCTGCTGGTGGGCGGCCTGATCCAGGATACGGGCACCAACAATACGCAAAAGATTCCGGTGCTCGGCGACATTCCGCTGATCGGCTATCTGTTCAAGACCGTGCAAAAACAGCGCGAGCATACCGAACGCCTGTTCCTGATCACGCCACGCCTGATCGCGCTCAACCACGTCACCGGCCAGGAAACGCCGAGCTCCTCGAATGTGACGATCGAATCGCAGCAGCAGATCGACGCCCAGGATGCGAAGAAGACCGGCATCTGGCATTTCGACAATCCACCGCCGGCGTCGCAGCCGCAACCGTCCCCTTCACCGATTCCGCCGCAGCCGCCGGTAACCACGACCACCACGGTCGCGCCACGCATTCGTTGATGGAGTTCCTCGCACAGCCATGAGCAGCCAAGTCGCCCATCGAACACCCAGCGTGGAACGCGCCTCGCCACGCGTGCAGTTGCGCTTGCGCGTGTTCAGCGGCGTGCACGCCGGTGCAGAATTCCGCTTGCCCGAGCGCGGCATCCTGATGATCGGGCAGGCGGACGACTGTGACCTGATCCTGGGCGATGCCGATATCCGCGATCACCACTGCGTGCTCACGGTGGTGGGCGACCAGGTGCTGCTGCGCGCACTGCAAGGCGAGGTGGAGGCGCAAGGCGCGCATGTCGTGGAAGGCGAAAACATCACGCTCGAGCATTTCGCAATGGTACGGCTTGGCAAGGTGCAGTTCGCGGTCGGTCCGCACTGGAGCGAACGCTGGCTGAGCCTGGGCGATGCAGCCGGGCAGGGCGCTGCCACCGTCGCCGACAAGCAGCTGATCAACCGGCGTCGCGGCGTGCTGGCGATCGCCTGCCTGCTGTTGGCCTTCGCCATATTCGTGCTGATGGCCAGCTGGAAAGTGAGCCATCCTTCGCCGGTGCAGCCGCGTAGCGCCGAAGAGCAGTTGAAGACGGCGCGCGAGATCCTGCATCAGATGTCGTTGATGCACGTCGCCGCCAGCGTCGATGGCGGCCATCAACTGGTGGTGCATGGCGTGGTAGGCAATGCCGCGCAACTGCCCGAATTGAAGCAGAAGCTTTCCCAAGCCGGCTTGACCTCCGAATTGGCGGTGCGCGATTGGCCGAGCGTCGCCAAGCAGGTGAAGGACATCTTCGGCATGCACGGCTACACGGTGGAGACGCGCTTGCTGGACCAGGGCCTGATCGAAGTCGATGGCCATTTCGGCGACCCGGATAACGCCGAGCACGTGAAAAAGGACGTGCTCGGGTCCACCGACATGCAAAACCTCAACAGCGACGTTGGCCTCAACCTGGCGCTGCGCAATTTCGACGAGCGCAAGCCGGAGGCGCCCAAGCTCGATCAAGGCAAGCTGATCCAGCACGTCAGCAGCGGCGAGGACAGCTACGTAGTGACGCGCGACCAGTCGCGCTATTACCCGGGCAGCGCGCTGCCGCAGGGCGGCATCTTCGTGGGCGTCACCAGCGACGACAACATTTTGGTGCGCATGCCCGACAACACCTATATGCAACTGAACAAGGTCGACCAATACACCACGCCGCATCCGCTGGGCGACATGGATTCGGTCGACATGGCGCGCCTGCTGCCGGCCGCGGCAGGCAACGGCACGCCTGCGCCACCGGTCGCCAAAGCAGAACCGCCCGCAAACGGCAAATCCATTTCGAAACAGCCATGACATGCCGTTTCGATATCACGGAGCCCGCCCACCAGTGAGCCCCATCACCAGGCAGGAGACGACAATGAGCAGCAACCCGATCAATGCAAGCAACAACAGCCAGTTCCTCAATACCGTCATCGCCAACGGCGCGGCCTCGGCCGGCCAGACCGTCAGCACGGATCAATCGAAAAGCTGGTTCGAAGCCCTGGCCAAGGCCTGGGGCAGTGCGCTCGACCAGCAGGCCAACAAGGTCACCACCTTGTCCGACCAGGTGAGCGCCGGCTCCAACGCGAACGTCAACGGCCAAACCGGCAGCGCCAACACCGGCTCGGACAATCCGTCGGTGCTGACCCAGCTCACGGCGGAGAGCCTGAAGATGCAGTTCCTGTCGACCAGTGCGTCTTCATCGACCAATGCGGTGGGCCAGGCGTTGAATACCTTGGGTCAGAAGCAGGGCTGATGGTTGGAGGGTTTATGTCTGCGCATAGGCTCACCATTCCTCTCGTCATTCCGGCGAACGCCGGAATCCAGTGAAGATGATGTGCGCAGCACACGACATAAAAGGGTTTTGTGTGCTTCGCACGGCCTATTCAAACTGGATTCCGGCGTGCGCCGGAATGACGATACGCGCTGAACCAGTGCGCGTTAGCAGGTACAGGCCCCTGTGCAGTCATGAATTCAAAACGACTTCAGCCATAAGGAGATCCCCATGAACGTGCTCCCCACTCAAATGGTCAACGTCGCCGATTTCGCCGCGACGCAAACCTCCGCAACCGCGCCCGCGCACGTGGATGACATCGCGAAATTCCGCCAGACCTTCGCCGATGCCGCGCCGTCCGGCGTGAATCAAACCGAGCAGGTGGCGCCGGTGCCGCAGGAGCTTTCCGCCGGCATCAAGGCGGTGCTGAACCAGTTCGATTCGCTCAACGTGCACGCCACGCAGCTTGGGCAGCTGGCCGACTCCATGCGTGCCAGCGGCCGCGACCTGGCGCCGAGTCAGATCATCGACATGACCATGCGCTGCCAGGAAATGGTGTTCCAGGCGGAATTGACCTCCAACGTCGCCAACCGCAGTTCCGACGGCGTGCAGCAGTTGTTCCGTCAACAGTCTTGAGGTAACGCCATGACGATCGGCAAAGTCTGGCGCGTGGCGGCCCTGATGCTTGCATTGGGGCTGCTTGCCGGCTGTTCGCGTGAAGTGCTGTACAACAAGCTCGACGAGCAACAAGCAAACGAAGTGGTCGCCGCGCTGTTGAACAACGGCATCGATGCGGACAAGCGCGCCGGCGAGCGCGGCGAAGGCTGGCAGGTGGTGCTGGATCGCCGCGACATGCCGGCCGCGGTGGCCATACTGCGCGACGAAGGCTTGCCGCACCAGAGCATCGACAGCATCAGCCAGATCTTCAAGAAGGACGGCTTCGTCTCCTCGCCGCAGGAAGACAAGCAGCGTTTCATCTACGCGCGCGAACAGCAACTGGGCCATACCTTGCG
Source organism: Dyella sp. (assembly GCF_051954575.1). Classification (GTDB taxonomy): domain Bacteria; phylum Pseudomonadota; class Gammaproteobacteria; order Xanthomonadales; family Rhodanobacteraceae; genus Dyella_B. The sequence goes on along the minus strand of NZ_JBQCHP010000175.1, from coordinate 5,057 downwards.
TCAGTTCGATGGCGTGGTCGACGCTTATGTGTACCTGTCGATTCCGGATAAGAGCCCGATCGACGACAAGCCGCCGAGCGGTTCGGCCTCGGTGGTGGTGATCACGCGCCCGAACGCGGGCATCGAAGGGCGTGCACCGGATATCAAGGCGGCCGTGATGAACGGCACCGACGGCCTGACCGATCCCAGCCGCGTCACCGTGCAATTTTTCCAGCGCGCACCGGCCGAAGTGCCGGCCGCTGCAACCACTGCCGGCTTCCCGCGCCGAGACCTGACCTCGCTGGCGATGATGGGCTTCGCGGTGCTGGTGTTGCTGCTCGCCTGCGTGCTGCTGTGGCGCAACCGCGGCGCCTTGTTGGGCGGACGTCCGCGCACCCTGGTTCGTTCGAGCATGCCGCATGAACGTTGAGGCGCACCTGCGTCAGCAGCATGCACGCGCACTGCTCGATGCGGTGCATCCGCTGCGCTGCGGCGATCTTCCCGAGCCGCTGCTGCAACGGGCGCGGCACTCTGCGTTGGGTCGTCGACACCTGGCGCGCGCCGCCGTGCGCAACGCGCCGGAAGTGTTCGCACCGGATCACGAACGATGGCAACCATGGCTGGACGACGAGCCATGGCTGCAATGGCCGCAAGTTCGCGTGCACACGTTCACGCAGATGCTGGGCGCGATCGCACTCGGCCCGGCGTTGCGCATGATCGTGGAGCGAAACACCGTGCTGTTCGTGCGCGGCGTGCTGGGCGTCGACAATTGGCGGCGTGCGCAGGGCATGAATCCCTGGCCCGGTGCGGCGCCTGACGTCATCCGCCAGATGGGCGATGCCGTGCTGCAACGTTGTGGCCGGGATACGCAGGCGTTGAGCGACGCCGTGTACGAGCGCGGCAAGATCGAATTTCTCGGCCACGCCGAACGCAGGCACGCCAGTCTTGCAGCGCGCCTCGCGCTTGCCTATGCGCAAGCGCCAACCCGCGCAAAGGGTGAATGCTGGCTTCCCGCGGCGGCCGTGCCGGCGCTGCTGGTCGAGCAGCAGACCCTGGATGCCGAAGCTTCGCTTGCGATCGCCGAAGGAACATTGCAATGAGCGCATGGGTGGCCGACCGCGAACGTTTTCAACTGTACGTCACCGCCGGCGTGATTCCGGCCGAAGCGTGGACGCCACTCGAAGAAGCGCAGCGCATCGTCGAGCAGGCCAATGCCTTGCTGCGCCGGGCCGAAGCCGAGCGCGAACAGATCTTTGCGCAAGCCAGGCACGAAGGACTGGTCGAAGGACGCGAAGCTGGCCTGCGCGAGTGCGCCGAGGCCCTGCAGGCGCTGGTCGATGCACGCGCTGCGGCCACCGCCGAATTGCGCAAGCGCGCCGGCGATATCGCCATTGGCGTGGTCAAGCACATCGCACCGGCGATCGGCGCCGAACGGCTGGTTGCGTCACTGGTGGCCGAAGCCATGCAAAAGCTGGTGTTCGAACCACACTTGCTGGTGCGCATTCATCCAGACGTCGTGGCGCAGGCGCGCAGCGAAGTGGCTGCATTGGGCGCAGCCGCTGCGCCGGATATCGAAATCATCGGCGATCCGAACCTGGATCGTTTCGACTGCATCATCGAATCGGCCGGCGGCATCGTGCGTGCGGGTTTCGATGAACAGCTCGAGCAGGCGAGAGTGATTCTTGCCGCCGCCGAGAAGACTGCCGGAGGACGCCGTGAGCGTACGGACCTCGGATAACCTGCTGTCTGCGGACGGTGACGATCCGCTGCTGCGCGCGCTGAGCCGGCGCGACACCTTGCAGCACGTCGGCCGTGTCGCGGAAGCCTACGGCACCCTGGTGCGCGCCACCGGCGTGCGCGCCGCGATCGGCGAACTGTGCCTGCTGGAACAAGGCGACACCGGCTTCAGCATGCCGGCCGAAGTGGTCGGCGTATCGCAGCAGCAAACCTTGCTTACGCCGCTCGGCCCGCTGGAAGGCATTTCCACCGCCACCATCGTGACCGCCACCGGCAAGCAGGCGACGGCGCCCGCCGGGCAGAGTTTGTTGGGCCGCGTGATCGACGCGCATGGCGATCCGCTGGATGGGCTTGGCCCGCTGGTCAACGTCGAGCGGGTGCCGCTGTATGCCGATTCGCCCAATCCGTTTACGCGACAGGCGATCGATGAGCCATTGCCCACCGGCGTGCGCGCAATCGATGCGGCACTGACGATCGGCCGCGGCCAGCGCACCGGTATCTTCGCGGTGGCCGGCGGCGGCAAGAGCACCTTGCTCGGCATGCTGGCGCGCAATGCGCAGTCGGATGTCAACGTGATCGTGCTGGTGGGTGAGCGCGGTCGCGAGGTGGGCGAGTTCCTGCATGACAGCCTGGGCGAAGAAGGTTTGAAACGCAGCGTGCTGGTGGTGGCCACTTCCGATCGTCCGGCGCTGGAACGCAGCCGCGTGGCGTGGCTAGGCACGGCGATTGCCGAGTACTTCCGCGGCACCGGCATGAACGTCTTGCTGATGATGGATTCGGTTACCCGTTTCGCACGCGCGCTGCGCGACGTCGGCCTCGCCATGGGCGAGCCGCCGGCGCGGCGCGGCTTTACGCCCTCGGTGTTTTCCGCCTTGCCGCGCCTGTTCGAGCGCGCAGGCACCAACGACAAGGGATCGATCACGGCGTTCTACACCGTGCTGATGGAAGACGAAGACGGCAGCGACCCGATCGCCGAAGAAGTTCGATCGATCCTCGACGGGCACATCTATCTTTCGCGCAAGTTGGCGCAGGCCAGCCATTATCCAGCGATCGACCTGCTCGCCAGCGCCAGCCGCCTGATGCCGCGCGTGACGCCGCCAACCCATCAACGTGCCGCCGGTGCGCTGCGGCGGTATCTGGCCAAGTACCGCGAGATCGAAATGCTGCTGCAGCTGGGCGAATACAAACCCGGCGGTGACGCCGATGCGGACACAGCCATCGCGCGCATCGACGCGATCAACCAGTTGCTGCGGCAGGACACCCACGAGCACGCCGACTTCACCGCGACGCGTAACCGGCTGCTGGGAGTGTGCGCATGAACGCCCGCAAATTTCCGCTGGAACCGTTGTGCACGGTCAGAGGCATCCGCCTGCGCAAGCTTGAGTCGGAGCTGAAAGCTTGCCGCGAGCGGTGGCAGGCAGCTGAAAACCTGCGCGTCGAGGCGTTGCAGCAGTGGCAACAGTCGGCGCAACAGCGGCAGGAATTTGCCGATGCATCGTGGAAGGAACTGTTCGAGCAGGGAACACCGACGGCCGAGGCGATGCGCCGGCACGAGCACCACCTGGCGTGGCTGGACCAGCTCATTGTGCAGCGGCACGACGAGCTGGAACGCCGTTCGCGCGAATGCGCCGAAGCCGAAGCCGCGCTGGATGTGGCTGCGACCGCGTGGCGAAGCGCGCACAGCAAGGTGGATGCGCTGGGTGAATTGAAACAGGAATGGTTGCAGCAGTCGCGGAGCCAGCAGGCCTTGCGTGAAGAACACAATCTGGAGGAGTTGATGTTGCGAAGGACAACGTTGCGCTGAGTGCGTACTCCCTCCCCTGCATGGCAGGGGAGGGCCGGGGTGGGGTTGCGTGCGCTTGCGACAAGCCTTGGATTTAACGCAAGTCTGGCTTCACCCACCCAACCCTCCCCTACTGCACGTAGGGGAGGGAGCTGAATACGGTAAATCCATGCAGAGGTTGCTATGCATATGCCATCTTCAACGCCACCGTCACCCACTTCGCATGCGTTGACCCATCGGCATGGTGCGCGCGAAGCCCATGCAAAGCAGGCGCTCAACGGCGAGCACGAAAACGTGCAGCGCTTCCGCGCATTGATGGATGGCAAGCAGCGATCGTCGGAAGACGCCGCGCAACATGCCGCGGATGAGCAAAGCGCGGTCGACATCGACGTGGACAGCGGTGCAAACACCCAAGATGCCGACGCCAACGAACTTCCACCCGACCAGGAACAGGCCTTGCGCGATCTGCTGCAGCGCCAGTTGAGCGAGGGCAGGGCACAATCACCGGTGTTGGCATCGCGGGATCAGGACAGTTCCAGCGACAGCCAACAGGATGATCATCGCGGCGACGGCCAGGCTGGCGCGAACATCGGCCTGCAAGCCTTGCACATGGCGCAGCAGTCGATCGTGCAAGACGCCCAGCAACCGGCGCCCAGCCATGCCGCGATGGCGCCGGCGCTGGCCGAGCTGATCGAGCGCCACGTAAAGCAGCTGCTGGTGCCCGATGCGACCAGCCGCAGCGCGGCGCAGGCGCGCGAGATCATGATCACGCTCAAGGACGGCCTGCTGCCCGGCACGGAACTATGGCTGAGCCGTACCAGCAACGGCTGGAAGCTGCGCGCCGATACGCGTTCGAGCACGGCCTATCGCAGCCTGTTGGAAGGTGCGCCGCAACTGATCGAACGTTTTGCACAGAGCCAGCTCGGTACGCTGGAAATCAGCCCCACCTTGCTTGCCTGATGGTGTAGCCATGCCCCACTCGTTCCTGCAAGCGATCGTCAGCGGCAACCCATTGGACCTGCCAGGCCTAGGGCCGAAAGACAAGGGTTTGACCATCCTGTTTCCGCTCTCCATGGGCGGCACGGTGAACGATCTGGCGAATGCGCTGAACGTTCCGGTGCATTCGATTCTTGCCGCGAACCCAGGGCTGCGCGCAGACAGCCCGCTTGGCGTCAGCCAGGTGGTCGATCTGCCGGAAGGCCATCTGGAGCAGATCATGCGCAACGTAAGCGTCAACGGCGATCATGCTTACGTTTCACCGCCGTCGGCATCGGCGCCGCCGGAGTCGACTACCGCACCGGAGCATTACGGCGTGAGTGCTGCGAACGATGGCGTGAATGCCATAGAACCTGCGCTCCGCTCGGTCATCGCCACGTTCGATACACTCAATCGCGTGGAGCAGAATCTGCTGTTTCCAGCGCCGAGCGAACCGAAAGCGGATCGCTGGAACATAAGCATCAATCCGGTCATTGACGCACCCAACGCCAGCCAGTCGCTCGATATGCCGATGCCGGTTGTCTCTGTGTCGCAGCCTTCACCCGTGCCCGTATCGAACCAG
>NZ_JBQCHP010000174.1:0-15252 GCF_051954575.1 Dyella sp. | reverse complement strand
TGGCACGTGCCGATGCGACCGGCGATACGCACCTGGTGGCCTATCTCAGTCCGGATCCCCGGCATGCACCGGTGCTGCACCGGTTGCTGCAGATGCAATCGCCGGACCCGTTGCCGGCGCTGCACGAGCTACCCGATGGCGTACCGCTGTTCCACCACCAGACGCGCGAAACCCTGTTTCTGTATGAGGAAATCTTCGGCACAGAGGCCTACCTCAAACATGGCTTGAGTGTGGGCGAGGGCGCCTGCGTGTTCGATGTGGGCGCCAACATCGGCATGTTCTCTCTGCACATGGCACGCAAGGGCAACGTGCGGATCCATGCGTTCGAACCGCTGCCACCACTGGCACGCGTATTGGCCTGCAATGCCGAACTGCACGGTTGGAATGCGCGCGTGCACGCCTGCGGGTTGGGTGCGCGGGAGGAAGAGACAGTGTTTCGGTTCTATCCGCGTGACAGCGTGATTTCCGGCAGTGCGCTCACCTTGGCGCAAAGCAGGGACGTGGTGAAGGCCTATGCGCAAAGCCGCGTCCTGCTGGGCGAGGCGGATCTGGAGCAAGTGCTGGAGGAAGCACTGCAGTACGAAGACTACCGCTGCCCGGTGCGCACGCTCTCGCAGGTCATGCGCGGGGAGGGCGTGACGTACATCGATCTGTTGAAGATTGATGTGGAGGGCGCTGAATACGCCGTCCTGCAGGGCATCGAGGCGGACGACTGGCCGCGGATCGGGCAACTGGTGGTAGAGGTGCACGCGCTGGAGGGACGGCTGGAGCAGATCCTGGCGTTGTTGCGCGGTCACGGTTACCAGGTGGCTTGCGAGCAGGCAGACGGGCTGGCACAGACCTCGCTATACAACGTGTACGCGCGTCTGCCCGCGCTTCCGTCGCATACCACCGTCGTTCCGCAGCAACAGCACAGCCTGGGCATACGCGGCTGGAACGAACGCTTGCGCACCCACCTGTCGGCTGTGTTGCCCGACTACATGCTGCCGGCACGGCTGGTCTGGCTGGATACCCTGCCACTGAGCGCCAACGGAAAGCTGGACCGCGCCGCGTTGCCTGCCCCGGATAGCGAAACCGCCTCATCCATGGATTTCGAAGCTCCTATAGGTGATATCGAGGAGACCGTGGCCAAGTTGTGGGCCGAACTGCTTGGCCTTGGCCGGGTGGGGCGCAACGACCAATTCTTTGAATTGGGTGGCCATTCGCTGCTGTTCACCAAACTCGCGTTCCACTTGAAGGACGTTTACGGCGTCGACTTCAAGCTCGGGCAACTCTATGAAATGCAGCGTCTGAAAGACATGGCATCGCGGATCGCCATTCAACGCGAACGCATGCAGCGTTCCGGCCGTCCGCAGAAAACCGTCGTGCTGGATCTTTGATCAACCATCGCAGCCAGAGCAACTTATCCATGCCTTTCGGCGAAAAAACCTACTACCTTCGCGAAGATGTATACGTCGAACCATTGATCCTGAAGTGGTACGCGTGGCCCTACTTGGTGCCGCCGGTGAGCGCCGCCATGAACTTGGCCGGCCGCAGCTTGCGACTGATGAAATCCTTCGTGGCCAATCCGCAGTTGCATCGTGCGGCCAGTCAGAACCCCGGACTTGCGGGTGGCGACTTCGTCGACTGCAGCGAAGACCAGGTCGAGGCGATACGCGCACTTATCGACACCATGGAAACCGAGCATGGTGATCTGATGCAACTGCGCCAGGCCGTGATCGAGTTGAACCAATTGCTGCAGCCCATGCAGGGAATGTCGTTGGAACCGCTCTATGCCAGCCTTCCGCAAGCGCTTCGAGGATATGTGGAACTGGTTTACGACATGAACCATTCACCCACGTTCCGGCTTATCGAAGGGCTTTTGTATGAAGGCACGCTCTACAAGCCGCAAGTACAGAGCGTTTCACTGGGTCGGTTGAAAGAAGGGAAGCCTCGTCCTTTTGTGCTTAGCTCGCCGCGGCTTCCCGATGCCAATCACCTGCATCTTGAGCTTGAATTTGTCCATCCCGGCCTGGATGCATTGTTCGCATCGCGCACCAGCCCTGTCACGCGGGAAGAGTTGCGCCGCATTCTGGATGGCGTGCCTATGCAAGGAGCGCCTGGCTTCGCCGAGCTGATGAGCAGCGAGCCGCCGGCGCTGGTCCACCGGCCAACCAGCGACAAGCTTTGCATCAGTTATCTAGGGCATGCCGGCCTGATGCTTGAAACGCCGCGTACCACTATTCTGGTCGACCCGGTGATTGCCACCCGCGACGGGCAACGTGCCGAGCAGGTGATCAGCTTCAGCCAGTTGCCGCCATCGATCGATTACATCTGCCTGACGCATACGCACATGGATCACGTATGCATAGAAACGCTGCTGCAACTGCGACACAAAACCCGCTTTGTGCTCGTGCCCAAGAACAATGGCGGCAGCCTCGCGGACCCTTCGCTGAAACTGCTGCTGGGAAAGATCGGTTTCAAAACCGTGGAAATGGAAGACATGGAAACCCTCGACTGTCCCGATGGGCGCATTCGGGCGCTGCCGTTCCTGGGCGAGCATGCCGACCTCAACATTCGCTCCAAGACCGCATGGCTGTTCGAGTTTGCCGGGGAAAAAATTTTTTCGGGTGCAGACTCTTCCAGTATCGATGAATGCCTATACCAGCGCATACATCGCCTTATCGGCGACATCGACCTGCTGTTCATAGGCATGGAATGCGTCGGCGCCCCCATGAGTTGGCTGTATGGATCGCTGTTTTCCCGGCCGATTCCGCGCATGATCAACGAATCACGGCGTTTCAATGGCTCCGACTATGCGTCGGCCCAGAAGATAGTGGACATTTTCCGGCCGCGCGAAGTCTACGTTTATGCACTGGGCATGGAGCCATGGTTTCGATATTTCATGGGCATGGACTACGACGAAAACGCTCGACAGATCCAGGAATCGGGCCGCCTTCTGGCCTCCTGCGCACAGCGAGGCATCAGGGCGGAACGCCTGTTTGCGAAGCGCGTGTGGACTTTCAACTGAAGCACCGAAAGGGAGGTTGGCATGCACCTGCACGAACTTGTTCGTTATCTGGAAGAAAACAGCATCGGCGTGCAAGCGCGCGATGGTCGGCTCAATGTGACGGGGGATGAAAATCTTCTCAGCGATGAGTTGCTTGACGCAATCAAGCTGCATAGGCATCAACTGGCTTCTTATTACCAGAGCATTGCGCAGGATCCCGCAGAAGCAGGCGATGAGCGTGACCTTCCGCTGTCCTTTGCCCAGCAGCGCTTGTACTTTCTTTACCAGCTCGACCCTTCCGCCACTCATTTCATATTGCCGATCGAGCTGGAATTGCGTGGAGCGCTGAATGCCTCCGCGTTATGTCGCGCATTGGCCTGGGTGGTCGATGGCCACAAGATTTATAAAACAATCTATCGGCTTGAATCGGGTGCGGTTCGACAGCGCTATCAGCCCGAACAGGTATTGCAGGTACGCAGGCTCGACCTGCAGCCACTGTCAGCTCAGCAGCAAAACGCCACGCTGGACGAAGTTCGCGAACAGATCGCGCGCCAGCCGTTTGATCTGGAAAATGAACTTCCATTGCGTGTGGCGTTGCTGCAACGGCGCGACGAGCTTCATACGCTCCTGCTCAGCTTTCACCACATTGCCACCGACGAGTGGTCCGCACGCCAGTTCGTCATGGAGGTGGCGGCCGCTTACCGCGCATTTTGCCAGGAAGAATTGCCGCATACCGGAGTGCGTCCGCTGGCCTATTGCGATTATGCGGTATGGCAGCGCAGGCAATTTGAAGGAGGACGCTATGCTGTGGCCGGCTCCTATTGGCGCCAGCTACTGCGAGATCCGCCGGAGCCACTGAATCTTCCGCTCGATCGCCCGCGGCCGATATCGCCCACTTATGCCAGCGGACAGGTCGAATGCGTCATTTCGTCCGATTGGGAGGATCGGGCGAAGATCTTTATCGAGCAGGAAGGCATTTCGAATTTTTCATTTTATCTTGGCCTTTTCTACCTGCTGTTGCATCACCTCAGTGGCGAGCATGACCTGGTTGCCGGCACCGACGTCTTCGGCCGCGAGCATCCGGCGCTGAAGAATGTCGCCGGTTTTTTTGTGAATCAACTCGCGCTGCGCAGTCGCGTTCAGAACCAGCTACAGGCACGGGCATACCTGCAGCAAGTGCATGCCGAAATGCAATCGGCGCTGGACTACCAGGAGATGCCGTTCGACCGGCTGGTGGATGAACTCGGGCTTGAACGTGATGCGAGCCGCCCGCCGCTGTTCCAGGTCAAGTTCTTGTATGAGCGCGCGTCTGTGGAGCTTGGCAACTTCGAAGGGCTCTCTGTGCATGATTGCCAAAGCTTCAAGCCATTGGCGCAGTACGATCTGACCTTGAAGATCGCCAAGAACCGCGTCATGGCGTTCTACAACTCGGATATTTTCAGCAAGCACACGATCCGCTATTGGCAGGACTTGTACCTGGTTCTGTTACGCGAAGTGCTCGGTGACCCAGGGCGCCGGATCGACGAGCTATTGCAGCAGCATTTGCATGCCTCTCTGCAACCGCTCATTCATGGCAACACACGCGAATTGGTTTCGCCCAGCGTTTTCGACTGCATCGACCAGCAAGTCCTTCGACAGCCCCAGGCCGTTGCCCAGCGATGGAAGGGAGGGGAACAGAGCTACGCCGAGCTTGCCGGGCAGGTGGGCCGGATCGCTGTACGTCTGCAACGCCTTGGCTTGCGCAAGGGCGACAAGGTGGCCGTATTTCTTGATCGATCGCCGCAGCTCGTTGCAGCCGTTGTGGCGATCATGCGTGTCGGTGCCGTGCTGGTACCGTTGGATACCAGCTACCCGGCCGAGCACATCGCCTATACGCTGGCCGACAGCGGCGCGGCGGTAGTGGTGACGTGCGCGTCATTACGGGACAACCTGCCCGAATACGTGGGCTTTAGTCTCGACATCGACGACATCGAGGCCGACCCCCTGCCACCAGCGCTTGATACGCTTTCGCCGGAAGCGGATGATGCCGCCTATTTGCTCTACACCTCCGGCTCTACCGGACGCCCCAAAGGCGTACTGATTTCGCACGCATCGTTCACCAATTTGTGTGACTGGTATATCCGGTTCGCCGAGTTGGGCGACGACTGCCGTGCACTGCTGATGATCCCGATCGGCTTTGACGCATCCCTGAAAAATATCTTTGCACCCCTGATGGTGGGCGGATGTGTGGTGCTGGCACCGACCGAGGCGTTCGACCCCAACGCGCTGCTGTTCCAGATCAGCCAGGAAGAAGTGAGCCTGATCAATTGCGTGCCCAGCGCAGCCTATGCCTTGCTGAAAGAAGACGCCGGCGGCGATTACGCCTCCTTGCAAAGCGTTCGCCTGTTGGCGTTGGGTGGCGAACCCCTGGATGTGGCGCAGCTCGCGCCGTGGCTGGAAAGCGACCATTGCCAAGCTGACGTGGCCAATATCTATGGTCCCACGGAGTGCACGGATATCTCGGTGGCCATACGTGCTGATAGGCACGTATGGCTGGAGCGTAGCCACGTATCGATTGGACGGCCAATCCAGAATACGCGCGCCTATATCGTCAATGATTCATTGCACCTTTGTCCACGCGGCACCGTCGGGGAGCTGGTGGTTGCGGGCCGTGGCGTGGGCATGGGCTATCACATGCAGGCGGAATTGAGCGCAGACCGCTTCGTATTCCTGGACGGGCTGTGTGAACGGGTTTATCGCACGGGCGATTTCTGCAAGTACGACGGGGACGGCGAGATCATCTATGTGGGACGTCGTGACGGCCAGTTGAAGATCCGAGGAAAAAGGGTAGAGCCAGGTGAGATCGTTCACCGCATAGGCGAACTCCTGCCCTCGCGCCGGGTCATCGCACAACGTTACGTCGATGGCGATACTGAAATGCTGGTGGCTTTCGTCGACGGAGGCGAACCATCGATGACGATGGCTCAGCTTAAAGCCGCGTTGCACCGCGTTCTGCCGACACATATGGTGCCCACGCGGTTCGTATTCGTAGAAGCGATGCCGTTGACGCCGAACGGCAAGGTCGATGGCGCGGAATTGCTGGAGATCTTCAAGCAGCGGACGGAGGCTGCCGAATCTGCCAGCCTCCCGTTCAACGCCACCGAGCAGTTGATCGCCGAAGCCTGGGAAAAGGTGCTTCGCACGCAGGTGGCCCGCAAGGACGACGATTTCTTCGCGCTGGGTGGCGACTCCATTTTCTCGATCCAGGCCGTGGCTGAGCTCAAACAACGTGGGCTGGACATTTCGGTTGCCGACATGTTCCAGCATTCAAGCCTGGAGCGGCTGGCCGAGCACGCCATGACGCGCTCGCCACCGCAAGACCAGGCACGGGAGCCTTTGCACGCCTTTGCGCTCGTGCCCGAGGTGGACCGGACAGGGCTGCCCTGGGAAGAGCTACAGGATGCCTATCCGGCGACCACTCTGCAGCAGGGGATGTTATTTCACAGCCTGATGGATCGGGCTGGCGCTTCCTACCATGACGTGTTCTCCTTCGAGTTGCTGTTCGAGTACGACGAAGCTTTGTTTTCCGAGGCCATTCATCACGTTATTTCGCTGCACCCCCCCCTGCGAACAGCGTTCCATCTCACTGGTCATTCCGTGCCGATGCAATACGTCTACGCCCACGTGCCGGTGCGCATAGAGGTGCAGGACATCAGTGATGGCAACGCCGATGCCCAGAGCGCATGGATCGAGGCATACATCGAGCGGATCAAACGGACGCCTTTCGATCTCAGGCGTCCCGGTCTGATCGGCTTTGCTCTATTGCGCAGAGGCGAGAATCATCTGCAATGCATCGTCGATGCCCACCACGCCATACTCGACGGCTGGAGCATGGCGATCGTGCAACGCCAGGTGATGGAGTACTACGGCAGTCGCAAGTATGGCAGCGCACTGAGCGAAGTGTTCGATAGTCAGAGCCTGCGCTTCGCCGACTACGTACGGGAATTGCTGGCCGAAGAAGACGCTCCCGCAGCGGTTGCCTTCTGGAACGAGCGTTGCTTGGCCATCCCGTCTTGCCATGCGATGCCAGCGTTTCTGTCGGGGCCGCCTACGTTCCGTCGACGGACGCGCCCGTTGGATAAGCGCCTTCTCGAAGAGCTGGATGTCCTCGCCACACGCGAGAAAATCCCACTGAAACTGCTGTTGTTGATGGCGCATGGCTATATGCTGCAGGCGCTCACTCAGCAGGCATGGGTGTTGAGTGGAATGACCGATCACGGTCGCCCCGAGGCGGATGGGGCACAGCACCTCGTCGGTCTGTTCCTCAATGTTCTGCCTGTGCTGATCGACTTGCGCGCTCCGAGCTGGCGAGGATTGGCCTCGTCGCTGCAACATGACGAGGCGGAAGCAAAGCCATTTCGCCGCCATCCCTTCGCGAGCATGGTGCGACGTCATCCGCGACTGAGGGTCGAGGCGAATTTCACTTTCACTAATTTCCGCATCAGCAGCCCGCTGACCAAGTACAGCTGGCTGACGGCGGCGCATGGAGAACAATTCGAGGAAGAGAATTTCGCGCTGTCCGTTCACGCCAACGGCAACGCCCGCGACGGACTCATCATCCATTTCAATACTCATTTGGCGCTCTCTGACGCGGTTACGGATGCGTTGCTCGAGCGCTACATCGAGGCCCTGCAGCTCATGGCCCGTGATTTGGATGCCGCCATCCCAGCGCCGCCATGCCATCGCGCTAAAATTCTGGATCTGCCGGTCGATCGTGCGCGCACCTTGCCGCGCAACCCGGACCTGCGGTGTGTTGACCTCAGGGTGCCAGACCAAAGCGCCGCCGCACTGCGCCACTGGTCGTCCCGGCATGGCGTGAGCTTGCATACGGCCATCACCAGCGCTTGGGCTGTGCTGTTGGCGCGGCTTAGCGGCCAGGCCGAGGTCGTGATCGGATGTCTTGAAGAAGCTCAACTCCCTGTCACCCGGGTGGCGAACATTTCGCTGCATGACGAGCTCGATGGGCGGCGGCTCCTGGCACATGTGCAGACAGCGAAAGACGCGAGCCCGGATGTGCTCGCCGAAATGTGGCTGGCTGCGCCTATCCCTGGGCATCATCCTTATTTTCAGACCGTCGTCGCGCTGAATGTCGCGGGCGACGTGTCGATTACGTCGAACGGCAGCTCGCCTACGGATCTGAGTTTGTATGTGCAAGACAGGGGAGGGCAGCTGACTGGAAGCATCGTCTATGCCGCTGACCTGTTCGACGACACTACCATCGGCCGCTGGACAGGACATTTGCTCAGACTGATGGATGCGTTGAGCGCGGACGATGAAACCCCGATAGCCCGGCTTCCCCTGCTGTCGGCGGCGGAACACAAATATTTGCTGCAAGACTGCAATGCTACTGATGCGTCTTTTTACGGCCCTGCCTCCATCCACGGATGGGTCGAGTTGCAGGCTGAGCGCACGCCCGATGCCCCCGCAGTCCATCACGCAGGCCGCGAACTGAGTTACGCCGAACTCAACACCTGCGCACACCGATTTGCCATGCGGCTTCACGCATTGGGAATAGGGCCGGATGACCGAGTGGCTATATGTGTCGAGCGCGGCGTGGAAATGGTCGTGGGTCTGCTCGGCATCTTGAAATGCGGCGCGGCCTATGTCCCGCTGGATCCAACGCACCCTCGCGATCGCCTGCGTTACGTGCTGGCAGACAGCTCGCCTGGGGCCATCGTGACTCAATCCTCCACCCGGGCCATCGTATCCGGACTGGATGTACCGCTCATAGCGCTGGATGACGTCGCCACATTCACTGACGCCAAGCTAGAACAAGCCGGCGCCGAGCTGCCAAATACCACACCAGGAAGCCGGCCTGCCTATGTCCTTTACACCTCCGGCTCTACCGGGCAGCCCAAGGGTGTATTGATCGAGCATCGCAGCGTGGTGAACCTGCTCTGCGCGATGCAACAGATGACCGGCATCACGGCAGAAGACCGCATCTTGGCGATCGCGACCGTGACGTTTGATATCGCCGGATTGGAATTGTTCCTGCCACTGATTAGCGGTGCGTGCATCGTCATGCTGGGCCACGAAGACGCTCGCGACGCGCGAGCGCTCATGTCGCAGCTTGCCGGTGCCACCATTCTGCAAGGCACGCCGGCTACCTGGCATATGCTGTTGGAGGCCGGCTGGAACGGGCAAAACAATCTCCAAGCGATCTGCGGCGGCGAGGCCATGTCGCCGGAATTGGCGAAACGCCTACAGCCTCGCGTCGCCAGGCTATGGAACGGTTACGGCCCTACCGAAACCACCATCTACTCCACCGTGCAGCGCATTGAGGCAAGCGTGCCACCGTCCATAGGGCGTCCCATCGCCAATACCCAGTGCTACATACTGGATCGTTACGGGGAACCTGTGCCAATAGGCGTCAGAGGCGAAATTCATATCGGCGGGGCAGGCTTGGCTCGCGGTTATTTGAATCGAGCTGAGCTTACCGCCGAACGCTTCATTCCAAACCCGTTCCACCCAGGAGAACGCATATACAAGACCGGCGATCTGGGGCGCTGGCTGGCCGATGGTACGATCGAATTTCTGGGGCGCAATGATCATCAGATCAAGCTGCGCGGTTTCCGCATCGAGCTCGGCGAAATCGAGTCGCGGTTGCGGCAATGCCCCGTGGTGCGCGAAGTTGTGGTTGTAGCCAGGGAGGAGGGGGCAGCAGGCAAGCAACTGGTGGCCTATGTGGTGCCCACGGACCTGACGTACGCTACCCCGGGCTCGCCCGAGCGACCGGCTCTCGTCGCCAAGCTGCACCAGATGTTACAGACCAGTCTGCCTGAGTACATGCTTCCCGTGGCCTATGTAGTTCTTTCCGCGTTGCCGAAAACCTCCAATGGCAAGCTCGATCTCCATGCGCTTCCGGCACCTGATGCATCAGTGGTCGCGCGGCGCGATTACCATCCTCCGCAAGGGGATGCTGAGGAGGCCGTCGCTGCATTGTGGCGCGAGCTACTTGGTGTGCAACAGGTCGGCAGGCACGACGACTTCTTTGAACTGGGCGGTCATTCGCTGTTGCTGCTTCGCATGGTCAATCGCATCAAGGAAGAACTGCACGCCGACCTTCCCATGCAGGCATTGTTCCAGAACGCAACGCTCGCTGCGGTCGCTGAACTGATTTCTTCATCGCAGACAGAAGTGATGTGCTGGGACGAGGCGGAGTAAAACCTGCGCGCCGGCTCATGCGCGGGCGCTATCAGAATTTCAATGAAGGCATTTCACTCATACGAACGACATGGAGGCAAAAATGCTCACGCTAGACGATGCTGGAACAGCTGAAGACCTTGCAAAAGTTTGGGGGCGCCGGCCGCACGTATTTCGCAACGCCATGCCCAGGCCCGTGTTCGAAGCTACCGACTTCTTCAGTGGCGTGGTCGCTACCGCGCAGGCCATGTTGAATGGCCAATCGAAGCCTACCGGTCGACTTGCCTTGAACGGAAAGTCCACTTCGATCGACGAAGCACTTTCTTTCATTCCGAGATCGCACATTCAATCGTTCGAACAATATGAGGAACAGATTCGGGAATCCTTCCGTGACAAGGAGTTTTCGATCATCCTGGACAATGTGGATGTGGCGCTTCCGAATATACGCAAACGCGTCAGTCCCTTCATGCATTCCTTGTTCAAGCACGTGGGTTACCCGGTTCGCGGTATTCACTCCTGCGTCTATGCGGGAAATTACGCCAGCACGCCATTCGGTATTCATATGGACGATTGCCACGTCATCATGACGGCGGGCATCGGCAGGAAAACCGTGGCATTTTGGCCAAGAGAATATTTCGAGCACCGCAGGGATCTGATGATTCCAGGCTCCATGGCGCATATCCAGGCGAAGGTCAGCGATCACATCGATGACGCGGTAGTGCTGGAAATAGGGCCGTTGGACTTGCTTTACTGGCCAGCCGGCTACTGGCATGTCGGCATCAGCGATGCCAAGGACTTCCATGCTGCCTTGAGTATCGGCATTTATCACAAAGGCAATGCGGCGGGTATCGTCAAGGATGCAGTGGCCTTGCCTCCGGTGGCGAACGCTAACTCAGGGCTGCCCAGCTATGATTCACTTGATATGGATGGCATCAAAATCAGCGCAACAAATGCGCCGGCAGTATCCATGGCGCCACAACGCTTTACTGATATGTGGAACGAAGTGCGCGCTGGAATGCTTTCCGAAAACGCTGCCGAGATTGCCTATTTGAAGCATACGTTGAGCACCATAACGTCTGTCGGCTTCGGACCGCCGGTGCTAGAGAGTCCCGGCGCAATACAGCACATGGCTGGCGTGGCTATCGGCGACTCCCGTTTTCTTGCTTGGCAAAATGTAGCTGACACTACGGTGGTTGCATCACACGGGCTATTATTCGAATTTCGCAGCAACCCGGACGAGATCAACGCATTATTTCTCAAGATCAAACGTGGTGAAGAAACAAGCTTCACGGAAATTGCGGCTTTCGTGCCAACCGAGCGACTGCATGATCTGTGGGCTTTCATCGTAAACGGAGGCTTGTTGCGCACCAGCTGATCTTGGCCGACGCATCGCAGGCGTAGCCTGGCATGCTAAGCGTTTGCAGCCCGCCGGTGGCATGTCTTCACCGGCGCCGGCAACCAGCCAACAGCCGCTCAATAAGAGCGACCTGCAGGGGCCGCCCGGCTCCAGCTAAGGTGGTCAGTGGGCACCCAGCTTCTTGAGCCAAGCCTGGCCATTTTCACTATTGGGATCGAGTTCAACCGACTTTCTGTAATTTTCTATCGCCAGCTCCTTGTTCCCAATACAAACATAGGCCTTTCCCAAACTATCGTAGGCATTGGCGGAATCAGGGTAGTAGGCGGTGTTGAGCGAGAACAGCGCTATCGCCTTGGCATGCTCCTGCAAATCGTTCATAGCCATATACCCAAGCACATTGATCAGCTGTTCCGATGGCAAAAACCGGACTCCCAGCATGTCGGAGACCTGGTCGAAATGCGTAGTGATGTTCTCCGGATGGTTAAGTCCTGCGGCGAGCGTAAGCTGGTATTTATCGAAAACAAATTTCAGCCCGCCATACAAAGCTAGAAGAGGCACCGATCCATGCTCTTCAGCCGGGAAATAATCCAATTTGAAACGCGTTCGAAAACTTGCATTTTGCGACATCAACTGCGCATAAGCGCGGATGGCGTTCATATGTGTCGAGGCGATGCCTGCGTAGATGCCATCGATCGAAGGGGTGTTTGCCAGCGCTATATAAAGACGGTTTTTTCCGGTATTGGAGGGTGAGAACGCCATTGTTCTTGCCTCTTTGAGCATAAACTCGTGATCCCACCACAGCGACGGATCGATAGCAATAACGGCTTGAAAAAGCTGTGGCTTGTTCTGAAATGCATTGATCGCCTCCAGGCCGGCAAACGAGTGTCCTGCCAGGACACGATAGTGCATCGTACGGTAGTCATGCTCGATTTGCGGAACGAGCTCCTGCGCAAGGAATGAGAGGAATACCGCGCCACCCCCGCTCGAGCTGAAATCGCCGATACCACCGGTATGGCTCAAACTATGACTTGGAGTCATGTCGCGAGTCCGCTCGGTATTGGTTACGCCCACCACGATCATCTCTGGGATGACGTAGTTGCCGTTGATGCCTGAACTCAGGAAGTCGACCACGCCTGTTGCAGTCACAAAAAAGTTCTCGCCATCCAGCATGAAAAGCACAGGGTAGCGTTTCTTTTCAGCTCCAACCTGCTGATACGACGCAGGCAAATGGACGCAATAGCTACGTTTTTCGTGGAGCAGCTTCGATTCGATGGTAAAGCATGAGCCTACGTTGATCGGCGTGACATCTCCGGCGGCAAGCGCCGGGCCGTTCGCAAGCATCACAAATGCCATGAAAAGCGCTTTGGCAACATATCGCATCTGGACGTTCATGGAGGAAGAAAATTTCCTTAGGGAAACGCCGGGGGCGGCGGGGGACATTTTACTCAGCAAATTACTCAAGCATCTCGGTGTCACTCGGCGACGCCCTTGCTTGACGAGCGCCCATTTGGGCACTGCTTGGGAAAGGGCGCTGCTCTATGCTTACTCGTTGATGACGATAGGGGGGCAGGGATGGACTCAACGACAAAGCTGGCTGTGGCCGTCGTGGCCGCCGCCGTGATCTTGGTCTGCGGCTATGTGGCTTATGGCGAGTATTCGCGGTCGCGGGATATTGATCAGGCGCAGCAGGCGCTTGATGCACTTCGGCAGAATGCACAGCAAGCGGTGGAACAAGGCCGGCGTGTTGTTCAAGTGTCCGAACAGCAGCAAGCAGCTGAGCAAGCTTGGCAGCAACATCGTCGGCGTCTTGCGGTGAATCAGCGTTGTGTCGGTGGCGTGGTGATCCAGGTACAGGGCAATACGTATACGCAGCTGGGGACGATTGCGCAGCCGATGCATTGCTCAGGCGGTTTTGCAGATCAACCGCTGCGCTGATCCAGCGTAGGAATGCCCGGCCGGGCGACTTCATGCGTGCGGGGGCAGCAAGATCTGGCTGGGGCTGTGCAAGGACTGGGGCGGCCATGGCCGCAGTAAACTGTGGGCCTCTCGGAAGGCGAAAGGCGGTTTCACCAAGGTTTCACGCGGGAACCCGGATCGTCAGCGCATTTATCGAAGCGTCACAAGTCCACGGGTTGTCCACGGGGGGTGGAAGAGCGATGCCGGACCAACGATGGGGAGCTAAAACCAAGGATGGGTGGAAGCGCCTGGCGGTGGCGGCTACCTATGGTTTGAGTCTTTGGCTGATCGCCCACCTCAATGTTCCCCACTTCATGTTGGTGGCCGGCTTTAACGTGACTGTGCTGGCGTTGATGCCTTATCGCTACTGGCCACTTTTGACGTTGGCGCAATCATTGTCTCAACTGCCTGTGGCCATCGAGTGCGCCGCTTCGTTTGGCATTGTTTGGTCCACGTTGATGGTGGTGCCCGGCAATCTCTTCGTGGGGCCTCTTGTTTATTATTTCCGAGAACGTGCCCGTTTGTTTGATCGAAGCGGGCATGTGCGGGTAGGCGTGCTGCTGTTGTGCGCTTTGCTGGTCGCCTTGGTGCTCACCGGGATCGATGAAGTGCAGTTCATCACCGTGGTGTATCCACCCGGTGCCACTCCGATGCACTACCACCATCTGGCCGCACAGTGGATATTGGGCAACTTCATCGGCGTGTTGTGCGTGGTGCCAGCTGTGTTGGCTGTTCGGCAGGCGGCTCGCGATCACGGTTGGCGCTCGCTGTTGGCGACCATCAGCGAAAGTCGTTCCACGTTTGAAAGCATTTGTTTCATCGTGCCGGTGTTGATGATTCTGATTTGGGCCGGGTTTGCCGAACCGCATCTTCGTGGCTTGGCCCAGGTGGCCATGTTTGTCCCGGTGGTGTGGCTGGCGCTTCGCCATGGGTGGCAGGGAGCGGCCTTGGGCGGCTCAGTGGCCACTTTATCCGTCGTATGGCTGATGCCCGCAAAATACGACAACGGCACCATCCAGGCCGAAGTGATCGTGGCCTTCGCCATCTGCACCATGTTGCTGCTGGGTGCCCGCATCGAGGTGCTCGATCGTCGGGTGGAGCGTGAGCGCAAGGAAGTGCGCACAGCCTTAGCGTTGGCCCAACGTCAGGTTCAACTCGGCGAGATGCAATTGCGTTCGACGGCCGTGGCGCTGGAACATGCGCGGGAAACTGTTAGATCCGGATACGCGATGATGATGGGACGGTTGCGTCACTTGCAGCCGGCCATTGACGATGGCGGTTACCAGCGCGTGGCCTCGGCGGCCCAAGACCAACTGCTCGGCATCTCGGAAAGTCTGCACCCTGCGGTCTATCGGGAAAGGGGGCTGCCGGCTGCACTCCGGGAAGGCGCGGTGGCCCGGATGTTGGATCATGCCGGCATTCGCTATTGGTGCGAACTCAAAGGGCCCCTGAGCCTGTTATCGTCAACGTCGCACTTGGCGCTCTATCGTATGATCTGCGAAGCCATCGTTCTTGGGTGCAGCAAACGCGACATCAGCGATGTGTGTGTTCGCATTCGGTGCGGCATGAACAACGGTCGGCGGTGGGTGGGCGTCAGTGTGGTGTTTCGCGCCAACCTGGTGCGGCTGCCGCACGTGAAATGGGAAGACCTGGCGCCGAGATTGGTGCGAACGGCTACTGGCTGGGGCATCAAGGCCTTGGAAGACCGCGCCGCGATTTTTGAAGGATCAGCCCGGCAGCGAGACACGCCGGACGGTCGGCGCATCGC
>NZ_JBQCHP010000173.1:0-8214 GCF_051954575.1 Dyella sp. | reverse complement strand
GTTACCCCGGACTTGACCCGGGGGTAACCCACCATCTGCGGAGCGGCATTGTTGGGTCACCCCCGGAACACGGCCGGGGTAACCCAACCTACATTGGCATCAGGCACAAAAAAACGGCGCCGGAGATGTGGGCGGATACATCTCCGACGCCGCGAGTCGGACAACGGCCACAAAGGGAGGAAGTCAGCCGCTGTGCATGCCACGAATCGCTACTGATTGACGTCGACACTGGGAACGTGGCGCCGACAGCACCGCGCGGATGCCACTGCAGTGTGTCCAGATCGTCCCGCCATGCCCATGGCGCTGGGGGACAAATCTCTGTTCGGTTGGGCCATCTCGCTATGCAATATCCCGCGCGATGTCACGGTAATGCAGTGGTGTCGTAGGTAGGGTTACCCCGGACTTGATCCGGGGGTAACCCAACGATATCGCCGCATTAAGTTGGGTTATCCCACGGAGTAACCCAACTTATGATGCTTCCGATCAAATGAGCCAAGAAGGCGCGCTATCAGTTAAGTACCTCGCGCCAGTTCACGCGATGGACCAGGTTGCTGTTGTTGTTCTGGTTTACCGCCTTGAACGTGGTGACGCCGGCCGAGGTGCTGGATGCCACCGTGACGGTGCCGTCGGTGTTTTGCAGTAACTGCACGCCGGTGGGCGCGGCCGAGGTGGTGAGGTATTTCACAGTGCTGCCGCCACTCATCAACACCGATGCGCCCGAATAGTTGGTGGCGTATAGCGCGCCCTGCAGCGAACAGGGGTCGCTGGAAGGAATCACCGTGGTCCACGCCACGATGTTCAAACCGGTGGCCGCTGCTGGCGCCACCACGATGCGCTCGGTGCCGCCGTTGTTGCCGCCGGCCGAACCGGTGAGGTCGTAGTACCAGCCGGTCGAGCTGTCCGACACAGTCGTGCCTTGAGTGAGGTCGGTGATGGCTGTCAACGCCGTGCGCTTCAGCGGCAATCCCGATGTGGAAGGCGTGCTGCCGGAGCCGTCGCGCAACGCGTACATGGTTTGCTGCTGCGTATCGGTAAGGTCGGTGATGTCGAGGAATTTGCCGGTGCCCACGAATACCCAGCGCAGGATGGCAAGGCCGTTGGAACTCAGGCTTTCTTCCACGCGCGGCGCCGTGGTGATCGGCTGCGCTTTGCCAGAGGGATCGGCGAGCGTGGCGAACAGGGTCGGCGAAGGATAATCACCGGTCGCGGTACCGGACGAATCCACCGCCGCTTCGGTCAGGTCGAATCGCCATACGTTGCCCAAGAGATCGCCGGCGTAGATCTGGTCGACCGTGCCGTCGGTGACGTCCTGCGTAAACGCGGTGGCTTGCGTCAGGCCGGCCGGCGACGTCGCAGTGCCTGCGCCGGTGTCGATCTTCTGCAGGATCGCGCCGGTCTTGATGTTCAAGATATAGAGAATGCCGTGCCCGGCCAGCTTGCCGCCGGTGTTGTTGTAGCCGGAGGTCATGGCGACCACCCAGCCATATTTGCGCGTCTTGATGATCAGCGGCGGGCCATAGCTGTAGCCCATGTCCGCATCGGTGAATTCCCACAGCACCTTGCTGGCCTGCGAGGTTTCCACCGTCGAGCTGCTGGTGGTATCGACGGCCGCCGGTACATTGGTCACGTCCAGCGCATAGATGCCTTTGCCGCCCTTGCCCAGGCCGCCCACCAGAATGGTGTGCCAGTCCGCCGTCTTGGCGGTGGTGCTCGGGTTGGCCGTGCCGTCGCTGGTGTAGGTGAAATCCACATCCGCCACCTGCGGCGTGGCGTCGACGTAATAGTGGTGCGAGAAGTTGTTGGCCGATACGCCGTCGAGGTTGGCCAATGCAGGCAGACCGTCGACCAGCGGCGTGTTGTTCGGTCCGTTGAACAGCATGCTGGGAACGTAGGCGAACAATTCGCTGCCGCCGCCGGTCACCGGATTGCTGCTGGTGGAGCCCAGGAAATCCGCTTCGAACGCGTGCATCATGCCGTCATTCGCGCCGACGTAGACCACCGGCTGGCGGCTGGCGACATTGCTGCTGAAGCTGGCATAGCCGGGGTTGTTCGTATCCGAGTAGGACGTCGACAGCGCGCCTTGCACCAGCACGGCCGCCGAATTGACGATGTCGCCCAGGATGTGTGTGCGCGCGCGGAACAGGGTGCTTTCGTTGCTCTTATCGCCGCGCAGATAGTCGACGAACTTCGAGCCGTTGCCGGTCTGGTCCAGGATGCCTTGTTCGGTGGAAGACAGACTGCTGTAGCGGAACGGCACGCCCTTGCTGCCGTTCCAGGTCACGACACGCCGGCCGCTGCTCCAGCCCAGCGTGGTAGTGCCAGAGCTGGAAGAAGCAGTTTGCGTCAGCGTGTCCAGCTGCAATTGCGCGTGCCATGGCGTGCTGCCGGAAGCTGCCGTGACGTCACTGCCGGTGGCGGTGGTGGCGATGAAGCCGGCCACATCACCGGTCCAGGTCACCGGTGTGTATTGCGTGGTGTACGCGGGGAAGCCTGCGACCGGCGCGTAGTACGGTGCAGCGCCGGAGGTGACGTTAGTCAAGCCGTGGCTGGAGTTGACCGACAGGCCCGAGCCGGACTGCGACGCCGTGGAGGCGACGTTGTTGAAGATCTGCTGCAGGCCGCTTTGGATAAGGTCGGGCCGATTGCCGGGGAAGTAATTGTCGGGGCGCAGATCATTCGTGGTGGCACTGGTGCTGTTGGTGTGCCAGGTCAGCATGTTAGCGGGATTGCCATCGCCGTTGACATCGTTGAAGCCGCCGTATTTCGCAGCGAGCCAATACATGTCCGGGCCGGCACCGCTGCTCAGGTTGGACGGGCTGTAGGTCGGATGGCTGGAAGTGCCGTCATAGTTGCCGGGTTCGAGTACATCGACGGTGTAGGTCGTGATTTTTTGATTGCCGGTGATGTCGGCTCGGATGTCGTTGATATGCGCGTAGTAGGCCAACCCAGCCATGTTGTATGTTGCGGATGCACCGCTGATTTCGTAAATCGTACCTAGGGCAGTGGTGTTCTGGTATTGCGCCATGGTCTGCGAGGCGGCCGTCGTACCCTGGGCTTCCATCAATGGCAGATTGCCGAGTTTGGTGACGTATTTGGATGCATCCAGCGCAGCGCCTACGGTGCCGCCCACCGGCAATGGCGAAAGCAGCGTGCCTCCTGTCGGTGCAGTGCTGGGTACGGCCGTGTCATACCAGGTATGTGCATCGCCGATAGTCACGATGGCGTTGTTCTGGCAGGTGAACTGGATCGGGTCGTTGATGGTTGGCGAGCTGGCCTTGGCGGCCGCGGTGCCTTTGAATACTGGAAAGGTAGGGTCTGTGCTGTTGCTCTGCGAGAGTCCCGTCGTGTAGCTCGCATCCAGTGGCACCTGCATGTAATAGGCAAGCGTGGCCCAGTACAGGTCGCTGATATTGTCGTACTGCTCGTAATCGCTGCCGTAGCCGAACTTGTTGAGGTAATTGATGGCGCCGCTATCTGTGAAGGCCACGCCACCGGGAGCGGTAGCGTAAGTGGAATCGGCTGCATCAGGATTGGTAATGAATGCACCGGTGTTAGCATCCCATTCCGAATACGTGTTGGTCTGGCGCGCGCCGTAGCCGTTGTAGCTGGTGGGTCCGTTGTCACGCAGCAAGGCACGCACCACGCCATTGGGCTGGCTGTTGCCTTTGAGGAAGGCATAGGCCGACGCACCCACGCGGATCTTGGTGTAGTTCTGCTGGATCAGGCCTTCAGGCTTGTTATAAGTATGGGCGCCGACGTAGTCGGTGGCCGCATGTGCCGAATTGCAATTGCTTTCCAGTATGCCCGGCACGCACACCTGCACTTGCGCATTGTAGACGGTGTAAAAATTTTTGCCGCCGTCGTTTACCACGGTCGGTGGGGTTTTGGGATTGGTTTTGTCGTTGGGCGGCGTGTAGTTGTTCGAAATAATGAACTTGGAGCCTTGCTGGTACGAGAACAGGTACACCGTGCTCAGCGAGGAATATTGGCTGTCACCGATCACCGTGGAGGCGTCCACGTTACCCACGCCCGTGCCGATCTTTTTGATCGGGAAATTTTGTATGGTGGTTTGCGAATTGAGATTGGAGCGCTGCAGCACCGTCGTCGTTGCGTTATCGACCGAGCGGTTACCGCCGGTGAGCGCCTGGCGGAATTCGTCGAGCGAGGTCATCAACGCCCAGTTGAGCATGTTGCCGCTCCAGTGTCCGGTACACACCGGGCCTGAAACACCGCTCACTGGCGCGAAATAGCCGGTGCCGGTGGTGCTGCTGTAGTCGTAGCACTTGGCCGGATCGAAGTAGCCCAGATACGTGTTCTTGATGGCATACCCGGCGCTGTCCTTGTAGGCCGCCACCGTGCCGGTCGGATATTCCACCGACAGCGCCAGCATCAGGTTCGCCGGCACGTTGGAAGTGCTGTATACCGGCGTGTCGGAAAGCGTCGTGGCCGATGCGCCGGCGCTTGCGGTCAGCGCCATCATGCATGCCAGCAACCTTGCGTTGAGACGAACGTGGCGGAAAATTTTGAGCATGGCCGATCCCGGAATGAAGGCTTGGAGCATGTGGCGAGGCAAGATGTCTGCGCTGGGCTTTCAGCGCATGAAGGTCTGCACGTACGCGGTGGTGTTCTTGGGGCCGTCCACGCGCACCGTCAGGCGGAAGGCCGCATAGGCGCCGTTGCTGAAGGTGAGGTTGTCGGAGTTCTGGTTGGCGAGCGAGCCGCCGAGCAAGGAAGCGCCAGGCACGATGCAGCGCGTCGGCGTGGCCGCGCCCGATGAAGGGCACAGGCGCTCCACCACGTAACGGATCGTGTTGCCGTTGGTGTCAGAAAATTTCTGAAATCCGGAGGTCAAATTCACCAGCATGTCCGGTATGTCGCCGGTGGAACGCGACGTAGCCGGCTGCGGTTCCGCGTAATAGCCGAGATTGGACTGATCGTTATCGCTGTTCGGCTGCGTAAAGGTGATCTTCTGCTGCGCATCCACGTACGCGGCCTCGGCTCCCTGCAGCGCACTCTGGCGAAAGGTGAGGCTGCCGGCGATGGTGTTGCTGGTATCCACCGAGCGCATCAGCGCCAGTGCGGCGAGCAGCGATACTACCAGTACGATGATCGCCATCAGGGTGGAGATCATGCCGCGTTGGTGATCGCGGGCGTCGAGCGAAATGCAAGGGGTCGTCATGTCGCGTCCACTCAATAATGCGTGCTGACCAGCGCGTTGCGCACCGGAATGGTGGTGTCGTACACCTGGTAGCGGTACTGCGTATTCGGTGTGAAGGTGTACTGCAGTGTCGAATCAAGATCCTGAAACAGGACGATCGGATTGTTGTTGGTGTAATCGCTCGAACGCTCCGGCAACCGGCTCTGCGCCACGATTGCAATGCGGATCGCCTTGATCTTGCCCATGGCGCTCGATGCCGCGCTGCTGCTTGCGGTGAGCGTGTCGATCGAATACGTGCCGGTGGGCTGCACCCAACTTATGCCGGTGCTGGTCTGGATGCCGTACAACGCCTTCATCAGCACGATGCCATCGGCAATCGGCGTGACCGCGGCGGCTTGCCCATTCACCGGCCGCTGCAGCAGGTCGTACGACACCAGCGAATTAGTGGAAGCATCGATGCCGAACAGCGTGAACATCGGCGCGGCGCCAGCATCGAACAGATACGTGGCCTTCTGCAGGCCGGTCGCCGGGCTGTTGTCGGCGTCCAGCGCGAGCGTGGTGCCCGATACCTGTGTCGCCGTGGATGTACTGGTCAGATGCGCCAGCGCGCAGGTGCCATCGGACAAGGTGCCAAGCAGATAATCGCCGGTCATGATGCCAAGGCTGTTGCCTACGGCCACGCTGCTCGTCGTGGGCGTGCCGGCGATGGCAATCTTGAACACCTGCAACGCGGAATTGCCGCCCACCACACCGATCACGTCGGGATTGCTGCCGCCGGAGGCAATCAGCACCGGTACCAGGCGTGTGGTGAGCGGCCAGCCCGATGAGGTGAACGGTGAGGGCAGGGCCGATTGCGCCGGTAGCGTCTGGACCTTGCCGGCGGGTGTGGTGGTGTAGGCGGTAACCGGGCAACCCCACAAGCCGTAGTTGTAGCCTTGCACGATGCTCGAGCCGGCTGTACGCAATTGGCGCTCCAGCGTATACAGCGCGTAGCTGCCGTTCTGCTGCGCGTCGTTGCCGCTGGTGGTGGTGCGCTTCTTGCCCTCGTATACCGCGAAGGCAGCCATGATCGCCAGCAAGCACAGCATGCTCACCAGCATGCCCACCATCAGTTCGATCAGCGAGAAGCCCCGCTGACGCGTAGCCGTCTTGGAATTCATCGAGCCCTCAATTGCCGATCGCGGTGACGGAGACATATTTGTGCTTGGTGGAATCGGAGGGCGTTTGCCAGTAGACGGTGACCGTCACCTGGTATTGCGTGTTGCCGGAGCTGGAGATGTCCTGTTCGACCACGTCGATGCTTGGCGGATTGGCCTTGGCGCCTGGCAGGCAAGCGACGTCGGGCTTGCTTGCCGTGCAATCGAGGCGCTTGGCCCATGCGGTGTAGCTGGCACCACCACTGCTGCCGTCACTGCCACCGCTGCCCGCGAACAGCGTCTTGAGCTGGCTCGGATCGCTTGCCCACATCTGCGCGATCACATGGTCGGCCAGCATGGCGGCGTTGATGCGATATTTTGAGCTGCTGGTCATCTCGATGGCCGAACCCTGCAATGCCACCAGGCCAAGAATACCGACCGAAAAAATCAGGATCGCGACCATGGCGTCGATCAGCACGATGCCTCGCTGGTGCGGGGCACGGCGTTTCGCGCACGGGCGGGTGAGCGTCGTCTTCATGGACACCCCATTACGTTGTTGCTCAAGGTGAAAGCCGGATCGCACATGTTCACCATGCCGCCCGGCGAAATCGTGGTGACCAGGCGGCGACTGCTTGCCTGCAGCGAGCTTTGCGCCGCAGTGACGTCGATGCGCAGGATCGACGCGCTGCCATAAGCGGTAGGCCGGCCCAGCGCGTTGTAGGTAACGCCGGCCGGAACGCCGCCGCTGAGGATGGTTTTATAGGTGCTGGCCGAGGACGAACTGGACGCGACATCCTTCACCGCCGTGGATGCACCCACCTGCACGTTGCTCATGCCCGGCGAATTCCAGCTTTGCACCGTGCCGGTGGCGGTACTGCAATCGGTCGCCGCCTGGGCGCTCGCCGCGCTGGCCGGCAATACGCACACCTGCCAGCTGGTGGCGGAAGAAAGTTGGAAGCGCACGTAGCGGCTTTGTTGCGAGGCTTCGTTGCGCGCCAGCCGCAGGCCGTTCTGGATCGATTCGGTCACCGTGCGGATGCGCGTGTTCAATGTCCACTGCTGGAACGTGGGCATGCCGAGCATGACCAGGATCGCCAGGATGGCGACCGCCACCATCAGCTCGATCAGGCTGACGCCGCGCTGGTGGGGCGCTTTCACTGGCAGTTTCCTTTGGCAGTGACCCAGCAACTGCTCATCGTGCCGGAGTACCAGTTATTGTCGCTGGTCGTCGCGTGGACGTTGTTCTGATCGATGGTGAAGGTGAAATTGGCGGTCTGCGTGGTGGCACCGGTGGCGGTGATCTTGTAGGTGCTGCTGGTGGCCGTACAGGTATAGGTGAAATATTTCACGGTGCTGTTCGAGCCAGTGGCCGGCATGGGGGTGCCGCAGTTTCCCGCACCATCCACATAGGTGCGGTTGTCCTGGAAGTACTGCTCCATCTGCACACGCAAGGCGCTCAGATTGTTCTGCGCTTCGGTCAGCTTGCCGCGCGTGATGTAGTCGCTGTAGATCGGCACGGCGATCGCGGCCAGAATCGCGATGATCGCCACCACGATCATCAGCTCGATCAAGGTGAAGCCTGCAGCTTGCCTGCAGCGCGTGCGTAATGTGCCCATGGACCGCCCCTGTACGGTTTGGAGCCTGTGCGAAGCCCCGAAAATCGCGTCGAAAGAGCGCAAGCGCGCCCGATCGTCTGTCTGAAGAGTGCACCATCCGTTCTTTCACGAATGGTGCCTACGATCATGCGGTTTCGCAGGCGCGGCAGCTATCGCCCGAGAGGACAAACTAGCAGTCACTTTGGGACAGCGCGTTGATGTCGCGATGTGCCGCACATGGCCTGTGTGGACTTGTCTGCACAGTCGCATGCCGTTGTTCGGGCGGAGTGCGGTGCATGTATGCCATGTGGCAGAGAAGTTTGGA
>NZ_JBQCHP010000172.1:0-18547 GCF_051954575.1 Dyella sp. | reverse complement strand
AAGAGCCTGAGCGCTCACGTCCAGATAGAAAGTTCGTCTCCAAGGGTTCCACGTCCCGGCTATGCCGCGAGGCGCCGCGGCGCTGAGGGCTTAAAGCGGGCCTGCAACCCTGGAGAACTGCTTTAAGCCCTCAGCGCCTGGGCGCGTCGCGGAATCGCAACAAGGTGGAAGCAGGCAAGCCAACTCTCATCGCAATGCCTCAAACCTTCTGGCTTGTAATCAGCGCAGCGCCATGAGCTCTCCAGGCCATTTCTTTTGGTTACTTTTCTTTGGGCCAGCAAAGAAAAGTGACTCGAGCGCCTTCGGCGATCGAAAGCGCCGCAGGCAATGGTCCACGCTCACGCGCAGCTACCGTCCTTCGCGGGATCACCTTCTCAATCAACAAAAACGCAGGGATCCGTCAGGGTGCAAACCCAAACATCGAAAGCTACCGACATGACAACGTTGGGGTTTGCACCCCAACCTACATGTGCCCATCGAACCGCATCGGCAAATCGCCGCTGATACCCTGCGGATGATCCGCCGGCACCGCAAAACGCCAGCGCTGTGCGATCGCCAATGCATTTGAATCCAGCACGCTGTCGCCACTGGACTGCGCGATCGCCGCGTGCGTGACCTCGCCTTGCCCGTCGACGGTCAGATGCAGCACGACGTTGCCTACCGCGTGATCTTCCATCTGCGAAGTAGGCAATGACGCGGCTGGTGTCGATACCGGCACCAGGGTCGGCGCGCTGCTGGACGGCGCAACCGGTGCGGCGACGGCTTCCGCTTGTGACGCTTCGTAACGCGGGCGCACGACCCGTGCCACGCGTCGGGGATGCTCAGCACGGCGCACCCACTGCGTCGTCACGGGCCGATGCACGGCCACCGGCCAATCCACGTGCGCATAGGTCTGCTCGCTCAACCATTGCACGCCGCCCACGCCGATCACCAACGCAAGCAGGCTCAAACTGGCAGTGACGCGCAACCGAGGCATAAAACTTATGGCCGCTCCAGGATCGCCACCACGCCCATGCCGCCGGCGGTGCAGATGGAAATCAGGCCGCGGCCCGAGCCTTTCTGTTCCAGCAGTTTCGCCAGCGTGGCGACGATGCGCGCGCCGGTGGCGGCGAACGGATGTCCTGCCGCCAAACTGGAGCCGTTGACGTTGAGCTTGGCCGGATCGATGGCACCCAATGGCGCATCCAGACCCAAGCGATTCTTGCAGTAATCGGGCGATTCCCACGCGCGCAGCGTGCACAGCACTTGTGCGGCGAACGCTTCGTGGATTTCGTAGAAGTCGAAATCCTGCAAGCTGAGGCCGTTGCGCTTGAGCAGGCGCGGCACCGCGATGGTCGGCGCCATCAGCAGGCCTTCGCCATGCACGAAATCCACCGCGGCCACTTCGGCATCGCGCAGATAGGCCTGGATTTTCAAGCCACGCTTGGCCGCCCACGCCTCGTTCGCCAGCAGCACCGCCGCGGCGCCATCGGAAAGGCCGGTGGAGTTGCCGGCGGTGAGCGTGCCCAGGCCGGAGGTCTTGTCGAACGCGGGCTTGAGTCCGGCCAGCTTGTCCATGCTGGTGTCGGGGCGCAAGAAACCGTCGCGCTTCACGCCGCGGAACGGCACCACCAGGTCTTCGAAAAAGCCCCCCTCATAGGCGGTAGCGAGCTTGCGATGGCTGTCCAGCGCCAGGCGATCCTGCACCTCGCGGCCGATGTGCCATTCGCGCGCCATCTTTTCGCAGTGCTCGCCCATCGACATGCCGGTGCGCGGTTCGGCCACGCCGGGAAACGAGGGCTTCAATTCGCTGAGGGAAAACCCGCGCACCGCCGTCCTCAATTTATCCAGCGGCGTCTTGGCGCGGTTCACCGCCAGCAGGCGCTTGCGCAGGCGCTGGCTGTAGACGATCGGCACGTCGCTGGTGGTATCCGAGCCGCCGGCGATGCCGGCCTCGATCTGCCCCGTGGCGATCTTGTTGGCGATGACGATGGCGTTGTCCAGCGAGGTGCCGCAGGCGCGCGCGGTGGTGATGCCGGGGGTGGTCGGCGCCAGGCCGGAACTCAACAAGGCTTCGCGCGCCAGGTTCCAGTCGGAGGCGTGCTTGATGACCGCCCCCATCGCCACTTCGCCCAGCTCCACGCCGTGCAGGCCGAAACGTTCGACCAGCGCGCCCAGCACCTTCACCGACATGCCGAAGTTGCCGACGTCCGCATAGGCAGTGTTGTTGCGACAGAACGGGATGCGCACACCGCCGATGACGCCAACGCGCTGCTGCGTGTTTTCCATAGCCTTGACTTGGGTCCCGAAACACCGATCAGGCAAGGCTAACCCGCTCAGCAGCCAGGCGAAAGCCCGAACAGGCGTTTGAACGGCGAATCGTTACGGCGAGGTTGAGAAATGTGCGCTGGGATTGAGCCCCGATGCCGTGGGTGGCCGCCGTGTCGGGCTGCCGCCTCCGGAGGGGCTGCTAGACTTTCCGTTTCACTTATCTAGGTATGACCGCGTGGAATCCCCCGCTTCGCTGCAAGCCCTGCCCGCCGTCCTGGCCCTGGAACTGTCGCCCGGCGAACGCCCGCAGCGGCTCACCCTGAGCCGCGACGAGGCCGCCGAACTGGCGGCGCTGGTGGCAGGCGACCTGCACACGCTGGTGCCCGAAGTGGCCGAAGCCCGCCTGACCCTGGGCGGCGCCGCGTTCGATGCGGTGGAATTGCTGCGTCCCGGCTTCCCAGTGTGGGCCACGCTGGATGAGCTGGCGCGGCGCGTGCCGCGCAGCCAGCTCGAAAACGTGGTGGCGTTCGGCCATCACGACGGACGCATGCCGGCGCAACCGCTGGAGCCCGATCCCGGCTACGCCGACGGCCCGATGCGCCTGCTGCCGTTGAGCGTGCTCGCTCCGGAAGATATCGCCGATGCGCTGTCCCAGCGGATGGAAGTGGAACTGGTCGGCCGCGGCGAAGCCGGCGCGCGCACTGCCGACTGGCTGATGCGCCACTTCGATGTTCGCCTGGAACATGCCCGCTATCTCAGCCGCAACGATCTACTTGCGCTCACCTGCGTGCAGTACGAACACGTCAACCTGGCGCCGCTGTGGCAATTGCTGGAAGCGGCGATGCTCACGCCGTATCGCCCCGAGGATGCACTGAGCGCACGCGGCCTCGCGCTGCGCTATGCCGACGGCAAGGCCTGGATGCAATCGCCCGCGCAATGGCTGGCCACGCCAGACGTCACGCCGGCCGAGCGCAGCCATGCCTTCGCCGGCGCCGTGTTCGAACTGCGCCAGTACGCCGCCCTGCTGCAAGCGCATGGATTGTCCCTGCATTTAAATGAGGGATCGGCCATCGCCACCGCCGACGGCCCCGGCTGGCTGGCCGAAACCGCATCTATCGCCGATCCGGCCTATGGCGCGCCGACCCTGTTCGCCCACGAAGCGGCCGGCCTGGGCGTGGTGGCGGTCACGGTGGCGCAGCGCGGTGCAGCGGGCACGACCCGCGTGCTGGCGCACGGCTATCCGTTGCGATCGTCGGCGCTGGGCCCGCTGGTCGCCGCGCTGGCCGACCGATTCGATGCGGCCAGCGATCTGCATGCGCTGGGGAAAATCCAGTTGGACGAGCAGGGCTTGTTGAGTGCGCCGGTGCTCGCGTTGCATTGATACCTGTCGAGTATGTCAACCCACGGAATACGAAATCTTGCTTTATCGTCATTCCGGCGCATGATGTGCCGACGCACGGACGAACCGACACTGCATGCCCAAGCTGACGCACCCCGTCGAAGGCGATCCGCTGGCTTCTGAAGCCGGGCAGTATCTGCTTGCGCACGTCGTGCAGAGCGTGCCAGCTCTGATGACGTATATCGACGTCAACGAGCGCTTCCTGTTCGCCAACGAAGCACATCGCCGCTGGTTCGACATCGACCCCAACCAGATCACGGGCCGGGCGGTGAGCGAGGTGCTCGATCCGGAAAGCTATCTGCGCGTGCGCGCGGCCTTGCTGCAGGCACTGGGCGGGCACGCTTCCAGTTACGAAGGCCAGTTGTTCAGCTGCGCGCTGCGCCGCTACGTGCACGGCAGCTTCACGCCCGATCGCGATGGAGAAGGACGGTTGCGTGGCGTACTCACCGTATTCACCGACATCACCGAACGCCACGCGCTGGAAGAACAACTGCGCGAAAGCGAACAGCGTTTTTCCCTGGCGTTCCAGCACGCCGCCGTGGGCATGGCGATGGTGCTGCCGGATGGCCGCTACCAGCGCGTGAACGCGGCGTTGTGCAACATGCTGGGCTTTACCGAAGCGCAAATGCGCAGCATGAACTGGCGCGACGTCACGCATCCGGACGATCTGCCGCTGAGCGAAGCGTTGTCCGCGCAGATCCTCAACGGCCGGCGCGAGGCGTTCCAGACCGAGAAGCGCTACATCCATCGCGATGGCCACTTCGTCCACGTGCAACTGTCGGTGTCGCAGGTGCGCAGCGAGAACGGGCAGCTCAATTACCTGGTGAGCCAGGTGCAGGACATCACCAAGCGCAAGCATTACGAGGAAGCGCTGTTCCGCGAACGGCAGCTGGCTGAAGTCACGCTCAATTCGATCGGCGATGCGGTGATCACCACCGACATCGCGCTCAACATCACCTCGCTTAATCCGATCGCCGAGGCGATGACCGGCTGGTCCAATGCCGACGCCAAAGGTTGCGCGCTGGACGACGTATTCCGCCTGCGCGACATCGGCAACCGCCAGCTGCTGGATAATCCTCTGCGCCAGGCCATGCGCCGCAATGCGATTGTGGATTTCAGCGGGCGCGCGATCCTGCTGCATCGGAACGGCTTCGAAACCCCGATCGAAACCTCGGCCGCCTTGATCCACGATCACACCGGCAGCGTGACCGGCGGCGTGCTGGTATGCCACGACATCAGCGAAAACCGCACGCTGGCGCTGAAGATGATCCAGTTGGCCCAGCACGACACGCTCACCGGCCTGCCCAACCGCAGCCTTTTGTACGCGCGCATCGAACAGGCCACCACCATGGCCACGCAGCGGCACCGTCAGTGCGCGGTGCTGTATATCGACCTGGACCATTTCCGCCGCGTCAACGATACGCTCGGCCATGGCGTGGGCGACCAGGTGCTGCAGGCGGTGGCGCAGCAGATTCGCAGTGCGTTGCGCGACAGCGAAGACATGGCGTTCCGCTACAACGGCGACGAATTCGTGGTGCTGCTGCCGCGCGTGGACGATGCCGACGAAGCGGCCAGCTTCGCGCGCAAGCTGCTCGATGCCTGTGCGCTGACCCAGGTGTCGCATACGCCGCCGCTGGAGATCCGCGCCAGCATCGGTATCAGCCTGTTTCCGCGCGACGGCACCGAGCCGGACGCGCTGGTGCGCACCGCCGATGCCGCGATGTACGAAGTGAAGACGCAAGGCCGCCACGGCTATTGTTTCTACGCACCGGAAATGAGCCAGCGCTCCGCCGCCAGCCAGCGCATCGAGAACGTGCTGCGCCACGCGCTGGCGCATAACGAACTGACCCTGCAATACCAACCGAAGGTGGACGCCAAGCACGGCCAGATCGTCGGCGCCGAGGCACTGCTGCGGCTGTATGTGAACGGCGAGGAAGTGTTTACGCCCGACCAGTTCATTCCGGTGGCCGAAGACACCGGCCTGATCGTGTCCATCGGCACCTGGGCGCTGCGCGAAGCCTGCCTGCAGGCGCGCACCTGGCAGCGCGAAGGCCTGCCGATGTCGATCTCGGTGAACGTGTCGCCGCTGCAGTTCCAATACGCCGGTTTCTACGAGCGGCTGGACAGCATCCTCAACGAAACTGGCCTCGATCCTGGCCTGCTCGAACTGGAACTGACCGAACGCACCATGATGAGCGGCGGCGACGGCACCATCCGCCTGCTGCGGCGCATTCGCCAGCGCGGCGTGCGCCTGTCGCTGGACGACTTCGGCACCGGCTACAACAGTCTTTCCTACCTCAAGCATTTCCCGGTCGATGCGTTGAAGATCGACCGCGCCTTCGTGCGCGACATCACGCAGGATGCGGAAACCGCCGCGATCACCAGCGCCATCATCGCGATGGCCCGCAGCCTCAACAAGGACGTGATCGCCGAAGGCGTGGAGACGGAAATGCAGAGCCGCTTCCTGCGCGAAGCGGGTTGCTCGCACATGCAGGGCTTTTTGTTCGGCGCGCCGATGAAACCGGAAAAATTCGAAGAACGGCTGGCGATACGCCAATTGACGTAGGTTGGGGTGCAAACCCCAACGTTGTCGTGTCACGCAACACGATGTTGGGGTTTGCACCCCAACCTACACCCGAAACACGCGCCGCAATTCCTGCTGCGCACGATCCACCAGCACATCCGGCAATCGATCCACGCGCTGCGGCGCCGGCGGCGTGGCGCGGTCGATCACGTGGTTGTCGGCCAGCATCTGGATCATCGCCAGGTGATCGGCCGCCAGCAGCGCATTGCCCAGCTCGGTCACCGGCGCCTTCGCGCGTGCATCCAGGCGTTCGCGCAGCGCCTGGATCACGTTGGGCGGCAATTCCCAATGCTTGGCCGCGCGCAGGGTGAGATGGTTGGCCAGATGGGTGTACCCGATAAGGAAGGAACGGCTGAACACCCCCAGCGTCGGCGGCGCCTCCTGGTCAAGCACGCGGATCATCGCGCCCACGCCGGCGTTGCACACCACGCCGGCCAGGTACGCCTCGAACGGATCGCCCTGTCCGCGCGCCAGATACATGCTGGCGTGCGCGCAGCGTTCGGCGTGATCCCACAGGCGCTGGCCCGCGGCATGGCCGAGCATGCCGGCGCTGGCCTGCAGGATGGGTTTCATCACGTGCTGCGTGACCATCTGGCGCAAGCCGTCATGGCCCAACAGCACGATGGCATGCTGCAGGCTGGTGATCGGCCGCGCGGTGCGGTAGTGCGCGCTGCGGCTGACCCGCATCACTTCGCCGACCAGCACCGGATCGCGCCCGACCAGCTTGGCCACCTTGGTGCCGTCGGAGTTCTCGCTCTTGAGCATGCGCAGCAGTTGCGGCAGCACTTCCGGCAGACGCGGCAAGGTGGAAATGTCGAAACGATCGCCGCCGCACAGCTCGTCCAGGCGCCGCAGCATCACCTGTTCCTGTGGACGCCAGTCGACCGCCTCGGAACCCGGCATGCCCAGCACCAGGCGATAGAACCAGTCCTGGATATCGGCGCTGCTGAGCGCAGGCACGGGCGCCTTCGGCTCGGCCTCTTCCGGCCACGGCAGCACGACGTTGAAACGCGGCCGCTCTTTCTGCGGCTCGTCGTTCGCAAACAATCGTTTCCAGAATCCGCCCATAGGTCCCCGGAGGCTTGGCTCTATGGGGATAGATATCGGCAGGAATCGCAGGAGCTTGATCGCATGCTGCCCCCTCCCCTGCATGCAGGGGAGGGTCGGGTGGGGTTGCACGAGCTTGCCGCGAAGTTGAAATCCATCGCGAGGTTGTTTCACCCCACCCTAGCCCTCCCCTACTACACGTAGGGGAGGGAACGAATGTGCGGCAAGATTCGCCTTGGCTACTTGCTCCGCGGCGCCACGATCGCTCCGATCAGATCCTTCCCATCCGCCCGCTCCAGATGCGGATAGCGCAGGCCGCCGTGGTAATCCACCTTCACCGTGCTGTACACGTCCACGTTCTTCACCAGCAGCTCGATCGGCGCCTGCGAAGTCTTGGCGGCGGTGATCGCATCCTTCAGCGTGTCGGTGGAGAAGTCGTGCCCGTTGACGGCAACGATGCTAAGGCCCGGCACCAGGCCGGCCTTGAACGCCGGACCGTTCCACTGCACGTCGCCGATCGTGCCTTTGGCATTGACCATCAGGCCGATCGAGTAGGCCAGGTTGGCGCCGTGGCGGATGCCTTCGAGGGCTTTGGTTTCACCATTGGGCGTGTCATTGAACACCAGCTTCCAGCCGCCGCGCTCGATGCCGTGCTCCGGCAACTCCGTGCCGGTGTAGTCGAGGCGCTGGCGCAGGAAGGTCGACCAGTCGAACGGCTGCACCTGGTTGAGCGTGTTGACCACGTCGTCGAAGGTGTAGGTCTTGGTGACGTAGCTGCCGTTGTCCATGCCATAGAAGGCATGCGCGAAATCATCCAGCGAATGCTTGCCGCCGCTGAGTTCGCGCAGCTTGGTATCGACGTCGAGCCACAGCAACTGGCCTTCGGGATAGAAATCGGTATCGCGGATCCAGTTGATCCAGCTTTCCGAGCCGTAATAGGTGAGCGGTGCGGCGTCGGCGGTATCTTGCAACGAACGCCATGCGCGGCCGGTGCGGTAGCTCATCGCGGCGGCGATGTTGGCGATCGAATCGCGATACTGCGCCGGCGTCCACAGGCCGGCGCGCGCGGTGAGCACGCCGCACCAATAATCGGTAAGCCCTTCATACACCCACAGCAGATCGTCCTGCATCGGCACGTTGAAGTTAGGTGTCCACAGATCCGCCGGACGACGGAACTTGCCGTTCCAGGAATGCACGAATTCGTGCGGCATCAGGCTGGCCGCGTACAGGTGCATGTCATCGTCGGTGAAGAAGTTGGCCGGCAGGCGATCGTCACTGGCCTGGTGGTGCTCGAGCCCGAAGTGGCCGGTGTGGTCGGACAACGTAAGCAGGAAATCGTAATGGCTGTAGTGATGCGCGCCGAACAGGAAATTGGTCTGCGTCACCACGTTGCGCTGCTGTTCGAGCTGCTTGTCGGTGAGCTTCACGTCCTTCGCCGCATCGCCCACCACGTTCAAGTACACCGGCGCGCCGCCCTTGGGCGTGAGGTCGACGCGATTGAAGTTCGCGCCGGCAATCAACGGCGAATCGACGAAATTGTTGAAGCCGAGCGGTTTGAAATGGATGGTGTCGCCCGATTGGCTGTCCACTTCCAGCGCCGAAGCAAACTTCCAGCCCTGCGGCAGCTGCACGGTCGGCTGGATCTGGATCTGCCGCGTGTAATAGCCGGCCGGATAGAACACCACCTGATTGAATTCCATGTCCACCAGGTTGGGCGCAGTGGACACGCTCGCGCCAAAGTTGCTGCCCTCGCCTTCGCCGGGCGACAGGAACTGGAAATCCAGGTCGAGCTGATTGACGCCCTGCGGCACATCCAGGTGCAGCGTGAACATGTCGCGCAGATCGCGGCGCCACGGCAGTTGCTTGCCGTTCGCGCGAATGATCAGGCCGGCCACGTTCGACACCGGACCGGACGGCGCGTGCTCGCCGGGAATCCACTTCGGATAGAACAGCATGAGTGCACCCGGTTTCACCGGAATGGTTTCGTGCGAACGGAAGATGCGCTTGCCGGCATCGCGCAGATCGACGTTGACGGTGAGCGTGCCTGCGTACGCTTGATCGACCGGCGCCGGCACGTCGCCGGAAAACCCCGGTGACGATTGCGCCGCGACGGTTCCTGACAGGGAACAGGCCGCCATCACGGCGGCGGCGATCAAGCGCAAATGCAAGGCATGGGATTTCACTCGGCAACTCCGGCGGGCGGCGTCCTTACGGGACAGCCCATAAGGACAAAAAAAGATGACCGCCCCTCGGGCGGATTGCCGGCGATGGTAGAGCCAAGACCCTACTTCGCCTCCCCTGCCAGAGGTCATGCCGTTTCGTTCTTGCGCCCAACCGCAGGAACATGGCCATGCTGGGATTGCCATCCCAGCCTTCGATTCGCGTTCGGTTACTTTTCGACGCGGCTATGCCGCATGCCGTAGCCGAAATAGATCACACATCCCAGCGCCATCCAGATGATGAAGCGCTCGAAGGTGATCCACGGCAAGCCACCGATGCGATGCCAGCCGTCCGTATCCGACCACGGCACGCCGAAGATCAGCAGCAGCGAAAACAGCACGCCCAGCGGCGCCACCAGCGCCAGCGCCGGCGCACGGAAACTGCGTGGCACCTGCGGCTTGCGTACGCGCAACACCAGCACCGCGCTGCAGATGATGATGAAGGCGCTGAGCGTGCCGATGTTCA
Source organism: Dyella sp. (assembly GCF_051954575.1). Taxonomy (GTDB): domain Bacteria; phylum Pseudomonadota; class Gammaproteobacteria; order Xanthomonadales; family Rhodanobacteraceae; genus Dyella_B. The sequence goes on along the minus strand of NZ_JBQCHP010000172.1, from coordinate 8,582 downwards.
CCAGTTCCGCCACTTCGCCGATCGGCAGCAGGCCCGCCACCAGCGCAGTGAACACGCCAAGAATCACGGTGGGCCGCGCCGGCGTGCCGAAACGCGGATGGATGTGTGCGAACCACGCCGGCAGCAGTCCATCGCGCGCCAAGGCGAACCAGATGCGCGCGGCGCCCAGCATGAAGGCGAACAACACGCTGGTCACGCCGATCACCGCGGCGATGGCAATGGTCACGCTCAACCAATGCAGGCCGATCGATTCGAACGCCTGCGATACCGACGCATCGCCGCCAAGATTGCTGTAATGCGTGATGCCGGTCAGCACCAGCGACACCGCGATATACAGCACCATCGCCACCGCCAGCGACAGCAGCACCGCGCGCGGCAGATCGCGCTGCGGATGCTTGGCTTCCTCGGCCGCCGTGGTGAGCGTGTCGTAGCCGAACACCGCGAAGAACACTACGCTGGCGCCGGTCAACACGCCGGCCCAGCCGAAATGGCCGACGCCTTGCGCATCCACCACGCGCGCGGGAACGAACGGATGCCAGTTCGCCGCATGCACGTAGAACACGCCAACGCCCACCACCAGCAGCACGCCGATCACCTTGATCGTCACCACCAGCGTGTTGAAGCGCGCGCCCCATTCGGTGCGAATGGTGAGCAACGCGGCGACCAGCAGCGAAATGCCGGCGGCAATCACGTTGAAGCGATGGCCGTCGCTGGGGCCTGCAATCGCCTGCGCACCATGCACGCCGAACAATTGCTGCAGGTAATACTCCATCGTCTGCGCACTCATGCTCTGCTGCGCCCACTCCGGCAGATGGATGCCTGCCGAACCGAGCAACACCTGCACGTAGCCGGACCAGCCGATGGCCACCACCGCGACCACCAGCGCGTATTCCAGCAAGAGATCCCAGCCGATGATCCAGGCGACGAATTCGCCCAATACCGCGTAGCCATAGGTGTATGCACTACCGGTCACCGGAATCAGCCCGGCGAACTCCGCGTAGCATAGTGCCGCGCATGCGCTGCCGAAGCCGGCGATGATAAAGCTGAGCGCCACGCCCGGCCCTGCATTCGCCGCCGCCTGCTGCCCCGCCAGCACGAAAATGCCCACGCCGATGATGCCGCCGATGCCGATGGCGGTGAGCTGCCACAAGCCCAGCACCCGGCGAAAATCCCCCCGCTTGCCCGCCTCCGCCTGCAATTGCTCGACGGACTTGTGGCGCAGCATCCTGCTCAGAACACTCATCGGCAGCTCTCCCAAAACCAAAGCGCCGATCATAGCGAAAGCGCACGGCCGGAACGGCTGCCGAAGGCGATGCCTGACAGGCCTTGCATGTTGCGCTGCAACTTACATAAGTGTTGCCGTAGGTTGGGTTAGCGCAGCGTAACCCAACATTTTTGGGCCGATTCGTTGGGTTACGCTGCGCTAACCCAACCTACAGGTCATCGCTTGTCCATCGAATATTTGCCGGGGCCGGTCAGCGCCAATAGCAGCAAGCCACCGGCGATGCTCACGTTCTTGTAGAAGTGGATCACCGTATCCAGGCGCAAGCCGCCGGTAAGCGCCCAGAACCGATGACCGATCAAGGCGGTGACCAAGGTATACACGGCAAGCAGCAGCGCCAGCGGCCGCGTATAGAAGCCCAGCAATATCGCCACGCCCACCACCAGCTCCATCACCAGCGCGCTGCCGGCGGCAAGCGCGGCAAACGGCAGCCCGGTGGATTCCATATAGCTGACAGTGCCGGAGAAATTCAGGAACTTGTCCCAGCCGAAGATCACGAACAGGGCCACCAGGAAGACGCGTGCGAGCAGGAGCAAGCCATCTCTGTAGCGTTCGAACAACGGTGTGTATCGCATGATCATTCTCCAAGGAGAACAACAGATACCACTGGCATCGACGGACGATGCCATACCAGACGCCCTTGGTGCCCACTATGAACCAAACCGCGTTGCGTTCCAACACGGCCGCCACACGGAATTTTTCCTATCCCAAAACCTGCGCCGGATCATCCGGTAGGTTGGGCTGAGGCGTAGCCGGACCCCAATGTCGGCATGCGCATCTCTTCGTTGGGGTTCGGCTACGCCTCAGCCCAACCTACGGAAGTTTCGTCATGCGAATGAAGTCATCCGGGCGCGGAGCTGCAGCATCAGCGTGGCGGCGATCGTAATCGGCGACGAGAAACAGCACCACGGCCCCGATCTCAAACGCCGTCGCCACTCCCGCAGCCGCCCACGCATCGAGATGCTCAACACCAAACCAGCGCCTGCCAATCGCAACGAGGGCAGCCGTTCCGGCAGTACGCAACAGCTCCAGCCACACGCCAATGCTGCGAGACTCCAACAGAAAGCCAAGCGCCAGCAAGCCATACACCAGATAGGCCGCATAGGCGGCTGCCGGCAACCATGCCAGCTTTGGCGCGGTATCGAGAAAATGCACGCCAATCAGCAACAGCAGTGCAAACTGCACGATGCAGTAAACATCGAGCGCCCGCGACATCGGCGGGTTGTAGCGCGCATGATGGATATCGAACGCAGGCTTGGGAAAACGCATTGCGACATCTGCGGGCCGCCATCCAGGCGGCTTGATCCACACGCGCAGCTTGTCCAGCCAGTTGCGTGCATGCCAGGCATCCTTGAGCAGCGCGCCATACACTTCCACGTTCGCCCACAGCGGATTCCAGCTTTGCAGCGGCGCGCGCGTGCCGTAGACGGGCGGATCGTCATCGCTCTCTTCCACGAAGCTACCGAACAGGCGATCCCAGATGATCAGGATGCCGCCGTAATTGCGATCGAGGTAGCGCTCGTTCACCGCGTGATGCGCGCGATGATTGGAGGGTGAACAGAACACGCGATCGAACCAGCCGAGCCGGCCGATCATCTGTGTGTGCACCCAGAACTGATACAGCAGATCGATCAGCGCGACCACCGCGAACACTTCGGTGGGATAACCGAGCAAAGCCATCGGCAGATACGCGATCCAGCCAAGCAGAAAACCGCTGCCGGTCTGCCGCAGCGCCGTGGTGAGGTTGTAGCTTTCGCTCTGATGATGCACCACGTGCGCCGCCCACAACACGTTCACTTCATGTCCGAGGCGATGCAGCCAGTAATAGAGCAGGTCGTACAGCAGCAACCCGCTTATCCACACCCAGATACTGCTGGCGGGCAAGGTCCATGGCGCGAGGTGCGTTGCGCACCAGCCATAGATACCAATCGCGAACAGCTTGGTGAATACACCGACGATCTGCGAGAGCGTGCCGAGACCTAAGCTATTGATCGCGTCATTGCTGTAGTACACGTCGCGACCGTGCCACTTCGCGACAAGCATTTCGATGCCGATCGACACGAAGAAACCCGGTATGGCCCAGGCCATGATGCGTTCCGGCGTGATCATTGCGATCGGGCCTCCCCTAGGCGTGCGGCGCTTGGAGAGTATATAGTGGGTTGTCTCAGGCCTCGCTGGTCATGTCGGCGGACGCCATTGCTGTCCGATAACTTTTTGCATTTGCCGGCGCACGATTAACGCCGAATCTCAACTGCGCGAACAATGGCGCCCTCCCCTGCTTGCAGAGGAGGGCTGGGGTGGGGTTGTCCGAGCTTGCCGCATGGTTGAAATGCTTCGCGAGGTTGCTTCACCCCACCCTATCCCTCCCCTACTACACGTAGGGGAGGGGACATATTCCGGCAAGCTGAGATTCGACGCCAATCAAGCCGGAGAGGGGCTAGCGCAAACCGCCCTATCAAAATTTCGCACTGATATTGACGAAATACTGCCGCGGCGCACCCGCCTGCAAGGTCTGGTTGTAACCCTGCGGATCGGAGGCCACGTAACCGTTCGTCCCCGTCGTCGCAAAGTAGTGCTTGTTGGCGAGGTTGGTGACGTTGAAGGCCACGTTCAGATCCTTGAGGATCGACCACGCGCCGATGTCGTAGCTCACGCCGGCGTTGAACAGCAGGTATGCCGGTACTGACGAATCGTTGCTGTAGGTGATGTAACGGCGGCCGGTGTACTTGCCGTCGACGTTGAAGCTCCATGCACCGATGTTGTAGTTCAGCGCGCTGGTGAACATCCACACCGGCGTGCCCACCACGTATTTGCCGGCGGTGGCGACCACGCCGTTGTTCAAGTAATCGTCCTGGTACTTGGTATTGGCGTAGGACAAGCTATTCAACCAACGCATGTGGTCGATCGGCTTCCAGATCAGCGCCAGGTCAACGCCCTTGCTCTGCACCGAACCCACGTTGTTGATGATCGCCGAGCAGGTCTGCACCGCGCTGCACGGGCTGACCGAGAGCAGGCGGTTGGTGAAGTGCGTGTAATAGGCGTCGGCCGAAGCTTCAAAACCGCTGCCCTGCACGCGATAGCCGAATTCGAAGGTCTGCGATTCTTCCGGCTTCAGCGCGCTCTTGCCCTGGTCGAACGAGGCCTGCGATTGCGAGAACGGCAGGAAGCCATACGCGGCCATGTTCTTGGTGTATGAGGCATACACATCCTGGTGCTGGTCGATCTTGTAGTCCACGCCGGCCTGCGGCAGGAAGTTCTCGCGGGCGGAAATGCGGCCTGCGGACAGCGCGCTCGGTTCCAGCGACTTGGCTGTGGTGGTCACGTCCAACGCCTTGGTGCCGAAGTTCACCGTCAGGCGATCGTCCATGAAGTGCAGCGTGTCCTGGATATAACCCATGCGCGTGGTGGTCTGGTAGTTCTGGAAGAAGCCGCGCGCGAACGGCTCTTCCGAATCGTAGAAATTGCTGAGGAAGGTGTACTGGCCGTTCAAGTAGAAATAGTTGCGTTCCTGGTTGGTGTTCGCATCTTCCACCCACGCGCCGATCTGGATGTCGTTGTTGGCGATGGTGAGGTTCAGCGACGCCGTGCCGCCCGTGCGATCCAGGCCGTAGTCGGTGGTGCGCATGGCCAGCGGCACCGTGGCCGACGAAGCCACGTACGGCGTGGCCCACTGACCCTCGCCGCGATCGTTGTGGTAGTACGCGCCGAGGTTCAGCGTGGCGTTGCTGCTCAGGGCGAGCTGGCTGCTCAAGCCCACCAGGTTGTCGCGACGGATGCCGCCGCCGGCGTAGTAGTTCACGTCACCCTTATCGTAGTCCGCGGGTAGGCCGTTCAATGAAGCGGGATACGCACCCTTGCCCTGGATCGCCAGCGCGGTCTGCACCGCAGAGGTCCAATCCGGCTGCCAGTAGTCGTAGTTCCAACCGAGCACGCGCTGGCTGGTCAGCGACAGGTCCTGATAGTCGTATTCCTTGCGCTTGGAGCTGTCGAAGAACAGGCTGACGCGGTTGCCGTCACCCCACTGGTACAGGCTCTTGAGGTTGATCTGGTTGTCCTGCTGGTCGCCGTAGCCCTTCCACTTGCCGGTATCGGCGCGAGCGAACGACACGTACATCGAGTAACCGTGGAAGTCGCCGCTATCCAAACGCACGAACGTGCGATACGTACTGTCCGAGGCAAAACCCTGGCTCACGCGCGCACCGGCCACCGCATCCGGATCGGCCGAATAAAACTGCACCGTGCCGCCCAGGTTGGTGCTCGATGGCGTACCCAGTGCGCCCGCGCCCTGCGCGATTTCCACCGAGCTCAGGTTGTCGCTGGTGATCGCACGCGTCACTTGCAGACCGTTCGTCACGCCGTAGCTCATGTTGCCCAACGGGATATTGTCCAGCGTGAAGCCGAGGCGGCTCTGGTCGAAGCCATGCAGCGTGATCTGCGTGGCCCATTCGTACGCGCCCCATGGATCGGACGACTGGAAGTTCACGCCCGGCAGCTGATTGAGCGCCTTGAATGCGCTGCTGCCCGGCGGCAACGCCTTGATGTCCACACTGGACACGCTCTGCACCTGGATCGTTTCGCCCGGCGCCACCACCGAGATGGCGTCCAGCGATTTGGCCTTGCTCTTGTCCGCGGCGGAAGCATCGGCCGCCGCGGGCGCCGTATCGGCAGTCGTGTTCCCTGCGAAAGCAACCGCGCCATGCAACGCCGCAACCACGGCAAGCGCGAGACCGGACATGCGAATCGAGATCTGACGAACTGTCATGCGGAAATATCCTTTGCGCAGCTGACCCTGCAGCGGGTCGCCGCATACTTGTTTATGGATTCGGGACAAAAACGCCGCCCCTGGACGGCGCGGTGTTAAGTCTTGCTCACATCTGTGAATGGGGCTTTACAGAAATATGGATGGATTTGGACAGCCATATTTAAGTGCTGTGTCGCGTATGTTTCTTTCGTTCGGCGCCCGCAAGCTTCGCGACAGTTGGTTGCGACACAACCATTTGGACCCGGTCATGAAAAAAGCGCCGGAGGCATGGCCTCCGACGCTTGTTTTCAGATGCAATGTAAGCGGCTAAACCAATCAGTTCGATTCAGTGAACTGGATAAACGGCGCGGTGCCTCCGGTGGCGCTGCACGAACCCAGGTTCAGATTGTTGGTTTCGCCAGTGGTGCCCGCGTTGGCCAGGCAGCTCGGTGCGTTCGTGCTGCCATCGTTGACCTGCACATTCACCGTGACCGACGAGCCAGGGTTGAAGGTCGCCGCCGAACCGCCGCCGTTGCCGACGATATTGAACTCGGACTGCTTCCACACATCGGCGATATACAGGGTGGTGTCGGGCTCGCTTACCGCATAGGCGTTGGAGCCATTGGTGAAGGTCACCGTGTCGTTGCCGTTGGCCGCAACTGCACCGGCCAGCTTCATGTTCGCCAGCTGCGTCGCCGGAACTGTGACGCTGTTCACGGCGCTGCTGTTCTTGTAGCAGCCGTTGTACGAGCTGGTGCGGTACTGGCTCCATCCGCTCGGGCATTTGGCGTGCGCCGGAATGAACATCCAGTTCTGGATGAACACCTGCGCGCCCTTGCCGACATAGTTGGACGAGTAGATGAACTGCTCCCACACTTGGCAGCTGGAATAACCATAGTGCGCGCACGCCGGCGAGGAGTTGGCCAGGTTGGTATTGAGCTGCAGCGTGTAATCGTTGGCGCCGCTCGATCCGGTTTCGCTGGTAACCCCCGTCACCACCGGGAAGCTGCCCGTCGCCGAGCCGGTCAGGTTGGCTGTGGCAGCGGCGTAGTCGTTACCGTTGCCCACCGTTTCCACCGCTCCGTTCACATGCGGGTTGGACCGATAGCTGGTGGTACCGCACGAGGTCTTTGCCCAGATGACGCTGGGATACGCAGCGTGGAAACAGCCCGCCGTGGGCGGCGCCATGTGCCGCATCGTTTCATGCCAGGAGCTCAGCGCTTGGGCTTGTGCATCGGCAGCAACGTCGAACGTCGAAGCAGAAGCCGCGGACAGGAACGCCCCCGCGCTCACCAGTCCAGCTACCGCTACGAGCTTTGCCATGCGACGCATGCCGAACGAGTTCTTGAACGTCATACATTCTCCCCAGGAAAAAATCAGGATTGAAAAGTCACCGGGTAAGCGCCTTGCAGCACTTGCCCAACCAGACAGGCCCGCACAACGGCGACCAGCACCTGTGCATCGTTCGCCCACAAGCGCTCCCCACCACCACTGCGATGGCGCTGCGATACTTGCCTGAAACCCCCTACTCCCTGTCGCAAGCGAAAGACGAAAAACCTCTCCCCCGAGAGCGCCTGCCGCCTGGACGGATCGAGCTTATAGAGAATGCCGGATGAAGAAAATATGACAATGTCGCAGCGTGACGAGCACGACTTATTTGGTTATTTGCTTAAGGGTGGTGAAAGGTGATGAATACCTCGCAAGGCAAAAACTTGCGACGCCATTCGATCAGTCATCATGCTTTACGCTCAGCCGCTCACATCGTAACGAGGTGCGCCGCGCAATCGTTCTGCGCAGCAGTTTCAACGATTGGCATAGCATCTGGCGGCATGCCTGCCTGCTCATCACCGGTCAGCCATGAAACCGACTGGAGCGGCCCAGGATTGTAGGGAGACCATACGCCATGCGGATCCATGGGAGGCACACCATCCGTGATCAGATGGAATGGCACTGGTAAACGGACGTCCCAATACGGATCCCCAACATGGCTGCCGGTGGAAGGAACATGGAAGGTCGCCGATTCGACGCCCTTGATCGCCGCGTGCGCAAGCAGATCGCGAAATTGGCCCATCAGGTTCTCTGGACCATAAACGTCAAGGTCGACTCGTTCCGCGGCAACTTTTTCAACCTTGCCTTGGCGGTTTATTCGTAGCACCAGATAGGCTGTTCCACTCACCTTCGCATTGCGGGCAGTCTGTGGATAAGCGGCCGGCAGAGACCCCTTGTAATAGGGAAGATCACTGATATTCCAGCTTCCATCAATGAAGGACGCGCCGCTGATAGCGATGACATCGTGCCGATCATCAACAGGCGTTGCGGTGATGCGCAGGAACATTATTTCGTGCTGAACCGCAGTAACGGGCCTGTCGAAACGAAACTTCCAGCCAGCCACCTTTTTATCAACCAGCCTACGAACGCCGTCCGGCACCTGGACACGTGGATCAAGACCATAGGCGCGTACAGACCCGTCAGGAAGCACGTCGATCCAGCCAGTCAACAACATGCTGGCTTTAACTGCCACGTGATTTGAATTGGAACTGGCCAAGGCGGTGCACGCCA
>NZ_JBQCHP010000171.1:0-8874 GCF_051954575.1 Dyella sp. | reverse complement strand
GCCCGATCTGGTCTCGCGGGCCCCCCTGATTCACGGGGCACCCCCCTATGCCCGCCCCGCGCCCCTAGTTCACCTCTTCGGTGGTTGCTCGTGGCGCGGTCCAGGCAGTTCTGCTACAACGGCGCAGCATTGCTTTGTGCGGAGAGGGGAATCATGTTCAAGCACCGTTACACCCTGCCCTTGCTGGTGGCCGTCGCCATGGGCGCCGGGCTGTCCCTGTCGCAGGCCACCCAGGCCCAGGAAACGCTCAAGCAGCGCGTGCAGGAAGAAAAAGGCATGAACCTGCCGGCGCGCGGCATGAGCATGGACCAAGTGGAGAAAAAATACGGCGCGCCCTTGCGCAAGCTCTCGCCGCGTGGCGGGGATTCCGCGCATCACCCGACAATCAATCGCTGGGAATACGCCAACTTCATCGTGTACTTCGAGAAGAGCCATGTGATCCACGCGGTGTTGAATACGCCGGCGGGGAACAATCGCAATCCGGGTGCGGTGAATTGATCGCGCGCTTTATCGCTGCGAATACTTTCTGATCACCGTCAAACTTCAGCTTGCCGGATGCATCCCCTCCCCTACGTGTAGTAAGGGAGGGTCAGGGTGGGATGAAGCAAGCTCGCGAAGCATTTCAACGATGCGACAAGCTCGGACAACCCCACCCCAGCCCTCCCCTGCGCGCAGGGGAGGGAGCCGCCTTTCGCGCAACTGAGATGCGAGGCTGATCGGATCTGTCGAAGGGAGAGGGGCTAACTCATCGCCTCGCACAACCACTCGCGCCATCGTAAACTTCCATACTTGCCTGCCCGGCCAGTCTCCGGGCCATCTCCTTAGCGCGAGTGTCGTCTCCATGACCGATTCCAGCTTGCGCCTGCCGGCCGAATGGGAGCCGCAGGCCGCCGTGTTGATTGCCTGGCCGCATGCCGGCACCGACTGGGCCGAGCGGCTCGAGCAGGTGGAATCCACCTATGTGGCGCTGGCCGCGGCGGTGACACGCTTCCAGTCGCTGATCATCGTAGTGGCCGATGCGGTCTTGCACGCGCACGTCAACGCGAAACTGCAAGGCAGCAGCACGGACATGGCACGCGTCCGCTTCGTGGAATTGCCGTACGACGACACCTGGCTGCGCGATTCGGGCCCGATCACCCTGCGCGGCGAAGGCAACCGCTTCCAGCTCACTGATTTCCGCTTCACCGGCTGGGGCGGCAAGTTCGGCGCGGAACAGGACGACGCACTGATCGCCGGCCTGGTGCAGGCTGGCGTGTTCGGTTCGGCCGAACATGCGCGCATCGATTGGGCGCTGGAAGGGGGTGGCATCGAAAGCGATGGCGCCGGCACCGTGCTCACCACCTGGCGCTGCCTGATGCAGCGTCATCCGGAACAATCGCGCGAGGAAATGAGCGCGATCCTGCGCGACGGCCTGCACGCCAAACGCGTGCTGTGGCTGGATTACGGCTACCTGGAAGGCGACGACACCGACGCGCATATCGATACGCTGGCGCGCTTTGCGCCGGGCGATCGCATCGTCTACCAGGCCTGCGACGATGCCGCAGATGTGCACCATGCGGAGTTGCAGCGCATGGGCGAGGAACTGGCCGCCTTGCGCACGCCGGACGGCAAACCGTACACGCTCTACCCGCTGCCGTGGGCTCAACCAATCCTGGACGAAGGCCGCCGGCTGGCCGCGTCCTACGCCAATTACCTGATCGTCAACAGCGCCGTGCTGGTGCCCGCGTACGGCGATGCGGTCGATGACGAAGCCGCGCGCATCATCGGCGAAGCGCATCCCGGACGCACCGTTGTGCAGGTGCCCTGCCGTCCGCTGATCTGGCAGAACGGCAGCCTGCACTGCATCACCATGCAACTGCCGGCTGGCCTGCTGGGCGAATGAGCATCGCGCTGCTGCGCTATCACGCACGCAGCCGCCAATACGTGGCGGCGGTGCCGTTCACCAATTTCGTGGTGGCGCGCATCAAGGCCGGCGAAAAACGCGTCACCGAAGGCACGCGGCAGGCCACGGCGGCCAGCGGCGATTACCTGGTGGTGTCGCCCGGCATCTTGTTGAACGTGGAAAACCTGCCGGCACCGGACAACCCATATCAATCCAGCTGCCTGGCGGTGTCGCGCGAACTGCTGCAGAAATCCTGGCCAGCGGAAGCGGCGCCGTCACGCTGGAGCGTGCTGCGCGCGTATCCCGTGCTGGACCAGGCGTTTGCGCACGCCGAGCAAGGCTTGCGCGACGAGCTGCCGCAAGCGGTGCTGGTGCATCGCGTGCGCGAATTGTTGGAGGCGCTGGGCATCGGTGGTTTCCGCCCGGCACCAAGCGGCGAGGCCGGCATCGCCGAACGCGTGCGCATGCTGCTCGCCACCGATCCGCAACAAAGTTGGCGCGCCGAAGATGTGGCCGCGCAACTGGCGATGAGCCCGGCCACGCTGCGTCGCCGACTGGCGGCCGAAGGCGCGAGCTTCCGCGCCGTGCTGGAGGAAACGCGCCTGGCGCGGGCGCTTACCCTGATCCAGACCACCAACCTGCCGCTCAAGCACATCGCCGACGATTGCGGTTATCTCTCGCCTTCGCGCTTTGCCGCGCGGTTTCGCCAGCGCTTCGGTTCGTTGCCGTCCGAACTGCGGTAAATACCAACACCATCATTTTCGTCCGTTCCGAGGTTGGGGTTTGCACCCCAACCTACAGAGATGGCGTGGCAAAGGTGGTAGGTTAACGCGCAGCTTGGGCAGAAGGACTCACCGGATGAGTACTGTTTCCAAATCGCTGGCCACGCGCATTCTGTGGGGCCTGGTCGTTGGTGTGGTAGCCGCCGTCATCACGCTCGGACTCGGCCAATTCCATTCCGACATCTTGAACGTGGCGCAGCGCGTGTCCTCCGCAGTGCTCGATCCGTTCGGCCAGATCTTCCTGCGCATGCTGTTCTTCGTCGTGATTCCGCTGGTGTTCGCCTCGCTCGCCTCGGGCGTGGCGCAACTGGGGCGGCTCGATCGCCTCGGGCCGCTGGCCTGGCGCACTTTTGCGTTGTTCGCCGCCAACATGCTGATCGGCGTCGCCATTGGCCTGGTGATGATGAATGTGCTGCAGCCCGGCCATCATCTGGCGCCCGCGGCCAAGGAGCTGCTGATGCAGGAATACGGCGGCAATGCGCAGCAGACGGTGGAGCGCTCGCAGGCGCAGCCGAGCATGACGCTCACCACGCTGGTGGAAATGTTCATGCCACGCAATCTCTTGGGCGCCTTCGTGGGCAACAGCCGCAATGCGCTCGGCGACGTGCTGCCGCTGATCGTGTTCGCGATCCTGGTGGGCGCCGCCGCCACGCAACTGGATGAAACCAAGCGCGTGAAACTGCAGTCCGCGCTGGACCTGGTCAGCGACCTGATGACCGGCATCGTCGGCTTCGCACTGAGGCTCGCGCCATACGCAGTGCCGGCGATGATCTATGGCGTCATCGTGAAAGTGGGGCCGGGTATTCTGCTGACGCTTTCGGTGTTCGTGCTCGGTTGCGCGGCGGCGCTGGCGCTGCAGCTGTTCGGCACCATGTCGATATGGCTGCGCGTGTTCACCCGGCGCGCGCCGCGCGAATATTTCCGGCAGATTCGTCCTCTGCTGGTGACGGCGTTTTCCACCAGCTCCAGCAGCGCCTCCCTGCCCGCTTCGCTGGCGCTGGCGCGCGATGAATTGAAGCTCGCGCCGAGCACCGCGGGTTTCGTGCTGCCGCTGGGCGCGACCATGAACATGAGCGGCACCGCATTGTTCGAAGGCTGCGTGGTGCTGTTCGTGGCGCAGACTTTCGGCGTGGAACTGTCGCTCAGCCAGCAATTCGTGTTGATGCTGCTGTCGGTGCTGAGCGCGGTGGCGGTGGCCGGCATTCCGGGCGGCTCGCTGCCGTTGATCGCGGGCCTGCTCGCCACCTTCGGCGTACCGCCGGAAGGCATCGGCATCGTACTGGGCGTGGATCGCATCCTGGACATGCTGCGCACTACGGTGAACGTAGGCAGCGATATCGTCTCCGCCACGGTGGTGGATGCGCAGGTGCGCAAGGGCATACCGTTGGACGAGGGCGAACCGGTGAGCGTTTCGGGCGATTGATTGCGCGTGGCGTGGCAGCCGTCAGGCAGGCGCCTGCATAAGCTTTGCGCCGTGTCCACTCGTGAGTACCGCCATGCTTCGTTCGATGATCGCCACCCTGTTTGCCGCCGGCGCATTCGCCGCGCACGCGGGTGATTTTTCCCTGCGCGTCGATGTCGCCGGCGCCAGCGGACATATCACGCAGAAATACACCTTCAACGGTTTCGGTTGCACCGGCCAGAACCTTGCACCGGCGTTGCACTGGCAAGGCCAGCCGGCCGGCACGCGCAGTTTCGCCGTCACCGTGTACGACCCGGATGCACCGACCGGCAGCGGCTGGTGGCATTGGGTGGTGCTGAACCTGCCCGCTTCGACCAATACCTTGCCCGAAGGCGGCACGCTGCCGACGGGCGCACGCGGCGTGCACAACGACTTCGGCACCACCACCTGGGGCGGCCCCTGCCCGCCGGTCGGCGACAAGCCGCACCACTATGTGTTCACCGTGTATGCGCTGGACGTGCCGCAACTGGACGTGCCGGACAACGCGACCGCGGCGCTGGCCGGTTTCATGTTGCACGGTCATGTGCTCGGCAAGGCGCAACAGACGTTGACGTACGGCCGGTGAGTCAACGCGCCGGTCGGAGCAAACGCCAACCGGCACCGTGCGTTCCCCTACAATAAGCGTTTTCTCGCCTCTGGCGACCAGGAAAACGCCCCATGTCCCGCAAGACCCTCAAGGTCGCGCTGCTGCAGGAAACGCACCGCGGCAGCCGCGACGCCAACCTCGACGCGATCGAAGCCGGCCTGCGCGAAGCCGCCGCAGCAGGCGCCGCACTGGTGCTGCTGCAGGAGCTGCACAACGGCCCGTATTTCTGCCAGCACGAATCGGTCAACGAGTTCGACACCGCCGAGAGCATTCCCGGCCACAGCACCGCGCGCATCGGCAAGCTGGCTGAAGAACTGAAATTGGTGGTGGTCGCCTCGCTGTTCGAGAAGCGCGCCGCCGGCCTGTACCACAACACCGCGGTGGTGTTCGATCGCTCCGCCGCGATCGCCGGCAAGTACCGCAAGATGCACATCCCCGACGATCCGGCGTTCTACGAGAAGTTCTATTTCACACCGGGCGACCTGGGTTTCGAGCCGATCGATACCTCGGTGGGCCGCCTCGGCGTATTGGTGTGCTGGGATCAGTGGTATCCGGAAGCGGCGCGCCTGATGGCGCTGGCCGGCGCGGAACTGCTGCTGTATCCCACCGCGATCGGCTGGGATCCGAACGACGAAGACGCCGAAAAGAACCGCCAGCGCGAAGCCTGGATCACCGTGCAACGCGGCCACGCGGTGGCCAACGGCCTGCCACTACTGGCCTGCAACCGCACCGGCTACGAGCCGGACCCGGCCAAGGTCGGCGCGGGTATCCAATTCTGGGGCAACAGCTTCGTGGCCGGTCCGCAGGGCGAATTCCTGGCCCAGGCCGGCACCGATCAGCGCCAGTTGCTGGTCGCGGAGATCGACATGGCGCGCAGCGAGCACGTGCGGCGCATCTGGCCATTCCTGCGCGATCGGCGCATCGACGCCTACGGCGACCTGCTGCGCCGTTTCCGCAACTGACCTCGCGCGGCATGGAGATGGCAACGTTGGGGTTTGCACCCCAACCTACGTGCTTTTTCACAATCGGGAAAAAGCCGGCTTGCGCTGCACCCTTCAAGTCTCCATGCTGGGCGTCTCCGTCCCCTTGCCTTCCATTGCATGAGCGTCCCCGAAACCGGCCTCCGTCCCACGCCTGAGCTCCTCGGCCAGCCGATCGAGCGCGTCCAGCGCGACGGCGTGGAATACGTGGTGCTGGGTACCGCGCACGTGTCGCGCAGCAGCGTGGAGGCGGTGCAGGCGCTGCTCGCCAACGAAACCTTCAACGCCATCGCGGTAGAGCTATGCGAAAGCCGCGCGCAGGGCATGCGCGATCCGGAAACGTTCAAGCAGATGGATCTGTTCCGGGTGATCCGCGAAGGCAAGGCCGGCATGGTGGCGGCGAGCCTGGTGCTTTCCACCTTCCAGAAACGCCTGGCCGACCAGTACGGCATCCAGCCCGGCGCCGAAATGAAAGCGGCGATGGATGGCGCGGCGCAACTTGACGTGCCGCTGTGGCTGGTCGATCGCGAAGTAGGTACCACGCTCAAGCGCGCATGGCACAGCGTGGGCTTCTGGCAGCGCTTCGGCCTGCTCGGCGGCTTGCTGGCCAGCGTGTTCGAGCGCGAGACCATCGACGAGAAGGAAATCGAAAAACTCAAGCAAGGCGACATGCTGGAAAGCGCCTTCAGCGAGTTCGCCAACGAATCGGCGCCGCTGTATCGCGCCTTGATCGCCGAACGCGATGCATACATGGCGGCGCGCCTGCGCGAGGAAGCCGGGCGCTCAGTGACGGCCAATCCGTGCAAGGTGCTGGTGGTGATCGGCGCCGGCCATTTGAAAGGCCTGTGCGAGCACTTGCGCATCCAGCAGGCAGACCCAGGCGCGACGGTGGCGGAACTGGCCAAGACGCCGCCGAAAGCACAATGGCCGAAATGGGTCGCCGTCGGCCTGGTGCTGCTAGTGTTCGCGGCGATCGGTTACGCGTTCCATCGCAACACCGCGCTGGGTGCAAAGGCGCTGCGCGACTGGGTATTGTTCACCGGAGGCTTCTCCGCGCTGGGCGCATTGCTGGCGCGCGCGCATCCCTTGAGCATATTTGCCGCGTTCGTGGCCGGGCCGGTCAAGCCGTTCCGCCCGGGCATTCCCTCCGGCGGCATCAGCGCCATGGCCGAAGCATGGGTGCGCCGCCCGCGCGTGGCGGATTTCGAAAGCCTGCGCGACGACATCGTGCACTGGAGCGGCTGGTGGACCAATCGCGTGGCGCGCACGCTGCTCAACTTCTTCCTGGTCTGCCTGGGCACCATCGTCGGCGAGTACACCGCGGGCATCCACATCATCAAGAACCTGTTCTAAAGTTTGCGGCGGTGCGGGATGATGCGCGGCTTTTTGTCGCTGCCTGCCGTTATCGCCGTGATGCTCTGGGGGTTGGGGCTAGCTCCACCGTCATTCCGGCGAACGCCGGAATCCAGTGCAAATACGGTGTGCGAAGCACTCGAAATCGGTTTTGAGTCCTGCGGACTGCATGTTCGAGCTGGATTCCGGCGTTCGCCGGAATGACGGTGAGGGTGCGTCGACACTCTGTTGTGACCACTCCTAAGCAACCTCTATACTCGAGCGAGTACGTTGCACGCATCCGCTGGAACCTTGGGGATCCTTTTGATGATTCGACTGCAATTGTTTGGCCTGGCGACTGCCGCGGCGCTGTTGGTGTGTTCCGGCGCGGCTCATGCGACAGGGGATAAAGCCAACGGCCGCACCCTCGTCTATACCTGCAATGGTTGCCATGGCGTTCCCGGCACCGACAACGCGTATCCGCAATATCCGGTGCCGAAGATCGCCGGGCAGAACGAGCAATACCTGATCAACGCGCTGCACGGCTACAAGATGGGCGATCGCACGCATCCGACCATGGTGGCGCAGGCGCAAAGCCTCTCCGACCAGGAGATCCAGGACATTGCCGCCTATCTCTCCAGCATCGCTTCGAAGTAACGGCCCCAAGGATTCCAACTGCATGAAACGCGCGCTTACGCTGCTCTCGTTCGGTATGGCTCTTGCGCTGGTTGCGACGCCGCTGCTGGCCGGCGGCGATCCCGCCAACGGCAAGACCAAGGCCGCTGCCTGCTTCGCCTGCCACGGCGCCGACGGCAACGCGGTCGATCCGCAATATCCGCGCCTGGCCGGCCAGTACTACGGCTACATCCAGCAAGTACTGCACGAATACAAGGATGGCCGCCGCAACAACCCGATCATGAAAGGCTTCACCGCCACACTGTCGGATCAGGATATCCAGGACATCGCTGCGTATTACTCGTCGCTGCCGACCAAGCTCGATACCTTGCAGGGCCACGTGCAAGGCGATTGATCGTCGTAGGTTGGGGTGCAAACCCCAACATCGCGATGTCATGTAGGCCGGAGTTGGGGTTCACACCCCAACCTACTCAGCCCATCGCGGACTTTCCTTCGTTCTTGCTGTAGTACGGATTGGCGCCACCCTTGTGATCGGTGGCATCACGCACCGCGGTGATTTCCGGCACGCGCTCGCGCAAGGTTTTTTCCACGCCGTGCTTGAGCGTGACGTCGACCATGCCGCAGCCATGGCAACCACCGCCGAACTGCAGCACCACCACGCCATCGGCGTCGACTTCGAGCAGGCTCACGCGACCGCCATGCGCGGCGATGCGCGGGTTCACTTCGGCATCGAGCACGTAGCGCACGCGCTCGACCAGGCCCGCTTCCATGCCCGGCAGATCACCCTTGATCTTCGGCGCGCGGATATTGAGCTGGCCGCCGGTCTGGCTGGGTTCGTAATCGATGGTGGCGTTTTCCAGCCAGCGTGCGCTGTCGCCTTCGATATAGAAATTGAAGCCCTGGCATTCCACCGTCCATTCGTTACCGCTGAGTTCGGCCGACTCGCAGAACTCCAGCTCGCAATCGGCGGCGGGCGTACCGGGCGAGGTGACGCGCAGGCGAATGCCCAGGCCATCCACGCCTTGCTGGGCGATCAAGCGCAGAAAATGCTGCTGCGCGCGTTCGGAAATGTCGATCATGCCTGCTCCAGAATTACGACAGTTGCCCTGCATGGGTAGGGTCGTGGGTTTTGTTTTGGGCGCGGAAAACAAACAATGAGGGCGAAAAAATTTTTTTTAGCTTGGGGAAAACAAAACAAAACAGGGTGATAAAAA
>NZ_JBQCHP010000170.1:0-12984 GCF_051954575.1 Dyella sp. | reverse complement strand
CAAATACCTGGAGAGCGGCCGTGTCCCCTTCGCGTCGCAGGTTGATGTTGGCCGCTTTGGCGGCTGCGGTGTCCCCGCTTGTTCGTAGCAATCCGGCGCAGGCGCGCCAGGACTCGCTCAATCGCCCGAACCCGAATCGTCCCGTGAAGGAAGGGCAAATTACGGTGAAAGGCGTGCCGGTCCACTACGAGATTTACGGTTCCGGCAAGCCGATGATCATGATCCATGGATTCGTCGTCGATAGCCATTCGCTAATGGGTGATATGGAGCCAGTCTTCGCACGTAGGACGGGATGGCGCCGAATCTATTTCGACCTGCCTGGCATGGGCAGAACGCCGGCATCGGATGCGATCGTCAGTTCGGACAAGATGTTGGAATTCGTATTGGCGTTCATCGACGCGATGATTCCCGCAGAGCGTTTCGCCCTCGTCGGGCAGTCTTACGGCGGTTATCTGGCGCGCGGGGTGCTTGCACGCAAGGCCGATGTCATCGATGGCATGTCGCTAATCTGCCCCGTGGCCGTCGCCGAGCGTTCCAAGAGGGACTTGCCCCAACGTACGGTCGTGGCGAAAGACGATGCATGGCTCGCCTCCTTGAGCCGCGCCGATGCAGAAGCGTTCACCCCCAACTTCGTGGTGCAAACGGAATCGGTCTGGAAGCGTTTCCGCGACGAGCTGCTTCCCGGCATTCGCAGGGCAAACCAGCCGGCGCTGGAGAAGCTCTCACAGCACTACGCCTTGTCGTTCGACGTCGACAACCTCCCTTCGCCCTTTACAAAGCCGGTATTGATCCTGACCGGACATCAGGACAGCGATGTCGGTTACCGCGATCAGTGGAAGCTGCTGCAGAACTATCCGCGCGGAACTTTTGCCGTTTTGGATGGGGCTGGACATGGACTGGCGATCGAGCAGGCGAGTCTGTTCGAAGCGTTGACCGAGGAATGGCTGGATCGCCTGAGCGCCGCATCTGCAGCCGCTTACCACGCCGGGTAAGGCAGTCTTCCATGCTCTGGCCGCAGCGATGGAATTCCGTACACAAGCGGCCCGCATAGCGGGCCGCCCGCATGATTCGAGAATCACTTTCCAGACGGCTTGTACGTCAAACTCTCGCTATAACTATCCACGTGCGAAGTGACGCTCTGCATTGCATCGTTCACGGATTTCCGAATGGCTTTGCCGGCTTCCTTGCCATACACGTTTTCGACCATCTGCCAGACGGATGGGTCGGCATCCTTCTCCAGTTCGGCCCAGCTTTTTGCCGGACTGACCAGCACAAAGTCGGGTGCGCCGTCGCCGCCGTCGCGAATCATGCCGATCGAGTAGTAATAGGGCCATTTGGATTTTTCGGCCGCCGCGGTGATTTTTTTTGCCGCAGTGGTGAAGGCTTCAGAAGCCTCATGGCCTGGTTTCAATTTGAAGTTGGTGACTTCGATGTAGCCGGTGCCTAATCCCACAGTGCTTGGCATATGGCTCAGTTCCGGCATGATTTGGATGAACGCACTCGTTTCGCTTTTCAGGTGCGGGTTGACTTCGGTTCTGAGGGCCGCATCGCACGCGGCTCCCTGGGCGTGCATGACATCGAAGCTTTCCCACGCAACCGGATCGGTCGTATAGGAATAGGTATACGTATCGCCGGTTTCGTGCAGCCACGCCGTCCATGCGAACTTGTAGCCGTGCTGGGCCAGGCATTGATTGAAGCGCTTTATGCCCGCTTCGTAGGCCGCCTGATCAGCAGGCGCCACGATATCGGTGTAGTCCCGAACGATAGTGGTGTCTTTTTTGTCCGCGGCGGGAACGGCGGACGCGCAAAAGGCCGCAATGGTGATTGCCAGGAAAGGGCTGACGTTCTTCATACGAAGTTCCTCCAGGGCTGCTGCACTGCACGTGGAATTTGATCCCCTGCTGCCCGGGCGGACGAGGCGTGCCAAGTATGCGCGCAATTCACGCAGTGGAAGCAGTTTTAGGGTCTGTTTGCCCGCCATCGTGCGTCATCACTTAAGTCGTGTACCGACGTACACTCCTTCGCTCTTTCTTGTCTTGCGGGCAAACAGCTCCCAGCGCGGGCCACGCAAATAGTGTAAACAGGGCCTAGCCCATGAATGTCTTGGCGGAGACGATCCGGCGGTGGTTTTCGGCACCGTATGGCATGCTTGATGCTTCACGGCTTCAGCGACAAAGCAGCGGCTTCCGGGCCAGGCTGCCTTCTGGGCACCGAGGTTGCTTCCATCGCAAACAGGGGTGAAAAAGATGGGTTGGCTCGACGGCTTTCGCGATTGGTACGTAACGCATCGCTCAAAGTTTCTATGCTTGTGGGGACTGTTGAACGTCTTCTTGCTGATTATGTGGATGGCTAACGTCTCGCCATTTACTCATGCAAGCGTGGTCTCGAAAGCAACCGTGGTTGCTGTGCGAAATTGCGGGACGAAAGCCGATGGATATACCTATCGCTACGAGGTAGATGGGCAGGCTTACACCGGAGAAAGTGGTTTCTTTGACGCCCGCTGCGACACGATGGTGCCAGGCGTAACCGTGATTCCGGTTACCTATCGTGCCGATAACCCATCGCAGAGCATGAGTGGCACCGTCCATGCGGCCAATCGGCTGCTGATACGTTTGTCGTTGGTCTTCGCCATGCTTTGCCTGGCCGTCTTGCCGGTGCTTCTGTACGCCAGGGGCATGCGCTCGAGGGGCTGAGCCAGCGTTGAAAGAAATAGCTGCAAGTTTCCCGTCGCCGATCGGCGAGATGGGTTCCCGTTCGCGGGAATAGCGGCCATGGGGGTTATCCAGGCATTTTGCGTTCGCGGTCAGGGCGCGCGCGACTTTTCCGTTGGCCACTGATTGAACGCAAACACATACATCATGATGATATTGACCAGCGGCACGAAGATCAGCAATGACCAAGCGCCGTTGTAGCCGGCTTTCGAGACGATCTTCCAGGCGGGAATCACGGCCAGCACGGCGGCGACGAGTCCAAAGATCGGATGCGGATGCATAAATTCCCCCTTTCTGTTTCCTTTGCTCCCCATTGGAGCGAGGCCTAGCTTACTTCAAGGGGGCCGCGGTGGCCGTTGACGATCACGTTCACGGCGGTTGGGGGGGGGCGCAGCTAGATTGCTTCACCCCACCCTAACCCTCCCCTACGACACGTAGGGGAGGGGACACAGTCCGGCAAGCTGAGATTCGAAGCTGATTAGGCGGTAGGGGAGGGGCACATCACTGTCGCAGGGCGTGGAGCTACAACGCCATGCGCACAAGTAAGCGACATTCGTCTCCGATCCCGATTTGTCTAACCGGCCACTCAGCCGTGCGGCGGAATCGCGCTGGGATCCATCCACATCACTTCCCAGATATGGCCGTCCGGATCCTCGAAGCTGCGGCCGTACATGAAGCCAAAGTCCTGCACGGGCGTGGGATCTGCCTTGCCGCCGGCAGCGCTCGCCTTGTCGACCATGCTGGACACATCCTCGCGGCCGTCTGCCGACAGGCATAGCAATACCTGTGCGTCTACATGCGCATCGACGATCCGTTTGTTCGTGAATTGGCGCCACTTGTCATGGGTGAGAAGCATCGCGCAGATCGTGTCGGAGAACACCATGCACGCCGCGGTATCGTCACTGAAGGCGGGGTTGTTGACCGCACCGACGGCTTCATAGAACGCTTTTGACTTCTTCAAGTCGGTCACCGGCAGGTTAACGAAGATCATCTTGCTCATTACGTGTCCTTTGTGTTGTCCACGGCGCGATTGCCGTGGGTTCTTATCACTGACGAACGGGAAGGGGGAAGATCGACAACAACTGCAAAACACGTTCAACCTGGACCCGGGCGATTTCCCCAGCCCGCATATCGATCCCCAAGTTGAGGGCCGCACA
Organism: Dyella sp.; assembly: GCF_051954575.1. Classification (GTDB taxonomy): domain Bacteria; phylum Pseudomonadota; class Gammaproteobacteria; order Xanthomonadales; family Rhodanobacteraceae; genus Dyella_B. The sequence continues at coordinate 9,116 of NZ_JBQCHP010000170.1, read as the reverse complement.
TTAGCCCGACATTGGCCTATCTCCAATCGCGCACACCGTCCGGACAGCGCGGACAACTGTCCGCGGACAACGAAGCTTGTCGCCTCTTTTCATCGCAAATGGCGCCGTTGTGCGGTTTTCAAGGTGATGTTGCCGTTGGCACCGACTTTGCAAAACCTTCCATCGAAAGCCTTATTACTTCCCGAAGAGAGAGCCGCCATGAAATTCGAAACCCTGATGCTCAACAGCTTCTTTGCCGCCTGCGTCGTCATTTGCGTGTCGACCTTGGCCGCGATGCTGGCGTAAGTCCACGCTGAAGTTCTCGTAACGTTGCTTGCAAGCCTTTATAGGCGCTCATTACGGCTTCCATTGAAGGAATGGTTATGGTTTCGCTTATTGCCCGGAGTGAATCGCCCGAGAAGACAAGCATGCGCTGGCTGGGTTGGGCCATGGTGTTGCTTTGCACGCCGGTCGCCCTTTCCGCATACGCCGCAACAGGCAGCACACCCAGCGACAACCCGCGCCGCTCGGCGATGGATATCGCCGTCGACAAAGCAGCCAACGAATATTTCCGCAATCGCTGCCACGTTGGCGTTTCCATGGCGGTGGTAGAGGCGGGTCATTTCCACTTCTACGATTACGGCAATGCAATTCGCGGCAAGGCTGAGCTGCCAAGCCCAAAACGTATCTACGAGCTGGCCTCGGCTACCAAGACATTCACTGCGACATTGGCAGCGCAAGCGGTCGTCGACGGTCGCATGAGTCTGGATGGCGACTTCCGCAAGGACTTGCCAGGCGACTACAGCAACCTTGCCTGGAACGGCCAGCCGATTACCCTGCGCACGCTGGTCACGCATCACTCCGGCATGCCGCGCGACATTCCCGATACCGATGCCCTTTTTGCGAACAAGAATGCACCTGATTTCAACGCTCGCATGGTCGCCCTCAACCAGGGCTTCGGCCGCGGGCAATTCTTGGCCGCTCTGCATAACACCGTGCTGCGCAGCGCGCCGGGTGAAACGCAGGCTTACTCCAACGCTGGTTTTCTGGTTATCGGGCTTGGCCTGGAAAAGCAGTATGGCGAGCCGTTTGAAGAACTGTTGCGTCAATACGTCACGCAACCGCTGGGCATGACGTCCACCGGCTTTACGTTGAGCAGCCGCGAGCGGCCGCTTCTGGTCGTCGGCTACGACCGCTATGGCCGCGCCGCGCCGTACCACCCGCAAAATGCAGGTGCGGCGTGGGGCCTCTACGCATCCACCGAAGACATGGCGAAATATGTCCGCTGGCAACTGGACGATGGCAACCCCATCGTTCGCCTATCCCACCAGTTGTTGATGGGCGATGCGAACGATGGCGAGGGCATGGCCTGGAATCTGGCAGAGGACCGAGGCCAGCCCATCGTCTGGCACGGCGGCGGAAGCTTCGGCATGTCCAGTCAGGTGGTGCTCTATCCGAAGCGGCATGAAGGCTTCGTGCTGCTGGCCAACGACGCTTGCCAAGGTAGTGAAGGGGCGTTGAAGGCGATCGCCGAAGCGGTGCACGAGCGTGATCTGCCGCCTCCAGCTGAGGATTCCCAGGCCGGGAGATGATGAAGTTGACTATCATGAGAGTCGATGCCGGGGATCAATCAAAAAAATCAGCTAGCTCTTTTTGCCCGCAACAACGACAGGGACAAACATGATCAACGCCATGCGCCAGCCCCAGATTTGCGTGCTGGGGAGTGCCGAGCCGGGCTCGAAGGCCTACGACCTGGCCGGGCAGGCCGGGGAGTTGCTCGCTCGTTCGGGCATCACTGTGATCAGCGGATGCGGAAGTCCAGCAACCCGTGTGGCGGCGCAACGCGCCAAGGCCGTTGGCGGGTTGGTGGTCAGCATCATCACGGACGCCGATATGCCGGCAGCGGATTGGCCGGCCACGGTGGTCATACCTTGTGGCATGGGCGACGCCAGGAATCTGATGATGGCGCTTGCCGGTGACGCGTGCATCGTCATCGGCGGTCGCGCCGGCACCATTTCGGAGGTCTGCCTGGCATGGCTGCATCATCGCCCGCTGCTGCCGCTGGTGGGCTGTGGTGGCTGGTCGGATGGCTTGCCGACGCATCCGCCGGATGAAAGGCAAAACGCGCCGATCTTGCCGTGGGATTCGATCGCGATGCTCGAAAGCCAGCTCGCTGCGCTGCGCTTGACCAGGCCCGAAGGCCATTGAGCTGTCTGCACGCGAAGTCGGCAAGATTTTTGCGAGTTCAAAGGGCGCTTCGCCTTGAGCAAAAAAAGCGAACCCAGCACTATTCGCTTTCGACCAGCTATCCATTTAGTGGGGACTGCATGAAGCACTGCGTGACATCCATGTTGTTGGCAGCCGGCCTGTTCACCGCTCTTGCTCCAGGGGCGGCCCGTGCGCTTGGGGATGGCGACAACGCCAAGACGAGCATCGTCAAGCCGTCACAGAACGAAGCACGGGCTTCGATGGAAAGCATGCAGATCCCCAGCCACGGATCGCAGATGAATGCCCTGGTCTACATCGCAGCGGGCGCCGGGCCGCATCCGGTGGTGGTGCTTCTGCACGGCTTTCCAGGCAACGAGCGCAACCTGGACCTGGCGCAGGACATCCGCCGCGCGGGCTGGGATGTTGTCTACTTCAACTATCGCGGCTCCTGGGGCTCGCCCGGAAACTTCTCGTTCTCGCACGGCATTGAAGATGTTGCCGCCGTGCTTGCCTATCTGCGCCAACCCGAGAACGCCAAGCGACTGCGGCTGGACATGTCGCGCATCGTTCTCATCGGGCACAGCATGGGCGGCTTCATGGCCGTCCAGGCGGCGTCCGCCGATTCTGCCGTCAAAGGGATCGCGATGATATCCGCGGCCGACATGGGCAACATGTTCGAACAGATGAGGGAAAAAAAATCCCCGGCCGAAGCCCTGCACGAGATGAGCAAGGGCCTGGCCGGAGAAGGCATGGCCCCGCTCAGCGGATGCACGCCGGACGGACTGGCCAAGGAGCTGGCCGATCATGGCGCGACATGGGCCTTCACATCCAAGGCCGATGCGCTCAAGGATCGGCCCGTGCTGGTCGTCACTTCCGATGACGGCCTGGCGAACGCAAACGATGCTTTCGCCACCGCGCTTCGCCACGCCGGCGATACGCAGGTAACCAGCATGCACTTTGCAACGGATCATGCGTATTCCGATAAGCGTATCGAGCTTTCGCATGCGGTGCTGCAGTGGCTTGCGATGTTCGGGAAATAGCCTGCGCAGGAATGTTGCGTTCAGCGATGCATGCATGGTTGTCGCTGGGATTGCCATCCCAGCCTACCGCTGTTGTGTTTCGACCTGACCCGTAAACGGCGTGCCCTACATGGGGTGACCGTTCCATCGATGGAGACGGTGCCATTTTTTAATGGCTCCGCTTTTGCCATGCCTAAAATTTGAAATGTCTTATGCAATATCGCGTGATTGGAAACAAAGCGCTTACGCGCCGTGAGTGCCGTCTACGCCATAAAAGGTTGCATCAAATTACGAATAAATTGCTTCTGTCATCAAATGACATCATTTGGCCTGTTTGGAAATTGCGCCGTCTGATTGCGTTGCGATATCGCTAAGCACACGACGCAATAATTTCCGTAACGGCGGTAGGGATATTTCCAATCGCACCGTCTTAACCATCGACGCTACATCGTCCGCATGGTTGCCATGGAAGCTGTGCCGGTTTCCAATCGGTGCATGACATGTCACGGAGGGCTATCGCGTCGTTCGTATGCCATTCGCAGGCTCGTGCAGCGCAGCTATCAAAAGGGGAAGTGTGTGTCCAGGGGAAACAAGGAAGGGCTGCGCTCCGTGCGCGCCAGGGGTGTTGTCATGGGGGCAGCGGCTATCGCTGATCGAGGGGCATCGTCTTCCGCGCGGCAGCGACTTTTTCTGTGGGGCGTGATGACGGTGGTGGCTTCGCTGCCTGCACTGCCGTTCGCAGCTGCCGCGCAGGACGTCAGGAAGGACCCCGGGGTCACCGTTCACGCATCTTACAAAGATCTATTCGACGACCTGGGTGGACCGGCGGGCCTTTCTTCCTATAGTCCTCCGCAAAATCCGTCCAGCTATATGCCATCGATCGGCAAGATACTTACCGATTTAAAGAAGAAACCGTTCTCGCCTCAGACCACGTCTCCCGCCATCGGTTGCAATAAGGACCCCAACGGTGGCAGCCATGACCGAGCGGGCGACCCCGTCATTCTCAGCAGTGGCAGCAAGGTTGAGACGTTCCCGTTGTTCGAAGTGCCTGGCGAAATGGGCTTGAAGTTCGCGCTGTATTACAACAGCGGCAACGCGGTGGCGCAGTGGACCACGACTTTCGACTACCTGCTGGATTCCACCTGCACCTACGGAACCGATTGCAACGTGCGAACCCTGCATCGTCCGGATGGTTCGATGGTGGCCTTCACGGGCGGCGCAAGCGACACCTCTTACCCCGTCATGGGTAATGGGGTGGAGGTGCTGACACGCGATCCGGCCAGTGGCCGTTACACCTTGCGGGATGAGGACGGCAGCACGCAGGTCTATTCTCCAAAGGGTGCCATCCTGTCGATCGTGGATGCCTCTGGCATTGGCTGGATTTTCACGTACAACGCCGACGGCACGTTGCTGACCTCAGTAACGCATACCAATGGCCAGTCGATCAGTTTTTCCTACACGCTGCCAAGCGGTGGCACGCCCACCGTTACCATCACCGACCCGGCAGGCAATGCGTATTCCTACATCGGTACTGAACTTCCTGCGAGCTACAAGCAGGGCGGCTCCGTCACCTCGATCAATTTCCCCGGCAGCCCGGCCACCAGCATCGGCCTTCAGAGCGATCTCGTTTCGAGCGATGTCATGCTTCGCGAGGTGGATTACAACGGCAAGCCTTACGCGCTCACCACGTACGACAGAACCGTGGTTGGAAAGAACAGCGACGGAACGCCTATTTTCGGCCGGTTCTGGGACTGGGCCATCAGCACGTCTTACGCGGACGGCACAGGCAAAACCACGATCACCTACAACACGGATACCGCTGATATCAATGTCGGCGATCTGGTTGCCACGGTCACTAACCCGCTCGGACACGTCACCACCAACACCTATGCCGGCGTGAACGGGCTGCTGAGCACCGTCGCCGATGGCGGCACCAGCACATGCGGCCCCACTGCCCATTCTCGTACTTACGACAGCAACGGCAACCTTTCGCAGGCGGTCGACAACAACGGCAACGTTCACACCTATAACTACGCCGCCAACGGCCAGCTGCAGACGGAAACCGAAGCCGCCGGCACGTCGCTGGCGCGCAAGGCCGACTATGTGTGGGATCCCAACGGTACCTTGAACCGCTTGCTGAGCGTGACGGTGGAAGGCGTTCGCAAAACCGCTTACACCTATAACGCGCAAAATCGTATTGCTTCCGTCAGCGTGACCAATCTTTCCGCGAACGGCATCGCCGGACAGACGCTGACGACCAGCTATCAATACGCGTTGTATGGCAATGGCCTGGTGCAGGCCATGATCGTGACCAAGCCATCGCCCAATGGCAGCGATACCGATACCTATCGCTTCGATGGGCTGGGCAATCTCACTTCATTTACCAATGGCCTCGGTCAAACGACTTCCTACGGCAACTACAACGGGCTGGGTGAACCCGGCGCAGTCACCGGCCCCAATGGCGATACGGTGAACTACACCTACGATGCACGCGGCAGGGTATCGACCAAGACAACGCATCCCAACGGTGGAAGCGCCACGTGGATCTATGGCTACGATGGTTTTGGATTGCTGGCAAGCCTTTCCGGGCCGGATGGGCAGATCACCACCTGGAATCGGGATCAGGTAATGCGGGTGAGCACCATCACTCACAACGACAAAGATGGTACGTCCACCGAGAGCTTCCAATACAACGCCAACGGCGATGTCACGCAGCGCACCATTACGCGCGGCAGTACCGCCAGCCTGATTGAAAACTTCACCTACGACGGATTGGGAAGGCTTTATCAAAGCCTTGGCCAGCACGGTCAATCGCTGACCTATGCCTATGACGGCAATGGCAACGTGCTATCGGTTACCGATGCCATGGGCCACATGACCAGCCATCAATACGATGCATTGAACCGGGTAAGGCAAACCAGCGAAAGTGGCGGGGCAAGTCCGCCGATCCCGTCCAGCGCGCCTGGCTTGAACGCACCAGCCAGCAATGCCAGCGGAACCTATACGGTGAGCTGGAACAGCATCAGCGCCGCGTCCGCCTATGTGCTGCAGGAGCAGGTCAACGGCGGTGGTTGGAATACGCTGCAGAACGGCGGAGCCTTGAGCTGGTCTGCGAGTGGCAAGGCCAACAACAACTACGGCTATCGCGTGCAGGCTTGCAACACCACCGGCTGCGGTCCATGGAGCGGCGTCGTGACAGTCAGCGTGGCCGTTGGCGCAATCAGCAGCGCGCCAAGCGTATCGGTGCCGGGCACCAGCAACAGCGGCACGTACACCGTGAGCTGGAGCAACGTCAGCAACGCCGCTTTTTATAACTTGCAGGAACAGGCCAACGGCGGAGGTTGGACGACCGTACAGCCGGCGCCGAGTGCTGCAACAAGTTGGTCCACCACCGGCAGGGGCGGCGGCACCTACAGCTATCAGGCGCAAGCCTGCAATACAGCCGGGTGCGGCCCATGGAGCAGTGCGGCGAGCATTGTCGTTTCCTTGGTGCCAACGGCGCCGACCAATGCGGTCATCCGGGACGGGACCATTGGCAAGCCGGATACCAGCACCTTTACGGACGTCTATGACGCGAGCTGGGCTACTTCCAGCTTGGCAACGCGCTACGAAGTGCTGCGTGTGCAAACCGGCGTAACGATCTACAGCGGCACGGCGTTGACCACCCGAGTGGAGAGCGGCCGGGACCCTTACGACCTCAAGTACAGCTATCAGGTGCGCGCCTGCAATGACCAGGGCTGCTCCGCCTGGGTTTCGCTGGTGTACTGAGGCAGCAAGGATGAGCGAGCAGAAGGGAAAAAACATGAAGCGATTGAACGGAGCGGATGCACGTGGCCGCGCCAAAAGGATGTGCGCCGTGCGCCATGCCGCCGTGCTTGCACTGAGCCTGTTCGCAGGCGTATCTCAGGCGGCGACCACGACGATCACCTATACCTACGATGCCGGCGATCACGTCACCAGCGTTACCGACCCGCGCGGTTTGGTCACAAGCTATGTTTACGACGGATTGGGCCATCTCTGGCAACAAAGCAGCCCGGATACCGGCACGACCAGTTATAGCTATGACGGCAATGGGCGGCGCGCCAGCATGACCCGCGCCAATGGTGTGCAGACCACGTACACCTACGATGCCATCGGCCGCGTTACCGTCCTGGGCGCGGGCGGGCAATCGCAACGTTTCACTTACGATTCGTGCGCCAACGGCCTGGGCCGCATGTGCACCGCCGCCGATGCCAATGGCAGCGTGGGCTACAGCTACACGCCGGAAGGCTGGATCAGCGGCCGAGCGTTTACCGTGGGCAGCACCAGCTACACCGTGGGCTACGCTTACAACGCGATGGGACAGGTCGTCACGGTGGTCTATCCGGACGGCAACCAGGCGCTCTACAACTACACCAATGGTGTGGTGTCATCGGTGAGTTTGAACATCGGCGGCGTGGGAAGAACGGCGGCCAGCCAGATCACCTATCAGCCACAGGACACCGCGCTGGCGAGCTGGGTGGGCAGCAATGGCCTCACCACCACCTTGTTTTACGACACCGACGGCCGCTTCACCGGCGCCAACGTGCCCGCGGTGCTGACCTATGGCATCTACTACGACAACGCCAGCCGCATTATCCGAAAGCAGGATTTTATTTCGCCGATCCTCACTGAAAGCTTCGGCTACGACGATCAATCGCGACTGGTATCGGTGCAAGGTGGCGCTGAAAACGAAGCGTATCAGTACGACGCCAATGGCAATCGCATTGCGCAGGCGGTCAACGGCACCAGCATGAACATCGTCTACGACAGTGGCAGCAACCGGATGATCAATGCCGGCGGCGTCACCTTCGGCTACGACGCCATGGGCAATAGCACCGTCGCCAACGGAATCAGTCGCTGGCAGTTCGATCCCTTCAACCGCATGACCACGGCCTTCGGCAATACTTATTACATCGATCCGCTCGGACAGCGGTTGATGAAGTCGGTTAGCGGCAGGACAACGTATTTCGTGCCGGATGAAAATAATCACCTGATCGCCGAAAACGACAGTGGCTTGTGGGTGGACTATCTATGGCTCAACGGCCGCCTGATCGCTCGCACCCATGGCGGGAAGATGGAAGATATCCACCTCGATCAGGTGGGACGCCCCGAGGCGATGACCAACGCCGACCAGACCCTCGCCTGGCGTGCAGGGAATACCCCGTTTTCGCGCTGGATCGGCACCGACAATGCGGTGCCGTTGAACATCGGGTTCCCTGGCCAGTATTACGATGCGGAGTTGAGTCTTTGGAACAATGGATATCGGGATTACTTTCCCTGGGTGGGGCGGTATCTTGAGAGTGATCCGATTGGGCTGGAAGGAGGGATCAATACGTATGCTTATGTAGACGATGATCCAATTGATAACGGTGATCCTCAAGGATTAGCATCCGGTCGATGGCAACAGATTCCAGGGACAAATACCCAAGTTCGAATTGATGGCCCGCATGTCCCTGGCCAACAAACTCACGTGCATATTCAGACGAAAGGTTCTGAAGAGCTGGTTATGAATGCAGATGGCACTGCGAGCCATGGATCAGACTTGTCAAAGCTGACACGAAACAAAAAGGTACTGGATTTTCTTGCGAAGAAAGGTTTTGCGCTTGAATGTCTATCTACAGTAGGCGACGCGTTATTTATTCACGACCTCGTACAGAATGTTGCAGCTGACGCCTGCTCAAAGGGAGATGCTGGTATGTGCGGCATATATCAATGGATGAGCGGTCAGCCTTCAGGTCCCGTCACATATTAATTAAAGCTAGGTGAGAAAATGAAACTGTATGGTTACACAGCTTCTAATGTGGAAGAGCTAGTAGAGCTTGCTGAGGTGAGTTTTGTTGCGAACCCCATTGAGCTTCGGAAATTAGCTGAATTTTTTGTCAGTCAGGC
>NZ_JBQCHP010000169.1:0-15832 GCF_051954575.1 Dyella sp. | reverse complement strand
GCGGTCAGCATCCTTGCTGCCAGACGCGAACATTTGGCGGGACGCGAGCGCGTAACAAGTGACGAGCATCCGGCGAAGCTGAAGCGCGAGGCGCGGGCAGCACAGCGGTTCGCCTCGGCAAACATTTTTAAAGCATTGGCGAAAGAGTGGTACGCGAGCAAGGTCGCTGCCAAAAGTTGGACTTAATCTGGCCGTCAGCGCACCAAGCAATTGGCGTCAGCGCAACAGCCCGCTTTTTGCGATTTGCGCGGATATTGCCGCGAAAAAGGTGTTTCGTTGGACTGGTTGATTTTTGGCATCGGCGATATGCGGCTAGGGGTCCGCGCCGAAACCTCACGCAACAAGGATCAGGCAGAAGCCCAGCTTGTTCAGAATCCGGCGGCTGAGCGTCTTTCGCAATTTGTATTGGTGGGCGATCAACCGCACACAGGATGAAATGATCTGGCTGGAGCAGCAGTTCAAGCGGGCCGTGCCGGAATACGGCGAGTGGATGGCGAACCCGGCGATCGTCATTTCCTAATCCATCCGTCGAGCAAAGCCCGCAACGGTGGCATGCTCGCTACGCCACCTTTTTATCGTTGCTGCTACCCCATTGCTTGAAGTCCATGCCGCGAATTTTGTTTGCGGCGATGCGCCCTTCCAGGATCGACTTTGCGGCATCGTTCACGAAGAAGCGAGGTCACGACGGAACGCTTGAACGCCCGGACTTTTCACGCGCGTTCAATAATCAGATTTTGGAAGCGGAGGCATGCCCCCTGGTCTCGCCGAGCTAATGGTGGCCATCCAAGCTTTGCAAAGGGACGGAAGTTCGATATGCGTCGTTCCGACCTGCGACTCCTGGAGCTCATTGAAGCGGTTGAGAAGTTCCTTGTGTTGTCGCGTGAATGATTCGTCCAAACTTCTCACTGCCAAGTACAGGCACGCTTCTGCACCTACTGCGGTTCGTTCGCGCTCAAATGCATCCCGTGACTCGCCGTCAACCATACCCAGCGATGCATGCGTAGATTCATGAAGCGCTATTGTGGCGGCGAAAAAAAGTGCCGCATCTGCATCGTTATCGATACAGGGCGTCCAGTAAGTTAAGTGATATTTGCGGCCTGTGAGTAACGACACGTTGTACCGGGTCGCGCGAATGTCGTTGCCAACGATATGCATGTCGGTTTGGCCCTTTGATGGAAAGCCGCCGCTATAGTCCCATAGCTTAGCTAGAGCATCTGACAATAATCGCTTGGCTGTGGGTGATGCTCGGCATTCGCTCTCCGCACCAATATTCAATGTGTAGCTGCCTATTCCGTTCCGCTCGAACAGAAATTCAGGGGCATTGGGCTGTAAGTGGGTTTTTCGGCCGGGCAAGTACGTGCCAGCTACCGATACCGTAAAGCCAGGCCATCGGAACACGGACGTGTTATAAGCCGTCGAGACCTCCTCGTTACGGCGTTCGGCTTTCTCGACCTTAGAAAACGCCACCTTTGGACTTCTAAAGTTGACTGTGCACGCGGATACGATGAGGGCCGCGAGAAGAACAGCCAACCATCGGATCATGAGCGCATTCCCCGTTGAGAGTGGGCTGCGAGCGAGCTTTGTCGCAGCCCACAGTTCTTAATTACTGAGGGGTCGCCAGCGGGCACAACTCTACACAAGAACTTAGGCTCCAAAAAGAGCCTTGGGCCGGGGTAAATGGGGTGGCGCGGCGTATCCGCAGTTCGCGCAATCGACCGCCCTCAACGAGAGCGATTTCAAATCCTCGTTTACGCGCGAGGAATTCGAAGCGGTGGTGGAGCGCGCGAAGGAATACATCCGCGCCGGCGACGTGTTCCAGGTAGTGCCTTCGCAGCGCCTGAGCGTAGGTTTCAATGCGCGCCCGGTGGATGTGTACCGCGCACTGCGCGCGATGAATCCTTCGCCCTACATGTATTTCGTGGACCTGGGCGATACGCAGATCGTCGGGTTATCGCCGGAAATCCTTGCGCGCCTCAAGGACGGCAAGGTGGTCGTGCGCCCGATCGCCGGTACACGCAAGCGGTGCGACAAACGCGCTATCGCCGCGTGGCCTTGAGCTGCGGTGACACGGTGCTCTCCGATGCCGACAACTGGTGCGTGCCTGCGCGCCTTACCGCAGCCATGAACCAGCAGCTCGACACCTCCGCGTGTGAAGAGTCAAAAACAGGTTGTCGACTCTTTCTTAACTTTATACACGCCACACTGGCATTGGCCTGAATTATCTCCACGTATTTTTCAGTCGAATAGCTGCTCTATGCATACTGTTTTTTATTCGGCCAAATCATCGCTACAATCACACGGAAAGGAGCGAAAAATGAGTGACGCGGCGAATGGCATAGATAATAAAATGGCGGTCGTTAAAAATGCCGATATGTCGGAAGACATGCAGCAGGAGGCGATTGGTGTTGCAACGCAGGCGCTCGAAAAATTTAATATAGAAAAAGATATCGGAAACTACATTGCAAGAGAGTTCGATAAAAAATATGAGCCAGCTTGGCAATGCATTGTGGGAAGAAATTTTGGATCCTATGTCACGCATGAAACTAAGCACTTCATTTATTTTTATCTAGGTCAGGTTGCTATTTTATTATTTAAAAATTAGAGCATATCGAAGCAGGGCTGATCACGTTCCGCAGTGAATCTGTCAACTGAACGGTACAACTGAGTTATCACAGCGCGCAACGGCACGGCTTCTTCGCGGACATGATCTGGAAGCTCTGCTAGGCGGGCTTCCAGTGATGGACGGACTTCCGGTTCCTTGACGCCTCCTGGCTGGCCACGAACATGGCGTTGATGGCGGCATCATCTTCGGGAAGATATGCCGGTTGCGGTGTATTTGCACATGTTCAGTAACGTGATCGCGTTGGCGGTGTAAATCACTTGCGAATCTTCCCGGCATGAACTGGAAGAAGGAAATGATGCCGTCTCAATTTCCGCGCCACAGTCGCACGACCGCTTTGTATTGTCGCCCCCATTCGGTCTTCAAAGCACCAATTCCGTGGCGGCTTGCTCGACGGTAGCGGAACAGTGCATACGCTGAAGTGCGGCGACCACCGCCTTGGCGTCCTTGCTGGTGACATGGCGCAAACTGGCGCATTGCGAATGCATGCTTCTTACGTCAGAGCTTTTCTTACGGATGGCTTGAGCCAAGTAGGCTCTTCTGACAAGGTCAGGCGCTGCGAAGCTCGCGCACGTTCTACATGCCATGCATTGCTGAATGCTGCGGCGTCGCGACATAGGCCGGTACAATGATCAGAATCCGCTCTGCGGATGGTCATTCGTTACCTGGGTGCTTTGCGTTTGCCTGGATTGCGATTGATATAAATATTTAAAATCAGTGAGTTGAACGCGCATGTTGCTAATGATCGACAACTACGACAGCTTCACCTTCAACCTCGTGCAGTACCTGGGCGAGCTGGGGCAGGAGGTGCGGGTGGTGCGCAACGATGCGCTGGACGTGGCCGGCATCCGTGCGCTGCGGCCGTCGCACATCATGATCTCGCCAGGTCCGGGCACGCCGGACGATGCGGGCGTGTCGCTGGCGGTGCTCAAGGAATTGAGCGGGGAGATTCCGGTGTTCGGCGTGTGCCTGGGGCACCAGGCCATTGGCCAGGCCTTTGGCGGCAAGGTGGTTCGGGCCAAGCAGATCATGCACGGCAAGACCTCGCCGGTGCGCCACCTGGGCAAGGGCGTGTTTGCCGGCTTGCCCGATCCGTTCGAGGCCACGCGCTATCACTCGCTGGTGGTGGAACAAGCCTCGCTGCCCGATTGCCTGGAAGTGACGGCCTGGACGGAAAACCCGGACGGCTCCATCGACGAGATCATGGGCCTGCGCCATAAGACGCTGGCGGTGGAAGGTGTGCAGTTCCATCCCGAATCGATTCTTACCCAGCATGGTCACGACCTGCTGCGCAATTTCCTCGGCCTGCCGCTGCAAAAGCTCGCCGCATGACGGGGCGGGTCATCACCATCACACCGCAGGAAGCCTTGCTGCGCACGATCGAGCATCGCGAGATCTTCCACGATGAAATGATCGCGCTGATGCGCCAGATCATGAGCGGCGAGGTGAGCCCGCTGATGACGGCGGCGATCATCACCGGCCTGCGCGTGAAGAAGGAAACCGTGGGCGAGATCACCGGCGCGGCGCGCGTGATGCGTGAGCTGTCGGCCAAGGTGGACGCACCGGCGCATCCTTATTTTCTCGACATAGTCGGCACTGGCGGTGATGGCGCATCCAGTTTCAACATCTCCACCGCGTCGATGTTCGTGGCGGCTGCGGCGGGCGCGCGCATCGCCAAGCATGGCGGGCGCAGCGTATCGTCCAAGTCGGGCAGTGCGGATGTGCTCGAGGCGCTCGGTGCGTGCATCGATCTTTCGCCGGCGCAGGTGGCGCAATGCATGGTGGAGACCGATATCGGCTTCATGTACGCGCCCAATCATCATCCGGCGATGAAGGTGGTGGCTCCGGTACGTAAGGAAATGGGCGTGCGTACGCTGTTCAATATCCTAGGGCCGCTCACCAATCCGGCCGGTGCGCCGAACATCCTGATGGGGGTTTTTCACCCGGATCTCGTCGGCATCCAGGTGCGCGTCTTGCAGGCGCTGGGCGCGCAGCATGCCCTGGTGGTATGGGGGCGCGACGGCATGGATGAGATTTCGCTGGGCGCCTCCACCCTGGTGGGCGAGCTGCGCGACGGTGAAGTGCACGAGTACGAGGTGGAACCGGAGGATTTCGGCCTGGCCATGGCTTCCAGCCGCAATCTGCGCGTGGAGAATGCCGAGGAGTCCAAGCGCATGCTGCTGGATGCGCTGGACAACCGTCACGGCGTGCCGCATGACATCGTCTGCCTTAACGCCGGCGCGGCGCTGTACACCGCCGGGTTGGCCGGCAGCATCGGCCGCGGCATCGAGCTGGCCCGGGCCACCATCGCCAGCGGCGCGGCTCGTGCCAAAATGGACGCATTCGTGGCCACCACCCGGCGGCTGGCGGATAGTTGATACTAAGCCCAGCCGCTGCCTTACTCCTTTTCTTCAGTGCCAATCACCGTCCATGACCGACATCCTTCAACGCATCCTTGCCCGTAAGGCGGAAGAGCTCGCCGAGCGCAGCGCCAAGTTGCCGCTGAAGGAGCTGTCCGCGCGCGTGGCCGACATGCCCGATACACGCGGTTTCGCCGCCGCCATCGAGGCCAAGATCGCCGACGGCGACGTGGCGGTGATCGCCGAAGTGAAAAAGGCCAGCCCGAGCAAGGGCGTGATCCGTCCGGAATTCGATCCGGTAGCGATTGCGCGCAGCTACGAGCTGGGCGGCGCAGCCTGCCTGTCGGTGCTGACCGACAAGGATTTCTTCCAGGGCAGCGAAGCGTTCCTGCAGCAGGCGCGCGCCGCGTGTTCGCTGCCGGTACTGCGCAAGGACTTCATCATCGATCCCTACCAGGTGTACGAGGCGCGCGCGATCGGTGCCGACTGCATTCTGCTGATCGTGGCTGCGCTGGGCGATGCGGACTTGCTGGAACTGTCATTGCTGGCTGCCGAATTGGACCTGGACGTGCTGTGCGAAGTGCACGACGCCGAGGAACTGGAACGGGCCCAGGCCGTGCCGGTGCCGCTGATCGGCGTCAACAACCGCAATCTGCGCACCTTCGAAACTTCGCTGGAAACCACGCTCGAACTGCAGCAACTGATGGAATACGACCGCATCCTGGTCGCCGAGTCGGGTATCCACACGCCGGCGGACGTGGCGCGCCTGCGCGAAGCGGGCATCAACGCATTTCTGGTTGGCGAGGCCTTCATGCGCGCCGTCGAGCCGGGACAGGAATTGAAGCGGCTGTTCAATACGCACTGACCATGGTTACAGGGGAATCCATCCACACGCCGGTGCAAGCCGGTGGCGACGCCAGTGCGTCACGTACGGTGCTGTTCGATTTCGATGGCGTGCTGTTCCAGGGCGATGCGTTCGAGTTGTTCATCCGCCATCGTTACGGCTCGCCGATACACAAAGTGCTGGCCGCGATGACCATGCCGTGGTGGCTGCTGTGCGGCGTGTTTTCCCGCCGGTTGGCGGAGCGGGCGCTAACGCACATCGCCCTGTGCGGGCTTGGCGCGCAGGGTTATCAAGCTGCGGTCGAGGCGTTTGCCGATCAACTCGTACGCCGTCCGCGCCAGTTCTATCGCGATGGCTTGATCGCGCTGCGCCGGCATCTGGCCGATGGCGATGACGTCATCATCGTTACCGGGTGCGAGCGGACGCTGGTGACGCGTTTGCTCAGCCAGCTTGGCCTGCCGAAGCTTTCCATTGTCGCCAGCCAGCTCAGGCCTGGCCTGTTCGGCATGCGCGTGCACGTGCACAACGTCGGCCGGCGCAAGGTGCAGAACCTGGCCGCCAAGGGTGTGCAGAGCTGGCGCGTGGCGTACACCGATTCCTTCCAGGACCTGCCGATGCTCAAGCAGGCCGGCGAGGCGGTGCTGGTCAACGGCACGCCCAAGCTGTGCAAGCGGGTGGAGAAGGCGCTGGGCTGCGCGGTGACGCGGGTGGCGTGGTACTGATGCCTGGATGCGTGCGGCGCCATTCGTAGATTGGGGGGGGGCAAACCCCAACATTTCGCACGCATCGACATGACGGCGTTGGGGTTTGCACTCCAACCTACGCCTCCTCTCCCGCGGGGGAGGAGGCACAAACCTCAACGCGTGCCGCGCACCACGATGGTCTTGCCCGACACGTCGATCATGCCTTGCTCTTCCAGCTGCTTGAGCACGCGGCCGACCATCTCGCGCGAGCAGCCCACGATGCGGCTGACTTCCTGGCGGGAGATGCGGATCTGGGTGCCTTCGGGATGGCTCATCGCGTCCGGCTCCTGGCACAGGTCCAGCAGGGTGCGGGAGATGCGGTTGGTGACGTCCATGAAGGCCATGCGGCTCACCTGGCGCGAGGTGCGCAGCAGGCGGTGGGTGAGCTGGGCGCCGATGGCGAATAGGATCTTCGGGCACTCCTCGCGCAGCGGACCTTCCATCAGCTGGAACAGGCGCTCGTAGCTGATCTCGGCCATTTCGCAGGGGCTGCGGGTGCGCACCATCGACTCGCGCTGCGCCTGCTCCACGAACAGGCCCATCTCACCGATGAACTGACCGCGGCTGATGTAGGCCAGGATCAGCTCCCGGCCCTGCTCGTCTTCCGTGCAGACGGCCAGCGAGCCCTCGATCACGTAGTAAAGCGTGTTGGCGGGGTCGCCGGGACGGATGATGGCGGTCTTGCCCGGGTAGCGGCGGCGGTGGCAGAGCCCCAGGAAACGTTCCATGGAGGCCGGGTCGGGCGCAAAGCCGAGCGGGGCCTGTGAACGTTCGAAGGCCTGTTGTAACTGGTATTTCAGTTGCACCACAGAAGTTTTCCCCAAGTTTGGTCCTAAGGGCCGCCTCATCCGGCGACCGGATCTGAAACTAGACGCATCCTGTGCGACTTTCGCATTATGGCAAAGTCATGGGAAGCGGAGGGATGTCCGAAGGTATTCCCTCATCTGTCGCGTGATGGCTCCGGCAAGGCGGGCTACGGATGCTCTGATCTATTCCACGCACCCGGCATGATGTCCAGAAGGTTCGCAGGGTGTGTTGCGCAGCGCAAGGCAGACTGGCCGTCTGTTCCTCGCTCCTCAAGGCCGGGCACATCCATGTGCCCTCCCCGCGTGCAAGCCGCGCATACCGTGCGGTGACGGGTACGTGGAATAGATCAGAGCATCCCTTGAGCCCGGGTAAGGCGGCCCGGCCTGCGTCGAGGTTCTGTTTTCATCCAAATTGCCGCATACTTCGCAGTCTTCCGGACGGCGGCGCTCCCTTTGCCATCGTCCGTACACAAGGGGCGTGCAGGATAAGGGTCCAGCATGCCTTTCTAATCAGCGGGGACCCTTGTAGCTAACCCGCCTCACCTGTCGGCCGTGACCCGGCCATGGAGTGTCGCCGTGGTGAAACCCCTCCCGCGCCTGCGCCTGCAGGGCTTCAACAACCTTACCAAAGCCCTGAGCTTCAATATCTACGACATCTGCTACGCCGTGTCGGAAGATCAGCGCCAGCGCTACATCGAGTACATCGACGAACAGTACGACGCCGATCGCCTCACGCAGATCCTCACTGACGTGGCCGAGATCATCGGCGCGAACATCCTCAACGTGGCCCGCCAGGACTACGACCCGCAGGGTGCGTCCGTCACCATCCTCATTTCCGAGGAGCCGGTGGTGGAGAAGCTCGGCCGCGACACCATTTCCGACGCGGTGGTGGCGCACATGGACAAGAGCCACATCACCGTCCACACCTATCCGGAAACGCATCCGCACAACGGCATCGCCACCTTCCGCGCGGACATCGACGTGGCCACCTGCGGCGTGATCTCCCCGCTGAAGGCGCTGAACTACCTGATCGACAGTTTCGAGTCGGACATCGTGGTGTGTGATTACCGCGTGCGCGGTTTCACGCGCGACGTGAAGGGCAAGAAGCACTTCATCGACCACAAGATCAACTCCGTGCAGGACTACCTGGCCCGCCACATCCGCCAGAAATACGAGATGTTCGACGTGAACGTGTACCAGGAGAACATCTTCCACACCAAGATGCACATCAAGGACTTCGATCTCGACACATATCTGTTCGAGGCGCACGCGGACGATCTGTCGTTCAAGGAGCGGCAGAAGATCGAGCAACTGCTGCGCCGGGAAATCGAGGAGCTGTTCCACGGACGCAACCTGATGTGACGAAAAAACCCGCCGAAAGGCGGGTTTTTCGTGCTTCCGCTCCCCGCCGGGAGAGGATTGAGGTGAGGGGCCAAGGCTTGCCTTGAACAACAACCCGCCGCCCCGGCGAACGCCGGGGCCCGGCGTCTTATCAACTAGACCCGATAAGCCACCGTCTTCATCACCATCGACGTCGCATGCATCATCTGCGGAATCGGAAACGGCAGCGCAATGCCGCCACGTTCCCGCGCGTTGCGTGCATGCCGCACTTCATCTTCCTGCATCTGTTTGAGCACCGCGCGCGAGCGTTCGTCCTGGGCGGGCAGCTTTTCCAGGTGATCGGCCAGGTGCGCTTCCACCTGTTTCTCGGTTTCCACTACAAAGCCCAGGCTGATCTTGTCGCCCGCCAGTGCTGCCAGCGCGCCAATGGCATAGCTGCCTGCGTACCACAGCGGGTTGAGCAGACTGGGACGGCTTTCCAGTTCGTGCAGGCGCTCGGCGCACCATGCGAGGTGATCGGTTTCCTCGGCGGCGGCGTCTTGCAGATGTGCGCGGTTTTCGTCCTTGCGGGCGAGCGCGGCCTGTCCGTCGTATAGCGCTTGCGCGCACACTTCGCCGGTATGGTTCACCCGCATCAGGCCAGCGACGTGGCGTCGCTGCGGGTCGTCCAGCTCGGTTTCGGCGAAGTGGTGCGCGGGCGAGGCGCGGTGGGCTTCCGGCGCGCCGGCCACGGTTTCAAGTGCGCGCTCGATGCCGGCGAGCAGGCGATCGAGCGGAGTAAATGTGCGTACGTTCATGACGGTATCCATTGCTGCGCGAGCAGGGTCAGCGGGTGCAAGGTCGGCAGGGTGGAGCCGCGTTGGTCCAGCCCGGCCGCCAGATGCAGGCGGCAACCGATATTGGACGACAGAAGCCCATGCACATCCAGTGTGTCCACCTGTGACAACGCGATTTCCCGCAATTGCGCGGCGCGCCCGGGAAACTGCAGCACGTGGCTGCCGGCCGCGCCGCAGCAATAGGGCGCTGCGGACAGGCGCTTCAGTTCCAACTGGGGGATCCGCTGCAACAGCTGCAGCAGCGCCGCATCGCTGCGCGCCACGTTGGCCTGGCTGCACGGTACGTGCAGGGCCAGCCGGGCGGGCAGGGGGCTGAACTGCAAGCCATCGATGCGCTCGGCCAGCAGGCGGTAGGGATCGTCCACGCGCACCTCAGGCAGGGTGCGGCGCAGCGTACTCAGGCAGCCCGGCGTGACGGTGACGAGGTGATCTGCACCCATGCCTGCCCATGCTTTTCGCACACGCACAGCGGCGGCTTCGGCATCGCGTGTCGCACCATCATGCAGATCCAGCGCCCCGCAGCAGAAAGCCGGCAGGCGAACAACACGATAGCCAGCCGCTGCCAGCAAGATTTCGGCGGCGCGCTCGGCCTCCGCATCCTGCACGCTGGCCGTACAGCCAGGGAACAGCGCCACACTCACACTCTCTCCCCTGCTCGGCAGGGGAGGGCCGGGGTGGGGTTGCTTGGGCTTGCGGGGTGCGCCAAGTCCAAGCGTTTTGACGATGGTAGTTGTCTGGCCGCTATGTCCCCGCAGCAGTGCCAAGGCGGTGCGCCAGGGTGCATATTTCTTGCCCGGCAGCAAACGGCCCAGCCATAGCGGCGCAGCGGTCCAGCGATCCAGTCGTTGCAGCCACCGATTCAAACCAGGCCGTTTCGCAGCCTCGAGCAACAGCCGAGGCCGCTCTGGCGCCGGCCCGAGCAGCGCTCGCGTCTCCACCAGCAGCTCGTCATACTTGACGCCCGCCGGGCAGACCCGCTGGCAATTGAGGCAGCCCAGGCAGTGATCCAACGGTTCGCGTAGCGCCGCCGTAACGGAAACCTGCCCCCGCGCCAGCGCCGCCGCAATGGCGATCCGGCCTCGTGGGGACTCGGCTTCGTTGCCGTCCAGGGCATAGGTGGGGCAAACCGGCAGGCACAGGCCGCATTGCACGCACTGGTCAGCCAGCGCGGCAATCCGGTGGGGGTTCTCAAGAGGCATGTGGATCATGCTATCATTCTCAACTCGCAACCCCACCGTGGGCTTGCGCGATAGATGAAAGCTTCGCTATCATCTCGCGCCTTTATTCACCGATTCCGCTTACCGCCCCTGTGGCGGCAGACAGGTATTCCGAAATGAAAACGTTCAGCGCCAAGCCGGAAAGCGTCAAGCGCGACTGGTACGTGGTTGATGCCACGGACAAGACGCTCGGTCGCCTCTCGACCGAGATTGCGCGTCGCCTGCGCGGCAAGCACAAGCCCGAGTTCACCCCGCACGTGGATACCGGCGACTACATCGTCGTGATCAACGCGGAGAAGGTGGCTGTCACTGGCGCCAAGCTGGACGACAAGATGTACCACCGCTTCACCGGCTACGTCGGCAACCTGAAGACGACCAGCCTGAAAGACCTCCTGGCCACCCATCCCGAGCGCGTGATCGAGATCGCCGTCAAGGGCATGCTGCCGAAGAACCCGCTGGGCCGCGCCATGTACCGCAAGCTCAAGGTGTACGGCGGCGCCGAACATCCGCATACCGCCCAGCAGCCGCAGGCGCTGGAAATCTAAGGATTTATATGTCGATTCAGCAGAATTACGGCACCGGCCGCCGCAAGACCTCCGCAGCTCGCGTGTTCCTGCGCAAGGGCAGCGGTCAGATCGAAGTGAACGGCAAGACCTTGGACGAGTTCTTCGGCCGCGAAACCTCGCGCATGATCGTGCGCCAGCCGCTCGAACTCACCCAGAGCGCTGACAAGTTCGACATCAAGGTCACGGTCGCTGGTGGCGGCATCACCGGCCAAGCCGGCGCAATCCGCCTCGGCATCGCTCGCGCCCTGATCGAGTACGACGAAAACCTGAAGCCGCAACTGCGCAAGGCCGGCTTCGTGACCCGCGACGCCCGCGAAGTCGAGCGTAAGAAGGTCGGCTTGCACAAGGCCCGTCGCGCCACCCAGTTCTCGAAGCGCTAACCCTCGCCCGAGGCAGCACTTCGACCGTCCGGTGCACCAGGTCAGAGCGCACCGCACGGCCCAGGTATTGGGAGATCGTCTAACGGTAGGACAACGGACTCTGACTCCGTTTATCTAGGTTCGAATCCTAGTCTCCCAGCCAAACAGATTTCCGAGGTTGTCCAAGGAAATCCAGGAAGTCAAAAAACCCCGCGTAAAAGCGGGGTTTTTTGTTGCTTATTGTCCAGAGTTGTCTCGTTGCATCCTGCTGGCGGTATGTAGCAAAGTGCGTAGCACGAAATTCAAGACGGCCCGAAAAGCTACACAGTCGGGATGTTTTTTCGCACTCGGTACTACACATGCGTTCGCAACTAACTGATATAAAAATCAAAAACGCTAAGCCTCGGCCGAAGAAATACACCATGCCGGCAGGGGGCGGCCTGACACTGCTAGTCATGCCCGAAGGCGCCAAGTATTGGCGACTCCGCTACCGCTTCGGTGGCAAAGCCAAGTGGATATCGGTGGGACGCCCTTACCCGGAAACTTCTTTGAAAGATGCCAGTGCTGAAGCAGTTCGTTTGCGCCAATTGATTGCCGAGGGTATCGATCCCGCAGAGCGTCGTGTAGTTCAAAGGCTGGCGCAGCGACAGCGAATGGCAAATACCTTCGGTGAAGCTGCTGAGGCGTGGCATCTGTACCGAAAAGCCGCATGGAAGCCACGCACGGAGGCGCAAGTGCGCGAGTATCTGGACAAGGATTTGCTGCCATCTCTGCGCGCCCGGCCGCTGGATGCGATCAGTGCACCGGAGCTGGTAACGCTGGTGGCGGGTATCGAGCACCGCGGTGCCTTCGATGTTGCGAAAAAGGTTCGCCAGTGGCTAAAGGCGATTTACAGCTATGCGCGCGCAATGGGCTGGACAGAAAAAGATCCGACCCGCGATCTGCTGGCGGTGAAGGGAGTTGCTCCACCACCCAAGAACTTTCCCCATTTGGAGCCAGATCAACTACCTGCGTTCCTGCAAGAGTTGGCGAAAGTTACCAGTGCGCCTACGGTGAAAGGGTGCGCCATGCTGTCCGTGTGGCTAGGTAATCGTCCGGGTGTAACGAGAACCTTGAAATGGACGGAGTTGGACCTGGATGCCGGGTTGTGGGAGATCGCACAGGGGCGCGAATTACAGAAACGCGGCTATAGGCATACAACGCCGTTGCCGCGCCAAGCCATTGAGATGCTACGTGAATTGCACAAGTTAACCGGGACGTTTGAGCACGTGTTCATCGGGCGCAATGATCCGTCCAAGCCCTTGAGCGATGGTGCAGTCAACAACTTATTCAAGCGGATGGGTTACAGCGGCAAGCAGACTGCACATGGTTTTCGCCATGTTCTTTCTACCTGCATGAACGAACTGGGCTATGAGTCGGACTGGATCGAGCGCCAGCTTTCGCACGGTGATCCCGATGCAATACGTGGGACGTACAACAAGGCGGTGTATCTCAATCCGCGCCGTGTGATGCTACAGCGCTGGGCTGATATCGTTGACAGGATGCAGGCGGGCGAATCATGGGCGCAGGTCCAGTCGTCGTTAGAAACAGACGAAAGTGAGCATGTGGTGGTGGCCTTCCAGCGCAAGATAGGCTGATGTATTTGGCTGACCATCGCATTCAAGCGCAATGCGGGACCAGTATTCCACTTGCTCTATACCCGGATGGAGTTGGTCTGTGGTGTATACCGCTTGAGCCCGCGCGAGCAACCTATTTGCAAGCGCGGGTATGCGTGTATGGCGGGGTGATAGTAAGTCCGCCACTGCACGCGATTGATGCGGAATTGCAAAGGGCTGGGGTAATTGATCATCCCAGCCGGAAGGTCGCTGCGACGACAGAGAGAGGGACTCGATCTCTACTTCATATCACTTTTCACAGTGGTCAGGGATGCCCATCTGACACTTTTGATAATGCTGCGTCGAATAGTCGTCCCATTGTTGGTCGGTCATGATGGCAGTACCACCGCTATATAGATGGACTCGATACATTCCACCACCTAAAGGCTGTGGCACATCTGGATGCGCTTTCCGAAAAGCTGCTACATCGGCTGCGGTCATTGGACGTGCTTCGACAGGTTTGGCTTGAATGGGCGAAGCAGTCAGCACAGGCGCGGAATCCATTTGGTATTCCTTCGGGAGGATGTTGTTGCATGAAGTCATCGTCCCTTGCTTGATGAGAATGTTGCACTGATTTCTGATAACGCCCCAATATGTTTGCTCGGTTAAAGCCCGTGCTTCTTTTTTTGTTCTAACATTCTTTGACTCGAACGAAGTGATCTCCCACTTGAGCGAGCCATCGGGCATTTGTCGGAAAGTAACTACCCCCAACTTGCCGAACATTGCAACTCCTACGTCATTGTACAAAGTCTGCATAACGACTCCGTCTGGGATCACCTTGTTCAGATCACCAAGGACGTGTATGCGTGGGTCATTTGTACGCAACGCCTGGTCCCATAGCGCCAGGACGCCTCTGAGGTCGGATACGTGCGCCACAACAAAAGCATTGTTACTAGCATCTTGCTGAGCAGCTTGTTGCTGACCCGCCTGAGTTTTTGCTGCCCACTGTTGCATATATTGTTCTTCCGTCTGATGCGGCGACTCCTGCGGCGCAATTGCGGTAATACCGCCTGTGCTCAAACCCTCCTGTGCCCAGGCCGAAGCGGCTCCCAATGTGGCAGCCAGAACAAAAAATATCTTTCTCATAGCCTCTCCCTATCCCGAGTAACGATTCGGCTTCATTCCGACCTGACGCGCCGATTGGACATGCATGCCTGATTGAGTGGTGCCCACGTGACGCGTGGGTGCTCAAGTAGGTACTGATTGGGTCGGCGTCGCCGTACTAAATAGTCCGTTTTGGACTATTCCAGAACGGACTTTAGCTTGGCCTTGCTCCCTACAGCAAGATGCCATGGCACGTTCGACTCACCACGCTGACTATCAGCTGTTTCTCGCGCTACTGCGTGAAGCGCGTGAGCAAGCCTGCCTTACTCAGGTGGAGCTGGCGGCGAGGCTGGGAGGCACCCAAACTTTCGTGTCGAAGTTCGAGCGTGGGGAGCGTCGCATTGATCTCATCGAGATGATCGAGATCAGCGAGGCTATGGGTGTACCCCCAGAAGCCTTGCTTACAAAGTTCCTAGCCGAGAGGCGGAAGGCGCATAAAGTGACCTCCCCGGCCAAGAAGCTTTCAAAGAAAGTGCTCGGCAAATGATTAACCATGCAGCTCGTCCCTGATGACATCTTCATAAGCTGCAACAGCATCCAGGGCCGATTCATATCGTTTCGTAGCTGATGATCGGAGCTAACGGGGTCTTTTCTTGCAAAGGCATATGAGGGCGTGGATTGATGCGTGAGGAAGAGCCAGGTAACTTGGAATGGTTCAGCAGGGCTTGGCTAGATACCCTTCGCAATCTTTCCGCTAAGGGCGACTACTCGGAAGGCCTGAGACTTCACGAGGAATTAGCAGTACATCTAAGTGATGCTGCCGTTACCGGACGTATTAATCGAGGCATTGCTGAGCTGCTGCGTGACATGCACGCTACCATAGCTAGGGGTGATGACGTCAGCGCCGCATTGTCTTTGCGAAAACCGCCACATGCCCCACGTGCGGCGTTTTCCCTGAAGATGAAGATTTATCATTTCATCGAAGATTTGCTGCCCGAGCACACGGACTTATCTTTGTCTAAAAAATACGTGATGGCCTCAAAGAAATTTGGGTTGTCGGAACCACGTGTTAAAGCGATATATCTAGAGGTACGAAAAGCCTATCGCGAAGCGAAATCGAACCGGGATTAAAAAGCCCCCGCTGTTTTCAATCCTTTCCTCATTTATACCTTAAGCATCGCCTGAGCTCAGGCCGTCACCCGAAACAAAAGGGGGCGCAACTTAGGAGATGCGATGAATACACACCCTATTGCCGTTACTGGCACCCTGAACTATGCCGCGTTACTACCTTCTACAGGCTTCGACGTCCCCCCGATTTTGAGTAGCACAACGATTTGGAGTCCAATCCCCCAACTGAAGGAGATTGGACGTGAAAAAGCGTTTCAGCGAAGAACAAATCATCGGCTTCCTGCGTGAGGTGGACGCCGGCATGCCGATCAAG
>NZ_JBQCHP010000168.1:0-21331 GCF_051954575.1 Dyella sp. | reverse complement strand
TCGGGGCCCCTAGGGGGCGGTGAAGGGTGGGCGGATCAGCCCGCAGGGAAGCCGGCATGGATGTCGGCTTGTTTTTCGTCAGCCCACGGATGGGCTGTCGAAAAACCCCGCCCACCCTTCACGCACTTGGCGGGCATGGATGCCCGCCAAGCGCCCCCTCGGGGTGCCTTCTCTTTGGTTACTTTCTCTTGGGCACGCAAGAGAAAGTGACTCGGTCCGCAAGGGCCGAAAGCGCCGCAGGCAATTTCCAGGCATCGCGCAATGCACAGGCATGGCGATGTTGGGGTTTACACCCCAACCTACAAAAAATTCCCCGCGAGGTTGGCCCCTCACCCCAACCCTCTCCCCGGAAGGGAGAGGGAGTCACGTTCATTGGCACCAACATTGCTCCCACCCTCGCATACCCGGCACCCGCGCGCCGGAAGCGTCAGATTTCCGACGCCCCCGCGCGCCCGCGCCATCGATAAAGACGAGGAAACCACATGCGTTGCATGCTTGCGATTTGCGCGGTGTTCAAGGACGAGGCGGCGTACCTGCGTGAATGGGTCGAGTTCCATCAGCTCATGGGCGTGGAACGCTTCTATCTCTACAACAACAACAGCTCGGATCGTTACCTCGACGCGCTGCAGCCGCAGCTGGCCTCCGGCGCGGTAGTGCTGCACGAATGGCCGCAGCATCCGGCACAGTTGCAGGCCTACGAGCACTGCCTGAAGACGCACGGCGGCGAGGCGGACTGGATCGCCTTCATCGACGTGGACGAATTCCTGTTCTCGCCCAACGCCAAACTCTTGCCGGACGTGCTGGCCGACTATGCCGACCACCCCGCTGTCGGCGTGAACTGGGTGATGTTCGGTTCGTCCGGCCACACGCAGAAGCCCGAAGGCGGCGTGCTGGAGAACTACCTGCGCCGCGGCGAGCTCAACGGCGGGGTGCAGTACGCGCATCTGCGCCTGCCCGACGGCAGCTACCGTTCGGAGAACGCACATATAAAAAGTATCGTGCAGCCGTCCCGGGTGGTGGGCTGCAAGAACGCGCACTACATGGTGTACGCCGACAACGCGCGCGCGGTGGACGAGAACCGGCAGCCGATCGACGGCCCCTTCACCGCCAAGGTGTCGGTGGATGCGCTACGCATCAATCACTACTGGAGCAAGTCCGAAGAAGAATGCCGGCACAAGTTCAATCGCGGCTTCGCCGATGGCGGCGGCGCGCGTGATTGGAGCGAGTTCCTGTCCCACGAAGCGATTCTCAACAGCGTGCATGACGACATCGTGCTGCGGGTGATCGCCCAGCTCGGCGTGCTGCCGTCCGCCTGGCCGCTGGAAGCCTTCGTGCAGAACGACGAAGGCGTGTGGCATTTGCCGCTGCGCGACCGTCCCGTGCACAAGGCGATCCATCCGGTCGCCACCGCGCTGTACGACCTGGTGCGCGAAGCAGACGATACCAGCGTGTTTTCGCCTGTACTGGCGAAGGAAATCCATAGCCGCACCAGCGCGCTGCATCTGTCGCCGCGGCGCGCCAATCTGCTGCAGGCCTTCGATACATTCCCTGCCGGCACGCGTGTGCTGGAGATCGGCTGCGGCGGCGGCGTGCTGACACGCGCCTGGGCCGAGCGTGGCTGCAGCGTGGATGCGATCGAGTTCACGCCGCACTGGGCGCGCGTCGCCGCAGCGCGCCTGCGCGATTGCTCGCAGGCACGCGTCTTCCAGGCCAGCCTGCGCGAGCTGGCATTGCGGCCGGATTACGACGTGGTGATGCTGACGATTGCGGACGATTACGCCGAGGCATGGCCCCGCGGCGCCAGCGTGCGCGACGCCATCGCTATCGCCGCAAGCGCACTGAAACCCGACGGCAGCCTGATCCTGGTCACACCCAACCGCCAGGCTTCGCCCGCACAAAAACATGTTCCTTCGCGGGCGTCTATCGAGGCGGCCTTGCGCGCCGCCGGTCTTGCCGCGATCGACGTGCGGCTCGCCTTCCCCGACGCGCTGCTGCCGGAAGTGCTCATTTCCGCACAGGCGCAGGACGCCGCTCCCGCACTGCGGCTGGATGATTTGATCGCGCAACGCCCGCTGCTGCGCGAAGCCGGTGCGGAAGCGATGCAATGGGAGATGCATTTCGAAGCCGGCACCTTGGCCGATTACGCGCCGGGACTGCTGCTGATCGCCCATCGCCGCGGGGCGCCTTCGCTATTGCGCCGCGACGTGCAGGCGCAAAGCTTCGCCGACAACCGTGTGCCCGCCGGCAACACAGTCACCGAATACCTGCTGCACAAGGGCCGCGTACAGGTCGCGCCGCGCGCGCTGTCGCCGCAATCCAGGTGGACCGGCTCGGCCTTCGACCCCGTGCGCGAGCCGTACCCGCTCGCTGCCGGACGCTCCTTGCTGGTGCTGATTCGCCGCGTCATCCACGAGCAACGCGCCGACCTGCTGGTCGCCTTGCTGCGCAAGTGGAGCGCGCTGGTCTACGAGCAGGCGGGCGAAGACGACAAGATTCCTGGCGAGTGGATCGACGCTCTGCCTGCGCATATGTACCTGGACGCCGATGGCGACAGCCTCGTCTTCCGCGGCAGCGAATGGCGCGCACGGCAACCGGTGGAGAAACAGATTCCGGTGTATGTCGGGCTGTGGCAGATCGCCTACGAAGCCGGGCTGGAAGCGCTGCTCGGCCTGGCTTCGCCGCTTGAACGCGTGACCTGGCTATGCAAGCGCCTGATGCTCGACGCGTCGGCGGAATGGATCGGTCACGGCCGCAACATCAACGAGGCCTTCGCCCGCGAAATCCACGAAGGCGATTGCTGGAACCGCACCGACCGCCATCTGAAGATCATTCCGGAATGGCTGATACCACCGCCGCCTTCGAATCTCTACAAGCAGTGGCAGGCGCAGCAGCAGCTCAGCGAGCAAGCCGTTGCACAGGCGCTGCGCCGCATCGAGGCACTCGGTTCGCCGCAGATACAGGTGATCGTGATCGACCAGGCCAACGACGTGGATGCCATGCGCGCCACGCAAGCCAGCCTGGAAGCGCAGCAGTACCCGCATTACCACGTGAGCGTGCTCAGCAACAACGGCGACCCCATGCAGCGGCTCAACGATGAAATCGCCGCAAGCGATGCCGACTGGGTGCAATTGTTGTACGCGGGCGATCTGCTGCATCCGGCGGCCTTGCTGCTGTTGGCCGAACGCGTGGTGGCGCATCCGTATGTGCGCGCGGTCTATGCCGACGAAGACACGCAAGCAAAGAGCGGGGCCTTCGAACAGCCGATCTTCAAGCCTGACTTCAACCTGGACATGTTGCGCAGCTATCCCTACGTGGGCCGCGCACTAGGCTTTGCACGGCAACGTTGCCTGGAACTGGGCGGCCTCGCCGTGCACTACGGCGACATGGCGCCCTACGACCTTTTGTTCCGCCTGATCGAGACGGACGGCCTGCAGGCCATCGGCCATATCGGCGAGGTGATGTACCGCGCCGCGCTGCCGTACAGTCATTGGCTGGGGACCGAGACGGTGAAGGCGCACAGCGGTGATATCGTGTCCGGCCATCTTTCGCGCATCCGCATTCCGCATCGCCTGGAAGCCGGCGCATTGCCCGGCTTCAACCGCGTGGTGTACCAGCATGCGCGGCAGCCGCTGGTGTCGATCATCGTGCCGACCAAGAACCAGCTGCCGCTGCTCAACGGCTTGATCGACAGCCTGCTGTCCAAGACCAGCTACTTCAACTACGAGCTGCTGATCGTCGACAACAACACCGACGAGGCGGCCGCCTGCGCGTATCTCGATGGCATCGAGCGTTTGAACAGCCAGCAGCTGCGCGTGCTGCGCTATCCGCATCCATTCAATTATTCGGCGATCAACAATTTCGCCGCGACGCAGGCACGCGGCGAATACCTGATCCTGCTCAACAACGACACCGCCGTGCTGCATGCGGACTGGATCGAAGCGCTGCTCAACCATGCGCAGCGACCGGAAGTGGGCATCGTCGGCGCCAAGCTGCATTACCCCGACGGCCGCATCCAGCACGGCGGCGTGGTGCTGGGCTTGCGCGGACCGGCCGATCATCCCTTCATCGGCCAACCGATGGAAGCGGACGGCTATATGCACCGCCTGCGCGTGGACCAGAACTACACCGCGGTCACTGCGGCCTGCCTGATGATCCGCAAAGCGGTCTACGAAGAAGTCGGCGGCTTCGACGAGCAGGATTTCAAGGTCTCCTACAACGACGTCGACCTGTGCCTGAAAGTGCAGCAGGCCGGCTACCTCACCGTGTGGACACCGTACGCGCGCCTGATGCACATCGGCAACGTCAGCCAGAACAAGGTCGACAAGAGCGCGCAGGAGGCCAAGGAAAAACGCTTCCGCGGCGAACAGGGCGCGATGTACCGCAAGTGGCTGAAACTGCTTGCGCGCGATCCGGCCTACAGCGTGAACCTCAGCACCGAAGGCTCCGGCTTCGAACTCGACCCGCTGCGCAGCAAGGCCTGGCAGCCATTCGCCAGCCCGTTATTGCCGCGCATGTTCTGCGTGGCCGCCGACGAACACGGCTGCGGCCATTACCGCATCCGCCAGCCATTCGCATCGATGCAGCGCCAGGGCATGGTCGAAGGCGTGATCGCCGGCGTGCATCTGACACCCGTCGCCATGGAACGCTTCCAGCCCACGTCCTTGGTGCTGCAGCGGCAGATCAACGAACACCAGATCAAGCTGCTGGAAAACTATCGCGATTATTCCAGCGCTTTCAGAGTGTTCGAACTGGACGACCTGATCCAGCAGATTCCGGTGAAAAGCATGTTCCACGGCATCATGCCCAAGGATGTGGTGAAGTCACTGCGCCGTGCGCTGTCCACCGTGGATCGCTTCGTGGTTTCCACCGACGCGCTAGCTGACGAATTCAAAGGTTTCCACGGCGACATCCGCGTGGTGCTCAACCGCCTTCCGGTGGACTGGTGGAAGGACCTTTCCCCGCAGCGACGCGTAAGCCGCAAGCCGCGCGTCGGCTGGGGCGGCGGCTCCTCGCACCGCGGCGACCTGGAACTGATCGCCGACGTAATACGCGACCTTGCCGGTGAAGTGGAATGGGTCTTCTTCGGCATGTGCCCCGACAAACTGCGCCCCTATGTGCACGAGTTCCACACCGGCGTGCCGATCGAGGAATATCCGCGCAAACTCGCTTCATTGAATCTGGACCTCGCCCTTGCACCGCTCGAAGAAAACGCCTTCAACGAATGCAAAAGCAACCTGCGCCTGCTCGAATACGGCGCCTGCGGCTTCCCGGTGATCTGCACCGATATCGTTCCCTACCAGGGCGACTTGCCGGTGACGCGCGTGAAGAATCGCTACAAGGAATGGGTGAGCGCGATCCGCATGCACCTGGACGATCTGGATGCGACCGCGAAGATCGGTGATACGTTGCGCGATGCGGTGCTCAGGGATTGGTTGCTGGAAGGCGACAAACTGACGGCGTGGCGCGATGCGTGGTTGCCGAATTGATCCAGTTGTTCCGTAGATCCGTAGGCTGGGTTAGCGCAGCGTAACCCAGCAATGTTGGTCGCTCGATGCAAGCTTGCTGGGTTACGCTGCGCTAACCCAGCCTACGTGCTGCCCTTACCGTCCTCTGCGCGCAATCAGATAGACGAT
Source organism: Dyella sp. (assembly GCF_051954575.1). Classification (GTDB taxonomy): domain Bacteria; phylum Pseudomonadota; class Gammaproteobacteria; order Xanthomonadales; family Rhodanobacteraceae; genus Dyella_B. Next base: position 15,698 of record NZ_JBQCHP010000168.1, on the reverse strand, counting down.
CATGACAACTGGCGCGCGGCCCTGCATAGCAGATGCGGCATTCACAGCCTATTGACATCGCGCCCCGTGCGCCCAGAATGGGGAACACCTCGTAAGTCAATCGCATGGTTCACCCAAGCACAGGGGACAGGGAATGATCAGACGCCGAAGCGCGACGTAGACAGGGAATAGGGGAAATCCACGGCAATCTACCTTCGCAAAGCAGGCCATGCTTGTGGTTGATTGTTGCGTGCCTGGTTTGCTGCCACGGCATTGTCGACGCGCAATGGAACACCCGTGCATGAACTTGCAGTGCGGCTGGGGCGCGCGAATCCGGCAATAACCGGAATGGTTTTCTGTTGCTTGCCGATTATCCGTTTTTCGTGACAAAGGCACGGAAAGCGCGTGTTCAAATTTAGGGGGATGGATGCTCTTTGCAACGAAGCGTATATCGAGGACCGGCTTGTTCGCGGGCCTGTCGCTGATCCTTTCGTCTATGGTGGGAGTGGCGTTCGCGCAGGACGACACCACCATCAAACAGATAAACGCCCCGCCGGCCGCCCCGAAAGGTCCGGTACTTTCTACGATAAACGCTCCTGGATTCATACCTCCCAAGATCACGGCAGGTAATGTTGGCACGTGGGGCTCCGCTGTGGGTTTCCTTTCGCTCCCTACCGGCAGTGGCACGGTCCACAACGGGCACGAGTTCCTCACTTCGAACAAGCAGCCAACCCAGAGCACCACCCAAGACCCATGCGATACGGTGGCCGATCCCATCCTGCCCAAAACGGGCAGCAAGGTAGAGACTTATCCTATCTTTGCGATGCCCGGCGAGATGGGCCTGAAGCTCGTCCTCTATTACAACACCTCCCGCGTAGGTGGCTTCAACTGGTCGACCAACCTGGATTATTCGCTGGACCTCAACTGCGAGGACACCCCCAACCTGACCGGGTCATGTAATTTTCTCAGCGTTTATCGCCCGGATGGATCCAAGTTCAAATTCGGCAAAGCCGGCGTGGACTCAGGAAGTCCGCCTCCCGACCCAAAAAATATCACCACGCTCACGCTCGATGCGTCGACGGGCCACTACGTCTTCCATGACGAGGATGCAACCACCCAGATCTACGACGCCAATGGCAACCTCATCGCCATCACGGATGCCTCCGGCGTAGGCTGGACGATCAATAAATCGGGCAGCACTACGACCGTTACCCACACGAATGGCCAATCCATCCGGCTGACATCGGTAGCGACAACATCGCCTGTGACAGTCACCCAGACCGTTACCGATCCGGCTGGCAACGCATATACGATCGTCTACGGTGGCAATGGCGGAAGCGTCAACGACATTTCGTCGCTGAGTTTTCCGGGCTCGCCATCCACCACCGTGTCCTTCAAATACACTTCGCTACCGGTCTCGCCGTTCCCGACCGTGCTGAGCGAGGTGGACTACAACGGCACCCCTCACGACTACACTAGTTACGTCACAACAGCCGGCACTTACTACGGCTGGGCGTCGGGTACTCATCTTGCCGATGGTTCCGAAAACACCTCGGTCAGCTACGCCACCGACGCCAGTGGAGTGCTGGTTGCCACCATCACCAATCCGCTGGGTCATCAATCCACGCACACCTATGCCGGAACCAACGGCGCGGGTGGCGTAGCCAATGGCGAGCTGAGCCTGGTCGGCGACGACGCGGTACAAACCTGCGGCGCGACCGTGCATGGTCTTTCCTACGATGCCAACGACCACGTTTCAGAGGAAATCGACAACAACGGCAACACGCATACCTACACCTATGCCACCAATGGTCAGCTGCAGACCGAAACAGAAGCCTACGGCACGCCCAACGCCCGCACCACCGATTACACGTGGGACCCCAATGTGCTCCTCAACCGCAAGCTCAGCGAAACCATCGAAGGCGTTAGAAAAACCACTTATACCTACGATGCACATAACCGCCTGGCTTCCGTATCCGTCACCAACCTGACAATGGCATTGCCAACCAGACGCTGACCACGACTTACGGCTACACGCTGTATGGCAACGGCATGGTGCAGACCGAGACGGTGGTCCATCCCTCCCCGAACAACAGCGATACGGATACCTATTCGTACGATGCACTAGGCAACCTCACGTCGTTCAGCAACGGCCTCGGGCAAACCACGACCTACAGCAATTACAACGGACTGGGTCAAGCGGGCCATATCGTGGGCCCGAACGGCGATGTCACCGACTATACGTACGATCCACGCGGGCGCGTGGCGACCAAAACAACATACCCGAACGGATCTTCTGCCACCTGGACCTACGCCTACGACGGCTTCGGCGAGCTTTATACCTTGACCGGGCCCGATGGACAGGTCACTACCTGGAACCGCGATCCGGCCACCATGCGTGTCATGTCCATCACGCACAACGACAAGGACGGTACCTCGACCGAAAGTTTCGGGTATGACGCCAATGGCGAGGTGACCAGTCATACCGTTGCGCGCGGCAGCAACACGACACTGGTCGAAACCAATAAATACGACTCGCTCGGCCGTATCTACCAGAAGCTCGGCCAGCATGGGCAAAGCCTCACATACGCCTATGACGGCAACGGCAACGTGTTGTCGACGACCGATGCGGTCGGCCATACGATCGCCTACCAATACGACGCGCTCGATCGCGTTACCAAGAAAAGCGAAAGCGGCGGCGCCAGCCCCTCCATACCCGCTACGGCGCCCGCCCTCAATGGCCCAGGGAACAGCGCCAACGGCAGCTACACCATCAGTTGGAACAGCATCACCGCGGCGACGGCATACGTTCTTCAGGAACAGGTCAATGGAGGAGGCTGGAACACCATCCAGAACAACGCCAACCTGAGTTGGGGCGCAAGCGGTAAGAGCAGCAGCACCTATGGCTATCGGGTCATGGCCTGCAATGCGACCGGTTGCAGCCCATGGAGCAGCACGGCCACCGTATACGTCACGCAAATTTTCGGCTACATCGACGGCGTTGCTATCGATGGATCGGGCAATGCAAGTACTGGCGGCTGGGCGTGCTCCACCGGGTTGGCGCAATCGATCAACGTGGACCTGTACGTGGGTGGTCCGTACGGAAGCGGCACGTTCGTTGGTCGCTACATCGCCAACCAGAGCAGTGAGCCGGCGGTGGCCAATGCCTGCAGCGTCAGCAGCGGCAGCTATCGCTTCAGTATTGCCTTGTCGACGACCACGCGCGGGCAGTACGCAGGCCAGGCGATTTACATCTATGGGATATCCCCGGTTGGGGCGGCCAACTTGTTGCTCAACAACTCCGGCAGCTTCACTGTGCCAGTCAATGAGCCGGCTGGGGCACCGTCCTTGAGCGCACCCGGCAGCAGCAACACCGGCAGCTATACCGTAAGCTGGAGCGCCATCACCGGCGCCACCAGCTACGCCCTGCAGGAGCAGATCAACAGCGGCAGTTGGAACACCATCCAGACCGCCAGCACCACCAGCCGGGCGATCAGCGGCAAGGGCAACGGTAGCTACGGCTATCGAGTGCAAGCCTGTAACGGTTCCGGCTGCAGCCCGTGGAGTGTCGTGGCCAGTGTAACGGTGCTGTTGCCACCGCCGGCGACGGCCGGTCTCACGGTGCCGGCTACTAGCTCAGGCAGTGTGGCGGTGAGCTGGTCGGCCAGCAGTACCGCTACCAGCTACACGTTGCAACATCGGTTGGGTGCGGGTGGCTGGAATACGGTCTACAGCGGAGGTGGCACCAGCACGGCGGTGGCGGAGAGCGCGACCGGCACTTACAGCTATCAAGTGCAAGCCTGCAATGCGGGTGGTTGCAGCGCGTGGACAGCCAGCAGCGCAGTCGCGGTAACGATTCCTCCCGCAAGCGCGCCTGGCCTCAGTGCGCCATCCACCAACGCCACCGGCAGCTACACGGTGAGCTGGACGGGTGTAAGCGGGGCGACCAGCTACACCCTGCAAGAGCAGGTCAATGGAGGCGGGTGGAGCACCGTGCAGGCTGGCGGCAATACCAGCTGGGGCGCCAGCGGTAGAGGGACCGCGACCTATGGTTATCATGTCCAGGCGTGCAATGCGGGCGGCTGCGGACCATGGAGTGGAATCAGCAATACGGTAGTAACCATACCGGTGCCCATAGCCATCGACGGCAATAGTTACAGCGAGTTCGCTTCCATCAGCGGCACCGGAGGCGTTGCAACCATCGGCTTCCTGATCAGCGGCAGCACATGGCAAGTGTATGGTGCTGCGCCTTCAGGTAATACGGTAAAGGCCTCCGGTTCCGTCCCAACCACGGCGGTCACGGTGCAATACACCTGGACCAATCTTGGCGTTCCTGCTGGCGATACGGATTCGGGTGGTACGGTAACCAATGGCGCCCCCTCACCGACTGCATTGAGCGGTAATCCGTCGAGCCACTACACGACCAATTCGTATACCAAGGCCTCTTCCACGCACGGCCGCAGCTACCAGCTACGGGTGGACTTCTACAACGCCGCCGGGGCGAACGTATCGTCTTCCACCTGCACGCTTACGGCAGAGACCCAGGGGATAAACGGATGATCCGCTATGTGTCCCTGGTTTCGATCATTCCCGTCGCGTCTTTGGGCTCTTCGCTCAAGCAAGGATTAGCTATGCGCCGTTACCATCGTTGCATGTTGCTTCTGGCAAGCAGCATGGCCGCCCTGCCCGTGCACACGGCGCTGGCCCAGACCATCGTTACCAGCTATAGCTACGATGCGGGCAACAACCTCACATCAGTAACCGATCCGCGCGGACTGGTCACCTCCTATACCTACGATGGTCTGGGCCAGCGTTGGCAGCAAGTGAGTCCGGATACGGGCACCACCGGCTTCAGCTACGACGGCTACGGACGCGTCGCCAGCATGACGCGCAACGACGGCACCGTCACAAGCTACGGCTACGATGCACTCAACCGCCGCACCAGCATCAGCGCCGGCGGCCAAACGCAAACGCTCAGCTACGACAGCTGCACCCATGGCATCGGCCGTCTTTGCGCTGCCGCCGATGCCAACAGCACCACCTCATACACCTATACGCCGGAAGGCTGGTTGTCGGGCCGAGGCTTTTCCGTCAACGGCACGACCTATTCGCTCGGTTACGGCTACAACGCGCTAGGCCAGCTCAGTGCGGTGGTCTATCCCGACGGCAACCAGGCGCTCTATACCTATACCAACGGCGTGGTGTCCGCCGTGCAGGTGAACATCGGCGGCAACGTCTCCAACGCCGCCACCGCCATCACCTACCAGCCGGGCAGCGCGACCATGTCGCAGTGGACGTCCAGCAACGGCATCGTCAATACCCTGGGTTACGATACGGACGGCCGGCTGACCGGCATTGCCGCCGGCAACGTGCAGAACCTCGGTTTCTCCTATGACGCCGCCAACCGCATCACGGGCATCACCAATGGCATCGACGGTTCGATGACGCAGGACTTCGGCTACGACGCCATGTCGCGCCTGACGTCGGTGTATTCGGGCGCGGACAACGAAGCGTATCAATACGACGCCAACGGCAACCGCCTCAACGCGGTGGTCAACGGCAGCGCCACCACGGTGACCACCAGCGCGAACAACAACCAGCTCACCGCGCTATCGGGTGGTTTAAACAATACCTACGGCTATGACCCGAACGGCAACCTGACCACGCAAAATGGCGTCGTCACCTTCAGCTACAACGCCTTCAATCGCATGGTTGCGGCCGGTGCGAGCAGCTACGTGGTCAATCCGGAAGGCCAGCGTCTGGAAAAAATCGTGTCCGGCGCGTCCACCTTCTTTGCAGCCGATAAGAGCAATTCACTGTTGGCCGAAAACCAAGGCAGCGGATGGGTCGACTACGTCTGGCTCAATGGCCGCTTGATCGGTCGACTGTATGGGACGCAGATGCTAGCCATCCACGATGACCAGGTAGGCCGCCCGGAGGTGATGAGCAACGCCGCGCAGACGGTGGTGTGGCGCGCCCAAAACCAGGCATTTACCCGGACAGTGGTGGTCAACAACGCGGGGGTGCCGTTCAACATCGGCTTTCCGGGGCAGTATTTCGATGCGGAAACGGGTGTCTGGTACAACGGTTTTCGTGACTATAGCTCGGTGCTAGGAAGGTATTTGGAAAGCGATCCAATCGGTTTGGATGGGGGCATCAATTCCTATGCCTATGTCGAGGGTAACCCACTTTCCTATACGGACCCTTTTGGCCTAAAGAGCTGTAAATCACGCAATTGGTCCAATTATTGGAACGATTACGCAAATTTCGTTGATCAATATGGAATTAACCTTGGGCCATATGCAGCAGGCATGATGGGCGGGGTTATGCCAAAAACCTGGGCACCGGCCACAGGCTTTAGAGGAGCGTTGCTTGGATCATCTAATCCGTTAACTAGCGTGCTGCGCGGTTTTGGCGTGAGAGCCATGGGTAGTGCGATACCACGCCTAGGATCTTCAGCTATTGGGGTGGCTACCGTTGGAATTGGTATGTACGATGCAACAATTGAGATGGAAGGCCTTTTTTATGCGATTCCAAGTCCAAGTGCGAGCTCAAATTCAAACCAGGACTCGAACTCAAGCTGTTCCTGCCGATGAGGAAGCATCATGGGATTTTTGCTGCTGATATTATTGTTGCTCTTCGCATTCAGCATCTTGTTTTTCAGGATGCGGGCTCGAAAGTCCTTCCTAAAAGGACGTGAACCGAAACAACTTAAGGAAATTTACGCGGAAATTCCTGACCAAATTTCATTCAGTGTGTTCAATGAGGTCTGGTCAAAGGTTGGTGAAGCATTCTCTATCGACCCACGCCTCATCAAACCTGACGATACATTGAAGGCGCTGAGTAGCATCGATAGTTGGGATCTGGGAAAGGGCGATGACGCCCTCAGTGAATGGGTAGGACGAGAAAACCTAGGAAAACTGCCGACACTTACTACCATGCTTGATTTTGCAAAATGGATTCAAACTACTAAATATAAATAAATTTAATGCCCGCTCGAAAATGCCGATATTTGCACTTCCTAACTTAATCCGCTCAATCTGCCTAGCGTCATTAACCACACTCCATCATCAAAATATTGATCCCAACGAAGGAAACAAACATGAAACGACGGATCGCCGCCACCTTCGCTCTCATGAACATTTTTTTCGCAGCCACGTCGGTCTACGCAGCGTCGCAGGAAGCCGAAGCAAGCATGCTCGTTACGGGTAAGATAGAAGTTTCGCAGGATGGAAGCATTCGAAGCTATACGTTTGATCATCCGGAGAAACTGCAGGATGTGGTGACGAAAGTCGTTGTGAAAGCAATGACTGCGTGGCGGTTTAAGGTGACAAGTGGCAAGCCGGTCAAGGCGGATTTTAGTATGCGACTGGTTGCCAAGCCCGTGGACGGCAAGCAGTTCCGCGTGGGCATCGCTGGCGTCGATGTTACGGAGTCCGGTGATTCAGCGAATTCTGTTCAGTCGTTACGGCGCAGGGTGATTGTTTATCCAATCGAAGCCGCAGAAGCCGGAGTGGGCGGCACGGTCTATCTGCTGGTGCAAGTGGGAAAGGATGGCTCAACCAAGAACGTCGCCGCGGAGCAGGTCAACCTCACTGCGCGTGGCGATGAAAAGGACATGAAGCGATACAGGGACGTGCTCGCCAATGCAGCCATAAAGACGGCCAAGTATTGGACTTACACTATTCCAACCAGTGGGGACCAGGCGAAATATTCATTTTGGTACGTACGGATACCCGTTAATTTTGAGATGTATGGCGTTGGCCTTCCTCGGCGAGAATATGGGCAATGGGAAGCCTATGTACCCGGCCCTCGCTTGCCCATTGCCTGGTTGAAACAAACGCCGTCATATACATCCCCTGACGCGATTCCGGCTGGCGGCATTGCCCAGGTTGACAGAGAGCTGACTCTGCTCGCCCCACCTGAAGGACCGTGAACCAAGAGATTCCACGGTGGAAGAATGCACGCTGCATGATATCGGTCACGCATCAGCGTGCGATCTGAAGTCGCTATATGTTGTTCGGCACTTTTACGTAATTCAGGGTGAAATATGCACGCGATCCTTAAACGCTGCCTATTTGCAGCACCATTGTGGATCTTGGTTACGGCGGCCCAGGCCCATCTCGCACCAGGCGACACACCGCCGGATTTTCTCGGCAATACGCGCGCGGAAGACGCCGTCCACCTGAGCGACATGCACGGCAAGGTCGTGGTGGTTACGTTCTGGGCATCCTGGTGCCACTACTGCCAGGAGGAATTGCCGAGCCTGGCGGGCATCCAGAAGCTTGTCAGTCCGGAGCAGTTGCAGGTGGTTGCCGTAAATCGGGACGATCGCGATACCTTTCTCAAGCTCGATCATTATCTGGCGAAGAAGACGCCGAGTTTGATTCGTACCTTCGACCCGGGCCCGGTTGGGAAGGCTTATCAGATCCACGGCATTCCTAACACGTTTCTGATCGACCGCGATGGCAAGGTGGCCTATGTCTACGTGGGCTACAGTGACGACATGCTGGACAGCATTGCCAGCGATATAAACAGCTTGCTGGCGAAACCCGCGCAAACTGTGGCCTCGCCATCATCTTGATATGGTGCGCGCTCAAACGACTCTTGGGATACCTCGCCGCATCCCTGCGACCTCGAACACAGATGCGGGCAGGTTTCGCAGAATGCTTCAACGAGGAATTGTTGGGTTACGCTGCGCTAACCCAACCTACTCCAGCTTACTGAGCCAGACGCGCATCATCGGGCAACGGGAGCTGGATGAGCCGGCATGGCATTGGCTTGAGCGGTAAGCACCGTTCTTCGTAGGTTGAGGCGCAAACCCCAACTCGCCATGCATGCGTGGATTGCGATGTTGGGGTTTGCACCCCAGCCTACGCATCAATAGTTGACTGAGTCAACTATATGGACGTACCTTCTCGGCGACCGATCGCGAGGTATGCCCCATGTCCGTCTCCGAATCGCTTACGCAGCAGGCCGAGGCCGTTCGCAGTTTTAACCGCTTCTATACGCGCCAGATCGGCGTGCTCGACGAAGGACTTCTGGCCAGCCCCTTCACGCTCACGCAGGCTCGCGTGCTGTTCGAGCTGGGCACGCGCAAGACTGTCACCGCCAGCGAAATCGGCGAATTGCTGGGGCTGGATGCCGGTTACCTGAGCCGCATGGTGCAGGGCTTCATGGCGCAGGGGCTGGTAGCGCGCAAGCCCTCAAAGGAAGACGGCCGGCAATGGATGCTGTCGCTCACCGCCGAAGGTCGCAAGGCATTCCGCACGCTTGATCGCGCCTCCCATACGCTGACGGCGTCGCGTCTTGCCGGCCTGTCGGAGCCGGCGCGGCATCGCTTGCTAACGTGCATGCGCGACGTGCGGCAACTGCTCACGCCCGCCGATGAAAACACCCGCATCGTTATCCGCACGCATCGTATCGGCGACATCGGCTGGGCGATCGAACGGCACGGGCAGTTGTATGCGGACGAATTCGGCTGGAACGGTGAATTCGAAGCGCTTGTCGCCACGCTGTTCGCCCAGTTCGCCAGCAAGCACGATTCCGCCAGGGAACGCATGTGGGTGGCCGAAGTGGATGGCGAACGGGTCGGCTGCGTGTTCGTGGTGCGCAACGCGGAAGACCGGACTGCCGCACAGCTGCGCTGTCTGCTGGTCGATCCAAAGGCGCGCGGCCTGGGCATCGGCAAGCGGTTGGTGGACGAATGCGTCGCCTTCGCGCAAAGCGCCGGCTACGCAAGGATGCTGCTATGGACCAACGACATTCTCGTCTCGGCCCGGCGCATCTACCAGGCGGCAGGATTCACGCTGGTATCGGAAGAGGCGCATCACAGCTTCGGCCATGATCTGGTGGGGCAAGTGTGGGCGCGCGACCTTACTTCAGCGTAAACAACTTGCCCGGCACATTCTGAAAACCGGTCGCACTCGCCAGCATCGTGCCGCGCTGGTACGAGAAGCTCTTGTCGGTGGTCGGCTGGAAGAACTCGATGAAATCCAGGCTGCGCTTGCCGAGCACGAAGCCGCCGATCAGCGGCGGGTTGACGGCGTACATCATCGGCACCAGCGCCATCATCGAGCTGGCGGGTACGCCGATCAGGTGTTCTTCCAGGTCGCCGCTTTGCTGGCTGTCCTGTGGGTAGAACCACAGCGGCGTACTGATGAACAGGAACGAATCGTTGCCCATGCTGGTGAGCAGGGTGCGCAGCAGCCATTTGGCGGTTTCCGCCGACAGATGTTCGATCACATCCAGCAGGCAGATGATGTTGTATTTGGCGAAGCGATCCGAAGGGATGCTTTGCGCCAGGCCGTGCCACAGGTTGCGATAGATCTTTCGCTCGAACAGCGCCGGGTTGTTGAACGCGCCTTCGAAGCCGTCCACGCCATCGACGGACCAGTGCCGGGTCGCAGGGTGGCTCTTGATCAGTTCGCCCAGGCCGCCCTTGCCGAAACCGATGTCGAGCACTTCGACATTGGCCGCGTTGTCCGGCATGGCATGGAAGATCAATTCCTTGGGCGCTGCCGATTCGCCGCCGGGCAGCAGCTGGGTGTTGACCGGATCGATCAGCCGATAGTCTTTGACGATGTGGCGAAGCATGGCGAGCCCTTGAATGAATGGTGTATCAGCGCAGGTAGTCGAACAGGCTGGTGCCCTGGATCTTCGCGAACACTTGCTGCGAAGCCTGCAACGCGGTCGATTGCAAGGAGAGATTGCTGATCGCCGTGGCCATGTCGACGTTCTGCACGTCCGAGAGTGCGCTCTTGTAAGTGAGATCGAGATCGGAATAGTTGCCGCTTTGCTGCTGCAGGGTGTCGATGCGGCTGCCGACCGACACCTGCGCGGTGGATACCGCGTTCATCGCCTGGTTGAGCGATTCGAGCTGGCGGTTCAGCGTGTTGTTGATGGCGGTGGTGCTGCCGCCGCTTTGCAAGGCGGCGATCATGTTGTTGAGTGTGGTGAAGACGTCCTGCGTGTTGGACGCATTGTCCGATTGCACCTTCACCGTATCGCCCGCCGCCGGCGTGCCGCTCATGCCGATGGTGATGCCGTTGAAGCTGATGCTGCCGCCATCGGCATAGGTGCCGGTAACGGGATTGCCGCTGCTGTCGGTAACTGGATTACCGGATGCATCCGTCACGCTGTAGCTGCCGTTGGCGCCGAAGGTGATGGTGTCGTTGACCGGGCCGGAGGCAGTAGCCGCGCTCCATGCCGCCGTATTGGTGACGCTGTTGGCGCCCACCACCAGCGTGCCGGTGTTGCCGCTGCCAGCGCTGGATACGAACGAACCGTTGCCGGCCGGCAGGCTCATGAAAATCGGGCTGCCGGCATCGCCGCTGGCTACCTGCAAACCGCTGCCGATCGCGGTGAACGATGGCTGGTCGTTGCCGGCGTAGGTCACCGCGCCGGTGCTGCTGTTCATCACGAACGGTGCAGTGGTGGTGCTGGTGCCGGCGAACAACGCCTGGCCGTTCGCATCGGTGGTGTTGGCAAGCTGCACGAGCTGGTTGCGGTATTGCGTGAGCTGCGTGGCCATGTTGCCCAGATCGGTTGGCGACATCGCGCCGTTGATCGCGCCCAGGCCCAGGTCGTTGACGCTGCTCAGCAAGTTGTTGATGGAAGTGAGCGTGGTCGATTCGGTCGACAGGCGCGTATTGGCGCTGTTGATGTTGCTGGAGTACTGCGTGTTCTGCGCCAGGATGTGATTGAGCCCCACGATCTGCGCGGCGCCGGTGGGATTGTCGGAGGCGACATTGATGGCGTTGCCGGTGCTCACCTGGTTCTGCGTCTGCGCCAGCGTGCTTTGTTGGCTGAGCATGGTGCTGAGCTGCTGCTGATACATCCAGACGGTGGAGATACGCATCATGACGGGTAACCTCAGCCTCGTTGCAGGGCGGTGATCAGGCTGGTGAAAATCTGTTCGGCGGAAGAGATCACTTGCGCCGACGCCTGGTAGGCCTGCTGGAACTGCACCAGATTGGCCGCTTCCTGGTTCAAGTTCACGCCGGCGTAGCTTTGCTGCGTGCTCATCGCCTGGTTGTAGATATTGGTTTGCGTGGTGACTTCGGCACTGGCCTGGCTGCCGGCACTGCCGATCTGCGCGGTGAGCGTGGCGTAGCTGGCCACCACGGACACCTTGCCGCCGCTCAGCACGCCCGCATCGGACAGTGCGGCGAGCGACAGCGCATTGCTGTTGTCGTTGAGGCCGCTGGCATTGGCGGCCACCTTGAAGGTATCGCCGCTGGCCGGCGCGCCATTCAAGGCCAAGCTCCAGCCGTCGGCGGCGATCGGCTGGCCGGCCGTGTACGTGCCGGTGGTGGTGTTGCCCGCGCCATCGGTCATCGAATAATTGCCGCCCGCGCCGAACGTGATGGTGGCGCCGGCCAGCAAATTGCTGTTGGCCGAATTGGTTACGCTTACCGAACCCACCTTGCCGGTGCCGGTGTTGGTGGTGCCCGCCGAGGCAGTCAGCGCGGCGGCGGCGGCGATCCCTTTCGGATCGGTCATCACCATGGAAAGCGAAGTGGAAGCACCGCGCGTCGGCTGGATTTCGTAGCTATCGCCGGTCTGCGCCGTGCCGGACACGCTGAAGGTGAGTCCATCGGCCGACAGCGTGCCGTTGGCGTTCGCGGTCAACGCCACGTTCTGCCCGCTGGTGGTCGCGAGCGTCCAGCCGTTGGTGCCGGTCCCTGCACCGGTGTAGCGCAGCATGTAGTCGGACGTGGTCAGTTGCGAGACGTTGCTGACGGATGCGCTTACCGTTGCGGCGCTGGCGGAATTCTTGCCCGATGGCAACACCGCCGGCGAGGACACGCTGAAGATCGGCTGCCCTTGCTGGCCGTTGAGATCCAGGCCCGCCGCCTGCTGCGCGTTGACGCTGGAAGCGAGCGCGATGGCCGATTGTCCCAATGCATTCTGCGCAGGTTGCAGCACCGTATCGCGATAACCGATCAACGCGCCCAGCGTGCCGCCGCTCAACTGCGAGGTGATGTCGTTGCCGCCGCTGTCGAACACATCGGTGCTACCCGGGTCGTATTGATTGGCGCCCGAGGTCAATGCATACGCTTGCGTCCCGCTCACCAGTGTGCCGCCGGCCGAGGTGTACACGCTGATCGAGCCGTCGTTGTTGGTGGATGCCGAAATGCCGGTCAGGCCGGCCAGCTTCTGCACCAAAGTATCGCGCTGGTCGAGCAGCGCATTCGGATTGCCGGTGGTGCCGGCCTGCTTGATCTGGCCGTTGAGCTTGGCGATCTGCGCGGCAATCGTGTTGATGCTGCCGACGGTGCTGCCGATCTGCTGGTTCACCTGCGTCGACTGCTTGCTGAGCTGTTGCCCCAGCGTGTTGAACACGGTGGTGAGCGACGATGCGCTGCCCAATGCCGCCTGCCGTACCGAAGAGGAACTCGGCGAATTGGCCACGCTGCTGAAACCACCGTAGAGATTGTCCAGCGCTGTCTGCAGGTTGCCGCTGTTGGCCAGGAAACCGTTGAGCGAAGTGGTGAGATCGTTGGTGGTGGTGGCGCCTTGCAGGCTGCTGCTGCTGCTCCACAGGGCCTGGGTCAGGTACTGGCTATAGGCGCGCTGCACCGCGACCACGTTCACGCCCGACCCGATCGTGTACTGGCCGGTGTTCGACGTCACCGCCTCAGCCTGCAGCACGCTTTCTTCGCTGTAGCCGCTGGTGCCGGCGTTGGCGATGTTGTTGCTGACCGTGCTCAGGGCGACCTGGGCGGCGTTGAGACCGGAAATGCCGATGTTGAGCATGCTGGACATGGAAGCGCATTTCCTCGGTCAATGGCACAAAACGCTGTTTCGCCCGGCCGTCATTCCGGCGAACGCCGGAATCCAGTTGAAACACGTCGTGCGAAGCACACAAAAATCTGTTTCGAGTGCTTCGCACAGCATATTTAGCCTGGATTCCAGCGTTCGCCGGAATGACGCCGAGGCAGGATTCGGGTACCCGCGCAATTCGACTCTCATAAATTCGGCACCCCCACCGTTTTCTTGAGCGCCTCCAGCGCCTGCCGCATCGCGCCGCTGTTGGCGATGGCCGCCACCTTGCCGGCGTAGGCCGGGTCGGTGGCGTAGCCGCCTTCGACCAGGGCATGCGCGTAGCCAAGCACGTCGTCGCCATGGCCGCGGGCCTGGGCGTAGCGAGGGTCCTTGCCGATCAGCTCGGCGTAGTCGGCCAGCGATTCGGCGGTGGATTTGTAGGAGCGGAATTGCGCCTGCTTGCGCACGGCGATGCCGCCTTCGTATTCCACCGTCGGCACGCTGACGCGCGAACCGTCCCAACTGCCGCCGGCCTTGATGCCGAACAGGTTGAAACTGCTGCTGCCGTCGGCATGCGTGGGCATGCGTTTGCCCCAGTTCGTTTCGAGCGCGGCCTGCGCCAGCACGGTGCGCACCGACAGGCCCAGTTCCTTCGCCACGATGCTGACCTGCGGCGCGAGTTCGCGCACGAAGGTTTCCGCATCCGGGGGCAGCCAGGCCATCGCCTTGTGAGCAGTGGAACGTGTGGCATCGGCCAGATCGAACAGGCGTTGCTTCCAGCCGTCGACCATTCCCGTGGTGGAAGGATCGACCGCGGCGGTTTTGGTTTCGCTGCTTTGCGCGTGGCCCTGTCCGCCGAGCTGGTGCACCAGCATGTCGGCGATACCTAAGCCTTTGCCGTGCTGCGCGAGATTGAGCGACAGCTGCTGATCGAACATGTCCTGCCAGGTATTGGTGGCCTGGCTTTCGAACAGGGGATCGCCGAAGTTCGCCTCGCGCATCGATTTCAGCAGCATTTGCGTGAACATCGACTCGAACTGCTTGGCGACCGCCGGCAGCGCGGCATTCTGGTTCGTCTCGGCCTGATGGCGCAGCGCGCCGAACCCGGACAGATCGGTCCAGGTGCTGAGCGTTTGCGTTGCGACGTTGCCGAGATCAGCCATCAGTGCGTAGGTTGGGGTGCAAACCCCAACCTCCTCCTGAATGCATGCATTGCGACGTTGAGGTTTGAACTTTGACGGATCCTCACGTTTTTGTCGTTTGAGAAGGTGATTCCGCGAAGGACGGTAGCTGCGCGTGGGAGTGGACGATTGCCTGCGGCGCTTTCGATCGCCGTAGGCGCTCGAGTCACTTTTCTTTGCTGGCCCAAAGAGAAGTAACCAAAAGAAATGGCCTTAAAGGCTCGTGGCATAGGAGGGATACAAGCCCGAACGTTTCCATCAATGCGGAAAGTTGGTCGCCCAAGGTTATGCGTCCCGGCTATTCCGCGAGGCGCCCAAACGCTGAGGGGGTTAACGAGCCCACGCCGGGTTGGGGGCGGGGGTTTAGCCCCCAGCGGGTGGGGGGCGCGGGGGCGCGGAGTACTTCCTGCGATTTCCCCACCCCCCCACGCCCTGTTTGGCCCCCCCCCCGCCCCGGCGCCTCGCGGAATAGCCGGAATGTAGAACCTTTGGAGACTAACTTTCTATCTAGACGTGAGCGTTCAGGCTTTTTAACCTTCCCATGCCGTGAGCCTGTTGGGCCATTTCTTTGGGTTACTTTTCTTGACTCCGGGCATCCTGCCCTTCGCCCTTCGGGCCAGCTTCGCTGTTTGTCCTGGTCTAATGGTTTCGGACACCACGATAAGGGATGATTCCCAATCCGAGACCGCTACCGATGAAACGATCATCCCGCCGAACTTTTGATACCGCCTTCAAACTGCGCGTGGTGCAGATGGTGAAGGAGCAAGG
>NZ_JBQCHP010000167.1:0-11622 GCF_051954575.1 Dyella sp. | reverse complement strand
GTCGTCCGGCGTGTAGCGCCAGTAACGCGCGTGCAGATCGTAGAGCGCATTGTCCAGCGGCACGGTGAGGCCGCTGACGATCAGCAATACGACGAGGCCGACGCCGACCATCCAGAGCATGCCGCGGACGAGCCAGGCGAAGGCAGTGGGCATCAGCCGCTTTTCTCCCTGACGAGCGGGTAGCCGCGAAGGTCATTTTTCCTTATCGCCGTCATTACCCCGAAAGCGGGGATCCATTTTACAGGGCAGATAGGGGCAACAAGGATTACCGCTTTCGCGGGAATGACGGCGGTGAGGGTTATGCGAAACATGCGGCTACAACAACAACCACAATACCAACCCGCCACCACCGGCAATCGCACCAATGCGACACGCCAGGCAGCCCAGCCGGATCTTCTGTACCGCACCCCACGGCCCCGCGTAACCATCCGTATCGATGGTCTGCACGCGTACGTACCAGGTGCCCGAACCGGGTTTCTTGATCTCGAGCATCGGCTGATCCAGCGTCTGGTCGATCGGCGGATGCGCGAAATCGGGGTGGCGATCCATCTGGATGTGGTAGCGCTGTCCCGGCGTGCCGGCCGGCCAGCCGAAGCTCACGTTGTTCTTTGACGATGTGGGTTTACCCACTTCCGGTGCCGGCGGTTGCGGCACCAGGTCGAACGGCAGCGGATCGGTGAATGGGCCGACTTTGCCCTGTTTGTCGCGGCTGGCAATGCGCCAGTAGTAGTGCCCGTAAGGCAGCGCATTGGGGGCGCGCACGCTGTCGCCGCTCAACTGCGCTTCGCTAGCCAGCGGCTGCGTGAATTGCTCGTCGGCGGCCAGTTGCCATACGTAGGAGCCCGCTTCCAGGCTTTCCGTCCACTGGAAGCGCGGACGCGTATCGCGCAGCTTTTTGCCGGGCAGCGGCGCCATCACCAGCGGCGGCTGCGGATGGCCGTTGATGTGCAGCGTGCACACGCCATCATCGCCTTCGAGCTTTTGCGCGTCGATGCCGTGCACGCGCACGGCGTAGTCGCCGTCCGGCACATCCGGCAGCGCCAGCTGCGCGGAGGAGGTTACGTGATCGAGCAGCAAGGCTTCGAAGCGCTCGTTCGGAGCCATCTGCACGCGATAGCTGGTGGCGCCATCGAGCGGCGTCCAGGCGAACGAGTAAGGAAGCTTGGTGACCGGCTGCGTGGGACAGTGCAGGACCGGTGCGGACAGCAGTGTTTGCACGTGCGCGGGTTTGGCGCCGTCGGCCACCGCCACGCCGTGTTCCTTCGGCACCAGCACGTGCGCGCGATCGCCGGCCACGTCCACGCGCCCGGTCAGCACTTCGGTGCGCGATTGGCCGTCGTCCGCCGCCACGCGGAAATGCGTGCCACGCACGCTGGAAATCGTCCCCGGCGTTTCCACGCTGAAATGCGCGCCGACGCCGGTCATTGGCGTCACTTCCGTGGTGACGCGGCCATGCTGCAGGCGCAGGCGCGTATCGACCATGCCGGTGCGGCCGTAGGCGCTCATCTGGTCCAGGTCCAGCGTGCTGTCCGGTTCCATCAGCAGGCGGGAGCCATCGGCGAACTGCAGGGTGAGGCTGGCGTCGTGATCGGTGCTCAGGTGTGCGCCGATGCCGAGCGTCATGCCGGGCGCGACGTTCTCCGGCGGCATCGCGTTGGAGCGTTGCACGTGCGCGCCGCCCATCACCGCCACCACCGTGGCATTGGCCGGCTCCAGGCGCAGCCATGCGATCGGTATGCGCATCGTCATGCCCGGCGGCAGGTGATACGGATCGGCCACCTTGTTGTACGCCTGCAGCTTCTGCCACGGCACGCCGGGTTTGAGATAACGGCTGGTGAGGTCCCAGATGTTGTCCTGCGGCCGGACGCGATAGGTCCAGTCCGCAGCGGAAAGCATCGGTACGATCGAGACAGCCAACAGCAGCGCGGCCAACCGCGGCAACAGCCTATTACGGGTGGGATGCATCATTCCCCCTGAGAACCAACAAGACGCCCCCCTTTCGTCGTGGGCTGGCACGCGGCAGGCAACCTTGGGTCCTAGGGTTGCTGACGGCGCCGAATGGTGGGGGCATTGTGGGGGATGTGCGGGCGATGCACCAGTTCCGTTGGGCATGGGTGCACGCCATGTCATGACGGCCGCGGGGTGGTGGCGTAGGTTGGGTTGGCGCAGCGTAACCCAACGAATTTCGAAGGATCCTGTTGGGTTACGCTGCGCTAACCCAACTTACGGGGAGTCTTGCGCAAGTTCATCCAGCGCGCTGCCCAAGTTCTTCAGGTATCCCGGCAACGCCACCAATGCACGATCGGCATCGGCAGCCATCAACGCGCGCCCATCAGTCATCACGCGGCCATTGGTGAAAAGCTGCAGCGCGCCGAGCACGCGATGCAAGGTGCGCTGCGCCAGTTCGCCGTCCGATTGCGCAATGGCCTGCTCCAGCTTCTGCATGTCCACCGCGCTGGTCTTCAGCATCGCCTGCAGCATTTGCGCGCGTAGATCTTCCATACCCGGTGCGGCGAACACGTCCTCGAAAAACACGGGTTCCACGGCAGGCGGATCGGCCTTCGCCTGCGGCGCCCATGCGCGCAGCTTGTCTTCCAGCGGGCGCAGCTGCACTGGCTTGCTCAGGTAATCGTCCATGCCGGCGTCGCGGCAGCGTTCGATCTCGCCATCCAGCGCGTTGGCGGTCATCGCGATGATCGGCAGGCGTGTGTGCCGATGTTCCTTCGCTTCGTATTGGCGCCACGCGGTCGCCAATTCGTAGCCGTTCATCAGCGGCATCTGGCAGTCGGTGAGCAGCATGGCGTAGTCGTGCCGGCGCAGGGCGTCGAGCGCAGCGTGGCCGTCGCCGACCACGTCGCATTCCCAGCCGAGCAGGCCAAGCTGGCGGCGGATCAGGGTCTGGCTGATCGGATGATCTTCCGCCACCAGCACGCGACCGGCGGGCGCCGCGACGGCCGGCGTGGATGGAACCGCACCGCGTGCCGGTTGCGCCAGCGGTTGCAAGGCTTGCACGCAGATGCGCGAGACCGCCTGCCATTTCAGCGGATTGGCGTGCAGCCACAGATGTTCGTCGCGCACGCCGCTGCTGCCGTTGTCGCCGGCATCGACCAGGATCGGTTGCGCAGCGATCGCCGCGGCGCTTGCCTGATCGCCCGCATCGATGAATAGCAGGTTGGCCGCCGCACCGCGCCGCATCGGTTGCGCGGGCGGAATCTGTTCCACCGTCAAACCCAGCGTGGACAGGTGCGCGGCCAAGGCGCTGGCGGTGCCGGCCGAAGCGAGCCGCACGATCGCATGCCGTCCGGCCAGTTCCGGCGGACGATCGGCTTCGCGCTGCGCGACCGGCAGGCGCAGTTCCAGCGTCACCTTGGTGCCTTCGCCGAGCCGGCTGCTGAGTTCGATGCTGCCGCCCATCAGCTGCACCAGATGCCGGCAGATCGCCAATCCCAGGCCGGTACCGCCGTAGCGGCGCGTGGTCCAGGATTCGGCCTGCGAGAACGGCGTGAACAGCGTGGCCTGCTTGTCGGCGGCGATGCCGATGCCGGTGTCGGTCACGCTGATGCGCACGCGCTGCGCGTGGCCGTCATCGCCGATCACGCGCAGGCCGACCGAAACGCCGCCGCGCTCGGTGAATTTCGCCGCGTTGTTGAGCAGGTTCAGCAGAATCTGCCGGATGCGCACGCTGTCGCCCACCAGCTTGCCGGCGAGCGTGGCATCCGCGCCCACCTCCACAGCCAGGCTTTTCTTGTGCATGGAGCCGGCCATCATGCCGACCACGTTGTCGAGCAAGGTGCGCAGGTCGAACGGCTCGTCGTCCAGGCGCACGTTGCCGGCTTCGAGCTTGGAGAAATCCAGCACGTCGTTGAGCACCTGCAGCAGCACGCCGGCCGAATCCTCCACCGCATGCACCAGCTCGCGCTGTTCCTGGTCGAGCGCGGTGCGGCCGAGCAGTTCGAGCATGCCGATCACGCCGTTCATCGGGGTGCGGATCTCGTGGCTCATGGTGGCGAGGAAATCGGCCTTGGCCTTGGACGCGCGCTCGGCCGCATCGCGCGCGGCCAGCAGGGTCTGGTTGTGCGCATTGATGCTGGTGGTGTCGATGAAATAGCCGATCCATTCGATCTTGCGGTCGGGCAACCGGCGCGTGCCCATCACCAGATGGATCCAGCGCAGGCCTTCGGCGCCGTAGGCGCGAAAATCCAGCGTGACGGTGCCGCGATGCCGCGTCGCGCGTTGCAGCAGGCGGCGCAGGGCAGGCACGTCTTCCGGATGGATGCGGTCGTGGAACGGCCAGTCGCGCAGCACATCGTCGCGTTCCAGCAGTTCGCTTTGCGTCAGGCCGAACAAGGCGTGCAGATTGCCTGCGACGAAGGCCAGCCGCGGCTGGCGATCGTGACCGCGGCGCGCGGCGAACACCACCACCGGCATGCGCGGGGTGATGTCGCGCAGGCTTTGCTCGGTGGCGCGCGCGCTCAGTTCGATCTGGCGGTATTCGGTGATGTCCAGCAGCACGCCGATGCTGCCGTCGGCGCTACCGTCTGGCGCATGCGTGGGCGCCTCCAGGAACAGGCCGGTGCGCTGGCGACCGTCGTGGCTGACGTAATCCAGTTCGGACCGCTGTACTTTGTCCTCGCTTACCGCATCCATGCCGAGCTGGTGCAGGCGCTGCGTGGGCGGCGTGCCGTCGGCAAGCGGCAGCCAGCGTTGTCCGGCGAGTTCAAGGCTGCTTTTGCCGGTGGCCTGGATGGGATCGATGCCCAGCCGCTGCAGGCAAGCCTGGTTGAGCGCGCGATACCTGCCGGCGGCATCCTTGACCAGGATCGGAAAGGGCACTGCATCGAGCTGTGCCTTGGCCAGCGCCGCCTGCTGCTGCGCGAAGCGTTCGGCCTGCGCCAGTTTCTGCCGCTGCACGAACAGCATCCGCAACACCGCCAGCGCCAGCAGGGCGGTAAGGCTGAGCAGCACTGCCAGCACCACTACCGCCAGGGAAATGGGATTGGCCTCGAGCCAGCCGGAAGCCACGTTGCTGATGAAAAGGGCAAGAGTCACGGTGGCATATCGAGCAAGAAGGGTCCCTGTGGACGGGCGTGGGCGCCCGCCGTGGCGCCATGATGCCGCAAGCCCGGTAGGTATGCTCTGGTCTATTCCACGCACCCGGCACGACAACCACAGGCCAGAGCGCCCTAGGCTTGCGCGTTCTTTGGGTAGAATCGCGCACAGAGCGGCCACATACGCCGCCGGTTGGGAACTGTCCCCGCTATGTCCCCGAATGGTGAGATAACCCGGATCGTCATCGCCGACGATCATCCCGTCGTGATGCTCGGCATCCGCGCGCTGCTGAAAGAACACAGCAGCCTGAAGGTGGTGGCCGAGGCGAGCAACGGCCGCGAGCTGCTGGCGCTCTTGGCCAGTGAGCCGTGCGACCTGCTGATCACCGATTTCTCCATGCCCTACGAGGACGGCTCCGGCGACGGCCTGCCGCTGCTGCGCCGCGTGCGGCGCGATCATCCGTCTCTGCCGATCATCGTGCTTACCATGCTGCACAACCCCGCGCTCACCCGCGGCATGATGGCGGCCGGCATCAACGGCCTGGTCGCCAAGGGCGCGATGACCAAGGAACTGCAGCTCGCCATCGGCGCCGTGCTGAATGGCCGCACATATATATGCGAAGCGATGCGCGAGCACGTGATCGACTGGTCTCCCTCGGCCGAACTGGACGGCGCCGCCGATCCCGCCGTGCTGTCCCGGCGCGAAGTGGAAGTGGTGCGGCTGTACGCGCAGGGCTTGTCCGTCACCCATATCGCCGAACAGCTGCATCGCAGCGTGAAGACGGTCAGCCAGCAGAAGAACGACGCGATGCGCAAGCTGGGGATCACCAGCAATACGCAGTTGTTCGAGTACGCGCGTACCTACGGCTTGCTGTAATCCCCCGAATAGCTGCGTAGGCTGGGTTAGCGCAGCGTAACCCAGCAATATCGCCAAACCGGGGCGGAGCGACGCAAGCTCGCGTTGAAGTCAGGTGCCGCGCAAGCCCAGACAACCCCACCCCGGCCCTCCCCTGCACGCAGGGGAGGGAGCAGACGGCGGCGAGCGCCATGACTCGCGCAAGCGGACGCTTTTAGGAATCGTCCGATACAGCCACCCACCCCCCGACTTGCATCCTTTCCGGCATCAAGCAACGCCATGCGCCCAGGCGGCGGCGTTCGAGATTTCCCGCACGCCCATGGACGAGCGTGTGTCGGCGAGTTTACGCCGGCGGCAGGCATGCATAACCCCCTGTGAGTTATGCCTGCCGGGATTTCCTGTCGTGGTAATGCAGTGCGAGGTGTCGGCAATGTCCAGGGACATGCAAGGTGAGGCGCTCGACCGGCTGCATGCGGTGATTCACGCGCATCCGCAATGGCAGTGGGAAATCGACCAGCGCCACCGCTTCACCCGGGTCGCAGAAAGCTTGCTCGACATGCTCGGGCATCAGCGCGAGGCCGTGCTCGGCGCGCCGGTGCACGCGTTCATGGAGCCGCGCGAAGCGGCGCGCACGGAACGTTTCCTGGCCGCCAGGCCCAGCGCTTTTTCCTGCGCCATCACGCGGCATCGCCGCGCCGACGGCAGCATGGTGGCGGTCGAATCGGACGCCGTCGCGCTGAAGGACGAGCACGGCCAGTTGCACGGCTACCGCGGCGTCGCGCTCGGCGTGATGGACCTCACGCACAGCGAAAACGTGTATCGCATGATGGCCATATACAACACCGCGCCGAGCGCGTTGTGCCTGATCGGCCGCGATGGACGCTACCTTGCCGCCAATGCCGCCTACGTCGCCATCCATGGTGTACCGGCCGAGGCGCTGGTGGGTCGCAAGGTGGCCGAGCTGATGCCCAGCGCCGCCCCCGGTATCCGGAAAAGCCTGCGCTTGATGGATGCGGGCCAGGACGTGCCCGCGCAGGAGATCGAACACCAGGGCAAGCACTACCAGGTGCTGGCCAACCCCGTGCACAACCTGCTGGGGCAGGTGATCGGCATCACCGCCGCACTCAACGACATCACCGACCGCAAGCTGGCCGAGCAGAAACTGGCCGAGATCAATCGCCAGCTCGAGTACTACGCCAACAACGACCACCTCACCGGCCTAGCCAACCGCCGCTGCGTGGACGAGCTGCTGGCGGACGAGGTGCGGCGCGCGATGCGCAGCGAACATCCGCTCTGCGTGCTGATGATCGACGTGGACTTTTTCAAGAAGTACAACGACCACTACGGCCATCTGCGCGGCGACGATTGCCTGCGCACGGTAGCGGCGGAGCTCAAGAAATCCCTGCATCGCTACTGCGACGTGGTCGGCCGTTACGGCGGCGAAGAATTCATCGCCGTGCTGCCCGGCACCGATGCGATCGGCGCGCTGAAAGTGGCCGGCGCCATCGTCCACGCCGTCAATGCACTCAACCTGCCGCACACGCAAAGCCGCTATGGCCGGGTCACGCTGAGCATCGGCGCGGCGAGCCTGGGCAAGGTGCCGCACGCGCAGGGCGTGGACCGCATGCGTGACACGCTGCTGCAAATCGCCGACCGGGCGCTTTATAAGGCGAAGCTGGCGGGGCGCAATACGGTGTATGGATTGTCGACTGCGGAGCTCGACGATACGCAGGATTGAGACCTCGACCTGCAACCCTTATGGCCGTCATTCCCGCGCAAGCGGGAATCCATTTGCTCTGACGCAAAAGCAAGTTGGATTGCCGCTTGCGCGGGAATGACAGTGAGGAGCGCTTCAACTCGCGGGTGTCGTGTAACTATCACCAGGTAACACGCACACCTTCGCGAACGCTTTGCCCAGGTACATTGACCACGACCGTTGCTTCCTTATCGTCCCAGCTCCACTGAGTCGTCGGCTTGTCATTGATGCTGACCGACCGCGGCTTGTCGACCGCATGTATTCGCACCATGTACGAGCGCGACAACGGCTGCCCCTTGTAACCCCCTTTCGCCGGCGAGACCACCAGCTCATGCGAGCCATCCGCCTTGCTCCGGTAATCGATCGCCGTGATCGCATAATCGCCTTTCGCATAATCCAGCGATAAACCATCGTCCTCGTACAGGTCGAAGTGCCCCTTGCCACCGCCGTAGACATTCAGGATCAACGCATCCAATGGTCTGGCATCCGAATAATCGCTAGGCTCCTGCTCGGGAATGATCGCCCCTTCGCGCACGAACACCGGCGTTTCATCCACCGCGTAATGCGCAGTGAAGGAACGCCCGCCCTGATATCGCCTGCCATTGAAGAAATCGATCCACGACCCCGGCGGCAGGTAAACCGTGCGCTCGCCGCTGGGATCGAGTACCGGCGCGACCAGCATCTGGTCACCGAAAAAATATTCGCGCGTTTGCCGATACGCTTCTTCCAGCTCCGGATAACGCAGATACAACGGGCGCAGTAATGGCAGCGACAAGGTATGCGCCTGCCACGTATAGGTGTAGATGTAGGGAATCAGTTGCGTGCGCAGCGTGAAATACTTGCGCATCAACGCAATGCCCTTGTCGCCGTAGAGCCACGGCATGCGGGTGTTGCCTTCGTGCGGATTGGCATGCGCGCTGTGCATGCGCAGGATCGGGCTGAAGGCACCGAATTCGATCCAGCGCGCATAAAGATCGAAATCGAGCCTGGCGCCATGGAAACCGCCGATGTCATGGCTGATGTACGGCGCCAGCACATTGCCGCCACGCGCGGTGAATGCCACTTCATAGGCCAGCACCGGCCATTCCGAATAGGTATCGCCAGTGAAGAACCCCGGATAACGCTCGCTGCCCCAGTCGCCGTAACGGCCAAGGATGAAGGCGCGCTGCCCGGTGAATTGCTGCGTGAAATCGTAGAAGACTTTGTTGGTCCAGAACTGCGGGTTGAGCCCTGGCATCTGCGCCGCGCCACCGCCGCCATCCACCCACCATGAACTCACGCCGGCCTGCAGCAGCGGCGCATGCAGGTCGCGCATGAACACATCCGCCTGATGCTTGTCGGCCAGATTGAAATAGATCCGCTCCGGCGGCGGTACGTCGCGCAACGCCACCGGCCCGCGCAAGATGCCGCCGCCCTGTTCGCCCGGCACGACGCGCAAGGCGATGTCGTTGCGCTGGCCGGCGTGCACATACGGCCTGATGTTGGCGTAGGTAAGACGCTGCGGCCACGACACGCGCGTGTGCTCCACCTCCTTGCCGTTGACGAACAGCCGATACGTCTGGCCGACCTCGCCAAGATAGAGATACAGCGCCGCGGGCAATTTCTCCGGCAACGAAATGTGGCTGCGATACCAGCCGATGCCCTGGTAATCCGGATAACCCTGCTTCTGCCACGACTGATCCGTGCGGATGGGCCTCCATGCGCGGTCGTCGTGGTCGGCGGCAAACCATTGTTGCCTGACGCCTTGATCGCCCGGGTCCGTAGCGAATCGCCATGACGTGGAAATATCCATATCAAAGGACGGTTTCGGCGGCAACGGCCGTCCCAACGCCTTCAGTACGTCCGGCGCATGACTATCGTCGTAGGAAAGAATTTCCTCCTGCGTGCCGGCATAGCCGGGATGGTCGTTGAGGCTGAGCTTGATGCCGCGATCGCGTAGCCATTGCATAAACTGCGTGGGTTGCGAAATCAGCGGGCTCCAGTCGTAACCACCTTGCCAGCCATAGTTGTGCCAGGCGAAATCCAGCACCAGGGTATCGAACGGAATATGGTTCTCGCGCAGGCGTGACAGCTCGTGTTCCAGATACTGCTGGTTGTAATGCTCGAACTGCGGATCGTGCGCATCGGCGGTATTGGGGAAATATTCGAAATTGAAATCCGTTACCCAATTGCCCAGTACGTAGCGCGGAATCATCGGAACGCCGCCGCACAATTGCGCGTATTCCTGCAGCACGTGCGGATAGTTGCGATCGTAGGTGAACAGGTACCAGTCCTGCCCATACGGCTGCTCGCGCGGCGTGATCCATTGCATTTTCGTGTCCCACAGCGGTGTCTGGCTGTCGTCGATAAAGGCAAAGCCGCTGCGGCTGAGCAGCCCGGGTTTGGCGGGCTCTAACGGAATCTCGATACCGGGAATGATGTCGTTGACTGGACTTTCCAGATCCTTGCCCTTGGGCAGATTTACTTCGCTGACATGATCGAGCGAATACGTGAGGCCGCCAAGATTCTGCGTATCGACCTGGCCGGGATGCCAACTATGCGGCGCGCCGTGCGCTTCGTTCCACGTGATCTCGAGATTGCCGGCGTTGAACGCGCCCGAATCGGGCCGATAGCGCAAGACCATGTCGTGCGTATGCACCACCAGCCAGCCATTCTGCCTGGACGATTGCACATCCACCGTCGGCCAATCGCGCTCTTGCACCACCGCGGTGGGTTCGTCCACGAAGCGGCCGTTCGGTGCATATTCCATGCGCACCAGCGAGGAAGTGAGAAATTCAAAACGCGCATTGCCGGCGACAACGGTGGACGTGTTCTGCGTCCGCGCGAACGAAACCAGCGGTGTCGATACGAAACCGAGCAGCGCGACGAACAGCATGCAGCGGAGCGCGTTCATGCGGAATCTGTTGCCAGTGACGGGGAGATTTCGCCACTTATACTCGTCGCAGCGAGTGAGCAAAAGCCTCGCGATTTTTCCCAGTTGCGCCGGAAGCCTTTGATTGCAGGTTACGAATGCCTGGCGACCGGCCCATGATCACTCAGGAGCTTGTTCCTTGTTTGACGACCATGACTTGTCCCCATGGCAGTTCGATCAAGGTGTCCGGGCCATTGCCGACATGCTCGGCAAAACAATGCCGCACACCCGGATCGTAATAGTCGTCGCCAATAAGGATGCCGCCGGCCAGCATCCGGGGCAGGAAAAAGTTCAGCGCAGCGTTGGTGCTCGAGACCAGGTCCATATCCAGGTGCACAAAACTGAAGCGCTCGTTTTCCAAGCCTTGCGTGGTGCGGGGGAAAAAGCCGGGATGAACATGCACTTGTTCGTAAGGGGCAAGCACACGCTCGACCCAGGCCTGCTTGCCATGGATGGTGCCGAAATGCGTCCGCACGTCGGTCGTTGCGGCGTCTGAGGAGCGCTGTTGTGTTTCGAACACATCGAACAGATGCAAGGGCAGCTGTCCCTTCATCTGGCAGATCAGGCGTGCGCTTCCTCCCATGAATACGCCGGCTTCCGCCAGGGCGCCGCCGAGCCGGCACGCGGATCGCACGGCGATCATGATCTGCAGTGCGGCCGCGTCCGTGAGCAGAATCGGCGTGATGGCCCGTGTCTCATGGATGGTACGCAGGTTGCCCCGCCACTCGGGGCCCAGGTGCGCCTGCATGGAGCCGCGCCGTGCCAACAAGGTGCGCAGCAATACGCCTGGCTTGAGCTTGTCCTGCCAGCCCTGGGGGCGCAGCGTTGCCAACATGTTTGCCATAGTGGAGCGGTTCCCCGGGATCGGACGCGACGTTGTTGGCGTAAGTGCGGCGCGGGGGGAGAAAGGTTTAAGGCAACACTGATCAAGTATCGCCGTCGTCACCAGCCCTGTCTGTTCGCAGGCCACAGGGCCGTCGGTGAAGGCAGACTGGCCGTCTGTCGAGGCGACGGACCGAAGGCATGCGGACAGACAGGGCTGGCCCCAACG
>NZ_JBQCHP010000166.1:0-31269 GCF_051954575.1 Dyella sp. | reverse complement strand
TATTCCACGTACCCGTCACTGCACGGTATGCGCGCCTCGCTGTGCTCCAGTGGCGAAGGCAGACTGGCGCATCGTCGAGACGCGGGGGGGCAGCGAGGCGCGCATACAGTGCGGCCCCAACATGTTGAATTTAAATGACGGGGTGACGTCCAGAAGGCCGCGGAGGCTGCGCCGCGCGGCGTGAACAGACGGCCAGTCTGCCCTGCGCCGCGCAACCCACCCTGCGGGCCGTCTGGACGTCATGCCGGGTGCGTGGAATAGATCAGAGCATCCTTAAGTTAATGCTCAAAGCAACTCAGTAATCCCGAATATCCAGCGCAATAAAACAGCGCGCGCTATAGCCTTGTTCGGTCGATGGCCACGGCAATTGACTCAACATGCGATCACCGCCCGGCCATGGCTGGTTATCCAGCAATGCTTCGGCCACCACCGAGCCGTCATCGGCGCGGCGGTGAAACAGACGCACCCAGTGCAATTCTCTGCTCAATGTTTCGTTGCCCAGCGCGTCGCGCAAGGCCGGCAACAATTCTTCGGGCGCAGCCACACCCTCGCGGCTGAACGCCAGCGGGCCGACGAACACGTCCCAGGTGCGCATGCCAAGTTCCCAGCTTTGCAGTTGAATGCGTCGATCATCGGTGACGTACCAGCATGCGGCCAGAAGCACGTAAAAGACATTGCGTTCGAACGTCTTGAGCGCGTCGCGCGCGCCGGCGTCACCGCGCCCGTTGCCGGCAAAGCTTTCCTCGATATGGCGCTCTTCGCTGATCACCACGTCGACGTCCAGGCGGCCCGGTGCACCTTCCGCGCCCTCGCTCCAAGTGGCGCGTATGGCGGGAAAATCGCCGTCGGTTACCAGCCATTCCTCATCCACTTCCAGCTCTACGTCGTGGCGTTCGAACAGGCGCATCAGGTCGGCTTGCAGGGCAGTGTCGTTCATCGGAAATACTCGTGGGCGATAAGCCGCGATAGCCTCTCATAAATACGGCTCCGGCGGGCTTTTATTTATCGCCATCGGAGGGAAGCATGCCGATCGTGCGCATCCATGTCTGGGCCAACGCAGGCCAGCGTGTGATCGGATTGGCCGTAGGTCGCAAACCGAACGCGTGTCCACCGTGCGCATACAGATGCATCTCCGTCGGCACCCCGGCTTTTTTCAGTGCGGTGTAATAAACCAGCGCCTGATCTACGCCGTCT
Organism: Dyella sp.; assembly: GCF_051954575.1. GTDB lineage: Bacteria > Pseudomonadota > Gammaproteobacteria > Xanthomonadales > Rhodanobacteraceae > Dyella_B. Next base: position 30,075 of record NZ_JBQCHP010000166.1, on the reverse strand, counting down.
ACGTAGTCGTCTTCAGCCTGCAACACGAACGTGGGCGGCGTTTCATGGGATACCGGGACATTCGGGTTCAAGGTATCGCGATCGGTCGCCAGATGTCCCGGATAGATCGCAAGCGCAAAATCCGGACGGCTGCTTTGCTTGTCGGCGTCGTCAACCGGCGCATATATGCGGCGCTTGAAATTCGTGCTCACTTCCGCCACCAGATATCCGCCCGCTGAAAAACCGAGTACACCGATCCGGTGTGGATCGATATGCCACTCTGCGGTATGCGCACGCACCAGCCGTATTGCCCGCTGTGCATCCTGCAGCGACGGTATCGACAACGCGCGATTATGCGGACGGCAATCGCACTGCCATCGATAGGGTTCGCTCGGAACGCGGTATTTCAACAACACGCAAGTGACGCCCTTGGCCGTCAGCCAATCGCAGACGTCGGTGCCTTCCAGGTCGATCGCCAGGATCTGGAAACCACCGCCTGGAAACACCAGCACCGCCGCGCCCGTGTTTTGCCCCTTCGGCGCGTAGACCGTCATCGTGGGTTGCGACACATTGGTCACGCTGGTTACCGGTTTTCCGCCGATCAGCGCGTTCGGATCCGAATGGGTGGTCTCCGGCCCCGGCATGGGCGGCGCATCGGGCGGGACGCCGGGCCATAACGTTATCTGCGTATGCCCGGCAGCGGGTTGCCATGCCGCGGGCAACGCCGGAGCGCTTACGCATGCGAGCAGTAGATACAAAGCGATAACCCCTGGCTTCATGACACTACTCCCCTGGCCCATGGTGGCGATGTGATCTTCCTGATTCTGGACGTCGCCCGGGTTCTTTCGCAGCCAGTTCCGTGGAATTATGCGGGCAGTCTCGGCAATGAAGGTATTTCCTATGAAGATACTGAGGAAGCTGATAGGCGCCGTTTCCATGCTGTTGCTTGCCACAGCTTGCCAGGGGCAGTCGGATGATCAGCATATCGCCGCGATCGTGGCGAATCTTTCGCCGGCCATGGTCAAGGAGGGCGCGCCGATCCATGGAAAATCCTTGCGCGAGACGATGAACGAGGATCATGTCTCCGCCGTGAGCATTGCTTTCATACGGCACGGAAACATCGCCTGGGTTCGCAGCTTCGGCACGCTGGGCATCGGAGGCGATCCGGTTGCGCCCGACACGCTTTTCCAGGCCGGCTCCATCAGCAAGCCGGTTACCGCTACCGCCGTCATGCACCTTGTACAGCAGGGAAAACTCTCGCTCGATGAGAATGTGAATACGTCGCTGGTTCACTGGAGACTGCCGGCGTCGGACAAGGCGCAAGGTAAGCCGGTGACCTTGCGCGAACTGCTCAGCCATACGGCAGGCATCAATGTGCATGGGTTTCCGGGCTACGCCGCAGGCACTCCCGTTCCCACCACCTTGCAGGTACTGGATGGAACGCCGCCGGCGACGAATTCGCCGATACGCGTTGAACAGGTGCCCGGCAAGCAATGGAATTATTCAGGCGGTGGCTACGTGATCCTTCAGCAGATGATCACCGACGTAACCGGCCAGTCGTTTGCCGACGTGCTACGCGACATGGTGCTGAAACCGTACGGCATGACGCACAGTTCCTTCCAGCAGCCGCTTGCGCCTGGCAGCTTGAAACAGGTGGCGATGCCTTACGAAGCCAATGGCACGCCGATCGCGGGCGGCCCGCACGTTTATCCCGAGCTGGCGGCCGCGGGGCTTTGGACGACAGCGAGCGATCTGGCGCACTTTCTTCTCGCCACCCAGCAAGCCTTGATGCACGGGAACACCGTGTTGAACATGTCGACCGCGCAGCAGATGGTGACGCCGGGCCTGGGAGACTGGGGTTTGGGGCTGGAAATTGGCGGCAAGCCGGATCATCGCTACTTCTGGCACGGCGGCGGCAACGAAGGCTACCAATGCATCATGACCGCCTACGAGGGGGAAGGGGACGGCGCCGTGGTGATGACCAACAGCAATCAAGGTTATGCGTTGGCCAACGACGTCGTGCGCAGTATCGCTCGCGAGTACCAATGGCCGGACTGGGGGCCGCGCGTCGTGCATACGGTTTCCGTGGACGCGGCGACGCTCAAGCGGTATGTCGGTACTTATAAGATCAATCCATGGTTCTCGTTTGTGGTTACGTTCCAGAACGATAAATTGTTTATCCAGGGAACTGGCCAGCCCAACCTTGAACTGTGGCCGGAATCCCCTGCGCGGTTTACGTTTGTGGTGGATGTCGATGTGGCATTCGTACGTGATGCGCATGGAACGGTGACAGGGATGAATGTGCTGCAAGATGGGAAGACGACGTTTGCCAAGAAGCAGTAGGTTTTGATTTGCGTCGAACTACAGTTCGCCCGAATGCATTCCCTCCCTTACGTGCAGTAGGGCCTGCCCCGGACGTGATCTGGGGCGAGAGGCAGGGTGGAGTGAAGCAAATTCGCGATGAATGCGTGTTGTGCGGCAAGCTCGTGCAACCCCACCCCAACCCTCTCCTGCCGCAGGGGAGGGAGTCGCCCTGCACTTTTTCTCGACACCATGGCGTGACGTGAATGTCGATGCAAAATGCGCAGAACGTCATACCGCGTTTTGGCCGTAGCGTGATCGAAACGACATGATCACGAATTGACACCATTGCAACGCTGGCAGGTTTAATACGGCTGCCGGGGGCGGTTGTTCCCGATGCGTGCGCATGCATGACGGTGCAACCGCAAAACATCGAACCCCACGGTTGGGAAGCGATACGGACAGAGTGAAACGTGCGTGAGTATCAGATGGGCGAGGGCGACCTCACATGACGATCGGCTGCCCCGAATGCGGAGCGCTCGAGGACATTCCGCCGCTTGCCGCCAGCGCTCTTGCACGTTGCCGCATCTGCCATTATCCGCTGGAGCGCCGCAGCGGGCGCAGCATCAACGCGGCGCTGGCCTGCAGCCTGACGACGCTCGTGCTGCTTTTTCCGGCCAACCTGGCACCGCTGATGACGGTGCATATGCTCGGCGCCGAGCGTTCGTCCGTGCTTGCGTCGGGCATTGTGTCCATGTGGCACGGCGGCTGGGTGATTCTCGCACTGCTGCTGGGCACGTTCGGCATCGTCCTGCCGTTCGTGCGTTTCGGCGCGCTGGCGCTGGTGCTCTGCGCGGTCCGCTTCGGGTGGCGTTTGAAAAGTATCGGTGTGTTGTTTCGCTGGGCGCTTTGGCTGGATATCTGGGCCATGCCGGATGTGTATCTGGTCGGTTGCTTCGTGGGGTATTCGCGCGTTACGCAGAATCTCACCGGCGTCGTCGGTGCAGGTGGTTATTGCTTTATTGCCAGCGGCGCTGGCGTCGATGCTTACGCGTGCCGCACTGGATCGACGCACTGTCTGGCGCGCCATCGCTCCCGAGCACACCTTGCCGAAAGGCGAGCCGGTCATCTCCTGCACGGCATGCGATCTGGTCGAGCCGGCCTCGTGCGAAGGAAGCCCCTGTATGCGTTGCGGATGGAAGCTGCTGTCGCGCAAGCCGGACGCTATGGTACGGGCGGGCGCGCTGTCGCTTGCGGCGCTTGCGCTGACACTGCCGGCAAATCTCTTTCCGATGACCTTATCGATACAGTTTGGCCAGCAGGTGCCGCATCGAATAGTCGATGGCGTGTCGCAGTTGTTCCAGGCCGGGTTATGGCCGCTGGGCATTCTTATCTTTTGCACCAGCATCGTCATACCGGTGGCGAAAATCGGTGGCATGGCATGGTTCATCCTGTCCGTGCGGGGGCGATCGCGCAAACATTTGCGCGTGAAAACCTATTTGTTCCGCTGGATCGACGAGCTTGGGCGCTGGTCGAACGTCGACGTGTTTACGATCGCCGCGTTCGTACCGTTGATTCACTTCGATAGCCTGGCTTCGGCACGGCCCGCGACGGGCGCAACCGCGTTCGCATTGGTGGTGTTTTTCACCATGATGGCATCGCGTGCATTTGACCCGCGCATGATGTGGGACGCGCATGCCAGGAGGGCATCGTGAGCGGCACGCGCCAGCAACGTACGCAGGCCGAGGTGCGGCGCAGCGTGTGGCCAGGCTGGATCTGGTCGGTGCCCATCGCTGCCTTGGGCGTGGCGATATGGCTGGGCATTCGCGGGCTTACCCACGGCGGCGAGAGCGTTACCGTCACCTTCGACAACGCCTATGGTATGGATGCCAGTGACACCAAGGTGATGTTGCGCGGCGTAAAGGTGGGCGAGGTCTCGGATGTTTCGCTTACGGACGACGGCAAGCACGTCGAGGTGAAACTCAAGATAGACAGCGACGAGAAGAAATACCTGCGCAGTGGAACCAAGTTCTTCCTGCGCGGTGCACAGCCCGACTTCAGCGATCCGGCCTCGCTCAAGGCCTTGGTCGCCGGCCCGGAAATCGTGATGGAGCCTGGCCCCGGCACACCCACGGACCATTTCAATGGCGCCGACCGCAAGCCTGCGCTGCCGCCGGAGCATGGCCCCACGGTGACCTATCTGGTGCGTTTCGATGGCGCGGTTGGTGCGCTCAAGGATGGCGCGGCGGTGGAGCTGCGTGGTTTTCGCGTGGGTACGGTCACCAGCGTGCGCCTCAATTACGATGCGAAAACGGGCACGCTGAGTACGCCCGTGCAACTGGCACTTGATCCGCCTTCGCTCGGCATGGCGACATCGCCACCCAACGGCGATTGGCGACCAGCCGTCGACGACATGCTCAAGCGGCTTATCGCGCGCGGATTGCGTGCGCGTCTTGCACAAGACCCGCCGCTGGTGGGTCCGAGCAAGGTCAGCCTCGACTTCGTGACCGGTGCGCCGAACGCGGCGCTTACCGACGAAAACGGCGTACCGGTCATTCCCAGCACGGCGTCTTCGAACATCGATGCCATGACGGCGAAGGCGGATCAAGTCATCCAGAAAATCGATGATCTTCCGATCAAGGAGATCGGCGAACAGGTGCGCAGCATTGCGGCGCATATCAATGCGATCAGCTCGTCGCCGCAAATCAAGGACAGCCTCATGCATATCGATCGCTCGGTGGCGCAGATCGATCGCACGCTGCAGCAAGTGACGCCGCAGATCGCACCGCTGGTCGCGCAGTTGCGCCAGACAGCGAATTCCGCCGACCAGGCCGTCGCCGCTGCCAATCGCACGCTGGGTGGCGATGCGACCGGCCAGAACGATCTGCCTGCGGCCTTGCGCGAACTCACCGACACCGCGCGCTCGATTCGCGCACTGGCCGATTATCTGGATCGCCATCCGGAAGCGCTTATTCGCGGCAAGCAGGAGGAAAAGCCATGAGGTCCGCCGCAATCAAGACAGGCGCAGCGTTGATTGCCGTGCTGATGGTAACCGGATGCGGGCATAGTCCTCCCGTACGCTACGTTACGCTGAGCGCCGAGCCGGCCGCCGCGCCGCATGCGTCTACGCGTTTGCAACCAGTACAACTTACGGCCGTGCACATTCCCGCCGAATCGGATCGCCCCGAACTGGTGACGCAGACCTCGGCCAATCAACTGGCGATTCATGAAAACGACCGCTGGGGCGCGCCGCTCGGGCAGATGATGCGGCGCACGCTCGCGCAGGATCTGTTGACGCGCCTGCCCGCGGGCTGCTTCGTATTGCCGGACGCACCGGCGCCGCCCGATACGCGCAAGCTTGTCGTCACCGTGCTCGACGCCCAGGCCAGTGCAGGCGGGACCTTCGCATTGCAGGCGTCGTGGACGCTGCTGTCAGGGCCTTCTTCCCACACGGTGATGACGCAACAGGTGAGCCTGACGTCGGGCATGGCCAGTGGCGATGCGGCAGCGCAAGCGGCGGCGTTAAGCCACCTGCTAGGGCAGTTGGCCGATCGAATCAGCGCGTCGATCGTTGCGCGATAGACGCATCGAAGGCCGTCCGCGGCAGCTTGCCGTGTATGCGATCGCCCAAGGGGCGTAGGTCGTGCGTTCTTGCGATCGGGTTATCGCCACCACCCCGAAAGCTGCCATTCGGCCCCTGCAATCCGGCCGTCAGGATAGATATCTAAGGGATGTCGATTTCGGAAAATCCCGTTCGTCGTGTCAATGTCCGCAATCGATACTTTCGTCAGGAGGAGTCCGGCCATGAGCATCACCATTACTGCCTTTGAAAGGTCGCCTGATGGCGGCAAGGGGCTGGCGCGCGATACCCGCGTGCGCTGGGCGCTGGAAGAAGCGGGCCTGCCCTACGAGGTTCGCCTTGTCTCGCATCGGGCGATGAAAGAACCCGCACATCTGCGCCTTCAACCGTTCGGCCAGATCCCGACGTATGAGGAGGGCGACCTGGTGCTGTTCGAATCAGGCTCGATCGTTTTCCATATCGCCGAGCGCCACGGGCTGTTTCCGGCCGACGCCAACGCCAGGGCGCGCGCCATCACCTGGATGTTCGCTGCCATAAACACGGTGGAGCTGCCGATTCTCGAACTCGTGACCGCCAAGTTTATCGAGGGCGACAAGCCCTGGAGCGCGGAGCGCATGCCGCTGATCGCCGATCGTATCCGCGGCCGGCTGCGCCAACTGGCTGCATGCCTGGGCGATGCCGAATGGCTCGATGGTGCCTTCAGCGCAGGGGACCTGCTGATGGTGTCGGTGCTGCTCAGGCTGAGGCCGTCGGGGATACTGGATGAATTTCCCACCCTGGCTGCCTATGTCGCCCGCGGTGAAGCGCGTCCGGCGTACAAGCGGGCGTTTGCTGCTCAGTTGGCGGTAAATGCTGCGTAGTTTATAGATTCGGCTGGAAGGGACGAAGGCAATTGTGAGATCAACGGCCTCGCCTTCGTCCCGTTCTCGAACTCAGGCGGCGACTGGCGCGTTGCGCAGGTAACCCGCCTCCTGGTTGCGCAAAGCCGCCCGAAATGCCGGCCGCGCTTCGCAGCGCTTGAGATAGTTGTCGAGCGGCAGGAACTCCGCCACCAGATTCGTATGCCGCAAGAATCGCAGTACGGTCGCCATCAGGATATCGGCGGCCGTGAAGCGTCCAAGTAGGTAGTCACGGTCTTCAAGCCAGGCAGAAAGCGCAGCCAGCCGAGCTCTCACTTCGTCCACCGCACCGGGACGACGCAGCTCCGTCCAAGCCTGGTCGCTCTGCAATTGGTCCATCACGAAGAGATTCCACAGCGGCGGCTCGACGGTATTGAGCGCGGCAAACATCCACGCCAGTGTCTCGTTGCGCCGATCGGGCGGCATCAGCACTTCATGTTGCTCGGCGATGGCATGGATGATGGCGCCCGACTCGATCATGGTTTCGCCGTCACTCTCGATCACTGGTACCACGCCAAAAGGATGCTTGCTTCGATACGCTTCGGAGGTGCGCTCATCGGCGGCGATCCACTTGCTTTCATAGGGAAGCCCCGCCTCTTCGAGCGCCCAGCGCACACGCAGATCGCGCACCAGCCCTTGGGCAAAGGGCGGTACCCAGGCGAAGCCCCACACAGCGATATCTTTCATGCCATTTCTCCTCGTGTCGTGCCGTTGCCGGTTGTTTCCGGCGCTTGGCGATTGCGGAAGAGATTGCCGTCGGATACTCGAGAGGTGGGAGTAACAAAGGTGGCGGGTTGCAAGGTCGATGCAATTTCCCGGGGCATCAGCTGTCCGACGAGCGTGTTGCCAATCATGCGTATGACTGCGGCGTTCGACCGAATATCAGGATTGCCTCACCAGAGGTGATGACGGCGGCGAATGCGTCGTGCGGCAAGCTGGTGGCCTGACGCAGCCGGTGCAACTGGCTGCGTCAACGTGGCATACCCGCGGGTCTTCAGGCCTCAACAACCCACCACAAAATGCCGGCCTTTTTGTCCGATTCACTGTTGGTAGTCGAAACCACCGCTTCGTAATCTCTATTGCCACTACGGAATTTGACGCTATGAGCCCGTGCACTACAGGTGCCGGTGCCCGTACTCCATGGAGTTCCAAAGGAGTAGTCTAGATTGGCGATGTCACCCGTACTGTCCAGTTGTATGGATATCCGCCCTTGCGCGCTGCCGCTGGTACCGGAAGCGGAGTAAGCTCGGCCGGATGCGGTGGTGCCAGGTTCGATGAATTGGTCCTTGTGCAGGTCCTGCACGGTACCCGCGCCTGGAACAATGCCTCGAATGACAATGGGCAGCTTGGTTCCATTTTGGATATTGAGGCCTGACGCATCACAGGTACTCATCGATATTCTCCTGTTGGGAATCAATAAAAAGAAGCACAAGAAAACGCAGCACCGAGGGGCGCGGCAGCTATGTCCGATTCGATGCTTCCACCGTTCTCCATGGCAGAGGCGCTATTTTCCTTCGTGCGGATGAAGGCAAAAATCCCAACATTCGGGGGGTGTATGCCTCGGTTTTTTCATCGGCATTTCACGAAGAAAGTGATAGCGGCGCGCGTGGATGGATCGGCGCCAGCGAGGAACAGTGCCAGGTTGGCCTATCCAAAACCGAGAAGGTGAAAACTTGAGGCCGTTTTTGCGCCGCTTCGTCTAGGGATGCTCTGATCTATTCCACGCACCCGGCATGACGTCCAGAAGGCCCGCAGGGTGTGTTGCGCGGCGCTGGGCAGACTGGCCGTCTGTTCAAGCCGCGCGGCGCAGCCTGCGCGGCCTTCTGGACGTCACCCCGTCATTTAAATTCAACATGTTGGGGCCGCACTGTATGCGCGCCTCGCTGCACCCCAGCGTCTCGACGATGCGCCAGTCTGCCTTCGCCACTGGAGCACAGCGCGGCGCGCATACCGTGCGGTGACGGGTACGTGGAAGAGATCAGAGCATCCCTAGGGCTGCCGAAGACTTGCGCCGATGCGCAGGTTCCAGTGTCGGCCTTGCCGATGTCGGTCACGGCAGATCTCGTTCGTCCGTCTTATGAGCGATCCGCTACGAAGATAAGGAAACCCCATGTCCCTGCTTCAACTGGTTTCTGCAAAGCCCGATGTATCGAAGTCTCCGCTGGAGACCTTTGTCGCCTGCGCCCACCAGATGCTCGACCCGGCCACGCCCGAAGCGGTGCGGCGTGCGATGGAACCCCGCCTGCTGGCGCAACTGCCGGCGTTGCGGGCGCTGGGCGTGTTCGAACTGTTCGAACTGCGCGATCCCGCCCTCAAGGCCTGGATCGACGACGAGCTGGCTCAGCTGTTTGCCCCCGTCGAGGCGTAGTTCATTTCTGTCAATTTGCCGGGTCAAAAGGTGCGTAACATATATTTGCCTTGACAAATATATCGGGAGCCATAGAATGCGCTTCCATGAACCCCGGACCGCTCATTACCCCCACCAGCCAGGAGAGCCTTGGCGTGCTGATCGGCCTCGTCCGCACTGAGCTGGTGCGCGGTATCGAGGCCGAAATCGCTGCCAAGGGCCTGGGCCTGCGCTTCACCCAGTTCCTGATCCTCAAGCGCCTGGCCGATCTGGGCTCGATGACGGCCACGGAGCTGGCCCGTTCGGTGGAGCTCGACGGCGGAGCCATGACGCGTCAGCTCGACCAGCTGGAGGGCAAGGGCTATCTGCGCCGTTGCCCACACGAGCAGGACCGCCGCGCGCTGCGCATCGAACTGACCGAGGAAGGCGCCGCGCAGTACCGGCAACTGACCACCTGCAAGGAGCGCGTGCTGGAAGCGGCGCAGCGTTCGCTGAGCGAGGAAGAGCGACGTCGTCTGCACGACTACCTCAACCGCCTGCTGCGTGCGCTGCGCGACAACAACAAAGAAAACAAGAACTGATCTCAGGGAAGACCAGCCGCGGCGGGCATTGAAGCCCCGCGGCGCTGACGCCAGCCGGCACCCGTCGGTTTCGGCCAGCCGGCAACGCATCAGGAAGGCGTGCCGGTGCACTGCTTCATCCACTTCAAATGTCGAGATTGAAAGCCATGCGTCTGCAAACTCTTGCGGCTGCTGTCGGATTCACCTTCGCCCTGGCCGGCTGCGCGACCAGCGGCGGCCTGCATCCGAACGGCGCGCTCACCGATCCTTCGTCGCTGAAGGTCGAGCGCAGCCTGTCGAACGTGCAGGTATCCGATGCGGCCTGGCCGAAGGACGATTGGTGGACCGGCCTGGGCGATCCCCAGCTCAGCGCGCTGATCGCCGAAGCCCTGCACGACAACCCGAGCCTCGCCATCGCCGATGCGCGCGCGCGCCAGGCGCAGGCTGCGGCCGGCGCCGCCGATGCCGCGCGCGAACCCACCGTAGGCGTGGGCGGCAGCTTCGCCGAAGCGCGCATTCCCACTTCCATTCCCGCGCTCGGCACCGGCCACGTCGGCGCCGCCAAGTACGTGTACGGCAGCTTCAAGTGGGATCTCGATCTGTGGGGCGGCCAGCGTGCGGCGTGGGAAGCAGCGCTGGGCCAGCAACGCGCTGCGGAAGTCGATGCACAGGCCGCACGCATCGCCTTGTCGACCAACGTTGCGCGCGCTTACGTGCAACTGGGTTACGCGTACACGCAACAGGATGTCGCTGCTGCCGAACTGAAACGCGCCAACGATGCACGCACGCTCACGCGCCAGCGCGTCGCTGCGGGCATCGACAACCAGATGCAGCTCAAGCAAAGCGATTCGGAAGTCGCCAGCGCCGAAGGGCAGGCAGCGCAGGCGCAACGCGCGGTGGATGCGGCGCGCACCGCATTGTCGGTATTGCTGGGCAAAGGCCCGGATCGCGGCCTGGATATTGCCCGTCCGCAATTGCTGCCGCCGGCGGCGCTGAGCGTACCGGCGAACCTGCCGGTGGAACTGGTCGGCCATCGCGCCGATCTGGTGGCCGCGCGCTGGCACGTGGAAGCCGCGGGCAAGGACATTAAATCCGCCAAGACCGAATTCCTGCCGAACGTGAACATCGGCGCGATGGTGGGCTTGATCAATCTCGGCGGCGCCAACCTGTTCTCGCTGAAGAACCGTTTCTACGAAGCGGCGCCGGCGATCAGCCTGCCGATCTTCGACGGCGGCCGTCGCCGCGCGAACTTGAACAGCAAGGATGCGCAATACGACCTCGCCGTCGCGCAATACAACAAGACGCTGGTCGCCGCCGTCAACGAAGTGGCCGACGACTACGACGCCATCGCATCGATGCAGCAGCAGATCGGCGCGCAACAGCGCGCGCTGGATGCGGCCAACGATGCATGGCAGCTGGCCGAGCAGCGCTACAAGGCCGGCATCGGCAGTTACCTGGAAGCGCTCAGCGTGCGCCAGGAACTGCTCGGCGCCGAACAGCGCATGGCCGCGTTGCGTGCGCAGCAGTCCGATCTGAACGTGCAACTGATCCAGGCATTGGGCGGCGGTTTCCGTCCGCAGTCTGCCGCCGAACTCTCCTCCAAATAATTTTCTTGCGTATCTGAGGCACCCCCATGTCCAGTCCGAACCCCAACACCGCCGACACGCCGATCGTGCAGGCTCCGCCGGCCAACAACCGGCGCGGCATGCTGCTGCGCCTGCTGATGGCGGTGATCGTGCTCGCCGCCATTGCGTGGACGGCGTGGTATTTCCTCGAAGGCCGCTGGTATGAAAGTACCGACGATGCCTACATCAACGGCAACATCGTGCAGATCACGCCGCGCATCGCCGGCACCGTCACCAGCATCACGGCCGACGATGGCGACTTCGTCAAGCAAGGCCAGGTGCTGGTCACGCTCGACAAATCCGATGCCGACGTCGGCCTGCAGCGCGCCGCCGCCAATCTCGCCAATACCGTGCGCCGCGTGCGTGGCTTGTACAGCACGGTGTCGGGCGCGCAGGCACAGGTGGCGGTGGAGAAGGTGGCTTTGCAGAAGGCGCAGGCCGACTACAACCGCCGTCGTGACTTGGCCAAGAGCGGTGCGATTTCCGCCGAAGAGCTGTCGCATGCACGCGATGCGCTGACCGCGGCGCAGAGCGCATTGACCACCTCCGAGCAGCAGTTGCAGACCAACAAGGTGCTGGTCGACGACACCGCGGTCGCTTCGCATCCGGACGTGAAGGCCGCCTCTGCGCAATACCGCGCCGCGTATCTGGATGACGTGCGCACCGTGATGGTTGCGCCGGTCACCGGCTACGTCGCCAAGCGCACCGTGCAGGTGGGCCAGCGCGTGCAGCCGGGCGCTGCCTTGATGGCGGTGGTGCCGCTGCATGGCGTCTGGGCAGATGCCAACTTCAAGGAAACGCAGCTCACGCACATGCGCATCGGCCAACCGGTGGAAATCACTTCCGACGTGTACGGTAGCTCGGTGAAGTACAAGGGCAGGGTGGAGAGTCTCGGCGTAGGCACGGGCAGCGCGTTCTCGCTGCTGCCGGCGCAGAACGCCACCGGCAACTGGATCAAGATCGTACAGCGCATTCCGGTGCGCGTGGTGTTCACCGATCCGGCGCAGCTCGACCAGCATCCGCTGCGCATCGGCATGTCGCTGGCCACCGAAGTGGACCTGCACGACCAGAACGGCCCGACGCTGGCGCAGAGCGCGCGCAGCGAGCCGCGTTTCAGCACGGATGTTTACAAGAACCAGCTCGCCGACGCGAATGCGCAGATCGAGCGGATCATTCACGACAACATGGGTAAGTGAGCGATCTTACTTCGGTTCCCTCTTTTTTTGTGCGTTCTCGCATGGCCGTCATTCCCGCGAAGCGGGAATCCATTTGCTCTTGATGGACAAGCGAAGATGGATTCCCGCTTTCGCGGGAATGACGGCGCGAAGGAGCCGGGGAGAGAGAGGTTTGTTCCGCGCACCGCCCGTTAGGTGATATTCCATGAGCAGCCATTTCCGTCCACCCAACCTGGTCCTCGCGACGATCGGCCTGTCGCTGGCCACGTTCATGCAGGTGCTGGACACCACCATCGCCAACGTGTCGCTGCCGACCATCGCCGGCAACCTCGGCGTGAGTTCGGACCAGAGTACCTGGGTGATCACGTCCTTCGCAGTGAGCAACGCCATCGCGCTGCCGCTCACCGGCTTTCTCACCCGCCGCGTCGGCGAGGTGAAGCTGTTCGTGTGGGCGACGCTGGCGTTCTCGCTCGCGTCGTTCTTGTGTGGCATCGCGCAGAGCATGGGCATGCTGATCGTGTTCCGCACCATCCAGGGTGCGGTGGCCGGCCCGATGTATCCGGTGACGCAGGCCTTGCTGATCGGCATCTATCCACCCAACAAGCGGCCGATGGCACTGGCGTTATTGGCGATGGTGACGGTGGTGGCGCCGATCGCCGGCCCGATTCTTGGTGGCTGGATCACCGACAACTATTCCTGGCCGTGGATCTTCTTCATCAACGTGCCGATCGGTATCTTCGCCAGCTTCGTGGTGGCCAACCAGATGCGTCTGCGCGAAGTGGTAACGTCGCGGCCGAAAGTGGACTACGTGGGCCTGATCACGCTGGTGATTGGCGTAGGCGCGCTGCAAGTGGTGCTCGACAAGGGCAATGATGAAGACTGGTTCAATTCCAACTTCATCGTCATTACCTCGATCATCTCGGTGATCGCCATCGCCGTCTTCCTGATTTGGGAATTGACCGACAAGGAACCGATCGTCGATCTCAAACTGTTCCGCCATCGCAACTTCCGCATGGGCACGATCTCCCTGGTGCTGGCGTATGCAGCGTTCTTCGCCATCAACTTGCTGATCCCGCAGTGGCTGCAGATCAATCTGGGCTACACCGCCACCTGGGCCGGCTTCGCCGCGGCACCCTTGGGCATCCTGCCGGTGATCCTCACGCCCTTCGTAGGCCGCTACGCTTCGCGCTTTGATCTGCGCATGCTCACCGCGGCCTCCTTCGTCGTGATGGGGGTGACCTGTTTCATACGCTCGGGCTTTTACATCGGCGTGGATTTCTACCACGTCGCGTTGGTGCAATTGGTGCAAGGTTTGGGCATAGCGCTGTTCTTCATGCCGGTCACCACTATCCTGCTGTCGGACCTCAAGCCAAACGAACTGGCCTCAGGCGGTGGCGTAGCTACCTTCCTGCGCACGATGGGCGCCAGCTTTGCCGCTTCGCTCACCAGCTTCATGTGGCAACGTCGCGCCGTGTTGCATCACTCGCAGCTCGCCGAACAGATCACACCGTACAACCCGACCGCGCAGCAGGCGATCAGCCAGGGCGGCGATACACAGACAACGATCGGGATGTTGAACCAGACCATCACCGCGCAAGGCCTGCAGATTTCCTTCAACGAGATCTTCCACGTGCTGGGCTGGATCTTTCTGTCGCTGATCGTGGTGATCTGGATGGCCAAGCCGCCGTTTGGGGCGAAGGCTGGAGCAGGTGGCGGAGGGCATTAAGCCAACGGAGAATGCATTTAGTGCTCGTCATTCCGGCCTTCGCCGGAATGACGGTGAGGCAAGTTTGAGCGTTCACGCGAAGTCGAAAAACAACAACGGCCCCATTTGGGGGCCGTTGTTGTTATGCATCGAAGAAACGCATCAACTCAGAACGCGATACCCACGATGGCAAGCGTCTCGCCACGATTGGGCTCATGCATGCCCGCATTGGAAATATGGCGAACACCGACCATCCAGTGGTCGCCCTGATAACCCACCGTGGTCATGAATTCATAAGCGCTGCTCAACGCCAGCGTGCGGCCGGTATGCACCGTCGGTTGTTCGCTGACGAAAAGCCGGCGATACCACGCGTTGGCGGGACCGTAGTGGACGCGGATGCCGGCGCCGACCAGGCCGATATCGTCACGCGTGGTGTAGCGGCCGTTGTCGAAACGTTTGAGGTCGCGGCCGCCGATCCAGCCGGCGGTAATTTCCGGCGCCCAGCTGAAATTGCTGCTGCCGAACTGATGTTCGTCGAAGATCACCTGGCCGAACGCGGCGGGCGCGCTGTAGCTGTCCATGTAGCTGACGCCGCCTTGCAGTTCGAAGCGGGCCGCCATCGCGGGGAGGGCTGGTAAGGCAAACATCAGCACGGCAGTGAGGCCGCGTGTAAGGGGATGCATGCGCATTGCGTATACCTATGGGGGATAGGAATGTGGGTTTATGTACCCTCTAGTTTACAAATGAAAAAGTTCCCATGCCAGCAAATATCGTTGCATTTTCCGCAACTCACCGTTGCCTACAAGGATGTGCATGCAAACGACAGCGCCGCGTAAGCAACCCATAGCCCAAGGCAAACCTTGTTTTATCCCCTGTATGCGCGTGGTGACGGGTGCTATTTCCGTTCCGCTTTCAAGGCCTTGGAGACAAGGCATTGGGCGATATCGAGGAATGCATGCACCATCGGATCGTGCGCATCGTCGCGATAGATCGCCCACACCGCGGTGGCCGCTTCCATGTTCTTCACCGGCCGATATACCACGTTCTCCACCATCATCCGCTGCACCGAGCCGGGCAGCACGGCCACGCCGAAGCCGCCGGAAATCAGCCCGATGATGGTCGGTAGCTCGCGTACTTCATACAGGATGCGCGGGCTGAAGCCGGCGCGCGTGCACAGCGCGATCACCTCGTCGTACAGGCGTATCCCTAAGTGGCGCTGATAGAAAATGAAATCCTCGTTCGCCAGTTCAGCGATGTCGACCGGGCCTTCCTTCGCCGCCAGCGGATTGCTGGCGTGCATCACCACGGTGAGCGAATCCTTGAACAGCTCCATCGCCTTGATGCCATGCGGCAGCGCTTCGGGGCGGATTACGCCGACGTCGATCAAGCCCTGTTCCAGCGCCTCGATCTGCTGCACCGTGGCCATCTCGTGAATCAGCAGGCGCACGTCGGGCAGGCGTTCGCGAAACCTTGCGAGCACGCGCGGCACCACCACGGTGAAAGGACCGGACGACATCAGGCCCAGATGCAATTCGCCCAATTCTCCACGCTGCGAGCGCGCCACCGATTCGGCCGCGCGTTCGGTCTGGGTGAGGATGGCGCGTGCACGCGGCAGCAAGGCGCTGCCGGCGCCGCTCAATACGATGCCGCGGCCTTTGCGCTCGAATAGCTTGGCGCCCAGGCGCGTCTCCAGCGCATGAATCTGCTGGCTGAGCGGCGGCTGCGAAATGCCTAATCGTTCGGCCGCGCGCCCAAAATGCAGTTCGTCGGCCACGGTGACGAAGTACTTCAGATGGCGCAGCTCCAGATAATCATTCGTCATGCGTATCAAGCCATTCGCAATGCTGTATCGATCTTAGCAAGCTCTGCAACTAACGTTCACGCCGGCAGCCTTCTCCCCAAAGGCGTGCCGCACGCCCATCACGGCGTCGCCTCAGGTTCCTTGCCTTCGTGCCGGCGCAAGCCGAAGCGAAGGCGAGGACACATCAGCACGTTTCTGGAGCCAAGCCACATGCTGAGGATCGTACGGCTTGCGCTGGAACGGCCTTATACCTTCGTCGTTCTTGCGCTGCTGATCCTGATCGTCGGACCGTTGGCGGCCTTGCGCACGCCGACGGATATTTTTCCGGACATCAAGATTCCGGTGATCGCGGTGGTGTGGACCTACACCGGTCTGCCGCCGGATCAGATGGCCGGGCGCATCGCCTCGCCGTTCGAGCGCGTGCTCACCACCACGGTGAACGATGTCGAGCACATCGAGGCGAAGTCGATCGCCGGCTACGGCATCATCAAGATCTTCTTCCAGCCGAGCGTGAACATCGCCACTGCCAACGCACAGGTGGCGGCGGTGTCGCAGACCATGCTCAAACAGTTGCCGCCAGGCATCACGCCGCCGCTGATCCTCAACTACAACGCCTCCACCGTGCCGATCCTGCAGCTGGCGCTGTCGGGCAAGGGCCTGAGCGAGCAGAACCTGGGCGATCTCGGCCAGAACATCCTGCGCCCGCAGCTGGTGTCGGTGCCAGGGGCGGCGATTCCCTATCCGTACGGCGGCAAGACGCGCCAGGTGCAGATCGACGTGGACTCCGCCGCGCTGCAGGCGCGCGGCCTCTCTGCGCAAGACGTGGCCAATGCGCTGGCGGCGCAGAACCTGATCATTCCGGTCGGCACGCAGAAGATCGGCAAGTTCGAGTACACGTTGAACCTCAACAACGCGCCGTCCGACATCAACGAGCTGGGCAACCTGCCGATCAAGCAGGTCAACGGCACCACCATCTATATCCGCGACGTGGCCCACGTGCGCGACGGTTCGCCGCCACAGACCAATATCGTGCACGTGGATGGCAACCGTTCGGTGCTGCTCAGCGTGCTCAAGAACGGTTCGGCCTCTACGTTGGCGATCGTCGCCGGCATCAAGCAGCGCCTGGCCGACAGCAAGGGCCTGTTGCCGGATGACCTGAAGGTGGCGCCGATCGGCGACCAGTCCTTGTTCGTGCGTGCGGCGATCAACGGCGTGGCGCGCGAAGGTGTGATCGCCGCCGCGCTCACCAGCCTGATGATCCTGCTGTTCCTCGGCAGCTGGCGTTCCACCGTGATCATCGCGGTGTCGATTCCGCTGGCGATTCTCGGCGCGATCGCGCTGCTTTCCGCCTTCGGCGAAACGCTCAACATCATGACCTTGGGCGGCTTGGCGCTGGCGGTGGGCATCCTGGTGGACGACGCCACGGTGACCATCGAGAACATCAACTGGCACCTGGAGCACGGCAAGGACGTGGAAACGGCGATCATCGACGGCGCCAAGCAGATCGTCACGCCGGCGTTCGTGTCGCTGTTGTGCATCTGCATCGTGTTCGTGCCGATGTTCTTCCTCGATGGCGTGGCGCGCTTTTTGTTCGTGCCGATGGCCGAGGCGGTGATCTTCGCGATGGTGTGCTCGTTCATCCTCTCGCGCACCCTGGTGCCGACGATGGCGAAGTTCCTGCTGAAGCCGCATGCGCCGCATGTCGACGAACACGGCGCGCATGTGGCACCGCCGCCGTCGGGCAATCCGCTGGTGCGTTTCCAGCGTACGTTCGAGGCACGCTTCGAGCGCATTCGCAGTGTCTACCACGGCATGCTGGAGCTGGCGCTGGCGCATCGGCGCCCGTTCGTGCTGGGCTTTCTCGCCTTCGTGCTGGTGTCGTTTCTGCTGGTGCCGTTCCTGGGGCGCAACTTCTTTCCCGACGTGGATGGCGGCCAGATCCTGATGCACGTGCGCGCGCAGGTCGGCACGCGGGTGGAAGAAACCTCGATCCTGTTCAACCAGATCGAGCGCAGCATCCGCAGCGCGTTTCCCCCGGATGAATTGGGCACGGTGGTGGACAACATCGGCGTTTCCGGCAGCGGCATCAACACCACCTATAACAACACCGGCCTGGTCGGTGAGCAGGATGGCGACATCCAGATCGCGCTCAACGAAGGGCATCGTCCCACCGCCGAGTACGTGCGCAAGCTGCGCGAACAGTTGCCGCATCGGTATCCGGGTGTGACGTTCTCGTTCCCGCCAGCGGATATCGTCAGCCAGATCCTGAATTTCGGCTCGCCCGCGCCGATCGACCTGCAGATACGCGGACCGAAACTGGCCGCCAACTTCGCCTATGCGAACGCCTTGCTCGGCCAGATCAAACGCATTCCCGGCGTGGTGGATGCACGCATCCAGGAGTCGCAAGCCAATCCCGGCTTCGACATCGACGTGGATCGTACGCAGGCGCAGTTGCTGGGCATCACCGAACGCGACGTCACCAATAGCCTGGTGGTGAACCTGGCCGGTTCCAGCCAGGTGGCGCCAACGTTCTGGTTGAATCCGGCCAACGGCGTGTCGTATCCGATCGTGATGCAAACGCCGCAATACGCGCTCGACAGCCTTGCGCAATTGCGCAACCTGCCGGTCAACGGCAGCAACGGGCAGGCGCAGGTGCTGGGCGGTTTGGTCGCGCTCAAGCGCAACGCCAGCAACGCGGTGGTGGATCAATACGACATCCAGTCGGTGGTGCAGATCTATGCCGCCACGCAAGGGCGCGATCTGGGCGCGGTGGCGGCGGATGTGCAAAAGTTGGTCGACAGCACCGCCAGCCGGCAGCCCAAGGGTTCGCACGTGGCGCTGCTGGGGCAGGTGCAGACCATGAACAGCGCGTTCTCCGGTCTGCTGTTCGGCCTGCTCGGCGCGGTGGTGCTGATCTATCTGTTGATCGTGGTGAACTTCCAGTCGTGGAGCGATCCGTTCGTGATCATCACCGCGTTGCCCGCGGCGCTGGCCGGCATCGTGTGGATGCTTTTCGCCACGCATACGCCGCTGTCGGTGCCGGCCTTGACCGGCGCGATCATGTGCATGGGCGTGGCCACCGCCAACTCGATCCTGGTAGTGAGCTTCTGCCGCGAACGGCTGGCCGAGCACGGCAATGCCGCGGTCGCCGCGCTCGAAGCCGGCTTTACGCGTTTCCGTCCCGTCTGCATGACCGCGCTGGCGATGATCATCGGTATGGCGCCGATGGCGCTGGGCCTGGGCGAGGGCGGCGAGCAGAACGCACCGCTTGGCCGCGCGGTGATAGGCGGCCTGATTTTCGCCACCTGCGCCACGCTGCTGTTCGTGCCGGTGGTGTTCAGCATCATCCATGCGCGGCATGCCGCCAAACACGCGGACGCTTCCGGAGAAACCAGCTATGTCGTCTGACGCCACCATGCATCCATCGCAAACACTGTCCAGGCGTGGTTTGCGCCTCGCTGGCATCGTCGTCGCCGTCGTGCTGGCCGCCGTCGTCGTCATCGGCCTGGTCACGCGCGCCACGCAGGCCAACAGCCTGAAAACCTGGACGCAGGAGCAGGCGGTGCCGACGGTCAGCATCGTCGCGCCGGAACCGGGCAAGGCCGGACCGGTGCTGGATCTGCCCGGTCAGTTACAGGCGTATACGCGCGCGCCGATCTATGCGCAGGTCAGCGGTTATCTAAAGGAATGGCAAACCGATATCGGCACGCCGGTGAAAGCCGGCCAGGTGCTGGGTGAAATCTCCACGCCGGAACTGGATCAACAACTGCAACAGGCGCGTGCGGACCTGGCCAGTGCCAAGGCGAATGCAGACCTCGCCGGCGTCACCGCCAAGCGTTGGCAGGCGATGCTCGGCAGCGATTCGGTCGCGCAGCAGGACGTCGACCAGCGCAGCGCCGACTACACCACCAAGTTGGCGCAGATGAAGGCGGCGCAGGCGAATGTCGATCGCCTGCAGGCGGCCAAGGCGTTCGCACGCATCGTGGCGCCGTTCGATGGCGTGGTGACGGCGCGCGATACCGACATCGGTGCGTTGATCAACGCAGGCGGCGGCACCGGGCCGGAGTTGTTCGTGGTGTCAGACATCCACAAGCTGCGCGTGTACGTGCAGGTGCCGCAGCGTTACGGACCGTCGATCCGCCCTGGCAGCGCGGCAGTGCTGACGGTGCCGGAATACCCGGGTCGTCAGTTCCACGCGCAGGTGGTAGCGACCTCCAACGCGGTCAACACGACTTCCGGCACGACGCTGGTGCAGCTGCAGGTCGATAATGCCGACAGCCAGCTGATGCCGGGCGCCTTCGCCCACGTGCATTTCAATCTGCCGCTGGATAGCACGGCGCTGCGCGTGCCGGCGAGCACGCTGATCTTCGACAACGCCGGCCTGCGCGTGGCCACGGTGGGCGAGGGCGACAAGGTTGCGTTCAAGAAGATCAGCATTCTTTTCGACTACGGCAAGACGGTCGAGATCGGCGCCGGCCTGAGCGCGGGAGACCGCGTGATCGACAGCCCGCCCGATGGCATCAAGGACGGTGATGCCGTGAAGATCGCCACCGACGACGCAGCGGCCAAGCCCCATGAAAAAGCGTGAGTCGCCGCTTCCCTTCGCATTGATGCTGGCGCTGGGCGGCTGTTCGCTGGCGCCTGCGTATCAACCGCCCGCGACGCCATCGGCGCAGACGTATCGCGACCTCGGCCCGTGGGTTGCCGCGCAACCGTCCGACCAGGCGCCGCGCGACCACTGGTGGCAGCTCTATGCGGATGGCGACCTGGACGCGCTGCAGGCGAAGCTGCTCGCCAACAATGCCGATCTTGCCGCGGCCTTGGCGCATTACCAGCAAGCGCAGGCGTACGCGATGCAGGCGCGCTCGGGATTGTTTCCGCAGATCGGATCGGGTGCGACAGGCGTGCGCGAGCGCCAGTCCGATCACGCGCCGCCGATGCGCAATCCGAACGCGCCGGCCGACTACGACGTCTACAGTGTCGGCGCGCAGGCCAGCTACGAAGTCGACCTGTGGGGCCGCGTACGCAACACCGTCGAAGCCGGCCGCGACAATGCGCTGGCCGCAGCGGCGGACCTGGCTTCCGCGCAACTGAGCCTGCAGGCGCAACTGGCCGACAACTACGTGCAGCTGCGAGGGCTGGATCAGCAGATCGAACTGCTGCAGCAGACCATCCAGGCCTATGAGAAAGCGCTGAAACTCACGCAGACCTTGCATGCCGGCGGCATCGTGTCAGGCCTGGACGTGTCGCGCGCGCAGACGCAGCTGGCCGATGCGCGCTCGCAATCGTCGCAAGCGCTCGCGCAACGCACCTTGATCCAGGACGCCATTGCCGTGCTGGTCGGCGAGAATGCGGCGAACTTCCAGTTGCCGGCGCGCACCGAACTGATGGTGGTGCCGGTGATTCCGCTCGATGTGCCATCCACGCTGTTGCAGCGACGCCCGGACGTGGCCGCGGCGGAGCGACGCGTCGCCGCCGCCAATGCCGGGATCGGCGTGGCGCGCGCGGCGTGGTTTCCTTCGCTCACGCTCAATGCGCAGGCCGGCTTCCAAAGCACCGGCTGGGCGAACCTGTTGACCGCGGGCAACCGTATCTGGGCGCTCGGCCCGACGCTGGCCTTCGACCTGTTCGATGGCGGCTATCGCAAGGCCGCCGTCGCCGCAGCGAAAGCGAAAACCGATGAAGCGGGCGCCACGTATCGCGGTGTCGTGCTGACGGCATTCCAGCAGGTGCAGGACAACCTGGCGCTGCTCGATCATCTCGGCGAAGCCCGCGCCAACCAAAAGGACGCTGCCGACGCCGCACAGCATGCGCTGGATCTGTCGATGAGCCAGTACAAGCATGGTGCGGTGAGCTATCTGGATGTGGTGCAGGCGCAGACCACGGCGCTGCAGGAGAAGCGCGGGTTGTTGCAGCTCGATACGCAGCGTTTGCGGGCGAGTGTGCAGTTGATCCGGGCATTGGGTGGTGGATGGTCGTTGGAGCAATTGGCGCGGAAGTGAGGTTCGCCGGGGAACGTTGTTCCCTCTCCCCTCCGGGGAGAGGGTTAGGGTGAGGGGCCACTCTTGCGAAATGCGCCGTTAGCCCGGTAGTTTGGGCAGAGAATGCGAAGCAGCCAGCTACATCACCTGTCTCGAAGTTTGATCTTTAGCGCATCGTCATTCCGGCGAACGCCGGAATCCAGTTAAATACATCGTGCGAAGCACGCGTAACCAATAACGTGTGCTTCCCACGCCATATTCGACTGGATTCCGGCGTTCGCCGGAATGACGATCGGGTGTTAGAGAAATCTTCGGCAAGGTGAGTTCATCACTTTTTTGGAAAGCCCGGCATGACGAACAAACCCAGCTCCGACACCACCATCAACCAGAACAGCAACGACGCCAGCATCCCACCCGGCGCCATGCACGGCCCGCATCACAACGCCCTGGACATGGCCGAAATCGCCGCCCACGACGAAGCGCAGCACGAGGACGCGCTGCGCCATTCATCGCTACGCGTGCCGCGTTAGTTGATTGCCCGTCAGTTGATGGCAGTGTTATCGGAAAGCTGATCAGGCAGCACGAACTGGAAGCCGCGTTGTTCGAGCCGGGTAAGCAAGTCGTCCAGCACGGCGGCGGTGGCCGGTTTTTCGTGCAGCAGCAGCACGGACTGGTCTTCCGTCTGCTCCAGGCTCCAATGCAGGATCTGCTCCGGCTGCGTCATCCAGCTGTCCTGGCTGTTGGCGTTCCATAGCAGCTGCTTCATGCCGGCCGCTTGCGCAAGCTGCGTGACGAGCGGAGAGGTCATGCCGAACGGCGGGCGAAAATAGTAGGGACGCCGGCCGGTCAGTTGCGCCAGGCGCTGGCTGCAGCCGTCGATCTCATGTTGCAGTTCAGGCCTGGAGGTAAGCGTAGCCAGCTTCAGATGATCGTAGCTGTGGTTGCCGATCAGGTGGCCGGCGCCTTCGAGCTTGCCAAGCACATCGCGATTGGCGTCGTTGATATGGCTGCATACGAGAAAGAACATGGCGCGGGCATGGTGCTTTTGCAGCGTCGCCATGATCTGCTCGTCCACGCCGTAGCCATACGGGCCGTCATCGAACGTCAGCACGACATATTTGCGGCCGGCCAGGAAGTCGCTCACCTTGCGCAGGCTCAGTCCGCTCGCTTGCTTCACGTTGCTGGCGGTCTGGTCGACCATGAAATGCGGCTGCGTCATGCCGCGCCCGGTCAGCAGCATGGCGTACAGGAAATACGTCAGCAGGACGGCCAAGGTGAAGACATAGCGGCGGTAGGCGTACAACAACATGGAGGCTCGCTCTTGGAATAGGCTATGGCGGCGCCCGCATCTGGTTACTAAGACGTAACCGCCGCGGTAAACCCCTACCGCGCGTCTCCTTTTCGCACGTGCGCCGTAGGCGAGCAGCCTTGATGCACGGGCCATGCCAAGCACGGCCGGCTATCCGGACCGGACCAGGTCCCGGTCAAGTTGGGATGGCTGAGTCTGCAGGAGTGTGATCGCCTTCACCGGAAAGAGTCCGGCGCGGTGCGGATAGGGCAGGCCGGCGCCCGCGGGCGTTCTTCACGTTTCCGTGCGGAAAAGTGACCCGGAACGTCCCTTAGTGCCCAGCGCCGTTCAGGCGCAGATCTGCCTGCAGCAGGATCTCCCGTCCGTAGATGTTGTAGTTCTCGTTGTTGAAGAACGGGTAGGACACATAGCCCATGTCGCGCGGCGGCATCTTGTTGGCGAGGTTGTTGAGCACCAGCGAAAAGCCGAGATTGCGCGTGGGCCGGTAGCCGACGCTGGCGTTGAAGGTGATCCAGGGCGATACGCGGCCCGCGCCCACGCCGTTGTTGGCGGCGGCAAAATTGGGCGATGCGCCATAGCGGTGCCCGTACAAGGTTCCGGTCCAGCGCCCGCCGGGACTGGTCCAGCCGACGCTGCCGTTGAAGATGCTCTTGAACTCGGTGCTGTATTGCGCGTTGGCGAGCTGGTCGATCGGCGCCTGGCCGGCGGCGATCTGGAAATCGTGCTTGAGCATGTCGTTCACGTCGAAGCGTACGTCCAGCATGCCCCAGTGAAAGAACGCAAAGCGATAGCGCGCGCTGCCCATGATGGAAGAGGTCACTTCATTGGCGAGGTTCGCGTAGTAGGTCGTCACGCCGACGATCGGGCCATGTTCGCCCATGCGTCGCACCTGGCCAATCGCCGCGCGGCACACTGCGGACGCCGCATCGAGCTGGCCGAGCAGGCATTGCGCATTGGTGCGCGAGAGCAGATCCAGATCCTGCTGCACCACTTCGTTCTGGATCGCGATGTGCAGGTAATCCACGCTGATGTCCAGGCCTTCCAGCGGCGACCACACCGTGCCCAAGGTCCAGCTTTGCGCGGAAGTCGGTTGCAGCATGGGGTTTGCCAACGACGTGCCTTGCACGCTGTATTGAAACGACGGGCCGCAGGTGGCGCTATGCGCACGGGCGCACAGGTAGTAATCGGTGACGGTGGTGAAGTAGTCGGTGGGACCCAAGAAAATCGACGACAGATCCGGCGCCTTGAACGAGGTGGTGTAGTTGCCGCGGATCAGCAGGCTGTCCAGCGGCCGATACTCCAGGCCGCCCTTGTAGGTGAACTTGTGATTGTTGCCGCCATGGTCGAGCGCGTAATAGTCGTAGCGGCCCGACACATCCGCGGTCAGCGTTTTCAGCAGCGGCAGGTTCCATTCGAACGCGGTGGCGGCATGAAAGCGCTTACCGCCGCCGCCGGTGGCCGCGTGTTCAAAAATATCGCCCTGGGTAAACAGCGGGTTCACCGGTTCGTACCACGCTTCGCTGCCGCCTTCGAGCAGTGTGGCGAAACCGGCATCGCCACCGGGCAGGGCGAACAACGAGGCGTTACTGAGTGTGGCGCGCGTCGTATTGATCCAGGTGCGGCTGTATTCGCCGACGCCTTGCGTGAAACTCGCGTACTGCGCCGGCGTGATCGGCGCGAAGAACGCGCGGTAATCCGGGTTGTACAGATTCAAGCCGGTGCGCGGATCGGTGCCCAGCACCGGCCCGAGCATGGCGCCGAACAACGCGTCGATCTTCGCCTTGATCGCCAGCGACTCGACCACTTCCGTGCGATCGCCGCTGCGCAGGTAATAGATGTCCCAATCCCAGCCCGAATCGCCCCAGCGTCCGTTGGCACCGAGATCGGCCTGGTAGAGCAGGTCGTTCTGCCGATACATCTGGCCTGCCGCGCCGCCGGACATCTCCTCCGGCGCGAAGTAATGTTCGGGATAAAGAAAATGGCCGGTACCGGCGTCCTCGATGAGGCCTTGCGGCAGATCGTCCGCAAACCAGGCGTAGGGGCCGGGATACCAGCGCTGCTGCTGCGAATCGAGCATCACATCGGTATACAAGCGCAGGGTGTCGCCCGGTTGATAAGCGAGCTTGAGCATGCCGTCGAAATTGCGCAATTGATTGCTGTAGGTGGCGTAGCCATCGCGCCGGCGCGAACCGCAATACGAGCCCGGCAGGTTCGGCCGCCGGCTCACCGCGGTGCTGCCGCCGAACAGTTGCCGGGCGCAACCATCCGGCGGCGAAAGGTAGCCTTGCGCACTGCCGTTGTAGGTGGCGGCCGTGCCGAGATCGATCACGGCGGCCTGCGTGCTCGGCGCACGGGTGTTGCTGGCGGTCAAGGCGCGTTGATAGCCCCAGATGGGTGACTGGTTGTCGAACTCGATTGCGCCCAGCACGCGCCATGCGCCGAAATCGTGGCCGTAGGCCGCGCTGATGCGCTGGCTGGCGCCGCCGCCATCCGAATAGCCGCCCGCCTGCATCGCGATTTCACCGCCTTGCATGTGCGAGCGGGTGATGATGTTGATCACCCCGCCGATCGCCTGCGAGCCGTAAATCGACGAAGCGCCGCCCGGCATGATGTCGATGTGATCGACCAGCGCGATCGGCAGGTTGGAGATGCTGGTGAAATTGACGCTGCCGTTGTAGAGCCGTCCGAAATTGGCGACCGGCTTGCCGTCGAGCAGGATCAGCGTGAACTGCGGACCCAATCCGAACAGGCTCACCTGCTGCGCACCTTGCGTGAACGAACCGCCGACCTGCGGCCCTTGCACCGAACCGGTGGCCAGCACGGAGTTCTGCAGCACGTCGTCCAGGCTGTTGAAGCCGCGTGCGCGAATCTCGGCGGCAGTGATGGTGTAGGTCGGCGTGGCGGTCTGGATGTCGGCGTTGCTGATCAGCGAACCGCTGACGGTAATGGTGGTGAGCGTCTGCGGTTTCGCGTCGATCACCGGCGCGGCGATGATGCTGGCGGGCGGATGAAACACCGCCGCCCGTTCCAGCACGAACGTGACGTCGTTGATGGTTTTCCAGCTCACACCGGTGTCGGCGAGCAACCGCTGCAAGGCCTGGACTGGCGTGAAGCGTCCGGACGCGCCATGCGTCAACTTGCCTTCGACCAGGGCGGGGTCGTAGACGACCTGGATGTCGCCCTGTGCTGCCAATGCATCCAGCGCGCTGCGCAGTTCGCCGGCCGGCACGTTATAGCTGCGCGGCTTGCTTGCCGTTTCGGCAGCCATCGCCGGCAGCGCCGCAAGCGCGGCCGCGCTGCCGATCGCCACAGTAATGATGCACGCGAGAAGACAGCGAAGCAGGGACGCCGGCGTTCCGGTGTTGCGCGCCGCGCGCATGCGCGGCACCCGTTCCCCACAACCTCGGCGCATCCCCGTCTTCTGCCTCCCCGTCCCATCCCCGCAAAGGGACATCTGACCACACCGCACTGCGGCGGTTAGCCCGATGATAGGGCAAGGCAGGCCGGCCGTGCGGTCGGATCGTCATATGCACGTGCCGTCGGTGGAGGGCGCGCGTCCTTGCGCACCCGTAAACCGCATCAGAACGTCAGGCTCCAACTGTTGAGCGTGCCGTAGTCGCCGTAGTACTGCGGATCGTTGTCGATCACCTTCAGTTTCCACGTACCGTTGGCCGGCACCGACGAGGCGTTCACCGTCCAGGTGGTGTTGATGTTGCCGTCGTCGCCATAGTCCGGGTTTTGCAGGATGGCGTACGCGCCGTTCGGTGCGACCAGCTCGATGGTCAAGTCGCCCGACCAGTTGTGCGTGATGTTGGCGTGCACCTTCAGCGTGGCAGGCGCGTTGCCGGACAGGCCGCTCACCGCGATGCTGCTGGTGATAGTGGCGTTGTCGTTGATCACCGCCTGCTTGGTGTTGCTGAACACATTGCCGGTGCTGCCGCTACTCACCGTCACCGCAGCGGATTTGCTGTTGCTGGCGCCGGTGCTGTCCGTGACGGTCAGCGTGACAGTGTACGTGCCGGCTGCCGCGTAGGTGTGACTGGGGCTGGCCGACGTGGAGGTGCTGTTGTCACCGAAGTTCCAGGCGTAGCTGCTGATCGTGCCGCCGGTGTCGGTGGAGCTGTTGGTGAAGTTCACCGTCAGGCCATTCACCGTATCGGTGAAGTTGGCCACCGGCGTGCCGGTGCCGCCGCCGACGCTGCCGCCGCCCCAATACTTGGTCACGTAGGCGTTGAATTTGCTGACGTCGAGACTGCCCCAGCCGGTGGCGTTGTCGAAACCCGCCGCCGCCTGATAGCCATAGCCGTTGTAACCGTTGTTGCCCGAGGTCACGTCATGCAGCGGCGTGGCGTCCTTCGGGAAGTAGGTGTACATGTTCTGCGTCGGCAGGCCGAGCGAGTTGTTGTTGGCCGATTGGATGCGCGCCCACATGCCCACGAACAGCGGCGAGGCGAGGCTGGTGCCGCCCACCTGTTGATTGGCCTGGCCGTTGATCACGATCAGCGCGCCGGAACCGGAGGCCGCATCGAAGGCCACGTCCGGCACCTGGCGCTTGGTGACCGACGAACCGAGCGCGGAGGTCTGCCATGCCGGTGCGTTCTCGAACAGGCTGACGCCGCCGCCGGTCGCCCACAGGCGCTCATCCAGGGTGCTGTCGTTGTTGATATGGGCCAGGCCTTCGTTCCATACCGTTTCGCCCGTCCACGTGGTCGTGCCGCTGGTGCTGAGCATGGTGCCGCCGACCGCCACCACGTTCGGCGAGGTGGCCGGTTCGCTGACGCCGTAATGGCTCAGATCGATCTGCACCGTGCCGCTCGAATTGGCCACATAGCCGGGCGCACCGTTGCTGGGATCGCTCGACCACTGATACACACCCGCATCGCCGGAGGAAATCGAGAACGTCTGCCCCTGCGCCACGGCCTGCGCGAACACCTTGTCGTCCGCCGCCTGCGTGCCGGAATTGTTCGCCGCCGTTTCGTCTTCGCCAAGCGAAACGTTGATCACCTTGGCGAGGTTGTCCGTCACGGCTTTGTTGTACGCCGCGGTAATACCGGCGTCGGTCAGCTGGCTGTCCTGCGCATCGCCGTTGATCGCCGCGTAGAAAACCAACTGCTTCACGCCGCCGGACATCGCCACGATGTCCTGGCTGTCCAGATCCCATTCCGACGGATCGCCATCATTGGCCAGCGTGCCGGTGCCCGCGGCCACCGTCTTGGTGTTCACCGTGGCCATGCCGGCACTGCTGGTGAAGGTGTTGAGATCCTTCACCGTCTGGGTCATGTCGCCCCAGGTGATGATGCCGACCACGGTGTTGGACGCGGTCGGCGTGCTGCCGACATCGTAGATCTTGGGGAAATCGGTCGGGTTGTGGCCGACCACGCCGGTGGTGGCCTGCGTCTTGATCGCGTCGCTACCGATGCGATGCGACATCACGTGCGGCTTGGCGTAATCCTGCAGGCCCAGCACCCCATCGACAATGCCGCCGAGCGATTGCGGCACCGTTGCATCGGCGGCGTTGGCGTAATGCATCTTACCCTTGAAGTTGAAGGTCTTCATGCTGGCGTTGAAGGCCGCGTTCGCGTTCGCCGCGGTACCGTCCGCCGACACCAGCAGATTGTTCGGCGCCACGGTGATGTTGCGGAAGCCGGAGGCCGTCAGGTGCGCGACCACCGCCTGCACCTGTGCTTGCGTCGGCGCGTATTGCGCCTTGAACTGCGCCGGCGTCAAAAAGTGGTGATAGCTCGCGCTGCCGGGCTGGTTCACGCTGGCGAGAAAGCTCTGCAGCTGATCGACGTTGCGCAGGTTCAGGCTCACTTCCACGTGCAGCGGCTTGCTTTGTTCCAGCGGCGCGATCTGCGTGGCATCGATCGACGGATGCCCGGTCATCACCAGCGTGGAAACCTTCGTGCTTACGTTTTGAATGCCTGCGTGCGTGCGCGTCCCCACGCGCGTATCGGCGGCATGTGCCGATACCGACAACAAGGCCAGCGACAAGGCCGCCGGCAACAGCAATGGACGAATCCCCAAAAGCCCGTAATGCTTCGACATGTATGAACTCCCTCGATTTTTTCAGGGCGAACGAAGCCGACGCGGCTCGCAAGCCCCATGCGTTGGTGATGGCCGCGCGTGCGGCCGGTCGATTCACAGCGATGCCCGACGCGCTGGAAAAATGTTCAACGACTGCGCCCCTCGATTCCCTCACGCAGTCCGTGTTGCAGCGTCGCCGATGATTAAGACGGGGTCGATGAAGACAACCCTACCTGATGGACGTTATGACGCGTAGTCGATTGCAACGCATGAAACTCATGTGTGAATTGGAACGAGAGAAAATGTGTTTCGTCATGTTCGCGCAAGCGTGGGTTGGGGTTTGTGCCCTGACGTATCTCGCGTTTTTGCAATTTGAGAAGGTCCTCGAAGGAAGTTGGCGTGCGTGGACGTGAAAATTGCCTGCGGCGCTTTCGATCGCCGTGGGCGCTCGAGTCACTTTTCTTTGCTGGCCCAAAGAAAAGTAACCAAAAGAAATGGCCTGAAGAGCTCATAGCGCAATGCAGGTTACAAGCCTGAAGATGTGAGGCATTGCGATGGGAGTTGGCTTGCCCGCTTCCATTCGATCGCGACACCGCGAGGCGTCTCAGCGCTGAGGACTCAAAGCATGTTGCCCACCCTTGAGGCCTGCTTTAAGCCCTCAGCGCCTGGACGCCTCGCGGCATAGCCGGTACGTGGAACCTTTGGAGACTACCTTTCTATCTAGACGTGAGCGCTCAGGCTTTTAACCTTCCCATGCCGTGAGCCTTTTAGGCCATTTCTTTGGGT
>NZ_JBQCHP010000165.1:0-24089 GCF_051954575.1 Dyella sp. | reverse complement strand
GGTGGGGCCCCACCCCAAACTGCGTTCCCGGGTGGGTCCCCGTTTGGGGGGGTGCCCACCCCAACCTACGTCCAGGCTTGTGGAGAGACAGGCCAAGACAGTGGACAGTTCCAGGCAGCGCTCCGGGTTTGCCAGCACCTGCTCTGGCGTGCAGCCGCTACCGGGCAACGCCACCATGAGCGGCGCCGGCGCCAGCAACCGCGCCGACATCGTCCGCAGGATCTCGCACAACGCGTCCTGCGCATGATGCGAACCGCGCGCCGAGGCATTGATCAGCAGCACCGGCTTGTCCGGAAACTCCAGGCTCCCCACCAGCCAGTCCAGCAGGTTCTTGAACGCGCCGGGCACGCCGTGCGCGTATTCCGGGCAGGCGATCAGCAGGGCATCGCTTGCTCCGACGGCTTGGTGCAGCGCTCGCACGCTTGGCGGCAACGGATCATTCTCATCGTCCGGATTGAACAGCGGCAACGCGCCCAGGCCGGTGTAGAGCGTGAGCGACAAATCCGGCGGCGCCAGCTCACGCGCGGCGAGCAGCGCGGCGGTGTTGGACGAGACGCGCCGCAGACTCCCCGACAGGCACAGCACGCGCCGCGCGGCGCTCATGCCGCCGGCTGGCCCTGCACCACGATCTTGCCCAGGCCCAGCGACTTGTTGCGCGGCTGGCGCGCGAGCCGTCCGGCCGTGTTGCGCGCGATCTGGCGATAACGCGCCGCCAGTTCCGAATCCGGCATCGCCGCCACGGTGGGGTTGCCGCCGTCGGCCTGTTCGCGGATGCGGATGTCCAACGGCAACGAGCCAAGGTACGGCACGTTGTATTGCTCAGCCATACGCTCGCCGCCGCCAGTGCCGAAGATATGTTCCTCGTGGCCGCAGTGGGTGCACACGTGGGTGGCCATGTTCTCGACGATGCCGAGCACCGGCACCTCCACCTTCTCGAACATCTTCAGCGCCTTGCGCGCATCCAGCAGCGCGATGTCCTGCGGCGTGGTGACGATCACCGCGCCGGCCACCGGCACCTTTTGCGACAGCGTGAGCTGGATGTCCCCCGTGCCCGGCGGCAGATCGATGATCAGGTAATCGAGCAGGTCCCAGCGCGTATCGCCGAGCAGTTGCATCATCGCCTGCGTGACCATCGGGCCACGCCAGATCATCGGCGTTTCCTCGTCGACCAGAAAACCGATCGACATCGCCTGCAGGCCGTGTGCGGTCATCGGCGTGATGGTCTTGCCGTCCGGCGATTCGGGCCGGCCCTGGATGCCGAGCATGCGCGGCTGGCTGGGGCCGTAGATGTCGGCATCGAGAATGCCCACTTTCGCGCCTTCGGCGGCCAGCGCCAGCGCCAGGTTCACGGCCACGGTGGACTTGCCTACGCCGCCCTTGCCGGACGCCACCGCAATGATGTTCTTCACGTTCGCCAGCGGCGCCAGCGTACCCTGCACCTTGTGCGCATGAATGCGGCTGGAAAAGGACACCGCTGCCGCCTCGATCGAGGCATCGCTCTCCAGCGCCTGCCTGGCTTGCGCGGCCAAGGTCTCGCTGGCGCCGGCCGCCGGATAACCCAACTGGATATCCACCGAAACCCGCGCGCCATCCACGCCAACCGCGCGGATCGATTCGGTCAGCGGGGCACCGGTGTGCGGATCGATAAGATCGCCGAGGATCCGGCGTACCAGGGCTTCGTTCGCCTGCATCATGAAAATGGGGACTTGGGGGTAAGGTCGTTCATTATGCCAGCAGGCCCCGACTTACCGCCGTTATGATCTGCGTTGCGCAATGCAGCTTGACCCGCCCGTGCGCGGCTGGGCAGGCTGCCCCATACGCCAACGTAGGGAGTCCTGGTATGAACCGCTTGTCGCAATGTGCCCTTGCCGCCTGCCTGCTGCTGGGCTCGGCCGTCGCCTGGGCCGCCAACGACACACCCGTCGGCACCTGGCGGCAGATCGACGATGTCACCGGCCGGCCCAAGTCCGTCATCCAGATCACCGAAAGCAACGGCAAGCTGGAGGGCAAGGTGATGCAGGTGCTGCTTTCCGACGACGGTCCGCACCCGGTCTGCAAGAAATGCGAAGGCGAACGCAAGGATCAGCCAGTCGAAGGCATGGTGATCATGTGGGGCGTGAGCAAGGACGGCGGCGTGTGGGACGGCGGCAAGATCCTCGATCCGAAGAACGGCAAGGTCTACAGCGTGAAGCTGAGCCTGGCCGATGGCGGACAGAAGCTGGATGTGCACGGCTACATCGGCATCTCGCTGCTTGGGCGCAGCCAGGTGTGGGAGCGCACGCAGTAACGCGCGAGCTTCTCGCGTATGCCTACGGTTTTCACGCATGCCGCCGTACCGGTGCTGCTCGGCGCCGCCGCCGGCAGGCAACGCATCAGTCGGCGCTTGCTTTGCGCGGGCGCGATTGCCGCCATGCTGCCCGACCTCGACACGCTCGGCTTCAAATTCGGCGTCGCCTACGCCGATCCGTTCGGCCATCGCGGTGCCATGCATTCCCTGCTGTTTGCGCTGTGCGTAGCCGCGACAGCGGCATCGTTGCATCGGCGCCTGCATGCCGGCGCCCTATGCGCGTTTGCGTTCGTCGGCATGGCCGCGGCGTCGCATCCTTTGCTGGACATGTTAACCGATGGCGGCCTGGGCATCGCCATCGCCTGGCCGCTGACCGCGCGTCGCTACTTCTTTCCCTGGCATCCGATCCATGTGTCGCCGATCGGCATGCGCTTCTTCAGCGTGCATAGCGCGCCGCTGATCGCATCGGAACTGCTGTGGGTGTGGTTGCCGGTCGGCCTGCTGTCCATTCTGCTTTGGCGATGGCGGACGGTGCGCGACCGGCCGCGCTGATCACCGGAGCCGCGCAGCAGTCATGCCATAATGCGCAGCTTTCCAGCCAGCGCAGCCGACATGCCCCGCCGCCTACTCATCACCCATGCCCTGCCCTATGCCAATGGACCGCTGCATCTGGGCCATATGCTGGGCTACATCCAGACCGACATCTGGGTACGCGCGCAGCGCATGATGGGCAACGAGGTGTACTTCGTCGCGGCGGACGACGCGCACGGCACGCCGATCATGCTGGCCGCCGAAAAGGCCGGCGTGTCGCCGGAAGCCTTCATCGACGGCATCCGTGCCGGACACGAAGCCGACTTCGCCGGTTTCCATTTCAGCTACGACAACTACTACACCACGCATTCGGAAGAGAACCGCGAACTGGCTTCGCAGATCTACATTCGGTTGCGTGACGGTGGCTACATCGCCAAGCGCGACATCAAGCAGTTGTTCGATCCGGAAAAGGAAATGTTCCTGCCGGATCGCTATATCAAAGGCATCTGCCCGAACTGCGGCACGCCGGACCAATATGGCGACAACTGCGAGAACTGCGGCGCCACCTACGCGCCCACCGACCTGCTCAATCCGTACTCGGTGGTTTCCGGCGCCACGCCCGTGCTGCGCGATTCGGAACATTACTTTTTCGAACTGAGCAAGTTCGAAGCTTTGCTGCGCGATTGGTTCGGCGGCAAGCTCACCGACGGCAAGCAAGTGGCCAATCCCGGCGTGGTCGCCAAGCTGATGGAATGGCTGGACGGCGGCCTGAAGGATTGGGACATCTCGCGCGACGCCCCCTACTTCGGCTTCCCCATTCCCGATGCGCCGGGCAAGTTCTTCTACGTGTGGCTGGACGCGCCGGTGGGGTATCTGGCCAGCTTCAAGAACCTGTGCGATCGCGCGGGCATGAAGTTCGAGGATTTCCTTGGCGCCGACAGCAGCGCGGAAATGCATCACTTCATCGGCAAGGACATCATCAACTTCCACGGCCTGTTCTGGCCGGCGATGCTGCATGGCGCGCAATTGCGCACGCCCACCGCGCTGCACGTCAACGGCTATCTCACGGTGAACGGCGCGAAGATGTCCAAGTCGCGCGGCACCTTCATCCAGGCGCGCACGTATCTGGATGTGGGGCTCAATCCGGAATTCCTGCGCTACTACTTCGCCACCATGCTCAACGATGCGCCGGTGGACGTAGACCTGGATTTGAAGGCCTTCGAGGAACGCGTCAATTCGCATCTGATCGGCAAGTGGGTGAACATCGCCAGCCGCACCGCCGGCTTCGTGCAAAAGTTCTTCAATGGCCGCCTGGCGGCGAGTTTTTCCGAAGAACAGAACGAACTGTGGCGCGCGCTGCTGTCGCATTACGACGACGTGCCCAAGCTGTATGAAAGCGGCGAGTTCGCCGAAGTCATGCGCAAATTCGTATTGATGGCGGATCTGGTCAACGGCCATATCGCCCTCAAGGCGCCGTGGGTGATGGCCAAGAACGAAGCGCAGCGCGAGGAACTGCACCAGGTGTGCTCGTTCTCGCTGTCCGCTTTTCGCCTGCTCGGTGGCCTGCTCAAGCCCGTGCTGCCGGCCACGGTGGAAGCGGCGGAAACATTCCTGGCCGCGCCCATCGCCGACTTCGACGCCGGCTGCGCCACCCTGCACAACCACACCATCCATGCCTTCGAGCCACTGCTTTCGCGCATCGATCCCAAGCTGATCGAAGCGATGATCGAAGCCTCGAAGGAATCGCTCGGTTCCAGTCCGGAACCGGAAAAAAAGCAACCCGTAAAGAAAGACAGCAAACCCATGACCGACGCCGCACCCACCGCCACGCAAGAAACCGCCACCATCAACATCGACGATTTCGCCAAGCTCGACTTGCGCGTCGGCAAGGTGCTGGCATGCGAATTCGTGGAAGGCTCCGACAAACTGCTGCGTTTCGAGTTGGACGCGGGCCTGCTGGGCAAGCGGCAGATTTTCTCCGGGATTCGCGCGGCCTATGGCGAGCCGGAAAAGCTGGTGGGGCGCAATGTGGTATTCATCGCGAACCTTGCACCGCGCAAGATGCGCTTTGGCGTGTCCGAGGGGATGATTCTTTCGGCGGGGGATGGTGGCAGCGATCTGTTTCTGCTGGATGCCGATCAGGGAGCGAAGCCGGGCGCGACGGTCCGCTGAACCCCTCAGCTCGTCATTCGGCGAACGCCGGAATCCAGTTAAATATGCGTCCGAAGGACACAGTATTTTTTAATGTTGAGTGCTTTGCACGACGTATTTGTACTGGATTCCGGCGTTCGCCGGAATGACGATTAGGCACCAACGCATATCACCTAGGCCATGCCCACCCTAGCCGACCGCATCGACGCCCTGCTGCCGCAAACGCAATGCGAACAATGCGGCTACCACGGCTGCCGTCCGTATGCGGAAGCCATCGTCAACGGTGAGGCGGACATCAACCAATGCCCGCCTGGTGGCAGCGAAGGCATCGCCAAGCTGGCCGCCTTGCTGGGCTGCGCGCCGCTAGCGCTGAATCCCGAAAACGGCGAAGAAAAGCCGCGCACGCTCGCGCGCATCGTCGAAGCCGAATGCATCGGCTGCACCAAGTGCATCCAGGTGTGTCCGGTCGACGCCATCGTCGGCGCCAACAAGTTGATGCACACCGTGATCGCAGACGATTGCACCGGCTGCGAGCGCTGCGTGCCGGCCTGCCCGGTCGATTGCATCGTGCTGGAACCGATGCCGCCGGAACAGGTTAACGATCCCGCCCACGCCGACGTCGCACGTGCGCATTTTCAGCGCCGCGAAGCACGCCTCGCCGCACAGCAGACGCAACGCGAAGCCGAGCTGGCGCAGCGCAAGGCACAGGTGCACAACGCCAGCCAAAGCGTGCTCGACGCGCTCGCCCGCGCAAAGGCGAGAAAACAGGAGCCCAAGCCGTGAAGGACAAACTGTTGAAAAAAGGGGACGTCGTCGAACTGTTCACCCGCCTGCGCGAGCTCAACCCGCATCCCACGACGGAACTGCTCTACACCACGCCGTTCGAATTGCTGGTGGCGGTGGTGCTCTCCGCCCAGGCCACCGACGTCGGCGTGAACAAGGCCACGCGCAAACTCTATCCGGTCGCCAATACGCCACAGGCGATCCTTGAGCTCGGCGAGGAAAAGCTCAAGCGCTACATCAGCACCATCGGGCTGTTCAACGCCAAGGCGAAGAACGTCATCGCGCTGTGCAAGATCCTGGTCGAGCAATACGGCGGGCAGGTGCCGGACAACCGCGAAGCACTCGAAGCGCTGCCCGGCGTCGGGCGCAAGACCGCCAACGTGGTGCTCAACACCGCCTTCGGCCATCACACCATTGCGGTCGATACGCATATTTTTCGCGTCGCCAATCGCACGGGCCTGGCGCCCGGCAAGGACGTGCGCGCGGTCGAGGACAAACTGGAAAAAGTGGTGCCGAAGGAATTCAAGCAGGACGCGCATCACTGGCTGATCCTGCACGGGCGCTACGTGTGCAAGGCGCGCAAGCCCGATTGCCCGCAATGCGTGATCCGCGATCTGTGTCGCTACAAGGACAAGACGCCTGCATAGGTTGGAATGCCAGATCCAACGCTACAACGTTGAGGTCTGGTGTCGGATTTCGCACCTCAACCTGCGCGAAGAGGTGCACGCCCAGTCTTCACCGCAACGACGTCCGGCTTTATCCATGGAACGCGATCTCACGGGTAGACCGGGAGCGAAA
The DNA here is from genome assembly GCF_051954575.1 of Dyella sp. Taxonomy (GTDB): domain Bacteria; phylum Pseudomonadota; class Gammaproteobacteria; order Xanthomonadales; family Rhodanobacteraceae; genus Dyella_B. Next base: position 17,539 of record NZ_JBQCHP010000165.1, on the reverse strand, counting down.
TCGTTTACGCCTTTTTCATTGAACACAACGCGCATAAAAATTTCGTGTAGTCGATCGCAACGCGTGCTTTCTTGCGCTGCATGCTGACAACCGCATGCGATCGAGCGATGATCGCCACGCTGGTGCAACGACCGAATCGCGCCGGCTTGCCGATGGTGATATCGGCAATCAGGGAGCCGCACCACCGTTCTGGCGCGCTGGTTTTCCAGCGTGGGCCTACATCGGTAATCGGGGGGCTTCGTGGCAGTTTGCCGCGAAAGTAGTGCAGTGACACATGTTCAAATCCGAATGATGTGCTGACACCTACTTGAGGGGAAACACATGTTCTATCGCACGAGAGGAATGCTCGGTCTGGCACTGGGCACCGCGCTGGGTCTTGCCTGCGCGCCGCAAGCGCACGCCGACAATGTGGTGAGCGACAACGCGAAAGTCACCAGCGAGATCAAGCACGACACGCTGCCGTCGCTGCGCGGCGCCGTATCCGGCCAGGGCTCGGAGTTGATCCAGGGCACGGCGCATCCGGCGCGTCCGTTGCCGCTGACGCCGCGCGAAGTGGCCGATGGCGCCATCCAGAACACGACATCGGGACTGCAGGCGCCGACGTTTGGCGTGGGCTTCGACGGCGTCGGCAACGGCTTCACCGGACCGCAAGGCACGTTCACGGTGCAGTACGCGCCACCGGACACGAACGGTGCGGTAGGCGCTACGCAATACCTGCAGATCGTCAATACCGCCTTCGCTGTCTGGAGCAAATCCACCGGCTCGGTCGTGTACGGACCGGTCGCCACCAATGCACTGTGGAAAGGATTCGGCGGCGGCTGCGAAGCGAACAATGACGGCGACGCGGTGGTGGTCTACGACAAGGCGGCAGGCCGCTGGGTGGTATCGCAATTCTCGGTCAGCACCACGCCGTACCTGCAATGCGTGGCGGTGTCGGCCACCAGCGACGCCACCGGCGCGTGGTATCGCTACGCCTTCACCTACAGCAATTTCCCGGACTACCCGAAGATGGGCGTGTGGCCTGACGCGTATTACGAAACTTTCAACATGTTCAACGGCAATTCGTTCGCCGGCGCCCAGCTTTGCGCGTATGACCGCAATGCCATGCTCAATGGCCAGGCGGCGACGCAGCAGTGCTTCCAGTTGTCGTCCAGTTACGGCGGCGTGCTGCCGGCAAATGCGGATGGCGCCACCGCGCCGCCCGCAGGTTCGCCGAACTATCTGATGAATTTCGGCAGCAACGCGCTCAACCTGTGGAAGTTCCATGTGGATTGGACCACGCCGGCGAATACGACATTGACCGGGCCGATCAGCATTCCCGTCGCGGCGTTTTCGCCCGCATGCGGTGGCGGTGTCTGCGTTCCGCAACCCGGCACGCGCCAGCAGCTCGATTCCTTGGGCGACCGCCTGATGTTCCGCCTGGCGTATCGCAATTTCGGTACGTACGAGTCGCTGGTGGTGAGCCATTCGGTGCAGGCCGGACCCAAGAAAACCAATCCGTATACCGGCGTGCGCTGGTACGAGATTCGCAATCCGGCAAGCAGCGCGCCAACGGTGTACCAGCAATCCACCTATGCCCCCGACAGCAACTATCGCTGGATGGGTTCGGTGGCGATGGACAAGCAAGGCAACATGGCCTTGGGCTACAGCCTGTCCAGCGCTTCGACCTATCCGGCGATTCGCTACACCGGCCGGCTGGTGTCCGATCCGCTCAACACCATGCAGGCCGAAGCCAGCATCGTCGCCGGCACCGGTTCGCAAAGCGGCCAGCGCCTGTCGCGTTGGGGCGACTACAGTTCCATGGCGATCGATCCGGTGGACGATTGCACGTTCTGGTACACCAACGAGTACCTGAAGAGCACCGGCGCTTTCAATTGGAATACGCGCATCGCTTCGTTCAAGTTCACCGGCTGCCAATAAGGTCCATTGCCAGAACACGAGCCCTCCCCTGTATCCGGGGAGGGCTTTTTTGTCGAACGATTCGTCGATGGCGGAAAACCCCACGTATGCTGGGTTGTAACCCAACATACGGGTGTTCGCCGCGCATGGTCATGCAGCTTGCCGCATGCCTTCCACGCGCAGATGCAAGGCCTTCCAATCGACGACCAGCTCGCAACCGCGCGCCTTGGCGTTGCGTCCCCACTCGGTGAGCAACTCCAGGCAGGCTTGGTCGACGTGATGCAGACGCTCCACTTCCAGCAGCACGCGCGTGTTCGGCGGCACCCGTTCCAGCGTGCGTGCAAGCGCGGGAACTTTGAGGAAGGTCGCCGAGCCGTCGAGCTGGAGCATCACGGCGCCCGGTTCGTCGTGGTCAGCCAGGTCCACCTGCAAGCGCGAGGATTGCAGCGCCAGCCGCAGTATCGACAGACCAAAACCGATCAGCACGCCGGTCAAAAGGTCCGTCACCACGATCGCCAGCGTGGTCACCAGGTAGATCATCGCGGTGCCGCGCCCATAGGTGGCCAGCGACTTCATCTGCTTGAAGTTGACCATCTTCACGCCGGTAAACACGAGGATGCCGGCCAGGCACGCCACCGGTGTGGCGCGGATCAGCCACGGCAGCAGCATGGCGAACACCAGCAGCCAACTGCCATGCAAGATGGTGGCCATGCGCGTGGCGGAGCCGGCCTGCACGTTCGCCGCGCTGCGCACGATCACGCCGGTCATCGGCAAGGCACCGAGTATGCCGCAGATCAGATTGCCGACGCCTTGCGCAGTCAGCTCACGATCGTAATGCGTGCGTGCGCCGGTGTGCATGCGATCCACCGCGGCGGCCGAAAGCAAGGTTTCCGCACTGGCGATCAAAGCAAACGTCAATGCGGATACCAGCAAGGCCGGCTGCGCCAGCGCGATGAGGGTTTCGGCCGTGGGCAACGCCATCGTCGCAAACAGGTTGGCCGGAATGTCCACCTTGTTGACGTCCGTGCCCAGCAAGGAGACGGCCGAGGTCACGATCACCACGGCCAGCAACGCACCGGGCAGGAAGCGCAATTTTTGCGGACGCAACTTCTCCCAGCCCAGCATGATGGCGATGGTCGACAGACCCACCAGCAATGCCGCCACGCTTCCGCCCTTGCCTTCCAGCGCACCCAGCAACGCGCCGGGCAGCGCGGCGAAGTTTTCCAGGCCGCGCGCCTTGGGCACCGCATCGATCAGCACGTGCAACTGCGACGCCACGATCAGGATGCCGATACCCGACAGCATGCCCGCCACCACCGCCGGCGAGATCATGCGGAACCACACGCCGAGCCGGCTGACGCCCGCGATGACCTGGATCAGGCCGGCCAGCAATACCACCGGCCCCAACGCCGCAGCGCCGTGCTCGCGAACCAGTTCGAACACCAGCACCGCCAGGCCAGCGGCAGGACCGCTCACCTGCAACGGCGAACCGGCGATGGTGCCGACCACGATGCCGCCGACGATGCCGGTGATCAGGCCCGCGGCCGGCGGCATGCCCGAAGCGATGGCGATGCCCATACACAGGGGCAAGGCCACCAGGAACACCACGATCGAGCCGAGCAGGTCTCGACCGAACAGCCCATGAGAGAAATAGCTTCGCATGACGTTGTCCTCGTCAGGCCGCCGACGCCGCGAAACGCAGATGCGGCGTGGCCTCCGGCAGCTCGGCGGCATTCAGATCGAGCTTCACGAAGCGCCCCTGCTGCGCGTCGAACGCATCCAGTTCCGCATGGGCGATGTCGTACACCCAGCCATGGATGCTTAGATCGCCACGCGCCATCGCGGCCGCCACCGTCGGCAAAGTGCGCAGGTGTTCCAGTTGGCCGACCACGTTTTCGCGCGTCAGGCAGGCCAGCGCTTCGTCCTGCGAAAGGCTGTGGCTGTTCTGTTCCACCACATAACGCGCCACGTCGGCATGCTTCATCCACGCGGCGACAGAGGGCATATCCTTCACCAGCTCCGGCTTCTGCAGGGCTTTCATCGCGCCGCAGTCGGAATGGCCGCAGATCACGATGTGCCTCACCTTCAGCACCTTCACCGCGTATTCGATCGCGGCCACCACGCCACTCACGTGCTGCGCATACGGCGGCACGATGTTGCCGATGTTGCGATACACGAACAGCTCGCCGGGCTGGGAATTGAACATCAGCTCAGGCATCACGCGCGAATCGGCGCAGGTGATGAACATGGTGCTGGGACTCTGGCCCGAGGCCAGTTTCTTGTACAGCTCGCGCTGGCTCGGGAAAACGTTGCGACGGAAATGATCAAAACCTTCGATCAGACGTTTCATGGGTAAAACCTCTCGACATAATGGGCTCGCGGGGGAATCCGCGATGCGATAGGGGTTGCGTCGATCGCCCATGCGCGCGCGACGGCGCACGTCAGGCGTGACGGGAACGCAAAGATTCAGGAAGGCGGCGCAGTAGCCGCCGTGAGCGTCAGGCGAGTCGAGGTGGCCGCAACAAGCGCGCGGCAGGTGCGATGAGCAAGGGGGGAATCACGCCTGCAGGCGTGTCGAAGCGCGGATGATCCAGTTCCAGATCCAACGCGAGCGGCATGACCAGTTCGTCATCGACGCCGCCGCTGTACGCTTCGATGATGGGATCGCTGGGCAACTCGGGCGCCGCCACATGCCAGCTGCCCTGTTTATCGGTAAGGCAAACGCCGTCCACGACGAAAGCCGCCGAAGCATGTGCTGCGCCATGATGGGCAACACGCACGTGCGTATCCGACGCCGCGCTTACACCCATCAACAACAGGGCGAGGAAGGCGCAGCACGCCAACAGCAGGCAGCGGGTACGACGGTTCGACAGCATGGCGATAAAACTATCGGATCAGCATGCTGCACTGCAAGCATCCTCGTCGCCGTTGCGCACAAACAAATGAATGTCGATTCATCTGGATGACGGGCGCGTGATGCACAACACGCAAAAAGCAAAACGGCGGGACATGCCCGCCGTTTTTCCATCCTTGGGTCGAACTCCTTCCGATAACTGATTAGAACGGGTAGTAGCGGAAGCTGGTGAACAGCATGTTGTCGGAGGTTTTCGCCGCACCGCCCACGCCTTCGAACGACGTGCGCGTGGTGTGCGAGTACTGCGCACCGAATTGCATCTTGCCGAACTTGCCCTGGTAGAACTTCCACCACGCACCGATCGTGCCCTGTGCGATCTGGCGGGTTTCGCCCACGCAGGCCAGCGGCGAGCCTTCGATCATGCAGCCGCTGTTGACGTACGCCGGGTTGCCCCAGCCGCCCGGCACCAGCGTCGCCGGCGTCTTGCCGTACGAAGTGACATAACGCTGCTGCTGCTCGCGGCCGCCTTCGGCGTACACGTCCAGATCCGGCGTGGCGTGCCAGGTCAGGCCGGCCAGCAGCATGTTTTCCTTGAGCGGAACGGTGTGGCCGTCGTTGGCGAAGGTCACGTCAGGCAGGCCAGCGCTGCCGTAACGGCCGATGCCCTTGCCGGACATGCCGGAGAAGATGAAGTCCAACTGCTTGGGCACCAGCGGCAGGATCATGCTCAGGCCATAACCGGTCGTCCAGCGATCATGGTTGCTGTAGCTGGTGCCGCCGACGGTGTCCTGATAGCGGCTGTAGAAATCGCGCGCCAGACCGAACAGTTCGTAGTGGCCCCAACCCGGATCAGCCGCGAACTTCACGACCATGTCAGGCAGATGGTTGAGCGAGATGGTATTGACCGAGTCGTAGCCCGAACCGGCGCCGAGGTTGACGATCGGCACCACGGCGGCCTTGGAGGCATTCGGACCGTTGGCGAACGTGGTCTGCGGGTTTTCGACCGAGAAGCCCAGCCACCACTTCTTGTCCCAATCCTTCACGATGCGCAACTGGGTCTGGCGGGCCCAGGTGAAGCCCGGCACGTACTGCGCGTCGATCGTCAGCGGGGTAACTTCGCTGCGCGGGGTGATGCCCTTGCCGTCGAGCGTGATCAGCGACCAGGTCTGGCCGGCCAAGAGGTGCAGGCCGTAGGTATCCCAGTCAACCGTCGAATACAGGTGACGCTGGCGGATGTTGAACGAGTTGCTCTCGTTCATGTTGGCCGTCTGCGCGCCGCCCAAGAAGTCCATCTCGTAGTAGCCAGCCAAGTGGATGGTGTCGCTGACATCACCCTGGGCCAGGAACGACAGACGGCTCTGGCGCGCGCTATAAGCGAATTCGTCGGTGTGCGCGGTGTGCGACTGCGCATACGGAATGCCGTTCCAGCTCGAGGCCACGTCGGCTGCTTCGTTCTTGGAACGATAGACGGATTCGGCCGCCAGGAAGCCGCCGACGGTGAACTTGATGCCGCCAGTACCACCAAGCAGGATGCTCTTGTCCTTGCTTGTCGTGTGCACCAGCTTGTCAGTGGCCTGCACCTGGGTCTGCGTGGCCTGCACGGCCTGCGCCGTTTCAACCTGAGCCTGCTGCGCCGCCTGCTGCTGCGACTCCAGGTCCTGAACCTTCTGCTCCAGCGCTGCGATCTCGGCCTTCATCTGCGACAGCTCGGACGCACTGACCGACACCTTCTTGTTCGACGTCTGAGCCGACACAGTCGCTGTAACGCTGGTCAGGCCCAAACCGGCAGCGATCGCCACCGTGAGCATCTTGGAACGCATGTTGTTATCTCCGCTTTATCTATAAGAAACCGCGTGGCACTAAGTCCAATCCCCTGGAGCGGCCGGCGGGCTCGGCGAATGATCAAGCGGGAGCTTTACCGTTAGATGGATGTTATGTGACAAAACGAAGACAACCTGCACGCTTCGTCATGCAGCGCCTTCAGCGGCGGTGGCGTTCGACTGATATCCTTGCGCGATGGAGCAACTCAATAACAGCCTGGCCGCGCGCATGGCCGACCGCTTTCGCGGCTTCCTTCCGGTGATCGTGGACGTAGAGACCGGCGGGTTCGACGCCGATCGCGATGCCTTGCTGGAAATCGCTGCCGTCACCATCGGCATGGACCAGGAAGGCCAGCTTTATCCGCATCCGGTGGTGTCCACCCATGTGGAGCCTTTTCCGGGCGCAAACATCGATCCGCGCGCCCTGGAGATCACCGGCATCGATCCGGACAACCCCTTGCGCGGCGCGTTGCACGAGCGAGCGGCGCTCGATCACATCTTCCAGGCCGTGCGCGCGGCGGTGCGCGCCAGCGAATGCCAGCGGGCCGTGCTGGTAGGTCACAACGCCGCGTTCGACCTGGGGTTTCTCAATGCAGCCGTGCGCCGCGTGGGCCATAAGCGCAATCCGTTCCATCCTTTCAGCTGCTTCGATACCGCCACCCTCAGCGGCCTGCTGTACGGCCAGACGGTATTGAGCAAGGCCGTGCTGGCCGCCGGCTACAGTTTCAATGCGAGCGAGGCGCACTCGGCGGTGTATGACGCGGAGCGGACGGCATTGCTGTTCTGCCGGATCGTCAACCGGTTGCGCACGCTGGAACTGCTGGAACTTGATCGGGTCGGGACAGTGCTCCCGTAGGTTGGGGTGCAAACCCCAACATTGTCATGTAAATCACGGCAGTAACGTTGGGGTTGGCACCCAAACCTACGCCTGCCCTCCCCGGACACCGTCAAATTGCCATCAAGATTTTACGGTTGTCATCAAGCTGACACATTTGTCTCATCTCATTGCAACACCAAGCCTCTGCAATACGCGGGTCGTAGGCGTTTGCCTAGCCACTTCCCTCCAAAGGAGCCACTGTGTTGACCTCATCCAAACTTCCGTCCCGCCTCGGCGCGATCGCCTTCGCGGTTGCCGCCTCCCTCATCGGCACGACGGTCCAGGCCACCGACATTACCGGCGCCGGCTCGAGCTTCGTCTATCCGGTCATCTCCAAGTGGTCGGCCGCCTATGCGGAGAAGACAGGCAACCACATCAATTACCAGTCGATCGGCTCCGGCGGCGGCATCGCCCAGATCCAGGCCGGCACGGTGGATTTCGGCGCGTCCGACATGCCGCTGAAGGCCAAGGATCTCAGCAAGTTCGGCCTGGGCCAGTTCCCGGACGTGATCGGCGGCATCGTGCCGGCGTTCAACGTGGCCGGCATCCAGCCGGGCGCGCTGGTGCTCGATGGCCCGACCCTGGCTGACATCTACCTGGGCAAGATCACCAGCTGGAACGATCCGGCCATCGCCAAGCTCAACCCCGGCACGCATCTGCCCAGTTCCAAGATCTACGTGGTGCATCGCTCGGACGGCTCGGGCACCAGCTTCAACTTCACCGACTATCTCTCCAAGGTGAGTGCGGAGTGGAAGTCCAAGGTGGGTGAAGGCACCGCCGTGCAATGGCCGACCGGCATCGGCGGCAAGGGCAACGAGGGCGTGTCCGCTTACGTCAAGCAGATCCCCAACTCGATCGGCTACGTCGAATACGCCTATGCCGTGCAGAACAAGCTCGGCTACGCGAAGATGAAGAACGCCGCCGGCAACGTGGTGGAACCGACCATCGCCAGCTTCCAGGCTGCCGCCAACACGGCCGACTGGAAAAGCGCGAAGGATTTCAACCTGCTGATGACCGACGCCCCGGGCGCCGATGCATGGCCGATCACCGCCACCTCGTGGGTGATCATGTACAAGACGCCGAAGAACGCCGCCAACACCAAGGTCGCCTTCGATTTCTTCAAGTATGCCTATGAGCAGGGCCAGGATGCGGCGCGCGCGCTCTACTACGTGCCCCTGCCCACCTCGCTGGTGCAGCAGATCGAGAACTACTGGGCCACCGAGTACAAGAAGTAAGCTGCCAGGATTGCAGCCGTGTAATTGCGACGCGCGCAACGTCCTCGTTGCGCGCGTCGTGCTGATTGGAAAACCAATGCGGAAACATCCAGCATGTCAGCCATAAGTGCCGAACCGCTCCCGCGCGATACCGAACACCGTTCGCGCACCGACGCCCGTCACGATCTTCTGTTCCGCTTCCTGCTGCGTTTCTGCGCCCTGCTGGTACTGGCGGCGCTGCTCGGCGCGGCGCTGGCCACGCTGTGGGGCGGCCGCGACGTGCTGTTCAAGGATGGCCTGCATTTCCTGTTCAGTTCGGAATGGAATCCGGTCGAGAATAAATTCGGCGCGCTCGCACCGATCGCCGGCACGCTGATCACCTCGCTGATCGCGCTGGTGCTTGCGGTGCCAGTGAGCTTCGGCATTGCGCTGTTCCTCACCGAGATCGCACCGCGCTGGATGCGCGGCCCGGTAAGTTCTGCCATTGAACTGCTGGCGGCGATCCCTTCGATCATCTACGGCATGTGGGGCCTGTTCGTGTTCGTGCCGTTCATGGCCAACACGATCGAACCGACGCTCAACGACACGCTCGGCAATATTCCGGTGATCGGCGCTTTGTTCCAGGGCCCGCCGCTGGGCCTGGGCCTGCTTACCGCGGGCATCGTGCTGGCGGTGATGATCCTGCCGTTCATTTCCTCGGTGATGCGCGAAGTGTTCCAGACGGTGCCCGCGCGGTTGAAGGAATCCTCGTATGCGCTCGGTTCCACCACCTGGGAGGTGGTGTGGGACATCGTGCTGCCGTATACCCGCTCGGCGGTGATCGGCGGTATCTTCCTGGGGCTAGGCCGCGCGCTTGGCGAAACCATGGCGGTAACGTTCGTGCTGGGCAATTCGTACAACCTCACCGCTTCGCTGCTGATGCCAGGCACCTCGATTTCTTCCAGCATCGCCAACGAATTCAACGAAGCGGTGGATCTGCACCGCTCGGCGCTGATCGCACTGGGCTTCCTGTTGTTCGTGGTGACTTTCATCGTGCTGCTGGTCGCCCGCTTCATGTTGCGCCAGCTTGCACGCAGGGAGGGTCGCTGATGTCTGCCGTCTACGCACGCCGCCGCGTCGTCAATACGGTCGCGCTCGCGCTGAGCGGACTGGCTACGCTGATCGGCCTGATCTTCCTGGTATGGATTCTGTGGGTGACGGTGCAAAACGGTCTTTCGGCCATGAAGCTGTCGCTGTTCACCAAGATCACCGCGTACGGGCCGGAGGGCGGCCTGGTCAACGCGATCGTCGGCAGCTTGATCATGGATTTGATGGCGCTTTTGATCTGCACGCCGATCGGCGTGCTGGCCGGCACCTATCTGGCCGAATACGCCAACACCACCCGGCTGGGCGCTTCGATCCGCTTCCTCAACGATATTCTGCTGTCGGCGCCTTCGATCGTGCTGGGCCTGTTCGTGTACGTGATCGTGGTGCTGCCCACCACGGCGCTGACGCACGGGCGCATCAGCTTCTCCGGCTTCGCCGGTAGCGTGGCGCTGGCGCTGATCGGCCTGCCGGTGATCGTGCGTACCACCGACGAAATGCTGCGGCTGGTGCCGGCCACGCTGCGCGAGGCGGCCTTGTCGCTGGGCATTCCACAGTGGAAGCTCACCATGCAAGTGCTGATGCGCGCGGCATTCTCGGGCATCCTCACCGGCGTGCTGCTGGCGCTCGCCCGCCTGGCCGGCGAAACAGCGCCGCTGCTATTCACCGCATTCGGCAACAACTTCATGACCGCGCATCCACTGGACAAGATGGCCAGCCTGCCGCAGACCATTTATCAATACACAGGTATCGCCGACGAGGCGCTGCATGCGATCGCCTGGGCCGGCGCGCTGTTGATCACCCTGTTCGTGCTGGCGCTGAGCCTGCTGACCCGCATCATGTTTTCGCGCAAGAAGGTGAGTTATGAATGACCTCGCCGCCGCTGCCGCGGCCCCCCTGACCGGCGCCGCAGCGCCGAAGCTGAAAGTGCGTGACGTGCACTTCTACTACAACGGATACCAGGCCCTGAAGGGCATCAACATGGATATCCCCGAAAAGCAGGTCACCGCGATCATCGGCCCGTCCGGTTGCGGCAAATCCACCCTGCTGCGCATCTTCAATCGCATCTATGCGATTTATCCGAAGCTGGAAGCGAAAGGCTCGATCGAACTGGATGGCGAGAACATCCTCGATCCCAAGTTTTCGATGAACCGCCTACGCACCAAGGTGGGCATGGTGTTCCAGAAGCCGGTGCCGTTCCCGATGACGATCTTCGAGAACGTGGCCTACGGCATTCGCCACCACGAGAAGATGTCACGCGCGGATCTGGATATCCGCGTGGAGCAGGCCCTGCGCAGCGCAGCGCTGTGGGACGAAGTGAAAGACAAGCTCAAGCAGAGCGCGCTGGGCCTGTCCGGCGGTCAGCAGCAACGCCTGTGCATTGCGCGCGGCATCGCGCTGCGCCCGGAGGTGCTGCTGCTGGATGAACCCACCTCCGCGCTTGACCCGATCGCCACCGGCCGCATCGAGCAGCTGGTGGAAGAGCTCAAGCACGAGTACACCATCGTGATCGTCACCCACAACATGCAGCAGGCGGCGCGCTGTTCGGATCGCACCGCCTTCATGTACATGGGCGAGCTGATCGAGTTCGACAATACGGAAAAGATCTTCACCAAACCCGGCAAGAAGCAGACCGAGGATTACATCACCGGTCGCTTCGGCTGAACTTCTCTTCTTCCTCTCCCCCATTTCTGATCAAAGATGGGGAGAGGGCCGGGGTGAGGGGCGAACCTCGCGAAAAAGCCCCTCCTCCATTACCAAATCGCAAGAGGCCATCCCATGAGCGGCAGCAGCAAGGAACACATCATCAAGAGCTACGACGACGAACTGCTGCGCCTCACCGGCGAGCTGGTTCGCATGGGCGAGCTGGCAGTCAGCCAGCTGGAAGCGGCCATTGACGTTGTGGACCGCCGCGATGAACGCGCCGCCCAGCACGTGGTGAACAACGACGACGCCATCGATCAGCTCGAGCAGGAAATCAGCCACGACGTGGTGCGCCTGCTCGCCCTGCGCGCACCGATCGCCGGCGACCTGCGCAACGTGTTCGCCGCGCTGCGCATCGCTGCCGACATCGAGCGCATCGGCGACTACGCCGCCAACGTGGCCAAGCGTTCCATTCCGCTCTCCATGGCTGCACCGCTTACGCCCACCGGCGGTCTGGCGCACCTGGCCGAGCTGGCCGCCGAGGAAGTGCGCGAAGTGCTGCGCGCCTACCGCGATCGCGACGCGGACCTCGCCTTCAAGGTGTGGCAGGACGATGTGCAACTGGATGAAGCCTACACGGCCTACTTCCGCGAACTGCTCACCTACATGATGGAAGACCCGCGCGTGATCACGCCGTGCACCCATCTGTTGTTCATGGCCAAGAACATCGAGCGCATCGGCGACCACGCGACCAACATTGCCGAGAACGTGTGGTTCCAGGTCAAGGGCGAGCCGTTGACGGCGCAACGCGACAAGCGCGACCTCACTTCCAATCCTGAACCTGTGAAGCTGGGCAACCGGCCGGAATGACTTCCTCGCCTAAAACCGTAGGCGGGGGTGAGAACCCCAACACCGCCCTGCATGAATATCGGAGTTGGGGTTTGCACCCCAACCTACCCTGTGTATTCCACCAATGCGCGCGGCCCTGGCGTTCGCCGGGGCAATGATGCTTTTAGGCCCGTAGGTTGGGTTAGCGCAGCGTAACCCAACGATTTCGCCTCGAACATGTTGGGTTACGCTGCGCTAACCCAACCTACGAGTGGCACTCGCGTATTACCACAGTGATGTCTTATGCCCCGCCTCACGCGCGTCCTTGCGCACCCGCGCGCTGCGCGCAATGCCATAGATGCCAATCAGCAGCCACGCCACTTCCATGAAGAACGCCGAGGCGTTGAACGAGCCAAACAGTAGCGACAGCATCACGCCAATCGCGCCCAGTATGTTCATCAGCTGATACACCAGGCCGTTGCCATGCAGCTTGTGGGCCTGCAGCAGCAGGTAGGCCAGCAGCATCAGCGCCACGCCGATGTAGCCTGCCCAATCGTGCCAATAGAACGTCATCGCACACTCCTTTGACGCAATGCTTCGAACAAGGCGATACCGGTCGCCACCGATACGTTGAGGCTTTCCATGGTACCGGGCATGGGAATCTTTGCCACGAAATCGCAGGTCTCGCGCGTGAGTCGGCGAATGCCCTCGCCTTCGCTGCCCAGCACCAGCGCCACCGGACCTTTCAGGTCGATCTGGTAGATGGATTGATCGGTATCGCCGGCCAAACCGGTGATCCACACGCCCGCATCCTTCAGCGTGCGCAGGGCGCGCGCAAGATTGGTCGCCGCCACCAGCGGTACACGGTCCGCACCGCCGGCCGATGCGCGGCGCACCACCGGTGTGATACCTACCGCGCGATCCTTCGGCACCACCACGGCCGTGACCTTCGCAGCCGCCGCGCTGCGCAGGCATGCGCCGAGATTGTGCGGATCGGTGACGCCATCGAGCACCAGCACCAGCGCATCGCTGCCCGCCTGCTCGATCAGCTCGGGCAGATCCTGTTCGCTGGCCAGCGGCGGCGCCTGGTAAAGCGCCACCACACCTTGATGCCGCGCTTCGCCCGCTACACGATCGAGCTGCTCACGCGGGCGATGATGCACGGGAATCTTCAGCGACTTGGCTTTTTCCGCCAGCTCATGCACACGCGGATTGCGCTGGCCGTTTTCCACCAATACTTCGCGCACGCGCTCGGCGTCGTTGTTCAACGCGCCTTCGACCGGATTGATTCCGACGATCCAACTCTCGGAGTCTGTCTTCATATCCCATATATCCCGCGCTGTGTCTGAGTGACCGCCATGCGGCAGCGCGCGGCTTGAGCAGACGGCCAGCCTGGCGCTGCGCCACGCGCTACCACCTGCCGGCCACACAGACACAGCGCGAAGCATATGGAATACGAATACAGGCTCTTACTCATCGTTTGCCTTTCGATTTCTGGGTACGGCCCCTGGACGGAGCGCGCTTGCTGGGCGACTTGGTTTTACGCGTGCCCGCAGTCTTGTCCGCAGCCGCTTTCTTACCTTGTTTGGCGCCGCGTTTCTTCGCCGCGCCATCCGCCCCCGGCAAGGGCGGCAATGCCGGCAGCGGCGGGCGCCCGGACGGCAGCGAATAACGCTCACCGCCCGCTTTGTCATAAGCACGCGGCGTGGTTGGCGGCACGAACGCCTGCGGTGTCGGCGCCGGCGCTGCGGACTCGGGCGCCTTTTTCTTCCCCGGCTGCACCATGCGGAAGTCGATCTTGCGATCTTCCAGGCTGGCGCGCAGCACCTGCACGCGCACGTGGTCGCCCAGGCGGAACTGCAGGCCTGTGCGCTCGCCCTTCAGCAGGTGGCGGATGGGATCGAAGTGGTAGTAGTCGTTGGACAGCTGGCTGATATGCACCAGGCCGGAGACTTTCGATTCGTCCAGCTCCACGAACAGGCCGAACGAGGTCACGCCGGTGACCACGCCATCGAATTCTTCGCCGACGTGCTTGGCCATCCACGCGCAACGGAAGCGCTCGTCCACGTCGCGCTCGGCTTCTTCCGCGCGGCGTTCGCGCTGCGAGCAATGCACAGCCATCGCCGCCATGGCCGCTTCGGAATAGTGGTAACTGGAAGGCTTGCCGCCCTGCAGCGCATGGCGGATCGCCCGATGCACCAACAGATCCGGATACCGGCGGATCGGCGAGGTGAAGTGCGCATACGCTTCAAGGGCCAGGCCGAAGTGGCCGCGATTGTCCGGTTGATACGCCGCCAGGCTCTGCGCGCGCAACAGTACCGACTGGATCAGCTCGCGCTCGGGGCGATCCTTCACCAGGCGCAGCACATCGGAAAAATCCCCCGGCGTGACGTCTTCGATCGGCGGCATGCGCAGCTTGAATTCGCGCAGGAACTGCTGCAGGTCTTCGTACTTCTCCGCCGGCGGTGTCTCGTGCGCGCGATACAGCGCGGGAATCTTGCGCTTGGACAGGAACATCGCCGCCTGCACGTTGGCGGCGATCATGCATTCCTCGATCAGCTTGTGCGCGTCGTTGCGTTCCACCGCGCCCACCGCCTGCACTTCGCCGAGCGCATCGAGGCGGAACTTCACCTCGGCCGTTTCGAAGTCGATCGCGCCACGGCGGCGGCGCTGCTCGGCCAGCGCCTTGTACAGCGCGTGCAGGTTTTCCAGTTGCGGCAGGACATCGGCCACTTCGTCGCGCGTATCGGGATCCTTCAGCCCGATCGCCTGCCACACCTTGTCGTAAGTGAGGCGCGCGTGCGAGAGCATCACGCCGTTGCAGAACTTGGCCTTGGTGACTTCGCCTTCGGCGCTCACCTGCATGTCGCACACCATGCACAGGCGCTCCACCTTCGGGTTGAGCGAGCAGATGCCGTTGGACAAAGTCTCCGGCAGCATCGGCACGACGAAGCCCGGGAAATAGGTGGACGTGCTGCGCTCGTAGGCTTCCTTGTCCAGCGCGCTGCCGACCGGCACGTAGTGCGAGACGTCCGCGATCGCCACGATCAAGCGCCAGCCGCCGCCGCGCCTGGGCTCGGCGTACACGGCATCGTCGAAATCACGCGCGTCCGCGCCGTCGATGGTGACCAGCGGCAGCTTGCGCAGATCGACGCGGCCTTCGCGCTCGGCGGCGGTGACTTCCGGCTCCACCTCTTCGGCTTCGCGCAGCACTTCCGGCGGCCATTCGTATGGCAGGTCGTAGCTGGCAATGGCCATGTCGACCAGCAGCGACGGCTGCAGGCGTTCGCCCAGCACACTGCGGATGGTGCCGAGCGGGCCGCGATAGGCGGTGGGCGGATCGGTGATCTCGGCCACCACGATCTGGCCGGTACGCGCACCGCGCTCCTGGCCCGGCGCGATCATCACGTCCTGGTGCAGGCGGCGGTCGTCCGGCACCACCAGGGTGACGCCGTTTTCGATCATCACCCGGCCGACCAGGCGCGGCGAGCGCCGCTGCAGCACTTCCACGATGGAGCCCTGCCGGCGCCCGCGCCGATCCACGCCGACCACGCTGGCCAGCACGCGGTCGCCGTGCAGCACGCTGCGCATCTGATACGGCGAAAGGTACAGATCGTCGCCGCCCGCATCCGGCCGCAGGAAGCCGTAGCCCTCGGCGTTGGCCAGCACTACACCAGGGATCAGGTCCAGCTTGCGCACCGGCGCATAACCGCCACGGCGGCCGAGCAGCAGCTGGCCATCGCGCACCATCGCGCCAAGGCGCTTGGTGAGCGCGGCGATGCCGTATTCGTCGTAGAGCTCCAGCGCCTCGGCGATGCGCGCCTCGGTCAGCAACTCGCCGCGTTCCTCCAGCAGCGCGAGGATCGCCTCGCGGCTGGGAATGGGCCGTTCGTAGCGCTGCGCTTCGCGTTCGGCGAAGGGATCGCGCTGCTGCCGGGGCTCCGTATCCGTCGCGCCGCCGCGTCCACGACGCGCGGGCGCCGGCGCTTCCGCGCGAGCTTTGTGGGCCTTCGCCGCCTTGCGCGGCACTCGTTCCTTGCTGGGCTTTTTTGTCTTGGTCACGCCTTAGTATCGCCTCGATAACTGCATTCGATAAGTAGTTGGACGCACCTGGCGCGACCGCAGCAACGATCATGAAGAAATAGTTGACAACCCGTCCGCCTCCCCCTACTCTACGCGGCTCGCACAGCCCAAAAGGCTAACGCGACACCTGCCCAGGTGGCGGAATTGGTAGACGCACTAGTTTCAGGTACTAGCGGGTAAAACCGTGGAGGTTCGAGTCCTCTCCTGGGCACCAAATACGGAAGCCAAGACTTTGAAGAGTCTTGGCTTTTTTGTTTTTGGCGCTCCAATTACCCGCACATCTATCCACACAATTTTGAGCAGAGCGCACGCGCAAGATGCGCGTGATAACGATCGATAAGAGACGTTTTCGACCGTTATCAAGCGCCGTGCCGCGATGTCAGTTAGTCAAAGAGCGCCAATCTGCGATGGCTTGCATTTCTTCCTCAAGGTTAAAGGCATTAGCCATAGCCACTTACACATCAGTCGCTCATCTTATGGATGATAGCCTTGATCTCTTTCATGAGAACCGGCTCCTGACCTGAAGCACTCCCAAGGATATCTAGACCTAGGGCAACGCCTTCTTCGCCCTGATGGGTGGCAGTGCCGGACACCTGACGAAAAAAATTTAACGCAACATCTTGTGGGTAGGATCGCGCCACGAGGTCACAAAGTACCCAGCAAAATTCCACACGGTCATATTCGCCATAATGCTTAGAGGCTGCGTCAAGGAGCTTTTCTTTTTGCTCAGACGTTAAGCGCTTCATGTCCATGTAAGTATTGGACAGAAAGTCCTCCACTCCTGGCTTGGTTGAAAGCTCCTTTACAGAAAGTATTTCAACGATCAAACCAAAGCACTCGTCAGGCACCCTCTCATGCGAGAGAGTTTCCTCCTCATATTTCACTGCCTGAGCTTTGATGTCTCTCCTTCCTTTGCCGTCCTTGGCATCGTAAAGGGCTCGCCTAACGTCTTCCATCATAACAACCTCGTTACCAAGCAGAATTACATTGGCTTGTCATGCAACCAAAACGCGTCAGGGCAAAGGCACCAAATTCCGAGGTGGAAATAGCACACGACTAAGCTCACTAATTATCCAATAGGCAGCTAACGCAGTTCCTGAACCGCCCCGGCTTCATCGGAGGCTCCCAATCTTGAGAAGATGGAGCCATGACGAAGCAAAAATATTCCAAAGAAGTCCGCGAGCGTGCCGTGCGCATGGTGCGCGAGCATCAGCCCGACCATCCATCAGAGTGGGCC
>NZ_JBQCHP010000164.1:0-62011 GCF_051954575.1 Dyella sp. | reverse complement strand
CCCCCCCCGCCCCCCCACCCCCGCGGCCCGGCGGCCGGGTGGTCCCCCCCCCCCCACCCCAGCATGGATCCTGACGCTAGCGACTAACCCTTGACCGGCCACTTCATGCATCCAGGCACGCAACAGGATCAACGTCTCGCCGCCGCGCTTCGCCCGGGCTAGATCGTGCCGGAGGAGTTCACACTGGCCGAGCGCATTCGCCTGACGCTTGCTTATGCCGGCGAGCTGCGTTTCGCGGGTGGCGATGGCACCGACGCCGGACGCTGGGACGAAGCGTTGCTGCGCGACGAGAGCGTGCTGCTGGCCGAGATCGCATCTTTTCCATTGGAAGCGACGCAGGCCAGTTTTGCCGATGCCTGGCCATGGGCGGGCGAACAGCACCTGTGGTGGCGCGCGCGCCAGCTTCTACGGCGCTTTAACGGCTGGTGTCAATGGCTGGAACGGCATGAAACGCCACAGGCCACACAGGTATTGCACGCCATGCTGGCATCCGTAGGCACGGGCGTACGCGAGATGCTGCACGAAGCGATCCGCTGTTTCGGGCTCGACGATGGCGAAGCGAAGGCGCTGCATGCGTCCTGGCGCGTGGATGCGCAGGTAATGGGTACGCCTGCGCGCCTGGAGAACGCCGACCAGCGTCTGCAACTGCTGCGCCGGTTATGGGGCGCGCTGAGCATGGCGATCGCCAAATTGCGCCCGCTGGCACAAGCGCAATTGCCGTCCAGCCTTTCCAGCGGCCAGCACGAGCCGGCGATGGGCCTGCTGCTGGCTGCCTTGCAGTTGTATCAGGACACGCGCGCGGTCTTGAACCGTTTTCCCGAGCGTTTCACCGACTTCTATTACCTCGACCTGCTGCGCATGCAGCCGCGCACGCCAGCGGTGGAACAGGTGCATCTGTGCCTAGAGCGCGATCCACGCTACACCGCGCCGGTGCAGGTGCCGCGCGGCACGCGCTTTCTCGGCGGCAAGGACGCGCACGGCAAGGCGATTGAATTTGCCGCCGATCAGTCGCTGGAGGTCACCGACAACGAGGTGGCCGCGCTCTATAGCTTGCGCCTGGAACGCGACCCGCTGATTTCGCCCGAGCGCGAATTCGGTTGCGCGACGCGCATGCTGTCCCAGGCCATCCCGCTGCAGGCACCGGAAGCGGCGTATGTCGAATCTCCCGCATGGTGGCCACTGTTCGGCGGGCAGGCGAAAGGCTCGGCGGCGAAAGCGCAGAGCGCCGTGCTCGGTTTCGCACTCGCTTCGCCTATGTTCGCGTTGAAGGAAGGCGATCGCCGCATCAGGGTGAGCCTGCGCATGTCACATGCGGCCAATGACGACGACAAGCTGGCGTCGCTGTTGCGTTGCAAGGTGGCGCAGCGCAGTGCGGCCTGGCTGCGCGAGGTATTCCAGCGCTTCGAACGTTATGAAGCGCGTCATCATCCGCCACGTCAAGAGCATGCGCAGGACGTTCCGGTCGAGCAGCTTGCCGACGATGCATGGGCCCGCGCAGAACGCCTTGAGGGTGACGTACACCTGTGCTACCTGTTGTCGCGCTGCCTCGCCGCCGCGGATAGCGACGTATTCTGCGAACGCCTCGGCCGCCTGTTCGCAGCGTGGCTCACGGCGGCCGCCGAAGCACTGCATCCAGCCGACGTCGATGCCTTGCGCAGGCATGCTTCCGGGTTGCCGGGCATCGACCAACACGCGGTCGAGATCGACGATCCGTTGATCCTGGTTCGCCACCACGAGCACGACGACGGCGCGCCCGGGCACGATCTGCCGGATCGCGGGCTGATTTTCGCGCGCGTGTTTCGTGGCGTGTGGCTGGCCGAACTCAGCGCAGTCGGCGGCTGGCTGGCGCTGGACGATGCGCTGGTGCGTCGGCGCGAAGATGGCGCCGGCCCCGGCGGCTGCATCGAGATCGTCATGCGGCTCGGTCTCGAGCAGCCGCCGATCGTACCCTGCAAGGCGGCGTGGCACGGCGAGGGCTGGCCGGCGCAGCCGCTGCTGCGGCTCACCCTGCAAAACCGCACGCGCATGTATGCCTACAGCCTGCTGCAGCAACTGATCCTGCATGACATCGTGTTGGACGTGGACGTGCGCGGCATGCGCGACATCGTGTTGTACAACCAGCTCGGGCGGCTCGATGCGGGCAAGCCGTTCGTGCCGTTCGGCCCGATGCCGGCGGTGGGCGCGTACTGCGTATTGGGCAACGCGGAACTGGCGGCCAAGCCGCTGCGCTCGTTGTGCGTGAATCTGCGCTGGGGACAATTGCCTACCGGTGAAGGCGGCTTTGCCGAGCGCTATCACGGTTATCCCGGTACCTGGACGAATGCGGGATTCCAGGTGCAACCGCAGGTGCTGCGCGATGGCCAGTGGCGCGGTGGCGAGGCCGGCAACCTGAGCCTGTTCGAGGGCGAGCGGCGCGTGGCCGACAGCGCCACGCTCGCGCTGCCTGAAGCGGATCTGGCCGTCTATCATCGGCCGCAGTCGCGCGTGCCGGTGCCGTTTGTGTATGACATGAATACACGCAACGGCCTGTTCCGGCTTGAGCTGCGCGCACCGGCCGCGGCGTTCGGCCATGCGCTGTATCCGCGCCTGATGACCGAAGCATTGACGCGCAACGCGCGCCTGAAGCACACCAAGTTGCAACTGCCGCTGCCGCAGGAACCCTACACGCCGACGATCGAACAGATCTCGATCGATTACACCGCCAGCCAGCTCATCACGCTCAAGCAGAACGGCGCGCCTTCGTTATCCGGGCAGTTGTTCCATCTGCATCCGTTCGGCATGGATCTTCCGCGCGCACGCGCCGGCACGGATGGCGTAGCGTTGCTGCCGCGCTATCTGCAGGATGGTAATCTGTATATCGGCCTGTCCGGTTCCGATCCGGAAGGCGCGCTCAGCCTGTATTTTCATCTCCGTCCGGAAAGCGCCGCTGAATGCTTGCAGCGTGCGCGCCCGCAGGCATCGTGGGCGGTGTGGTGCGAAGAAGGTTGGCGCACGCTCGAAGCAGGACGGCTGCTGTCGGACAGCACGCTGGGTTTCTTGCGCAGCGGTATCGTGGTGCTCGATCTGCCGCCAGGCATGAGCAGCGATTGCTCGCGCCTGCCCGGGCGCATGTACTGGCTGCGCCTGTGCGCTGAAGGCGCGCTGGAGTGCCTGGCCGGCTTGTATGGCATCCATACGCAGGCGGTTTGCGCTAGCCGCGCGCAGCCGCGTGCAACCGGCGACGCTTGCATGCCGCTGCCGCCGGGAACGGTGCGCGCGCCGTTGCGCGCCATCGGCGGCTTGCGTGCCGTGCAGCAGATCGGTCCGTCGTTCGGCCTGCGCGAACCTGATGCAGGCGACGCATTGCGCGTACGCAGCGCCGAGCGGCTGCGCCACAAGCAGCGCGCCAGCACGCCATGGGATTACGAACGCCTGTTGCTGGATGCTTTCGCGCAAACCTTCAAGGTGAAATGCTTCGCAAATGGAGAAGCGCCTGGCGCGGCGGTATCCGGACAGGCGGGTGGCGTGCTGGTGGTGGTGGTGCCGGCGCCACGTCAGGGTGTGCTCTTCCACAGCACCGAAGCGCCGCGCTTCGATGCGGCCGTGCTCGAACAGATGGCCGATTATTTGCGCGAGCGCAGCACGCCCGGCATCCAGGTGGTGGTGCGCAATGCCGTGTATGAGCGCGTGCAGGTGCGCTGTGCGCTGCAACTGGCGCAAGGCAGTCACCCCGGTGCGGCATTGATGCGCATCAACCAGGCCATCGTGGAGTTTCTGTCGCCCTGGCACACAGAGGGCTACCGCGCCAATTTCGATTGGGACGTGCGTGCCGAAGCGATCGAGGCACGCCTGCGCGAGCTCGACGAGGTGGATGTGGTGGGGCCTATCTCGCTGCTGCATATCGTGCGTAGCGACGACAATACCTATCGGTTGCGCGATACGGCTCGCACGCGCGGCGGTGTGCCGATGCGCCGTGTACGGCCCGCGCAGCCGTGGAGCCTGGTGCTGCCGACATCGCGCCACCTTATCGAACTGATCGGCATGCCGACGCAACGTAGCGCACCGCCCACTGGCGTGGGCAAGCTTGAAATCGGCGGTACCTTCATTCTCGGCAGCGCGCCGGGAACGGGGCAGGGGACGCCATGACCATTCGCAACCGCGAGTCGCTCCGTAGTTATTTCAGCGACGGCGCACTGCCGACGCAGGAGCATTTCGCCGACCTGATCGACTCGATGCTCAACATGAGCGACGAGGGCTTTCGCAAATCGGTCGAACGGGGTTTCGAGATTTCCGCGGCGGCCGGTTACGAAGCCTTGCTCAGCTTCTTCCGCGACCAAGATCCGGACCAGCCGCTGTGGAACGTGGGCTTCGGCGGTGCGCAAGGGCAATTGCTGATACGCGCAAATGGCGAGCAGCGACAAGGACCAACCGATGCTCCGCTGTGGTGCCTGGATCCGGAGGGCAAGGTCGGCATTGGCACGGCCAGCCCGGATGCCATGCTGGACGTCGATGGCGTCGTGCGCAGCAAGGGCCGCCGTGGCAGCTATACGCGCAGCGTGCAAAAGCCGCTCGCGGCCGATGGCGAATGGCACGACCTCACCGACGACTTGACCGGCTGCCAGGCATTCGAACTCACCGCGGGTGTCGGACATCAGGGCCAGGGACGTTTCGCCTTGCTGCATGCGGTGGCGTTGAACACCTACAACCCCACGCTGGGCATCTTCAATTTCCTCAATCGCAAGCGCGGCATCGACAGTACCAGCGCCTTCTATGCACGCCGCTGCGATCGCCTGCAATTGCGTTGGAGCGGCAGTAGTGGCCGACAGGCGCGTTATCGACTGCAGATCCGCAGCGGCTGCGATTATGGTTCGGGCATCACCATCCAGGCGCACCTGACGCAGCTGTGGTTCGATCCGCAAATGGACAAGAGCCAGCGATGAACGCGCGCATCGAGACCGGCCTTGGCACCACGCCGCCGCCTGCACCTACCGGTGCCGCCGCCACGCCCAAGGCGCCGCCGCCGGCAATGATTGCGCGGCACCGCGATGTCGACGTGTTCGCGTTCCCGGCATTGCGCGAACGCGGCCTGGCGTGGGTGCAGGCGCTGAGCGGGGAGCAGTGGACCGATTTCAACTATCACGATCCCGGCGTCACGCTGTTGGAAGCGCTGTGCTTTGCGCTGACCGAAGACGTGTTCGGCGCGGAGCTGCCACTGGTCGATCAGCTCACCGCGCCGGATGGCCGCATCCACTATCGTCGGCTGGGCTTGCATGCGGCCGAGGAGATTCTGCCGAGTCGGCCGTGCACGGCAATGGATTACATGTGCTGGTTGCTCGATCGTGTGCCTGGCGCATTGCAGGCGCATGCCACGGTGCCCGGTGGCGACGGCCTGTGGCGAATTGATCTGGAGGTGTCCACGGCGCAGGTCGAGAACGCTGCCGCGGACGCCGCGCGCGCCTATTGGTCGCAGCGCAATCTGGGTGAAGACCTTGATGGTCTGCCGGCGGTGTTGCAGCCACGCTGGTGCAGGTTGCAGGTGGACCTGAGCGTGGAAGGTGCGCGCGAGCCGGAGGACGTGCTCGCCGAACTGGTGGCGCGCTGCGCGGAGCATATCGATGCACCACCGCATCGGCAGTCGTTGCGCGAACGCCTGGACGGCGACGCCTCGCTGGCCGAAGCATTCGAAGGCCCGCGCATGCAGCAGGGCTGGATCGATGCCGAAAGCCTCGCGCGAGATTTGGACCAGAGCGTGTATTTCGGCGACTTGTCCCGCCTTGCGCTGGCCATCGATGGCGTGGTCGAAGTGCGTAGTATCAGTTTGCTTGCGAACGAACTGGATGGTTCCGCCGGCTTGCTGCCGCGCCGAGGCTATGGCTGGGTGCTGCGGCTGCGCTGGCCCGATGCATCCGAAGCGCTGTCGGGCTGGCGCATCACCCGGCGCGGCAATCCGATCGCACTGGCGATCGAGTCGCTGCTCCATCGCCTAGACGATTTGCGCCGCGTTGCCGGCGGCCGTGCGTCGGCCGACAGCTCGCCGATGATGGCGGGCTCGCCGCTGGCGCGCCCGCAAGGACGCTACACGCCACCCAGTCCTTACGTCTCGCTATACCGGCAACTGCCGCGCATCTACCGCGAGCGCTTCGACACTGCGCTGGGACCGGCCGAAGCAGCCGGCATGGCGCAGTTCCAGGCATACCTGGCGTTGCTCGAGCAGTGGCCGGCGCACGGCGCCGCGCACACGCGCCATCTGCGCGAACTTTATTCGGTCAGCGCCGGAGTGCGACCGAGCTACGCGTGGCAGGTGCTCGGCGACGAACATATTCCAGGACTGGGCGCGTGCTATGCGACGAATCGCGAGCACGTGCGCGAAGACGTTTTCGCGCCAGCCGATGACGCGCTCGAACGACGCGGACGCGTGCTCGACCATCTGCTGGCGCTGTATGGCGAGATGTGCGGACAAAGCAGCATCCGCTCGTTCGGCTGGTACTTCAGTGCGGAGTCGTGGCGCCTGCACCTGTTCGAGCAGAAGCGGCAGATGCTGTTGCGTATCGCGACGCTGACGCGCGACCGCTATGGCGGGATCGACTACAGCCGCCGTTCACTGGGGCGGCTGGGCAACACATCCGTGCTGCAGCAGCGCACCAGCTTGCTACTCGCGCTCAAGCACTATCACAGCCGCCTGCTGATGACCGGCATGACGCGGGCCGGTCTTGAACTGGCGAGTGAAACGGCGGATTTCGCGACCGCCGCCGCCGCACCGAAGAACAGCCACGCTTTGGCGCTTTGGAGCGCGGGCCGCAGCCGCGTGGTGGAAAGCATGGGCGCCGACCTTGTGCAAGCCGCGCGCGTGCTGACGCACCACTTCGCCAACCTGGACTTGCGCGCCTTGCCACCTGTGCTGTTGCGTTGCGCGGTACATGCGGAGCGTTATCAGCATGTGCCGTCGCAAGGTTTATGCGTCGGTCCGGACGAAAACGGCCGCTGGTGGCGATTGCGCCTGCGCTCCGCGCGCATCTCCGCCGAGAGCGCTGCGGTTTGCCTGCACGAGTTCGCCTGCCGGCTGCAACGGGAATGCGAGGGCTTGCACCTGGTCGAGCACGTGCTTTTGCGCCCGGTCATCGGCAGCGATCCGGACGTACCGGAGGCGTTTTATCGCTACCGCGTCACCGCGGTATTTGCGGGCTGGACGGCGCGCGGACGCGATGCTTCATTCCGCCGCGTTGCCGAGGAAACATTGGCGTTGAACGCGCCGGCTCATTTGAGGGTGCAGGTCTTGTGGCTGGATGCAGCTGTGATGCTGCGCTTCGAGCGCTGCTTCGCGGCATGGCTGGAAGCCAGGCAGACCTATTGCGCGGAGTTGCTCAAATCCGGGGGGGACTACGTCGCGGCTGCCCAACGCCTGGAAAGTTGGACACGCCTGCTGCGTGGATTGTTGTGGCGACAGCTGCCCGCGGCTGGCGCGGGTGAGACGGGAGGCGCCGCATGAGCCTCCACGTCATCGAGACACTGAGCTGGGTGAGCAGCAGCCCGGATCGGCATGCCGGTTTCGCGCAGCAGCAGCGCCTGAGCGAGTTTCTGCAAGGACCGGGTGCGCGCGTGCTGGATGCGCTGTTCGATCGCTTGTCGCCGAGCGGCGAAGTGTGGCATATCGATCAACTGGATATCGATCTTGGCGGCATGCCCGCCCATGGCGATTTCGATGCCTGGGCGCAACAGTTGGGAGCCGCGGTTGAAACCACACTGCTGCGCTTGCGGCAGAACGATGTATCGCGCCAGTCCTGTGATCAACCACGACGCGCGGAAGATCGCGAACTCGACCATTTCCTGCACTACCTGCAACACGGTCGCCTGCACTGGTCGATGCCACCGCTGTCCAGCGGCGACATGGCCGATTGGCTGGAACGTTTGGCACAACGCCTCGGTCCGCGGCTATGGCCTGCGTTGCAGCGCTTGCCGCACGCCGATCGCAGCCTGCGCCGGCTCGGTTACATCACGCCTTGCCATGGCTTGCAGGCGCTGCTGGCATCACGTCATGCGGAACTTGCACAGGCGCTCGACACGCTTGACAGCGCACTGTTGGAACCGCTGCGCGCAAGTGGCCGCCTTAGCGCTTACCAGATTGCACAGGTGCGCCAGGCATGGCGCGTCGGCGGATTGCATGCTTTATGGGGGCAGGGTGGCAGCACGCTAGGTGTTGCCCGCATGCAGCACTTGCTGGCGACGCTGGGCGAAGCGCTGACCGGTCAACTGGGCGGAAGCTGGACGATCGATCGCCGCGAACTTGAAGTCATGTCGCGGCCAGGCACATCCGGGCTGGTGCGCAACGTGCTGTTGGGTATGCAATGGCGCCTGCTTGGAGCGACGCCCGACGTGCTGGCCGCCCGGACACATGCTGCAAGCAAGCATGCCGACAACAACGCAGCGACCGATGAAAAGGTGAATCCGCTGCTGCTCGATGCCGGCTGGCATGAATCCCTGCGTCAGTTCGCGCTGGCCCATCAAGGCGAACCTGTCGTGCGCAATGCGGGACTCGGCTTATCGGAACTGCAGGCCTACTTGCTCGACTACAGCCTGGTCCATGTGGAGTCGACCGATCGCGTGCCTCAGGATCATGTCGCCTGGCAGCGCGTGTGGCAGCGCGCATTGGATGCGCTGGCCAGCGAAGAGGATGGACGCGTTTCGCTTGGCGAGGATGGACGGCGCTCGCCCATGTCGGCTGAAACGCCCGAGCGGCCGAAAATCAAAAATAGCCGTAACAACGATGGCACCGTTTCGCCGGCCGACGATCATCCGGACAACGAGGCGATCTACGTCACCAACGCCGGCGTGGTGCTGCTGGCCAACTATGCGCCGCGCCTGTTCGCCATGCTCGGCCTGATCCGCGACAACGCGTTTATCGACGAGGCCGCGCGCCATCGCGCCGTGCATTGCCTGGTGTATTTGACGGACGGCCATACGCGCAGTGAAGAGCACGAGTGGGTGCTCGACAAACTGTTGTGCGGCGTGCCGATCGAGGAGCCCGTTCCTCCGGTCAAGACGCTCGATGACGTGCGTGCCACGCTCGATGGCCTGCTGGTGGCGGTGATCGCCCATTGGAACGCGCTGGGCCGCACCTCGCCAGCCGGGTTGCAGCGGACGTTTCTGCAGCGCATCGGACGCCTGGTGGAGCACGAAGCTTACGAAGGCGAACATTGGCGCATGAAAGTGCAGCCCGGACCGTTCGATCTGCTGCTCGAACGGTTGCCCTGGAGCTACGGCACGATCAAATTGCCATGGATGAAAGGAGCGATCCATGTCGACTGGCGCTGATCGCTACGCCTTGCACGCGCAGGCGTTGAGCCTTGAACTGGACTGGCTGGAAGCCGTGCTCAACCTGCGGTTGGAGCAGCACTTCCAGCAGCACGCGGATAGTTTCGAAAACGCGCCGCCACCGCCCGCGCTGCCGCAAGGCAGCGCGCTGGCGGAACTGGTGGACGAACTTGCCTTGCAGGCCGTCGAGCGCGCGGTGCTGGCCCTGGCGCTGGCGCCGCATTTACGGCCGGGCATTCTGGATTTGCTGTTCGTGCGCAACCAGAACCTCGATCGCGGCTTCACCGAATTCGGCGGCTGGAAAGCACAACGCCATGGCGGTTTTCTGCCGACCGGCGAAACGGCCGCGTTTCTGGTGGCTGGCGGCGATCTGGCACGACGCATCGCGCTGCTCGATCTGTTCGATGCGCAGCACCCATTCATGGCGCACGACATTCTTCGTCTCGACTGCGAAGCCGGCGGCAACGAACCGCAACTCAGCGGCGCGCTCACGGTGAGTGCCGAAACACTGCAGCGCGTGCAGACGGGCGTGTGGCACAAGCCCGATTACAACATCCAGTTTCCGGCCAAGCGCATCACCAGCGAACTCGGCTGGTCGGATCTGGTGCTGGCGCCCGATGTGATGGACGAGATCGTGGTGATCCAGACCTGGTTGCGCGAGGGCGCGCAGCTGATGCACGACTGGGGCTTGAGCCGTTCGGTAAAGCCCGGTTATCGCAGTCTGTTCTACGGCCCGCCTGGCACTGGCAAGACGCTAACTGCAACGCTGCTCGGGCAGAGCGCCGGCGTGGATGTGTATCGCATCGACCTGTCGATGGTGGTTTCCAAATACATCGGTGAAACCGAAAAGAACCTGGCGCGCGTGTTCGACCAGGCGCAGAGCCGGCGCTGGGTGCTGTTCTTCGACGAAGCCGATGCGCTGTTCGGCAAGCGCGCTGCCGTGCAGAGCAGCAACGATCGTCACGCCAACCAAGAGATCGCCTATCTGCTGCAACGCGTGGAAGACTTTCCCGGTGTGGTGATCCTGGCCAGCAATCTGCGCGGCAATATCGATGAAGCCTTTTCGCGGCGCTTCCAGTCGATGGTGTATTTCCCCATGCCGGATGGGGAGCAGCGTATGCGGCTATGGCGCGGCTTGTTGCCGGAGTCCTCTCGGCTCGCAGACGACATCGACCTGGAAGCGCTGGCCGAGCAGCACGTGCTCTCCGGTGGCGCGATCGTCAACGTGCTGCGCTTCGCCGTGCTGCAAGCTGCGCGCAGCGGCGCCGTGCAAATCAACGCCAACCACCTGCGCGTCGCGCTCGCGAAGGAACTGGGCAAGGAAGGGAGGACGGTAGGATGAGGCTGCATGTGCATCCGTTGCGCAGTTGGCGAGGCGTTGCCGTGCTGGCGATGCTCGCGCTCGCGTCGATATCGACCGCCAACGCGTCATCGCCCTGTAGCAATGGCGTGCAACTGCTGCAATTCGGCGGCAACGTGGCGACACTGCCGCCTGGCGTGGTTGGCGAACCCTATCAATACACCCTGTTGGCGACAGGCGGCTTGCCTCCTTACACCTACCACGCCGCGAGCTTGCCGCCCGGTTTCACGCTCAGCCCTGCCGGCGTGCTTGCGGTGACGCCCGGCAACTTGCCGTTGATCGGCGTGTTTACCGCCAGTGTGCGTGATCACCGCGGCTGCAGCGCACAGCAGACATACCGGTTGGCCATCGTGGCGCCGCCACAACCGCCATCGCCGGTACAACCCAAACCGCCTACACCGACACCCACGCCAAAGCCGATTCCGAAACCGAAACCGAAACCGGTACCACCCGCGCCGCTCAGCACGGTGCCGCTCGAAGACACCCTGGCTGAGCCGGCAACGCCACAGCCGAGCATGGATACGTACGTGCTGACCCAGGCGATATTCGAGGACAAGGAACTGCTCGCCGAATTGAAGCTGATGTCCGCCAATGCCGCGACCGCAGGCAGCATGGCGCCCGCCGACGAACCGGCTGCTGCCAGCACGGCACCGACAAGCAGCGGGCAAACAAGTACAGGCCAGGCATCGCCGGACGACACCGACGCTGCATCGGCGGACCAGTCCATCGACGACGACGTCCAGGCGCAATTCCAGCGATTGTTGCAACCGCTGATCGGCGTCCAATACCCCGGGCGCGATCTGTTCGCGGCTGCGCTCGATACGCGGCTATGCCGCTTTTCCGAAGCCTTGATACTCGCCGCCGCACGCAAGCAAGGCCGGCCCCCGCCGAACATGAACAGCTTCGATTGTCCGCCGGATTGGGACAAGCTGGCCAAGCAGGACGACTATATGCCGCGCGATCCGCTGCCGTGGAAAGAGATGCCAGTGTGGTTGATGAGCCCGGCCATGCGCGACCTGCTGCTCGATAAAGCGCAGCAACCGCATCCCTTGCTCAATCCCCCCGCGCCGCAGTGGGACGGCGCCGGTTGCGGCTGCGTGCGCAAACTCAGCGGCGCGATCTACGGCTTCTATCCGTTCTGGCAGACGCAGGGCAAGCTGCAACCGCTCGACTTCCGCCTGCTGACGCGCATCAATCTGTTTGCGCTGTGGTTCAAGGAAAGCGGCGATCTTGCCGTGCCGACCTGGACCACGCCGCAGCAAACCGACTTCATCCGCGAAGCGCGCCGCCATCGCACGCAGCTGGACTACACGCTTTATCGCAACGACTGGCAGTTCCTGAAAAACGCATCGGATGCGGACATCACGCGCATCACCCAGCGCCTGGCGCAACAATCGGCCGATTTCATCGATGCCCCGTTGCCCGATCTGATCTCGCGCAGCCATGCGTGGCTGCCGGTGTTCGCGAAAGTGGAGCGCGTCGGCGACGGTCTCACGCTTTACCTCGACGCCATGCCTTCCGCTAAAGACCCACTGCGGCCGGCCTTCGCCCATTACCTCGATCAGCAGATCCAGGCGCTGATCACCGAGCTGCGCCAGCGCAGCCGCCCCTACGTGCTCAACATCGTGTTGCGCGATACCGACCTGGAAACTGCCGGCAGCGTGTGGCAAGTCGACGCCATGTACGGTTACGTCAGGCAAGCCGAGGCGCCCACCTTGCAGGACGACCACATCGTCGTCGGCAGCGCGCAGTACCGCAGCAATACCAATCTCACCGTACGTTATGTTGTGTTGTTGACGGAGCCGACCGCACGCAGCAGACATGACGTGCGTTCGGCCATCGACCATGACAAGAAACTCAACGAGGACGACCGCCTGGTACTCCTGCGCAAGCTGATCCCCGTTGTTTCCAGCGGCAGCGCCAACGACCGCGAGCTTGCCGACGAGATGGCTTACGTTTCCGACAATTTCGGCGGCATCGGCTTCTGGACCGCGCCGGGCAGGAACGACCGCGTAGGCCAGACCGTTTCCACGCGCATCCGCGCCAGTTTCCTGCTGGATCACGGTCTCAAGGTAGGGTCGCAAGCGTGGATCTGCGAATATCGCTGGCCGCTGCGCATGGCCTTCGAAGCTTTGTTGGTGCTATGGCTGATCGCCTTCGCACTGTACCAAGGCAGTTGCCGCATCAGGCGGATTGGCCTGCCATACCAGCTCGGCCTGCTGTTCGGCGCAGTCGGCGTGCTCATACTCGGCGCGATACTGCTCGCCGGCGACCCAGCGCTGACCAAGGTACGCGAAGGCAACAGCCTGCTGGCCGTGCTGTTGATCGCACTGATCGCAACGATCGCTTATCACTTGCTCAAACCACGGGTGGAGAAGCCATGAAAACGCAGCGCGTAACGCAGGCAAAGCAGGGCGGCGAACCGGCCGCGCACGGCGAAAGCGCCGGCTTGATGCAGCGCAAGGCCGCCCATACGCCCAGGCAGATGGGTGAGGCGGCGCGGATTGCGCAGTTGAAGGGCGAGGCCAAACCGAAGCCGAAAATGCCGCCACCGAAGAAGGGAAAGGGCAAGTGAGCCATCTGGGTAGGCTGGGGTAAATCCCGGCAGCTCTTCCGGGATCCCAGTGCTGGGGTTTATCCCCGCCTACGCTGCTACAACGCCCCGATCCGTCGCCCCGACGAACGCCGGGGCCCAGCGACTTGAAGGCATTGGAGAGTATCAAGCCAATGAAGACCGCTCTTTCAGCCGAGCATGACACCGCAAGCGCTCCGCAAGAAGAGCGCATCAGCAACAAGCCGTCACCCCGGCTACAGCGGCAGATCAACGAAAGCCCCCGGCAACAGGCGCAGCAGCAAAAGCTTGCACAATTGCGCGATGCGCCGGTGCAACACAATCCGAACGGCCTGCCGCCATCTTTGCGAGCAGGTATCGAATCCTTGTCGGGCATGGACATGGGAGGGGTGACCGTACATCGCAATTCCGCCAGGCCGGCGCAGTTGAATGCCTTGGCCTACGCACAGGGCAATGAAATTCATCTGGGGCCGGGACACGACAAGCACTTGCCGCACGAAGCTTGGCATGTCGTGCAGCAAAAGCAGGGCCGGGTAAGACCTACATTGCAATTGAAAGGAGGGGTGGGCATCAGTACTGATGCCGGTTTGGAGAAGGAGGCGGACGTAATGGGTGCAAAAGCTCTGGCGACGGCAATGACCCAACTCAAATATGGAAATGACTCCGGGGCCGCAGGCTCGAATAGACAGCACGTCGCAGTCGATTCTGAAAGAACAATCCAAAGAGTCATTGGGTTTGAGTACGATGATGATACCGGCGCGGAACTTCGTGACAATCTGGAACTCGACGCCGAACAGGTGTATTTGAAGTTGACAACGGCGTGCCGTATTCGAAAGCCTGCCAAACTTCGTGAGTATCTTGCAGGGAACGATAAGGTTGGCGCGATTTTCAGCGACACCGCGGAATTGATCGAGATATTGGCATCGCTTGGTCTTGTTGAGCCAGGGTTGACGGGTAAATTTATGGCGTCCGCCAAGGTTGGGCTGGAGCTCACTTTCAACAGTGTAAAGTCAGCGGAATTGATTAAAAATGATGGATTTCCGACTGGCAAAAAGGCAGAAGCGGTAAAGTGGTGGAATGATGAACTAAGTGCATGGACAAACGGTCTGGAACACGAGGACTATGTTGACGAGTATGGGCTTGAAATCGATATCGATAAAGGCCATTCGCAGAAGGACCTGGGAGGTGGTACTGGTGACATGCAGAACTGGAGGGTGATTTATAAGGACAGCGACCAAGGCGTTGTATGGTGGTGGCAGTTGAGCATGGATCCTGGCGTTATTGAAATTCAAGCCGCTCCGGCTTCAGGTGCTGATTTTACCAACGGCGTAATAGGGAAAATCGTAGGTACCATCTATAATCGTGCTTCCATACGTAAATTTAAAGCTGGCGGCGGTGGCGGTCACATTAATGTAGACTTTAAAACCGGATTTGATGAAGATCCATCACTGATTCCAAAGATACTTCTCGCTACCGAAATAATAATCGGAAAGCTTAAAGACAGCAGGGACGATGCGGCCGCGAAGCTCATTGATTTTGAAAACGAGCTGGAAGACCCTTTTGTGGGAACCAAAAGGGTCAAGATGCGTGTCAACAGGGATGGTGGCTGGGATCCATCGCACTTGCCCGGTTTTGACGATGAGCGGAGTTACCAATCCGAATGGGTACGCGACGTCATGGAAAGATCGGGTGCCAGAGTGGCAAACATGGTAAAACTGAAAGAATTTAGAGACGCACACGCAAAGTGGCTCCATATGCATCCCACGCTTTCTCAACAGAAAGGCGCCACGGAGAGAACTGGCAAGCTAAGTGAAAGAGGTGATGAAGAAGGAATGCGTGCGGTGCTTCATTATCAAGCTGTCAATATAGATCATTTATTCGAGGAAATTAATAGCGAATCGGAAGACGCTATTCCTGAGGATCCGAGGCGGCTGGAGTTCAGGTTCTTCAAAGGGCAGGATGGTATAGATGAAATTATTGCATGTATTGAAACGATTGAGTCAATTGTCAATGAGGCAAAACGTTTAAGGATATAAATAAATTCATAAGGCGGATGTTTGCTTGCGGCGTTGTGACTGGTGCGGCTTTGGAGAGGCTTGTAATCATGAAGCAGACCGTTTCCGGCGATCGAAACAACGCAAGCACGGGCCAAGCATCCGTCGGCGTTGGCGATACCAGCTTGCATCCGATGCAATTGAAGATAGACGGGAGCCCCAGGCAGCGCGCTCAGCGGAGCCGTCTAGCCCAGTTGCGGAACGCGTCCTTGGCGAAAACGCCCAATGGATTGCCGCCACAACTGCGCACGGGTATCGAGGCTCTCTCAGGGACGGATATGAGCAACGTTGTCGTGCACCGCAATTCCGCCAAGCCAGCGCAGTTGAATGCCTTGGCCTACGCACAGGGCAATGAGATTCATCTCGGGCCGGGGCAGGAGCGGCATCTGCCACATGAAGCCTGGCACGTAGTGCAGCAGGCGCAGGGGCGCGTGAAGCCGACCATGCAAATGAGGAATGGTGTGCCGGTCAACGACGACAAGTCGTTGGAGCGCGAGGCGGATGTGATGGGGGCGAAGGCGATGCAGACGAAGGGAATGCGCGAAGGGCTGAACCAAAGTAGAGCGGGAGAGACGGTAAAGACCTCGGGCGTCGGCCAAACGCAAGCTCCATTGCTGCCCGTGAGTGTTGGAACGGCTGCAAGCCTCGCGCAAAGGCAGGCGCGGCCGGCGGTTGTGGTTTGGATGGTCACTCACTTGGTCAAAGATCAGAATGGAAGTCTATTTGGCGACAATTGGGAAAGCGGCGAGCTGGATGTCGACGAAGGGGAGCTGAAAAAAGGACAACGGATCATTGTCGACGACGAAGATGTATTCATGTCGAGGAGGGGGGCGA
Source organism: Dyella sp. (assembly GCF_051954575.1). GTDB lineage: Bacteria > Pseudomonadota > Gammaproteobacteria > Xanthomonadales > Rhodanobacteraceae > Dyella_B. Next base: position 45,903 of record NZ_JBQCHP010000164.1, on the reverse strand, counting down.
ACCAGGAGAGTCGAGCACGTCGACGGCAGGATGAGAGCGGGCTGAAGCAACACAAATGGTTGCGTGTAATAAGCGCAGGGGGCGGTACGTTCGGATACGCAGTGTATGTCCGCGCCGAAACCATTCGCATCGAACGCGAGGCATCGAGCGTAACAACCAGCGTGACGGAAGGAACGGATCCCGGATTGTTCGAAGGCCTGTCGGAAATATACGATGCGTGGGCAGCAGCGCGGCATCGCCGTAGGCGAAGTATCGGCCTGAAGGTTAACGACGATATAGAGGATGACGAAGATCTGTCATCAGGATGGAACTGGGATCAGTTCGATGAAGGTTTGGATGTATCCGGTGAAATGCAAAACGCAAAATACAGGGCTCCGCTTTCGGAATCGCAGAAGCAATGGACATTGCGTTCGAGCTACCGTGAAAATTCAAGATCGCCCATTGCGTACATGATTTTGGAGGAGCGCGTGGACGACGATACAGAAGACGCAAAGCCACACCTCTATTTGAGGTGGCTGATAGCACATCCGAGCAAGGGTGGAGGCGGGGGCGCCCTCATGGCGGCGGCAAAGAAAATACTCCAAGACGGAAATTACGATGAGATCCGCGTGGAATCGGCGTATTCCGCAGTGCCTTGGTATGTGAGCATGGGTTTCGAGGTCGTCACGCCTGGAAAGGTCATCGAAGGGGTTGGCTACGGAGACACATCGCTGAGTTTAAAAAGGCAGCAGGACATATAGGTGAGAAGAGAAGTCGCCTGATGGAAGGCGATCAGGTTCGAGTGGTTCTTGCTTTGGGCCTCAGGTAGCTAAGTGTCATTCGGATCGATTTCAATTCTTGACGCGGGAAAAGTAAACCTGACCAATTCCTTGATGCAGACTTGATACTGCGTGCGTATGGACCTTTTCGAAAAAGCCGCCATCCTGCAATACCGCCATCGCCGCATCGGTGACCCTGGGCGCTGCGTGGGCTGGTGCTCGACCGACAGCCAGCGCTTGCGCTTCGACGTATTGTGCCGCGTCGGTGACACCAGCGATTCGCAGACGTTGGCTACCTCGGTGTCGACCATGTGCCCGAGTTCGTCGACGAAGCGCGCCGGCGCTATGGTCATCTTCCACGCACCGGATTTGTGCAGGCCGGCATGCTGCACGCCATTTTTCCAGATGGACTACGTGCTTGCATCGGGAGTCTTGAGCTATCGCTGCCGCAATGCGCTCTATCCATACAAAGCCATTCGCCAGATGTGGGAGGCCGCCACGCGCGGCCCGGGCTTCAACCTGCTCGCGGCAAACGTGTTCGAGGCCAGTCACGTACTGTGTGGTCAAAATCAGCATGCAATCCTGGCGTTTTCCCGAACGCTCGATCCGGCCGCGGAACTCGTGACGGGTTCTGTGACGGACGATTTCACCTTATTGATGCGGCGCAGAGCCGCATGAGAAGGATCACGTCGTGAAACAAGCGGTTCCGGCTCAACGCGAACTGATGAACACCCGGCCGAATGATGGGTTGGAAGGAAGAGTTCGCATGCATTCGATGCAACGGCAGATCGATGGAAGTCCGCGGCAGCTCGCACAGCAGGAAAAACTCTCGCAATGGCAGCACACATCGTCCACGCACGGCCAGAATGGTCTGCCATTGCAGCTTCGTGCCGGAATAGAAGCGTTATCGGGCATGGATATGGGCAATGTAAGGGTGCACCGCAATTCGTCTAAGCCGGCGCAGTTGAACGCGCTTGCTTATGCGCAAGGAAACGATATTCATCTCGGTCCAGCGCAGGAGCGGCATCTGCCCCATGAAGCTTGGCACGTGGTGCAACAGCGGCAGGGGCGTGTGCGTCCGACAATGCAACTTAAAGCTGGCGTGGACATCAATGCCGATCCTGCCTTGGAACACGAAGCCGATGTCATGGGGGCGCAGGCGCTCGATGCCGGTCAGCAGTCGCAGTACCGGCCCGCCGCGGTGCTGGCGTCGAACCCGCCGGCTACCATTGCGGGCAAGGTGATCCAGGGCGAATTCGCGGTGCAGGTGTCGCTCGATGAATTCGATATCGATGAACCGGTGAGCGGAGTAAATGCCGATGCTGTCGTCACCAGTCACAAGGAATTGCGGATCAGCAGTGTACACATCGCGGATCGTCCCGCTGGGCTGTTTAGCCCGCAGGAAAAAAGCCACACCACGGCCTGGGCGGTCTACGCCGATCAGGTACGCAACGCTGTACTTGGCCGTCCATTGGCTGCAGCCGTAACCGCTATCGGCGATCTGTATACCGATGCCAAGAACCTGCCGGGTGTTGCGCGTGCCGGCTACCTTGTCGGCAAGGCCAAGGAGACCTACGACGCAGCCAAGAAGCGCATGGATACCTTGGTGGCGATCAACCTGCTCGGCCTGCCAGAAGAGCGTCACATCGACCTGATACAGCGTTTAGCCAAAGGATTTCTCGCCTACCGCAACGTCATTCCTCTGTCGCAGGTGGATATTGGCCGCGCCACGGGCCATGGCGAACCGAAGGTGCTGGATTCGTTGCGGCCTCTGAACGCCATGGCTGCCGGATGGGAAGAGGATCCCGACCTCAATGATGGCAGCCTGCGCCTAAAGGAGGGCCAAGCCTCAAAAGCACGTGCGGAAATGTGGAGCCTAATGGACTCCGGTGCTATCGCGTCTTTCTTCAATCTGCAGGCGACGGCGGCCAGTGCGCCCGGTATTGCCGAGGATGATGGTGGCGCAGCCGTGCGCATTGCTGACTTGATCACGCAGCATTTGTGGACGCTCGAAAATGCATACGAGACCTTGTTCCGTGCCATTGAAATGGATGGCGAGCCATCGATTCGCAGCTATCTGACTTTCGTGGGCTGCCGTGGGTTATATCAAGATCTCATCTACGACAAGATCAAGTCTCATTACGACGGCGCGCAGGAAAAGAGCGCTAAGGAAAATGATGACAGATACATGACCGCAGGTCCCGCGGGCCAGGGCTTGTTCTCTGCGCAAGTAGTCACGTCGAAGGATGGCAGGGTAACCGGGCTCAACATCGGTAGTCGGGCTCCAACTGCCCTGGGTAGCGATCAGGGCAGCCATGCCACTGCGTGGGTGGTCTATGTCGATGCAGTGCGCAATGTCGTGATCGGCAAGCCCTTTGGCGAGGCGCTGACCGGCGTCTTGCACTTGTGCGAAGAGGCCAAGAAGCTCCCCGGTATGCAGCGGCTGAAGCATTTCGATGAAAAGCAGCGGTATTGGTACGCCCTGGCGATCCAGGAGTTGGAGCGGGCGTTTGCAGCGGCGAAGTCGACGACCGCCAAGATCGCCTTTGTCCCTGCATTGCAACGCATGATCAAAGCCTACCTGGGTTTTCGCAATGTGATACCGCTGTCCGAGATCAAGGGTGGATTGGCCGACGGCAATGCCGAAGCCTATTCCCGGGCAAAAATCCGCTATCTGGAAAGCGGCTTTACGAATTGGACCGGTGTGGGCGGGGCGCCCGCCAAAGATCCCGCCATTTATCGTGAAGCATTCTGGGAGCTGTACGACTACAAGGCAGTCTACAAGGCGGCGCTTCACCAGGTAGAACCGGCCGATGCCCCCGGTATTGGCGAAAAGGAAGACATGGTCCCCATCCTCGGCGACAGTATCAAGCAGCATCTCATCGCGATGCATGCTGCCTACCCGAATGCATTTGCCAAACTGAATGCAAACAGTCCGGAATTCATCAACTACGTACTCGAAAAGCTGGCGCTCCGCGATGAGTATCACGTGCCGGTCATCGCTCGAAGCCTGAGCAAATAGATTGTTGTGTGGAACGCCTTGTATGCGGAGGTCACGGCCATGAAGCAGGTTGTTTCAGCGCAGCGCAAGCAGGCGGCGGCAAATGCGGAAGTTCGCATCCACCCGGCTTCGCGACTTCCCATGCAACGGCAGGTCGATGCGAGTCCTCGGCAGGATGCGCAGCAGCGAAAGCTTGCGCAGTTGCGAGAGACACAGGCGCAACACAATCCCAAAGGTTTGCCGACACCCCTGCGAGCAGGCATCGAGTCTTTGTCGGGATTGGACATGGGTGGGGTAACCGTGCATCGCAATTGCGCCAGGCCGGCGCAGTTGGATGCCCTGGCTTATGCTCAAGGCAATGAGATTCACCTAGGTCCCGGACAGGAAAAGCATTTGCCGCATGAAGCATGGCATGTGGTGCAGCAGAAACAGGGGCGGGTGGCGGCCACCGTGCAGTTGAACGGCGCGCTGGTCAACGATGACCGGGGGCTCGAGCGCGAAGCGGACATAATGGGTCAAAAGGCGCTTCGAATGGACGCGGCAGCCCGCCCGGGCGCACCGGGCGCTGTGGCCGACCGGGAGAGGATGCCGCGCATCATACAGTCGCGTTCCCTGGCGCCCATCCAACTGGGAAAAGGCAAGGGCGACAAGGGCCAGGCACAGGAAGAGGAAATCGGCGGCCAACTTGTGGTGCGCAGCAATGTACAGGCCAATCTGGATCTGTTGAGCCGAGTATGGCGTCTTCTGCCGAAGACGGTTCGTGATTTTCTCAGCGAGATACGAGAAAACCTGGATGGACAGGAAACTCAGGAAGACCCATCTTCCGGTGAGCACCGGGTGCTGGTTGCGCGTGACAGGGAGCACGATACGCCGCTGATGCGCGTTTTGAACCTCGACCCGATGATTATCCGGAACGTGGTACTTGGCCTCTACGTCATGCCGACGGCACAACAGAAGTCGCTTCGGAGTATGGGGGCGATCGGCCTGGTGACGTTGTTCGGTCAACTCGCCACCGCCAGGCATCCCACATTGCTTTTGCTGGAAGGTCCGCCCGAAGGAATTCGCACTGGAACGACGGGTTCCGAGCATATCCAGAACAGTTGCTATGCGGCAGCGATGCTCAACATCATTGCCCGCAACGCCTATTACCGTCGCCTGTTCGATCCGCTGCACAATCCCACGTTGCCCGACAGCAATGCGCGCTTGATGCAGGACGCCATTCTTCCGCTGGTGCAACGGATTCATAGCGGCGGTACGGTGAGCGCGGCGCAAATGAGAGCCCTGCTTGCCTGCTTGAACCAGGTCGGATTATTGGCGAACGATAATGTTGACGAAGAACCCGATCAGCAGCAGCAAGATGCCAGCCAGATATTGATGGGCGTGCTAGATCTGGTTCGCCCCACGCAACCGCTCACAACGCGCGAAACACGCGTCTACGACGATGGATCACCCAACGACGTACAGGACGAAGACGAATTCGTGCTGCAGCTTTACGCACACGGGCAGCACAGTTTGCTGGATGCCTTGAGTGCGCATTTTGTTCAGGGTGTCCACAGCTCCGCACTGCATGCCGAAGACGTTGCTTCGCCGCATACCGTAGCCAGGGTGATCACCGGCTTTCCCGAAGTGCTGTCCATTGGCATCGTGCGCGGCGACGAATACGACAGCATCGACATGCCACGGCAATTCACCATTCCCGCAGCGATCACCCACAACGGCCTTCCCGGTCCAACTTATCAGCTCACCGCCTATATCGTTCGCAACACGATCTCGCACAGCAGCGGCGGGCACTACATCGCGGTGGTCAGCAATGACGACGGTACCTGGGATGAAATGGATGACATGGGAACCCCGAAGGAGGGGGAGGAGGGTGTCTGGTCGCCCTCCACGCGTCGGGTGGATCCCTCGGTGCATCGGATCGGCGGCCATCACGCGCCCTCCTACGCGATGGCAACCTTGTATACCTACCGTCAATTGCAGGCCCACGAAGTAGAACACGGCGGATCCACCATCGGGTTTGACAGCAACTGGATGATGCAGCACCCGGCGCTGGGCGATTTGCTGATGGAATCGGGGCTGACCGGAAAGGAACTGAAGGAGCGCGAACGGCTGATCGACAAGTTTCTGAGCTCAGGCGGGACAGTTTGGGATGCCCACAAACTGATGGTGGCCGAGCCTTCCGACAACGAGGCCCTACAACGGAAACTGGCAGAGCTGGAAGATGGCAAGGCGACCGTGGACTATTCGGACGCCGAGGCGAAAGACGAGATCGTCCAGAGCTTCCTCAGTCAGGGATTGGCTTCGTCCTCGATTTCCGAGCTTTTGCACATGCAGGCAGCGACGCTGAAGCACCTTGGTGAAGACGGCAGTCACGCCGATTTCCTCAGAAAGCAGTTGATCGCGCTGGATTTGGCGCTCCAGCAGCGACGCTCCAAAGCGCGCAAGGGGTACACAAAAATCTTCGGAGCCAACGCAGCCAATGGCATGAAGATCGAGATCTATGCAACCGATCGTGTGTGGCGCAATCCGGAGGTCGGGCGTTGGGCGGTCGGTGTCGCATCGGCTCTGGCCAAGGCTCCTTTTCTGCTGAGCAGAAGGCCGCCTTTGCAAATCAGGATCAATCTGCGCCCGCAAGTCACCAAGGATGTTGCCAACACCAGGAGCGACGCAAACCTGATAAACGTGAACGTAGATGATTATCAGGCAACCCTGTTCACCGTCGGCGAAACGCTGGGGCTGCTGGCCCACGAACTGGGCGTGCACTCTCTGGACCAAACCGTCATGAGCAAGGAGGAGTTGGCGAACGAAGAGAAAGACGCAAGATCCCATCAAACCGCCGCGCACGGAGGAGAAACATATACGGTGGGGCGGGACCCGGGGGCGGAAGGGCAGCAGGACGACCACCTTACCATCGGCCGCGGGGTTCTTGGTCAGTTGAGTGCGTTACCCCGCTTGCACATGTATGAGCAGACCATGCTTTCCATCCTTCAAGAGGCGCCGGACGACAAGGCCAAGAAGGAAATGGCGGCCGCCTATTGCATAGATATGGCACGTATCCTCGTTCTCAACGACGAGGCGGGGAAGATGCGTAAGGCGGGTATTATTGGAAAAGTGTGGATAGCTAAATGCATCGCGAGTGCGGCGGCGGCGGAATGGGTTCGTATTCAACAAAAATATGGCCGGCAGTTTCCCGATATACCGAAGATTGGGATAAGTAGTTTGGATATCGCCGGATACCTCTTTCGATTGAAGGGGATTTTGGACAAGATCCACAAGGAAGCGGTGGAGAAATAGGGAGGTGGCCGGCTCCCGCGCCATCGTGGCGCATCGGGGATTCTGCACGCTGCAGTAGAGCGGGAACCCGAAAGAGGGCTGGTTCAGTTCTTGATGCTAAAAAATTAGCCTGGCCGCTTCTCGAGGACGGTGGTTGATTGAAGATGCAGTTAGGTTTGATGCCTTCTGCAAATACAACTTTGGCCGAATCGAACATGTCGTTGAGCGGCACACGAACTTGCTCGTTGGTGCTGCGCAGGTCTTTTCAACTGGATTCCGGCCTTCGCCGGACGACGAATGGGTGGCTCCTGGCGACCTTGATACGCGCTTAGGTAATTGCTTTGCAGCTAAGGCGATACAGCGTTGAGATAAACCTGCCGCGTCAACATCCGCCACCCTGCCGTGCAATGTCTTGCGCTGCCGGATTGGAAGCGGCGCTGGATGAGTTTCCGGATGCTTTCATAAAACGAGGGCTCGCTGATCAGGATGACTGCACTCACTGCAAATTCCAGAGATCGACCTTCTGTGCGAGGTAATGGAAATCCCTGAACAAGGCGCTTGTGCCATTGCCATCCGGGGATTGCGCAGAAAAACCCGTTAGCAGCGGATTGCCCGATGGCAGACTGAGTTTGCGAATGATCGTCCAGGCTTTGCCGTCTTCCGAAGCGTAGAAAAAGATGGTTCCGTCCGCCTTGGCTATCTTCAGGTAGATCGATGTGCCGTTTGCTGGAAATGACGTGGCGTCATCCGATGACCCGCGTGTTACCACCGAGATGACGTCGAGACGGTGGTCGGCTTGGGCTTCCAGGCAAAGTTTGGACCAAGTAGATGTTGATGCGTACAAGACAAGGCAACCGGCATCATAGGTTGCGTGTGCCTTTATCTCGACTTTGCTGCTGAATACGAAATCGGTTGTCGCTTTGAATAGCAGCCGTGGTGAGCTGTTTGCGGTATATCCGCCGCCGGGATAGACGAACCAGTCGGTTTTCTTTGCTGCCGTCAGCGTGAGTGAGTTGCTGTTGGCGCTCCACTCGGCAGGTTTGTTTTGCCAGGTGAAAGGGGACGGGATGCCTGCAAGCGTGGGAGCTTGGGCGTATGCAGCGCTTGCGCTGGTGGCTATCGCGATGACTATGACGCGGACGATGTGGCTTTTTATTTGCAATGGTTGCTCCAGTGGAAGCCAGCATCTTTGCCTGAAAATCCAGCACTGCCGATTCGTCGCCCCGGCGAGAGCCAGGATCCAGTGACTTTGACGATCTTCAAGTTGCTGGGCTACGGCTTTCGCCGGGGCGACGAAGTAGCAAATGCCACGGCAGAGGTTGAAGATTTCCCACGGCCGGCATTAGGCGAATGGGAGCTAAGGCGACACGGCATGGAGATAGACGCGCCGCGTCGGCAAGCCATCCGCGTCGACTTGCACTTCAATCGGTCCCGCCTGCATTCCGGAGCGAACGACGGCAACGACCCGCCCATGGAATGTCTTCCATGGTCCGGATTGGAAGCTGGAAACATCATCGGGTTTGCCGTTGCCCATGCCGGCAAATTCGCCTGCGCCCGTGACGCGAACGCGCACCTGACGGTCGTCGTTCTGGTTGTAAATCGGCGTGCCGTTGTCGTCGGCGAGGGTGATGGTGACGTAAGCCAGGTCTTGTGCGTTGGCGCGTAGCTGCGTTCGATCGAGCGATACGTCGATGCGCGCCGGCTTGTCGGCGGTGCGCAATATCCATTGTCCTGCAGGGCGGCCATCACGATAACCGACCGCCACCAGGCGGCCTGGGTGATACGGCACCGAGTACGTCGCCTTGTACTGCGTATCGACGCCGGTCGCCTTGCGTCCCAGGCTTTTGCCGTTGAGAAACAGTTCCACTTCCGGAAATTCGGAATACACCACCACGTTGAGCGGCTTGCCTTCCTGGCCGGGCCAGGTCCAGCTCGGGTGGACATCTTCCAGCGACCAGTCCGTATGCGGCTGGGTGACGGTAAACAGGTGGCGATCGGGCAGGTCTTCCGTGCCGGCTGGTTGCTGCACGAATGCCGAAATCGGATCGATGCCGGTTTTCCAGATCACTTCGTGGTAATAGGCCGCGGGCCGCTTGCGTCCAGTCGCGTCGATTTCACCGCAATAGGCCAGATGCCAGGGATAGGGCCCAAGTTTTTGCCAATCCTGGTTGTAGCCCATCCAGCCGATGCCGGTTTCGCCCAGATAATCCACGGCCGTCCATACGAAATCGCCGATCACCCAGGGCATGGTTTCCGCCGCACGCCAATAGGTGAATGCGTTCTTGGAGGTCGATTCGGTGGTGAGCATTACGCGCTGTGGAAATGCTTGGTGATCGCGTGCGAACAGCGGGGCGTTGTAGTTGTAGCCGGCCACGTCGAGCACGGCGTATTGGTTGGCAATATGCGGCGTGTCGACGCTTACCGCTTCGGTGATTGGCCGGGTCGGGTCGAGTGCACGCACGCGCTCGGCCAGCTTGCGCGCCGTTTCCACGCCCAGCGGTGTGCCTTGTTCGGGAATTTCGTTACCGATGCTCCAGAACAGCACGCTGGGATGATTGCGTCCGCTGATCACCAGGCTGTCGAGATCGTGCAATCCGTCCTGTTTGAAGAAGCGTGCGTAGTCCATGGGCGTCTTGCTCATGTTCCACATGTCGAACGCTTCGTCGATGACCAGCATGCCCAGTTCGTCGGCCGCGTCGAGCGTCGCCTGGCTGGCGGGATTGTGCGCGCTGCGAATGGCGTTGTAACCGGCGGCCTTCATCAACGCGACTTTGCGCGCATCGGCATCGGGCCAGCCCGCCGCGCCGAGCATGTAGTTGTCGTGATGGATGTTGCCGCCGCGCAGCAGCACTTTCTGGCCGTTGATGCGCAGGCCATGTTCCGCGTCGACGGTGATCGTGCGGGCGCCGAAGCGGGTGCGCCGTTGGTCGGTCATGACGCCGTTGGCGTAGACATCCTGCACGAGCGTATACAGGTTGGGCGAATCGGGCGACCACAGCGATGGGTTGGTGATCTCAAGCGTCTGGTCGAAGTCCGTCCTGGCGCCGGCGGCCAGCGACTTGTTCTGGCGCGACTGCGCAACGACCTGTCCGTTCGGCGCGAGCAGTTTCGTTGCGAGCTCGACCGTACGGGCTTGAGTTGAATCGTTGGCCGCCGTGGCATGCGCGGTCACCTTCGCAAGCGCCTGTGTGGCCATCGGCGTGCTTACGAAGATGCTGTCTGGATCGAGATGCACGCGATCGAGAACATCCAGGCTGACCGGGCGGATCAAGCCCGAACCCGCATACCAGCGGGAGGACGGATCGGCATGGTTGGCGCGGATGGCCACGACGTTATCGCCAGCGTGCACCTTGCCGGTCAAATCCACGCTGAAAGCCGTATAGCCGTAACGGTGTTGCGCGACATGCTCACCGTTGAGCCAGATGTCCGCATCCATGTAGATCGCCTCGAAATTCAGGCGAACCACGCGGGCGGCTTCTTCGGCGCTGAGCGTGATGTGGCGCCGATACCAGCCGATGCCGCCCGGCAAGTAACCGGAGCTCTGGCCGCCGGGTGTGTTGGCATCGTAGGGTGCGCTGCCGTCGGGTTTGTTGGCGATCGACCAGTCGTGCGGCACGTCGATCTTGCGCCAGGCGTGGTCGTCGAGGCTTGCCGATGATGCGCTGGCCACGTCGCCTTTGTAGAACAACCAGTCTTGCGAGAGCGTGCGTTGCTCGGCGCTCAAGGGCAGGGCGATGGTGAGGAAGGTGATGGCAGCGAATGCGTTGCGGGTCAACTTGAAAATCATTGCCATGGAAACTTCCCTTCGGAGTGTCGACTTGATGCTTGCCGTGATCGGCTCCCTCCCCTGCGTTAGTAGGGGAGGGCTGGGGTGGGGTTGCTTGGGCTTTAGCGTGCAACCAAATCTCGCCATGATTTTTTGCCGGTAAGAAATCCATATCTTGCGACGATATCCGCTTTCCGCCGCTCGCTACGCTCGCACCCCACCCTAACCCTCCCCTGCATGCAGGGGAGGGGACCTATCCTCGCGGGCATCGAAGTGCGCTCAAGTCAATCATTGACGTGAACCCAAACCGCTACGATGCAGCAACTAGGCCACGCCCCGAGATCTTGAACGCGACAGCCTGCTCTCCAGGCATGTTCTCCGGCAACTCAAGCGTCAGCCCCTGCGCATCGCGCTTGAACCGTAACGGCGCTTGCATGCCCAGCATCTCCACCCGCTCGACGTTGCCCGATACGTTCGACGCAAGCGATTTCAGCGTCAGCTGCGACGAGGCAGGACGCCCCAAGGCGATGGCGTAAAGCGTCTCGCCCTTGGTGGTGTAGCGAATGTCCTGCCCCGTAAATGCATCGGCCTTGTCTTCCGCGAACATGCCTCCTGCAACCTTGGTCGGGCCTTCGCCGTAGGTATGCCACGGACGCGTGCCGAAGATGGCTTCATCGTTGATGCGCATCCATGCCGCCAGCTGTTCCAGCACCTGGCGTTCGTCCGCATCGATGGTGCCGTCGCCGCGCAGCGGAATGCTGAGCAGCAGATTGCCGTTCTTGGACACGATGTCGCACAGGCGCGTGATGACGGTGGTGGCGCTCTTGTAGCTGTGCTGTTCGAACCGTGCGCGCGAGTAATGCCAGTCGCCGATGCAGGTGTCGGTTTGCCAGGGCAGGGGACGGATCGCATCAGCGACGCCACGCTCGATATCCTCCACCAGCGCGGGCGTCTGTTCGGGCGTGAGGCGTTTGGCGTTGAGTACGGCCTCCAGTTCGCCGCCATGCCATTGGCGGCTGGCGTTGTAGTAGTAGGCGGCGATATCCAGGCCTGCTTGAGCAAGCGGCAAGCCGGTGTCGTCGAAATACAGGAGATCGGGGCGATATTTGTCGAGCAGTTCCTTGCAGCGCAGGAACCAGCTTCGCACGAACTGCGGGTTGTGCGGTGGCGGGTTTTCCGCCCACAGCCCATCGTGCTGCTCATGCCAGTGCTTGACTGCTGCCGCGCCGTGGATGCCGTCGGGCAGCTTGATGTTGGGGCCGGTGTAGAGCTCCTGCGGATCCAGTCCTTCCCACCATTTGCCGCGGCCGTCCGCCTTGGTCAGGCGTGCCGCGTCATAGCGCACGCCCTCAAGCGGGCCTTCGCCGTCATAGCCGTAGGCAGGCTGCAGCCAATGCCAAGCGTGCGCGGAGTGATTGCTGACGCCGAACTTCAAGCCGTGCTCGCGCGCGACCTTGGCCCAGCCGCCCACGATATCCTTGCGCGGCCCTACCTTGACCGAATTCCACGCGTGGTGGCTGGAGTCGTAGGTGTCGAAGTTGTCGTGATGGTTGGCCAGTGCCACGAAATATTTTGCGCCGGCCGCCTTGTACAGGCGCATCAGCGCGTCCGGATCCCAGTTTTCGGCCTTCCACAGATGATCGATTTCCATGAAGCCAAACTTGGAAGGATGGCCATAAGTACGGCAGTGATACTCGTACTGCGGCTCGCCCTGCATATACATGTTGCGCGCGTACCAGTCGCCCTGTTCGGGCACGCACTGCGCGGTCCAGTGCGCCCAGATGCCGAACTTGGCGTCGCGGAACCATGCGGGCGCAGCATAAGCGCGCAGCGAGTCCCAGGTCGGTTGGAATAATCCGCGGCCGTTCGATGCCGCGCGACCCACGCGTGGCATCCAATAAGGCGAGGAAAGTCCGAGCGCCATTCCGGCGAGAAACGATCGGCGAGAAAAAGGCATGGTGTCCCCTCGTGATGCATCTCCACAAGCTTAGGCAATGTTTTTGATGTCATGCCGCTTGACGATGAAATTCGTAATGCGCCCTCGCAAAAATCATGAATGTCTTCCTGCCTCGATCATGCGACCGATGCCATGTTGCGAGCGGACGTGGCCTGAGATGCGATCCCAGCTTCACAGCAAGCGTTTCTGCATTGCAGCAAATGTTTGCCGAACGCGCAGTTGATAAATTTTGTAATGCTCCTTCGCAACTAAGTTAATCGGACCTTTGCTATACGTCGCCCTTTCATGCCGGAGAGGGGAGTGGCGTGCGTCATCAGCTTTTGAAATGGGTATTGGCCGGCTCGGTGTGCGGATGCGTTGCGGGTGCGATGGCCGCAGACACGAGGCATGGTGCTTGGGTGGATACCTGGTCCGCCGTGCCGGATACGGCCGGGCCTGCCGTGAACGACCAGACCGTGCGCCAGATCGTGCGCGTCAGCGTAGGCGGCTCGGAAGTGCGCATCCGGCTTTCCAATTTGTTCGGCAATCTACCCATCACGCTGGGTCCCGCGCGCATCGCGCTGCATGCCAGTGGTGCGGATACCGTGCCCGGCAGCGATCACGCGCTGCTGTTCAACGGCAAGCCCACGGTGACCATCGCCAAGGGCGAAAGCGTGTTGAGCGATCCGGTAAAAATGGACGTGAAGCCACTACAGGAATTGGCGGTAAGCCTGTACGCGCCGGCCGCTGCGCCTTATCACGCATCCACTACCCACAATGCCGCCTTGGCTACGGCGTACATCACCGAAAACGGCGATGCCACCGCAGCAACGCATTACCCCCTGGATGAAGTAAGCGGCGCGCGCTTCTTTCTCACCGACGTGGAAGTGTCTGGTCCCGTCGCCAAGGCTACCGTCGTCACCTTCGGCGACTCCATCACCGACGGCGCCGGCTCCACGCAGGATGCCAACACCCGCTGGCCCGACTATCTGGCTGAACGTCTGCAGGCAGACGCGTCGCGCTCATCCATCGCGGTGGCGAATGCCGGTATCGCCGGCAACCACATCCTGCATGACGGTATCGGCCCCAGCGCACTGTCGCGTTTCGACCGCGATGCATTGGATAAACCAGGCGTGCGCTGGATCGTGTTATTGGAAGGCATCAACGATATCGGCGGCTCAGGCTTTGCGTGGGACGCCAAGGACAAAATCTCCACGCAGCAACTTATCGACGGCATGAAGTCCCTGATTGCGCGTGCGCATGCGAAACACGTGAAGATCTACGGTGCAACCTTGACGCCTTACGGCGGCAGCGGCTGGCCGTATCACAGCGTAGCCGGCGAAAAGACGCGCGAAGCATTGAATGACTGGATTCGTCACTCCGGCGCGTTCGACGGCGTGGTGGATTTCGACAAGGTCGTTCGCGATCCGGCTGCCCCGCAAAAAATGCTGCCCGCTTATGACAGCGGCGATCACCTGCATCCCAGCAGTACCGGCTACAAGGCGATGGCTCAAGCAGTGGATTTGAAGTGGTTCATACCGTAAGTGGCTGGCTCATCGTTGCGGCTTTCATGCGGATCGCGATACCGGGATTTCATCCAAGCCTATGAGGCTTGCTATCCCCCAGTGCTCCGAACTTAACACCTGTGGCAACCCTGTTTCAGAGCGAGTCATCATTCCGGCGAAGGCCGGAATCCAGTTTGAATACGTCGTGCGACCCACACAAAACCTTTATGTCGTGTGCTGCGCACTTCTTGTTTGACTGGATTCCGGCCTCCGCCGGAATGACGATTCGCTTCGAAACTGCAGCAGCGTAAAGGTTAAGTTCGAGGTATTGTGGCCATCCCTCCCCCGCAAGCAGGGGAGGGATGGCGACCGGTGCATCCATCAATTCGACGAGATGCCGTAGATGACGCCGCGCGCTGCATTGGTACCCAGGTACACCGTGCCGAACGTACGGGGATCGCCCACCACGTGCGTCACGCCGCCCCACTGATGTTGCGCGTCGTTGATCTGCACCCAGGTTGCACCGGTGTCGATGGAACGGAACAGGCCGGTTACGCCGTTGACCGTACCGGCCAGATAGATCGTTGGGTAATACTTGCCGGGCGCCGCCTTGCCGAATCCGATCGACGTCGCGGCGCTGATAGCCGATGCGTCGAACTGGCTCCAGCTCCAGCCGGAACTCTGGCTGCGATACAGGCCGTTGGGTGTCGCAAGCCAGATATCGCCTTGCACGCCCGTTACCGTCGATGCCTGGCTGCTTTGCCAGGAAGCGAGCACCGGCAAGCCGGAAGTGGTCGATGCGTACCACGTCACGCCCTTGTCGGAGCTGCTGAAGAACGTACCTGTGGCCTGATTCCAGGCATAGAACAGATTGCCGTTGGATCCATCGGACAACACTTGTGCACCGGTCGGCAGGTTGGCGGTGCCGCTGCTGGAAGGATACGTGAGCGTCTTCCAGCTGCTGCCGTGATCGGTGGATGCCACTGGTGCCACATCCGAGGGCGCCCACACGATGGTGCCGCCATCGGCAGAAATCGCCACCGTGCCGCCGCCATTGGTGGAGCCGGCCTGGTTGGCGAAGCCCGTCCAGGTGGAGCCGCCATCGTAGGAGATCGAGCCGTACGAGGTGAGGGTGCTATTGCCGTGCTGCAGAATGCGCACGATTGTCAAGGCTGAGTTCTTGGCGAAGTCCAAGCCGGTACCGATGCTGTCCCCGCAGGTGGGGTTGTTGGGTTGCGACTGCGGCACCGACGTAAGGCTGGTGTGCACGAATCCGCAAACGTCGCCGAGCCCGCTGATCAAGGGCGGACCGGCGGTGGGCGACAACAAGGTGATCACCGCCGTCTCCTCGATCCCGCTGGCACCTACGGTCCAGTGCGTGGCTTGTCCCGCATCGGCGGAAGTAAGGTCGGACGTCGCCCAGATGCCGCCGCCCGTGCCGTACATGGCATGCGCAGAATTGAACGGATCGATCACCACTTCGCCCCAGTTGCCAAAGCCTGCTTGCGTTTGCCCTGGCTGCACGATCCACGGCGACACGCTTGAATCACGTACTGCTTTCGCGCCCACGTCGGTCCAGGTGGAACCGCCATTGGTGCTGCGATACATGGTGTCGCTGGGCCACCAGTGATCCATCGTCATCACCACCAGCGTGCCCGGCTTTTCCGGATCGAGCGCCAGACCGCTGTAACCCGATGGATAGTTGTACGGATCGGTCGGCGTGATGTTTTGCCAGGTGTTCAGGCCAATGCTGTATTTCCACACCTGGCCTGCGGTCATGCTGCCGGGACCGATGGCATTGCCGTAGGTGATGTAGAGATTGCCGTCCGGCCCGATCAGGCCACGCTGCGGCATCATGCCCGCGGCAGGGCCGCCGGATACTGGCGCCCACGTCACGCCGCCGTCCGTGCTCTTGTAGAGCGACGATGCCGCCGTGCTGGTGGATACGCCGGCAAAAAGGGTCTTGGTCGGCGAACCGGCGCCGCTCGATGGTTGATAAAACGCGATGAACGCCACGCCCGCGCCGGTGCCATCGCTGGACAGCGCATTGAAGCCGCCCACGCGCGTCCAGGTGCTGCCGCTGTCGGTGCTGGTCCACAAACCATTGGTGCTGGGCTGATCGGAATCATTGCGCGTACCGTAGAACAGGATCGAGCCCTTGTTGGGATCCACCTGCAAACGTTCGCCCACGTTGCGTCCGTCCATATTGCCGCCAACCTTGAAGCTGAGTGGATGTGCGGTGAAGTGCGCGCCCTGGTCGGACGACACCAGGATCGCACCGTTGGAGCCCCACGATTGCGTGTACAGACCGCCAACCAGGTAAAGCATGTTGGCGTTGTTCGGATCGATGGCGATGCTTTCGATGCCCGTCCATTGCGAATCGGCCGGTGGCGTCCAATCGTTCAGCGGCACCCATTGCGCAGTGGTGGCGTTGTAGCGATAGGCGCCGCCGACGTCCGTACGTGCGTAGAACAGCCCTTGCTGTTTCGGATGCGCGATGATGCCGTCGACGTAACCGCCGGCCACGATGCGCACGTTGTTCCAGGTGTAGGACGGCGTGCTTTGCGCAAACGCTACGACAGGCGATAGCGAAAGGGCGGCCAATGTGCTGCAGATCAATCCACGGGCAATGGCCCGCTGCAAGCGTGTCTTCATGATCCCCTCCAGGTTTTTGCATCTTGGATTCGTTGCGGTGTATCGCCGCCGCTGGTCCATCAGCGCATCACTGCAGGAAGGCGATGCATCGCGTCATTGTTGCGTGACAAAAAAGATTGCTTCGTTGAACAGCATTTCGTTCGACCATTGCGACGTCGACGACTTTCATTCGCCGAAAACTTTCCCCTCGTCCTCCCAGCGAAAGCGGGGATCCAATGGTTTTTTAGGCAAAAGGCACTGGACTCCAGCTTTCGATGGACTGACGACTGTCTGGGTTATCGCAAGAAAATGCTCTTGCGTATGACGCGTTCCGGCTTCGGGAATGCGGTGATGCATCAATGCTATTGCTACACGCATCACCGCATTCCTGGCGCAGCACTCTATCGCTCGCGGTCAGGTGTGGCATTGCGAAGAACGCAAGGCACGCTTGCGAAAATTGAAGCTGCGTAGCAGCAATTTCGTCGCGAAACGTGAGTGTTTTGTGTTGTTGCGCAAAAGAAACATGCAATAGAGCAGACGGCGTCGCAAATCTGCTGCTGATTTGCGTCGCCATGGATGTCAAATTGAATATCGGGGAAGTTCAAATTTTCATGGACCTTCAATTCGATGCGCAGTGCATGCGTGAAGAAAAAGCATGCTGATTCTGCCATCGGCTCGAATTCCACGACGTTCTTCATTTTTTCTTGACGTCTTCTCGCGAAAGCGCGCTGCTGTGCGGGAAGTTTTGGCACGCGGTCAGCGCATGAGGCGTGACAGCGTTTTTGCATCATCGCCTCATGGGGTGACTTGCAAATAATTTTCTAAGTAACCCCTCTCCCCATCCTTGAATGAGGATGGAGAGAGGGGGCGCGCGCATGACTTGCCTGGCCAGAACATCTTCGGTCTGAGAGCTTTTGAAAAACTCCCTTCCTCGCGTACAACAGAAAAGGGAGCCTCAGGCCCCATCAGTTCGCCGACGTGCCGTAAATAACGCCGCGTGCTTCGTCTGGCCCGATATACACCGTGCCGAAGGTTCGCGGATCGCCGACCACCAGGCCAGCGCCACCCCACTGATGCAGCGTGTCGTTGATTTGCACCCACGTTGCGCCGACATTGGTGGAGCGGAACACGCCGGTGATGCCGTTCACCGTTCCTGACAGATAAACGGTGGGGTAGTGCGAACCGGTGATCGCCTTGCCGAAGCCGATCGAATTGGCGACGGTGATGCTGCCGGCATCGACCTGGCTCCAGCTGGCGCCGTAGGTGATGCTGCGGAACAAACCGTTCGGCGTGGCGATCCACACATCGCCGGCTTTGGCTTCACCCGGAACGCCGGTGACGGCAGTGGCCTGGCTGTGCTGATAGGAAGGATCCGCTTTGGGCAAGCCGGTGTATGCGACATGCCAGCTCACGCCCTTGTCGGTGCTGCTGTAGAAAACGCCGTTGCCCTGATCGAAGGCATAGAACACGTTGCCGCTGGCGCCATCGGAAACCACCTGCACGCCGACGGGAAGCGACGGCAAGCCATTTCCGTTGGCGGTCGTCCAGCTTGCGCCGTTGTCGTTGGAGATCACCGGCGCGATATCGGTGGGCGCCCACACGATGGTCTTGCCGTCGCCGGAAATGGCCACGGTGCCGCCACCGTTGGTCGAATTGGCCTTGCTCGCAAACACCGTCCAGGTGGAGCCGCCATCGTGCGAGAGCGTGCCCAGAGTGTTGTCGCCGCCTGCGCCGACGCGAACGATCGTCGATGGCGCGTACTTGGCATAGTCGATCCCGGTGCCGTTGCCGTCGCCGCCGTTGCACAACGGAACCCCTTGCTGCGGCGGCGGCGAGGTAAGACTGACGTGCACGAAACCGCAGACGTCGCCCAGGCCGCTGATCAGGTGCGGGGCGGAAGTGGGCGAGACCAGCGTAAGCACGGCCGTTTCCTCGATACCGCTGGCGCCCACCGACCAGTACGTCGGCTTGCCGGCATCGGCGTCGGTCAGATCGTACGTGGTCCAGATACCGCCGCCCCATCCGTACATGGCATGGGCGGAATTGAAGGGATCGATCACCACTTCGCCCCAGTTGCCGAAGCCGGGTTGTTTCTGTCCGGGCGGAATCATCCATGGCGACAGGCTCGCATCACGGATGGCATAGGTGCCGGTGGTCGGCGGAACACCGTTCTGGGTGGCGCCGCCCACGTCGGTCCAGCTGTTGCCGCCATCGGTGGTGCGATACATGGTATCCATCGGATACCAATGATCCATGGTCATCACTACGACAGTGCCGGGATGCGAAGGATCGACCGACACGCCGCTGTAGCCGGATGCATAGTTGATTGGGTCCTTCGGCGTAATGTCGGCCCACACATGCTTGGTGGTGTCGTACTTCCATACCGCGCCCATGTTCAAGCCGTTGGGGCCGATGGCATACGTGTAGTTACCGTTGCTGTCCTTGCTGTTGCCGTAGGTGATGTAGAGATTGCCATCCGGCCCTAGCTGTCCACGCTGCGGCAACTCATTGCTGGGGCCGCCGGGCACCGCGTTCCACGTGACACCGCCATCGGTACTTACGTAGAGCGTCGCAGCATTGGTGGCTGCGGTGGCCGTCGACACACCGACATAGATGGTCTTGGTCGGCGTACCAGCCGTTTCACCTGCAGGCGCGAAGGCGATGAACGTCACGCCCTCGCCGGTGCCGTCGTTGGTGAGCGCAGTGAAGCCGCTCACCTGCGACCACGTCGCGCCTTTGTCCTTGCTGGTCCACAAGCCGTCCTGGCCAGCTATCTGCAGCGGACCGGAGCTGGACGTGTTGTAAGTAGCGTTGGTCGTGCCGTAAAACAGCACGGAACCGTCATTCGGATCCACCTGCAGACGTTCGCCGGTGTTGCGTCCGTCGTCATTGCCGCCGACACGGAAATTCATCGTGTACGCGGTGAAGCTTTTGCCCTGGTCGGACGACACCAGCAATTGACCCGGGGACGACCATCGGCTGACGTACAAACCCGTCATCAGGTACAGCATATTGGCGTTGTTGGGATCGATGGCGATGCTTTCGATACCGCCCTGATTGCCCGAGGACACCCAGTCGTTCAACGCGATCCACTTTTTGTTGCTGGAGTCGTAGCGATACGCGCCACCCACGTCCGTGCGCGCATAGAACAACCCCTGCTGCTTGGGATGCGCAATGATGCCGTCGACGTAACCGCCGGCGACGATGCGCACGTTGTTCCAGGTGTAGGACGGCGCGGTCTGCGCCGAAAGCGCAGCGGTATGCGATAGCGACAGCGCGGCGAGCGCGCCGCATGCCAGACCGCGTGTGATGGCGCGGTACAAACGGTTCTTCATTGCCCCCTCCAGATGATGTGCAAGATCAACGCGAGGTGCGTCGCTCCCGATGCATGAGGTCATTTATCGAAAGCGGTTCGTCCTGGCGTTTTTTGTCGCGAACGTATCGTGCTGCGATGCTCGCTCGGATCGCTGGCACTCTACTTTGAAAGCAGTTCGAAGAGCCCTGTCCCCATAGGTCAATGACAGGCCTTTGCAGACATTCGTGAGGTACGGCAAACATTTCGCTTGCGGTATGTCGATGGCATGTATCTGTCCCCTCCCCTACGTGTAGTAGGGGAGGGGAGGGAGCAAGCATGCGCGTAGCTGAGACTTGGCGCAGCTATGTCGTTGTCTGGAAGGCGGCGATCGGCTCGAGCGTTCTTGAAAGACTCCCTTCCGCGCTTGCGGCAGGGAAGGGAGTCAAACATCGATCAGTTCTGCGACGTACCGTAAATAACGCCGCGCGCTTCATTCGGCCCGATGTAGAGCGTGCCGAAGGTTCTCGGATCACCGACCACCAGCGCCGCGCCACCCCACTGATGCAGCGTGTCGTTGATCTGCACCCAGGTGGTGCCGACGTTGGTGGAGCGGAACACGCCGGTAACACCGTTCACCGTGCCGGACAGGTAGATGGTGGGGTAATGCGAGCCAGTGACCGCCTTGCCGAAGCCGACCGATGACGCCGACGTGATGCTGCCGGCGTCGACCTGGTTCCAGGTAGCACCGTAATTGGTGCTGCGGAACAGGCCGGTCACCGTGGTGATCCACACGTCGCCGGCTTTCGCTTCACCGGGAACGCCGGTGACGGCGGTGGCTTGGCTGTGCTGGTAGGAGGGGGACACTTTCGGCAAGCTCGTGTTGACGGCTTGCCAGCTCACACCCTTGTTGGTGCTGTTGTAGAAGACGCCGTTGGCCTCATCCAGTGCGTAGAACACGTTGCCGCTGGCGCCATCGGACAGCACCTGCGCGCCCATCGGCAGCGACGCGAGGCTGCTTCCGCTGGCCTTCGTCCAGGTGGTGCCGCTGTCGTTCGACACCACCGGCACAACATCGCTGGGCGACCATACGATGGTCTTGCCGTCACCGGAAATAGCCACGGTGCCGCCGCCGTTGGGTGAGCCTGCCTGGTTGGCAAAGCCCGTCCAGGTGGAACCGCCATCGCGCGAGATCGAGCCGTACGAGGTGAGCGTGCTATTGCCGTGCGCCAGGATGCGTACGATCGTCGAAGGAGCGTACTTGGCGTAGTCCAACCCGGTGCCGATGCTGTCGCCGCAAGTGGGATTGTTCGGTTGCGCCTGCGGTACCGCCGTCAGGCTGGTGTGTACGAAACCGCAGACGTCGCCGAGGCCGCTGAGCAGGTGCGGACCGGAGGTGGGCGACAGCAGCGTCACCACCGCCGTTTCTTCCAGGCCGCTGGCGCCGACCGACCAGTACGTCGGTTTGCCGGCATCGGTATCGGTCAGGTCGTAGGTGGTCCAGATCGTGCCGCCCGTGCCGTACATGGCGTGCGCACCATTGAACGGGTCGATCACCACTTCGCCCCAGTTGCCGAATCCAGGCTGCGTCTGTCCGGACGGCACGCCCCACGGCTGCAGGCTGGAATCGCGAATGGCATACGTGCCGGAAGTCGGCGGAACGCCATTCCAGGTGGCGCCGCCTACGTCGATCCAACTGGCGCCGCCATCGGTGCTGCGATACATGGTGTCCATCGGCCACCAATGATCCATCGTCATCACCACCAGCGTGCCGGGGTGCGAAGGATCGACCGACAAGCCGCTGTAGCCGGAAGCATAGTTGAAGCGATCAACAGGCGTGATGTCCGTCCAGGTGTGGTGCACGGTGTCGTACTTCCACACTGCGCCCATGGTCATGCCGCCGGGGCCGACCGCATAGGTATAGGTGATGGCCTTGGTGTTGGGGTCTTGAGTGAAGCTGTTGCCGTAGGTGATGTAGAGATTGCCATCCGGCCCAAGCTCGCCACGCTGCGGCAATTCATTGGTAGGGCCGCCAGCTACCGGGTTCCAGGTAACGCCCGCATCGGTACTTACGTAGAGCGTGGTGTTATTGACGGATGCGGTGTCGGTCGATACGCCTACGTAGATGGTCTTGGTCGGCGTGCCCGCCGCTTCACCGGCCGGCGCGAAGGCGATGAAAGCGATGCCTTCGCCGACGCCGTCGGCGTTCAACGCGGTGAAGCCGCTGACTTGCGTCCACGTTGCGCCTTTGTCCTTGCTGGTCCACAAGCCATCCTTGCCGGTGACTTGCTGGGGACCGCCGCTGGGATTGGAGTAAACGGCGTTGCTCGTGCCGTAAAACAACACGGAACCGTCGTTCGGATCCACCTGCAAACGTTCGCCGACGTTGCGTCCGTCTTCATTGCCGCCGACGCGGAAGCTCAACGGGTAGGCGGTGAAACTGTTGCCCTGGTCGGACGATACCAGTATCGCGCCGTTGCTAGCCCATGAATGGACGTACAAACCCGCCGCCACGAACAGCATGTTGGGGTTGTTGGGATCGATGGCGATGCTTTCGATGCCCGTCCATCCCTGGTTCGACGGCGGCGTCCAGTCGTTCAGCGCGATCCACTTGTTCTGGCTTGCATTCCACCGGTAGGCACCGCCCACGTCGGTGCGTGCGTAGAACAAGCCTTGCTGCTTGGGATGCGCAATGATGCCGTCGACGTAACCGCCGGCGACGATGCGCACGTTGTTCCAGGTGTAGCTGGGTTGCGTAGTCTGCGCGGCGAGTGCGCCTGCATGCGATAGCGACAGCACGGCGAGCGCGCTGCAAGCCAATCCGCGAGTGATGGCCTGGTACAAACGTTTTTTCATTGCCCCTCCAGTTGGTGTAACGGATCAAACGCAAGGTGGGGTGCCGCTGATCCATTACGTTACCCAACAGGGCGCTCGTCCCGGCGTTGTTCGCGAGTGCATCGCTTTCAACGCAAGCTTGCTTAAAGCCAAATGCAATCTACTTCGAAACGAGTTCGAAGTGCCTTGTCTGGAAATGACCATGACCGGCCTGTTGAGACATTCGTGACGCACCGCAAACATTGCCCTTGCGCAATGCTGACAACCGTTGCGGACTTGTCTGGAGAGGGACAAAAACAAGTCATCTGATCATTTTATTTTTTCATGTAAGCGGATCAGTGCTGCTTGCACGCAGGTTATCCTGTGCAGCACCAGACAGCGATCTCGCTGCGATGCCATGCATAGGCTGCAGCGTGCGGTTGGCTGTTTTTTTTCGCAGGGGACAGGGACATCTGCACCATCGACGCCACGCGCCGATGCGTACGGCTGCGTGCTCGGCGCGGCGACTGCGAACTACGTCACTCCCTTTGACATTGACGCAGGACCTTATTGTGAAGCAAGTCGCAACGCGCATCATCGCCTCGTCCGCCATTCTTGCCAGCCCGTTTGTCTTCGTGAAAACGGCGCATGCCAATTGCACCGTGCTCGGTGGAGACACGTCCACGATCACCTGCGACAGCACCGCGCCCAATCCGTACTCCACGCAGATCGGTGCGGGCAGCAGCGAAAACACCATCACCACGGTCAACGTGGGCAACGGCGCCACCATCAACGTAGGCGCCACGCAGAACGCCATCAGCCTGGGCGACAACGCCACCATCACCCTGCAAGGCGCCACCGTTACCAACAGCCCCACCACCAACAGCAGCAACGTGGGTGGTTACAACATGGGCTACAGCACCATCGAATTCCGCAACAACGGCTCGCTGACCGTCGACGCCAACTCGCAGGTGACGCAAACCGGTTCGTCGAGCACGTCCGAAGCCGTGAACGTGGTGGGTAACAGCAACACCATCCTCAACAACGGCACCATCAGCTCGCAAGGCGCGGCGGCGATCTGGTTTCAGGACCAGGTGACGCAAGCCGGTACCTCCAACACCGTCGACAATTACGGCAGCATCCAGACCGGCGTGAATGGCGGCAACGCCACCGCCATCGGCAATGCCGGTAACGGCAGTGTGATGTTCACCAACCACGTCGGCGGCACGGTCACCGGCAACATCGCCTTTACTGGCGGTGATAACGAAGTCACGCTCTACACCGGCTCCAATGTGACCGGCACGATCGACGGCGGCAGCGGCAACAGCAGCATCACGCTGATGGGCCCGGATACCGGCACGCAGCAAGGCGCGCTGCTGAATTTCAGTAGCCTCATCAAGACGGATGCCGGCACCTGGACGCTGGGCAGCGACATGGTGAACACCAGCGCCAATCCTTCCGCACAGTTGGCCATCACCGTGCAAGAGGGCACGCTGGTGCTGGCTTCCAACAATGCCAGCTTCAACGGCACCGTAACGCTCGCCAATGGCGGCACCTTGGAGCTCGGCAATGGCGGCACTGCGGGCGGCATCAACAGCGACATCGCCAGCGACGTCAACAGCGGTACCGGCGGCACGGTGGCGTTCGATCGCAGCGACACGTATACGTTCAACCACGTCATTTCCGGTCTGAACGGCGTCAACCAGCTTGGCAGCGGCACCACCATTCTCGACGGCAACAACACCTACACCGGCGATACCAACGTCAACGCGGGCACGCTGGCGGTAGGCGACAGCAGCAACACGGGTGCGGCCTTGAGCGGCGGTGGCACCGTCACAGTGGCGTCGGGTGCGACGCTGGGTGGTTATGGCAGCGTAACCGGCACGGTGAACAACAGCGGCACCATCGCGGTGGCCGATGCGCTGTCGGCGCTGGGCAGCAACAAGGGCAGCTTCACCGTCAACGGTACGTTGAACAACAACGGACTCGTGCAAGTAGGCGGTACCGGCACGGGCAACAAGCTCATCACCGGCAGTTACGTCGGCGGCGCCAACAGTGTGGTGGCGCTCAATACGTATCTCGGCGGCGATGGCTCGGCCTCCGACATGCTGGTCATCAACGGCGGCACGGCCACTGGCAGCACGGCGCTGCGCATCACCAACGCGGGCGGCCCGGGCGCGCTCACCACCGCCAACGGCATCGAAGTGGTGGATACCATCAACGGCGGCACGACGGCGACCAATGCATTCACGCTGGCCAGTGCGGTCGCGTCTGGCCCGTACGAGTATTCGCTGTTCCGCGGCAGCACCGATGGCAGCAGCACGGACAGCTGGTACCTGCGCTCGCAACTGGATTGCTCGCTGATGCCGAGTGCACCGGCGTGTGCTACACCGACACCGACACCCACACCCACACCCACACCCACACCCACACCCACACCCACACCCACACCCACACCGACACCGACACCGACACCGACACCGACGCCGACGCCGGCACCGACACCGACACCGACACCGACGCCGGCACCAACACCGGCACCGACGCCGGCGCCAACGCCGGCACCGACGCCTGCACCGACGCCGACGCCGACGCCTGCGCCGACACCGACGCCTGCACCAACGCCTGCGCCGACACCGACGCCTGCGCCGACACCAACGCCGACGCCGGCACCAACACCGGCACCGACACCTGCACCAACGCCGGCGCCAACGCCGGCGCCAACGCCAACGCCTGCGCCTGCGCCGACGCCGACGCCGACGCCTGCGCCAACACCGACGCCGGCACCAACGCCGACGCCTGCACCAACACCAACACCATCGCCCAGCTCAGGCACGCCTCCCACACAGGCGACCGTCCCGCTCTATCGCCAGGAAGTATCGCTGTACGCCGCGGTACCGACGATGGCGCTGTCCTATGGGCAAACCCTGATGGACAACCTGCAGGAGCGCAGCCAGGACTTGCCGCCCGACGATGCGCATAGCCAGGCCACCTGGGCGCGAGTGATCGCGCGGCACGACGCGCGCGACGGTGGTGCGAACGGCATCTATGGCAACCAGGGGCCGAGTTACCGTGCTGACACGTTCGCCCTGCAGGCCGGCGTCGAGGTGTATAGCGGTCAGCACGACAGCGGCAGCGATGCCACTGGCGTCTATATCGCGCTGGGCCAGATCGCGGGTGACGTAAAGCATTTCGACGGCAGCATTGCCGGCCATGATCGGTTGCAGAACGCCACGCTCGGCAGCTATTGGACCCACTTCGGTCCATCCGGCTGGTACACGGATGTGGTGATGCAGGGCACGAGCTACAGCGTCACGGCCACTTCCACGCGCATGGCGCCGTTGAAAACCACGGGCCGCGGCGTGGGGGCATCCGCCGAAGGCGGCTATCCGATAGCGCTGCCGCATGGCTGGGTATTCGTGCCGCAGGCGCAGCTCGTCTATCAGCACGCGTCGTTCAACAATGCCGCCGATGCGGCATCGAGCGTGTATTTCGGCAACGCCAATGCGTTGGCCGGCCGTGTCGGCACCGAGGTGAAGAAAAGCTGGTTCTTCGGCAGCGATCCCACGCGTCCCAAGCTGATGAGCACTTGGCTGCGCGTGGACATGTGGCGCGAATTCGCGGGCAACCCGGGCGTAGCGTTCTCCACGCCCACCACGCCGGTGAGCTTCCACTCCGACCTCAAGCGTTCATGGGTGGGCTTGCGCACGGGCATCAGTTCGCAATTGGCGCGGAACGTGTTCGTGTATGCGAGTGCCGGGTATGACGCTGGCGTCAATGACCACGGCAGTGGCTACAGCGGCAAGGTGGGTGTTCGCATCAATTGGTGATGTTCGAACACAGCGTCGTACGTTGGGTTGCCCCGGACTGATCCGGGGCGACGAATCGGTAACGTCGAATTTCCAGGCGAAGTGCAGGGCAGGACCGGCTTGTCGCACTTTGGCGACAGCCATGGTGTGACCGGCGCGCTGGGTTTCCGCATGCATTGGTGATGCAGGTGTGATGTCGGGCCGCGCTGCAGATTGCTGCAGCGCGGCCTTTTTTGCGACATCCGGTTTTGCTTGATCCGTTTCGCCCCCAATCAGCGCCCCGAATCGTCATGCACGAGCGCCATGCATGAGGGCCGTCAGTTCGCCATGCATGGCGCGGCGACTGTCAATGCGGGACATGATCCCTGTTAGTGACTGGCGTGTTGAGACAGGTATTGGTTCTTCATGACAAGGTCCATGGCCGAACAGGACAAAAACCAGTCATCAGTTCTCTTTTATTTTTTTGCTTTTAGGAATTGTCTGATCGGTCGGACAAAATTCATCGGTATCGTATTGCCCAACGCAGAGCAGCGCTGCTGCGAGGCCATGAAAGTGGCTTGCCAGCGCGCTGCCGGCTGACCTTCCGCACTGAACCCACAGCGCCTGCATCGATGCGCGGCATCGACGCGGATGGCGCTCGTTCGACTGCGGGTGGTTGCCGGCAAAGGAATATCACTTCAACTAGGGGCTTATCCATGCAATACGAAACGACGCGCACTAACCGCTCTTCCATCCATTCCTCCGCCGAGCCGAGCAAGCCGACATGGCCGCAGCACAAGGCTGTTTGCCTGGCGGTGATGACGTCTCTGAGTCTGATGGCGTCGCACGCATATGCCAACTGCACCACCGCCAGCAACGCTACGACGTGCGATACAAATGCGCCGTCGCCGTATACCAGCGCTATTGGCACGGGAGGTTCGACGGCTTCCGGCGCGACCGTGACACTGGACCCTGGTGCCCAGGTTGTAACAGGCAACGTATCTGCCATCTCACTGGGCAATAACGCGACCATCACGCTGGGCGCCAATTCTCAGGTACAGAACACGGCTACATCGACCGGTGGCAATTATCCCAACGGTGGCTTCAATACCATTGAGTTCAACAACAACAGTACCTTGCTCGTGCAGCAAGGCGCACTGGTGAAGTCGAACGAAGTAGGGGGCAACCTGCAGGCCGAAGCGGTCAATCCGATGGGTACCGGCAACACCATCGATAACTTTGGCACCATCTGGAATCCCAAGAACGCGGCAATCTGGCTGCAGGCCACCTCAGGGCGCAACACCATCATCAACGAGGCGTCGGGAATCATCAGAACCGATGTGGCCAATGCCAGCGTGGTGGGGGCCAACGGCGCCACGGCACTGGACTTTACCAATAAAGGCCAGGTGATCGGCAATCTGAGCTTCGCAAATGGTGACGATAACCTGCATCTGTACACCGGCTCTACGGTCACGGGCAGCATCAATGGCGGCGGCGGTACCAACCTGCTCATCTTGAACGGTACCGGCAGCGACACGCTGTCCAGCCCAATTACCAATTTTCAGACGCTGCAAAAGCAGGACAGCGGCACCTGGACCATCGCCAATCCGCTCAACATCAATCTGCCTGCGCTGACCTCGGTCGATGTGCAGGGTGGCACGTTGATTCTCTCCGCCGATACGACGGCCTATAACGGCAGCATGACGGTGGACAACGGCGGCACGTTGCAATTGGGCAACGGAGGCACGGCGGGCAACATCAATACGGCCACCATCACCGACAACGGCACCGTGGCTTTCGACCGCAGCGATGCGCTGACGTTCGGCAACGTCATTGCCGGCAGCGGCAGCGTGGTGCAGATGGGTTCGGGCACGACCACGCTGACCGGTGTCAATACGTATGCCGGCGGCAGCTTCATCAACAACGGCACGCTGGCGGTCGGTGCGGACACTGCACTGGGCAATACATCGGGCGGCATCACCTTCAACGGCGGTACGCTGCAGCTCACGCAGAGTTTCGATCCGGCATCGTCACGCGCGGTCACCATCAACGCTGCCGGCGGCACGATCGATACGCAGGCCTTCAACAGCACGTTCGCGCAGGGCATCACCGGCGCCGGCGCACTGACCAAGGCCGGCAGCGGCACGCTGGTGCTGGCGGGTGACAGCACGTACGGCGGCGGCACCACGATCGCGGCTGGTACGCTGCAGCTCGGCAACGGCGGCACCAGCGGTTCGATCACCGGCGACGTTACCAACGACGGCACGCTGGCGTTCAACCGTTCCGACGTCTACAGCTTCGGTGGCGTGATCTCCGGCAGCGGTGCGGTCAGCCAGATCGGCAGCGGTACCACCGTGCTGACGAACGACAACACTTATGCCGGCGGCACGACGATCACGGCCGGCACGTTGCAATTGGGTAACGGTGGCACCACCGGTTCGATCGTGGGCGACGTGGCCGACAACGGGACGCTGGCCTTCAACCGCTCCAACACCTACAACTTTGCCGGCGTCATCTCCGGTACCGGCGGCGTGAACCAGCTCGGCAGCGGCACGGTCGTCCTCAACGCCGACAATCCGTTTACCGGCGACACCAATGTCAACGCCGGCACGCTGGCGATTGGCGATGACAGCCACACGAGCGCAGCGTTGAGCGGCGGCGGTACTACCTCGGTGGCGTCGGGCGCAACGTTGGGCGGCTATGGCGGCGTAACCGGCACGGTGAACAACAGCGGCACGATCGCGGTGGCCGATGCACTGTCCGCGTTGGGCAGCAACACCAAGGGCAGCTTCACCGTCAACGGTACGTTGAACAACAACGGGTTGGTGCAGGTGGGCGGTACCGGTACCGGCAACAAGCTCGTCACCACCCATTACGTGGGTGGCACGGGCAGTGTGGTTGCGCTCAATACGTATCTCGGTGGCGACGGTTCGCCGTCGGATCTGC
Organism: Dyella sp.; assembly: GCF_051954575.1. Lineage (GTDB taxonomy): Bacteria > Pseudomonadota > Gammaproteobacteria > Xanthomonadales > Rhodanobacteraceae > Dyella_B. The sequence goes on along the minus strand of NZ_JBQCHP010000164.1, from coordinate 16,190 downwards.
TGGTGATCAATGGCGGTACGGCCACCGGCAGCACCGCGTTGCGCATCACCAACGCCGGTGGTCCTGGCGCGCTGACCACGGCCAACGGTATCGAGGTGGTGCAGGCGATCAACGGCGGCACCACGGCTGCCGGCGCTTTCAGCCTGGCTAGTGCGGTGGCGGCCGGTCCGTATGAGTATTCGCTCTATCGCGGCAGCACCGACGGCAGCAGTGCGCAGAACTGGTATCTGCGTTCGCAGCTGGATTGCTCGCTGATGCCGGGCGCTGCGGCGTGCGCAACACCCACGCCTGCGCCGACGCCCGCACCTGGTCCGACACCCACGCCCGCGCCGACGCCTGCACCTGCACCCGCACCCGCACCCGCACCTGCACCTGCACCTGCACCTGCACCTGCACCTGCACCGGCACCGGCACCGGCACCGGCACCGGCACCGGCACCGGCACCGGCACCGGCACCGGCACCGGCACCGGCACCTACGCCGGCACCGGCACCTGCACCTTCACCTGCACCCATTCCCGCACCGTCGCCGTCGCCCTCCAGCACTGGCACGCAGACCACCCTTCCGCTCTATCGCCAGGAAGTGTCGCTTTACACCGCCATTCCCTCGATGGCGCTGTCGTACGGGCAGGGGCTGATGGACAGCCTGCAGGAACGCACCGGCGAGGATGTGCTACAGGCCGGCAACGAGCATGCCGACAGCAGCTGGGCGCGCGTGATCGCGCAGCACGGTTCGCGCGATGGCGGTTCGCTCGGCATCTATGGCGACAAGGGTCCGAGCTACAACGACGATATGTTCGCGCTGCAGGCGGGCGTCGATCTGTATCGCGGCCAGCACGACAACGGCAGCGACATCGCCGGCGTCTATATTGCGCTCGGCCAGATCGCGGGTGACGTCAAGCACTTCGACGGCAGCCTGGCCGGTCGCGATCGCTTGCAGAACTACACGCTCGGCGGCTACTGGACGCATTTCGGCCCATCCGGCTGGTACACGGATGCGGTGGTGCAGGGCACTGGCTATAACGTCAAGGCCAGCTCAACGCGCATGGCGCCGCTGAAGACCGAAGGCCGCGGCATCGCCGCATCGCTCGAAGGCGGCTATCCGGTGCCGTTGCGCAACGGCTGGGTGTTCGTGCCGCAGGCGCAGGTGGTGTACCAGCGCGCATCCTTCAACGATGCATCCGATGTCGCTTCCGACGTTTACTTCGGCAACGCCAATTCGCTGGCTGGCCGCATCGGCGGCGAGGTGAAGAAGAACTGGGCGCTTGGCAGCGACGCTGCACAGCCGCATTTGATGAGCACCTGGCTGCGTGTGGATCTGTGGCGCGAGTTCATGGCCAATCCGGGCGTGTCGTTCTCCACGCCGACCACGCCGGTAAGCTTCCACTCCGACCTCAAGGGCACCTGGGTGGGTCTGCGCGCAGGCATCAGCTCGCAATTGGCGCGCAACGTGTTTATCTATGCCAATGCCGGGTATGACATTGGTGTTGATAACCACAGCGATGGCTACAGCGGCAAGGCGGGTATTCGCATCAACTGGTGATAGTGCCTGAATGAGGCGAAATGCTGGTCGTAGGTTGGGTTAGCGCAGCGTAACCCAACGTTTTCGGACGATTCGTTGGGTTACGCTGACGCTAACCCAGCCTACGACAGGTTTCGTCGCCGTCTCGCAACGATCACACGCGCCGCCGGCTGCGCCGATACTGATCGAACAACACCGCCAGCAACAGGATGCCGCCGCGGATCAGGTATTGATAGAACGTGGGCACGTTCATCAGGCTCATCACGTTCTGTACGGCGCCCATGATCAGCACGCCGACCAGTACGCCGGAAATCGTCGCCATGCCGCCGGTGAGCGATACGCCACCCAGCACGCAGGCGGAGATCACGCCAAGCTCGAGTCCGGCAGAGGTCTTCGGATCGCCCAGGCTCATGCGCGAGGCAAGCATCACGCCGGCGAAGCCCGTCACCAATCCTTGCAGCACGAACACCATGACCTTGATGCGCACCACCGGCAGCCCGGCGAGGAACGCCGCTTCGCTGTTGCCGCCCACGGCGAGCACGTGCTTGCCGAATACGGTCTTGTTAAGCAGGAAGCCGAACACCACGAAACCAACGATGGTGCTCCACACCGGATAGGAGATGCCCAACAACGAACCACTGCCCAGATCGAAGAAGCGCTCCTCGGAAATCATCACCGCGTCGCCGTTGGAAGTGATGTAGGCCAGACCGCGCACGGCCTCCATCATGGCGAGCGTGGCGATCAGCGAGTTGATCTTGAAGCGCGCCACCAATATCCCGTTCACCAGGCCGACCGCGCCGCCCGCCAGAATGCCGGCGGCCACGCCCAGCAGCACGCTGTGCGATTGCGTGATGACGGTGGCCGCCACCACGCCCGCGAACGCCACGATCGAGGCCACCGACAGGTCGACTTCGCCCAGTGCCAGCACGAACATCATGGTGACCGAGACCGAGCCGATCAGCGTGACCGACAGCAGCAGGCCCTGGATGTTGCGCGTGGTCAGGAAGCCGGGCACTGTCGCGGCGAGCACCGCGAACAGCAACACGAACACCACCACGATGCCGGACCGGTTGATCATCGCCCATGCGCGTGCACGCAAGGGCAGGGTGGTTTCGGTGGGCGGCGTTTGGGCAGGTTGCATGACTTGATTCATCTCAGGCTCGTCTTGTATGCGGTCAGCGCGGCAGCGCCATCTTGATCAGGTCGCCGGGATTGGCCTGGGCCTTCGGCACGTCGCCGACGATGCGTCCTTCGCGCATCACGATGATGCGGTCGGCGACGCCGATCACCTCGGCCAGATCGCTCGACACCATCAGCACGCTGCGGCCGGCTTCGGCCAGGTCGTAAAGCAGGTGATAGATTTCCGCGCGCGCGCCCACGTCGATGCCGCGCGTCGGTTCGTCCATCAGGAACACTTCGATACGCTCGGCCAGCCAGCGCGACAGGATCACCTTCTGCTGGTTGCCGCCGGAAAGCGTGCCGATCGGCGTGTCGCCGTTACGGGTCTTGATCGCCAGCTTGCGGATGTATTCCTGCGCCAGCGCGCGCTCGTGCTTGGCGTCGATGAGAAAGCCTGAGCGGCAGGAATGGCGGCGCGCGCTGAGGTTGAGGTTGTCGGCCACCGAGGCGATCGCGACGATGCCTTCCTGTTTGCGATCCTCGGGGCACAGCGCAATGCCGGCGCGGACTGCGTCGCGCGGGCTGGCGAAGTCCACGCGTTTGCCGCCGAGTTCGACATGGCCTGCACTGGCGCGAGTCGCACCATAGATCAGCTTCATCAGCTCGGAGCGTCCCGCGCCGACCAGGCCGAAGAAACCCACAATCTCGCCACGCCTCACGGTGAACGACACGGGCGCGGCCAGTCCGGGGCCCATCAGGCCCTTGGCTTCCAGCAGTGTTTCGCCGGCGGGGCGCGGGCGATAACCGTAGACGTCCGCGATCGGGCGGCCCACCATTGCGGTGATCAGGCGATGGCGGTCGAGGTTGGCCACGGACGGAAACGTTTCGATACGCTTGCCGTCGCGAAACACTGTGACGCGATCGCACAGCGCATCCACTTCTTCCATGCGGTGCGTGACGTAGATGACGGCGCGCCCGTCGGCACGCAGCGCCTTGATGATGCGAAACAGGTTGTCGGTTTCGCGCGCGGAGAGCGAACTGGTCGGCTCGTCGAAGGCGATCACGCGCGCATCGCGCATCAGCGCCTTGCCGATCTCGATCATCTGGCGCTGGCCGATGGACAGATACTTCACCGGCGTGCGCGGATCGATGCGCTCGCCCAGGCGCTCCAGCTCGTTCGCCGTACGCTGGATGAGCGCGCGCCGATCGAGCATGCCGAGGCGATTGGGCAATTGCCCGAGCATCAGGTTGTCGGCCACTGTGAGCTCGGGCACCAGGTGCAGCTCCTGGTAGATGATCGCGATGCCGGCGTCGATCGCTGCACGGGTAGTGGTGAAGCGGTGCGTGACGCCGTTGAGGCTCAGCGTGCCTGCTTGCGGCTGGTTGACGCCGGAGAGCACTTTGAGCAGCGTGGATTTGCCCGCGCCGTTTTCGCCCATCAGGCCGTGCACTTCGCCGGCACGCACGTCCAGCGATACGCCGTCGAGCGCACGCACACCGGGGAAGCTCACAGTGATGCCCTGGAGCTCGAGGTAGGCGTGGTTGGGTTGTTGAATGGCTGCGTTCGCGTGCGTCATAGGGCGAATCCAAGTGCACTCAAGCGGGATGAGACTTGTTGCTTGCCGCGAACAGTTCCCTCCCCTACGTGTAGTAAGGGAGGATTAGGGTGGGGTGAAGCCGTCTCGCAGAAGAGTTCAAGCATTGCCGCAAGCCCATGCAACCCCACCCCAGCCCTCCCCTGCGCGCAGGGGAGGGGGCGCATCCTGGCGAACTCCGAAAATGCATGCTTGAGAGGCATTCTCTAATTAGATGCCTAATTCGGCACGCACCGCCTGCCAGTTATCGCGCGTCATCAACTTGCCCGCCGTCTGCGTATCCGCAGGCGGTTCCTTGCCGGTGCGAATCCAGTCCACCAGGTTCTGTGCGCTGTCCCTGCCGTGGTTGGTCGAGCTCACCGCAATGGTGCCGTAGAAGCCCGTGGGCTCTTTTTTCTGGAACTCGGCAAATGCCTCGCCGGCGCCATTGACGCCCACGCCGATCACGTCCTCGGACGGAATATGCAATTGCTCGGTCGCGCGCACGGCACCGAGCACGGTTTCTTCATTGAGTGCGTAGATCACCCATTTCTTGATGTCCGGATGTTGCGCAAGCACGGGTGATGCCGCATTGAAGCCGCCTTCGTCGTCGGTGGTGCGCTGCGGCGCGTCGAAGATGTTTTCTTTCTTGAAGCCACTGGCGAGCAGGGTTTCGGTGGCGCCGTCGGTGCGTTCCTTGGCGGTGGGCAATTGATTGCTGGTGATGCGCAGTGCGCCCACTTCTTCCGGTTTCCAGCCGCGCCGTTTCATTTCATCGGCGATCGCCTGGCCCATCTGGTTACCGATCTTGAACGAGGACATGCCCAAGTGCGGCACGCCTTCCAGCGGCTTGCCGGAGCCGTCGACCAGGCGGTCGTCGACCGTCACGAATTTCATGTCGTACTGCTTGGCGCGCGCGCGGATGGCCGGCCCCAATCGCACATCGGGCGGGCAGATCACGAAGCCTTGCGCGCCTTGCGCACCGAGATTGTCGATGGCGGCGAGCACTTTTTCGCCATCCGGCGTGCCGATGCCTACCACCGAGAAGCCTTCCTTCTTGCCGAGCGCGGTGGCCGCTTTTTCTTCGTTGATGAACCATGCCTGCTCGGGCATCTTCACGAGAAAGCCGATCTTGATGGGTGTATCCGCGTGGTGGCACGCGCTAAGGCCGAGCGAGGCCATGACCAGGGCGGCGCATAGGGCGCGCAGGGTCCTGCCGCGGATGGTGCTGGTCATGTCGATGTCCTCCGGTGTGGCGATGTGGATGCGTGTGGATCGCCGAATGGTTGCGCCGTGATTTGGTGCGGTTCGCCGTTCGAATGACGGCGGCTTGATGCTTCACGGTGCCGTATCACGCGCCTGCGCTCGCAAGTCCATCGCCGAGTCTAGAAACAAGGCCGGAAGCCTTCCAATAAGAAATTGACATCTTCAGATATCCACATTGGTATCGGAGTGGATGCAAGCTCATCGCCAATGTAGACGATGGCGCGCACTGAAGACGAGACGCGGCTTTCAATGGCTGCGCATGCTTTCCCTGGCGTTTTCCATGTACTGCCGCGGCGTGCAATTGAACTCGCGCCGGAACACCGCGTACATGTATTGCAGCGACGTGAAGCCGCTGCGCACCGCTACGTCGGTCAAGGGAATGGATGGATCGGCCAGCATGCTGCGCGCCATTTCCAGTTTGTGCTCCAGGATGGTCTGGTGCACCGACTGCTTCAGCTCGCGTTTGAAGTGTTCTTCCAGCAGGGTGCGCGAGATGCCGACGTAGTCGGCCACCTGTTCGGTCTTGATCCCCAGGCACGCGTATTGGCGAATGTAGTGCTTTGCGCGCATCACGTACGGGCTCTTCAAGGGCTGGTGCAGGCTGGTGGCCTGTACGTTGATGCCCACCGGCGGCACCATTACGCGAGTGGTGGAGCAATCGCCGCCATGCAACATCTGGTGCAGCACCTGCGCCGCCATGCGGCCCATTTCCTCAGCGCCCTGGATCACCGAGGTGAGCGGAATGCGGCACAGCAGCTGCGCAATGGGATCGTTGTCGATGCCGACGATGGCGATCTGTTCGGGAATCGGCACGTCCGCCACGATGCATGCCTGCAACAGATGCCGCGCGCGCGCATCGGTGGTGGCGATGATGCCGATCGGCTTGGGCAGCGAGCGCACCCATGTCACCAGGTCTTCCTGCGCGCGGCCCCAGCCGCCGGCGCTGGTGGAGGAGCCGCGGTAGACGGTGCCGTCCAGTCCGTCCGCTCGCACCATCTGCATGAAGGCCAGTTCGCGCTCGTGCGCCCAGCGGCAGCCGGGGCTGGGCGGCAGGCCGTAGAAGGCAAAGCGCTGCAGGCCCTGTTCGATCAGATGGTCATAGGCCAGCCGCACCAGTTTGTGGTTGTCGGTGGCGACGTAAGGGATGTTGTGCGGGTAATGCGTTTCGTCGGCGTAGGAGCCGCCCACGGCGACCACAGGAATAGGCATGGAAGCCAGCGCTTCGCACACCACCGGGTCGTCGAAGTCGGCAATGATGCCATCGCCGCGCCACTGGTGGATGCCCACCGTGCGGCTGCGGAAATCCTCTTCCATGAATAAATCCCACTTTACGCGGGTAGAAGTGAGATATTGGCCGATGCCGGCGATGACCTGGCGGTCATACACCTTGTTGGCATTGAAGAGCAGCGCAATGCGGTGTGGCTTTGTCATGGGCGGACAGCTGACCTGCTACAACGGCGTGTGCCGTAACGCGACGCTAACAGTTCGCAGGATCAGGCACATGACGCAACGCGACAAAGAAAAATCTAGCGCGGCTGACAGATTTCGCAATTGCCACCCAAACACGCCAATTGCAGCATCCACAAAGATGTGCCGATCCGGTTTGCGCGCGCGGCAATGCCTGCGCGAACCGAACCGGATGCCCAGTTGGTTCAGGAGCTTTCCATGAGTTACTTCGAGCGTATTTCCCCCATCGGCCAGGCCGGCGCCAACCCCGGCGCCCTGGCGTTTCGCCATTACGATCCGGCCCGCCTGGTGCTGGGCAAGCGCATGGATGAGCACCTGCGTCTGGCGGTGTGTTACTGGCACAGCTTCGTGTGGCCTGGTTCGGACGTGTTCGGTCATGGCACCTTCGGCCGCCCGTGGCATGAAGCCGGCGACCCGATGCAGCGTGCAAAGGAAAAGGCCGATGCCGCGTTCGACTTCTTCAAGCGCCTGGGCGCACCGTTCTACACCTTCCACGACACCGACGTGGCGCCGGAAGGCAACAGCCTGGCCGAATACGTAAGCAACCTTTCCGCGATGGTGGACGTGCTGGCGGCCAAGCAGGCTGAGACCGGCATGAAATTGCTGTGGGGCACGGCCAACCTGTTCAGTCATCCGCGCTACGCCGCGGGCGCAGCCAGCAATCCGCAGCCGGAAGTGTTCGCCTGCGCCGCGGCCCAGGTGTTCCACGCCATGGCCGCCACCCATCGCCTGGGCGGCGCCAACTACGTGCTGTGGGGCGGCCGCGAAGGCTACGACACTCTGCTCAACACCGACCTGAAACGCGAGCGCGCGCAGCTCGGACGCTTCTTCCAGATGGTGGTGGAGCACAAGCACAAGATCGGCTTCAAGGGCACCATCCTGATCGAGCCCAAGCCGCAGGAGCCCACCAAGCATCAGTACGACTACGACACCGCCACCGTGTTCGGCTTCCTCAAGGAATTTGGCCTCGAGCAGGAAGTGAAGGTGAACCTGGAAGCCAACCACGCCACGCTCGCGGGGCATTCCTTCCAGCATGAAGTGGCCACGGCCATTTCGCTGGGCCTGTTCGGCAGCATCGACGCCAACCGCGGCGATCCGCAGAACGGCTGGGACACCGACCAGTTCCCCAACAGCGTGGAAGAAATGACGCTGGTGATGTACGAAATCCTGCGCCACGGCGGCTTCACCACCGGCGGTTTCAACTTCGATACCAAGGTGCGCCGCCAGAGCAGCGACCCGGCCGATCTGTTCCACGGCCACATCGGCGCCATCGACGTGCTGGCGCTGGCACTGGAGCGCGCCGCCAAGATGATCGAGCGCGACGCACTGGCCGAGTTCAAGGCCAAGCGCTACGCCGGCTGGGATGCGGGCCTGGGCAAGCAGATCCTGGAAGGCGGCTACACGCTCGAATCGCTGGCGCAGGAAGCGCTGAAGCGTGACCTGCGTCCGTCGCACGTATCCGGACAGCAGGAATATCTGGAAAACCTGGTCAACGCGTACATCTACGGCTGAGCCGGCGCATGTATCTGGGGATAGATCTGGGGACCTCGGCCATCAAGGCCGTGTTGATCGACCATGCCGGCAAGGTGCGTGCGAGCGCTTCGCATGCGCTGACCGTATCCAATCCGCAACCGCGCTGGTCCGAACAGGATCCGCGCGCCTGGTGGACCGCTGCGCAAGCGGCGATCGAGCAGGTACTGACCGAGGCGGGCAGGGCAGGCATCGCGCCGCGCCAGGTGGCTGGCATCGGCCTGAGCGGGCAAATGCACGGCGCCACCGTGCTGGACAAGGACGACCGTGTGCTGCGTCCGGCCATCCTGTGGAACGACGGCCGCAGCGACGCGCAGTGCCGTGCGATGGAAACCTGGCCAGGTTTTCGCGACATCACCGGCAATCTGGCCATGCCCGGTTTCACCGCGCCCAAGCTCTTGTGGTTGCGCGAGCATGAGCCGGCGGTGTTTGAGCAGATCGCCAAAGTGCTGCTGCCGAAGGATTACCTGCGGCTATGCCTTACCGGCGAATACGCTACCGATGCATCGGACGCGGCCGGCACCCTGTGGTTGAACGTGGCCGAACGCGGCTGGAGCCAACAGATGTTGGACGCCACCGGCTTGCCGCTCGATGCCATGCCGACCGTCTACGAAGGCAACGCGGTCACCGGCCATCTCAGCCAGGCACTGGCCGATCGCTGGGGCATGCAGCGCGTGCCGGTGGCGGCCGGTGGCGGCGACAATGCGGCCGGCGCCGTCGGCGTGGGCATCGTGCGGCACAAGCAGGCGATGCTGTCGCTGGGTACCTCGGGCGTGTACTTCGCCGTTTCCGACGGTTATCTCGCGCGGCCCGAACAGGCCGTGCACAGTTTCTGTCACGCCTTGCCGGGTACGTGGCATTTGATGTCGGTGATGTTGAGCGCGGCGAGTTGCCTTGATTTCACCGCCAGCCTGGGCGGTTATGCGGACGTACCGGCGCTGCTGGCCGACGCCGAGCGCGCCGGCCTGCGCAACGACGGTCCGGTGTTTTTGCCGTATCTCAGCGGCGAACGCACGCCGCACAACGACGTGCACGCCAGCGGTGCGTTCACCGGTTTGCGCGCGGATACCGCGCGCGCGGACCTGGCCAATGCCACGCTGGAAGGCGTGGGGCTTGGCCTGCTCGATGGCATCGAAGCGGTGGATGCCGCCGGTTTGCATGCGGATGACATCACCGTGATCGGCGGCGGTTCGCGCAGCGCATACTGGACACAGATGCTGGCCGACATCATCGGCCGTCCGCTGACCTTGCGCGCCGGTGGCGAAGTGGGTGCGGCGCTGGGTGCGGCACGTCTCGCGCATCTGGCGGCCGAACCGGGTGCTACGTTGACGGACGTGTGCAGCATGCCGGAAGTGACCGCGGTGCGTGAGCCGAATGCCGCACGGCATGCGTATTTCCGCGAACGCCGGCAACCGAAGTTCCGCGCGTTGTATCGTCAGCTTGCCGGTGTGTATCGGGCAGAGGAGACGGTATGACGATAAGGATGGCCATGAATCTTGCACGGCCGTCGTTCCCGCGAAAGCGGGAATCCATCTTCGGCTCTTGCCAAAGAGCAAAATGGATTCCCGCTTTCGCGGGAATGACGAGGTTGAAGCTTATCGGCATGGGCCTGGGCCTGCTCGCTTCCATCGCCGCCATCCCAACCGCCCACGCCAGCAAAGAACACCCCGTCATCGGCTTCTCCATCGACGACCTGCGCCTGGAGCGCTGGGCGCACGACCGCGACTACTTCGTCGCCGCCGCCACCAAGCTTGGCGCCAAGGTCTATGTGCAGTCGGCCGATGCGAGCGAAGAGCGCCAGGTGGCGCAATTGGAAAACCTGATCGCGCGCGAAGTGGACGTACTGGTGATCGTGCCGTTCAACTCCAAGGTGCTCAGCAACGTGGTAGCCGAGGCCGAGCGCAACGGCATCAAGGTGGTGTCCTACGATCGCCTGATCCTCAACGCCAACGTCGATGCCTACATCACCTTCGACAACGAGCGCGTCGGTGAGCTGCAGGCGCAGGGCGTGTTGAACCGGGCGCCCAAGGGCAATTATTTCCTGCTCGGTGGTTCGCCCACCGACAACAACGCCAAGATCATCCGCCAGGGCCAGATGAAAATACTGCAGCCGGCGATCGACAGCGGCGCGATCAAGATCGTCGGCCAGCAATGGACGCCCGATTGGGATGCATCCAAGGCGCTGCGCATCGTCGAGGACGCGCTGACTGCCAACGCCAACAACATCCAGGGCGTGGTCGCCTCCAACGACGGCACCGCCGGCGGCGCGATCCAGGCACTGGCCGCGCAAGGCCTGGCCGGCAAGGTGCCGGTGTCGGGGCAGGACGCGGACCTGGCCGCGGTCAAGCGCGTGATCGACGGCACGCAGGCGATGACCGTATACAAGCCGATCAAGCAGATTGCCACGCAAGCGGCGCAGCTTGCGGTGGAACTGGTGCGCGACGAAAAACCGAAATACACCACCACCCTCAACAACGGCAGCAAGGACGTCAACACGGTGCTGCTCGATCCGATCCTGCTGACGCAGCAGAACGTGGACGTCGTGATTCGCGACGGCTTCTACACGCACGCCCAGATCTACGGCCACTGAGTCGACCGGCATGAGCGATTATCTGTTCGAAATGCGGGGCATCCGTAAAGCGTTCGGCGGCGTATACGCGCTGGACGGCATCGACCTGCAGGTGCGTCCCGGTGAATGCCTAGGCTTGTGCGGCGAGAACGGCGCCGGCAAATCCACCTTGATGAAGGTGCTCTCGGGCGTCTATCCGCACGGCACCTGGGAAGGCGAAATCCGTTGGCAAGGCACGCCGCTGCAGGCGCGCTCGGTGCGCGACAGCGAGCAGGCCGGCATCGTCATCATCCACCAGGAACTGATGCTGGTGCCGGAGCTTTCCGTGGTCGAGAACCTGTTTCTCGGCAATGAACTGACCTTGCCCGGCGGACGCATGGATTACGAGTCCATGTACGCGCGTGCGCACACGCTGCTGAAAGACCTGCAGCTCGATGACGTGAACGTCGCGCTGCCGGTGAAGGCGTTTGGCGGCGGCCACCAGCAATTGTTCGAGATTGCCAAGGCGCTGGCCAAGGATGCGCGCCTGCTGATCTTCGACGAGCCGACCTCGTCGCTGTCCTCGAAGGAAACCGATGTATTGCTCGGCATCATCGAACGCCTCAAGCAGCGCGGTATCGCCTGCATCTACATCTCGCACAAGCTGGACGAAGTGGCGCGCATCTGTGACACGGTCAGCGTAATCCGCGACGGCAAGCACGTCGCCACCAAGCCAATGAGCGAGCTGGATGAAGACAGCATCATCGCGATGATGGTGGGCCGTCGGTTGGAAACGCTTTACCCGAAGGTGGCGCACGAGATCGGCGCGGTGGTGTTCGAAGCACGGCACGTCACCTGCTACGACCTCACCGATCCATCGCGCCAGCGCGTGAAAGACGTTTCGTTCTCGCTGCGCAAGGGCGAGATTCTCGGCATCGCCGGCCTGGTCGGCGCCGGCCGCACCGAACTGGTCAGCGCGATCTTCGGCGCCTATCCCGGCCGCAGCCAGGCCGAGCTGTATCTGGACGGCAAACCGCTCAAGATCCGCTCGCCGCGCGATGCGATCCGCGCCGGCCTGGGGCTGGTATCGGAAGACCGCAAGCGCTACGGCATCGTGCCGCTCTTGGGCGTGGACAAGAACATCACCCTGGCGACCTTGCAGCATTACGCCAGTGCGGGTCACGTGGACAGCGGACGCGAATGGACGGTGGCCGAAGCGCAAATTGCGTCGATGCACATCAAGGCGGCGAACGCTTCGCTGCCGATCGCCAACCTCTCCGGCGGCAATCAGCAGAAGGCCTTGTTCTCCCGCATGCTGCTGACGCGGCCGCGCATCCTGATTCTCGACGAGCCTACGCGCGGCGTGGACGTCGGTGCCAAGGCGGATATCTATCGGCTGATCTTCGAGCTGGCGAAAGAGGGTATCTCGATCATCCTGGTTTCTTCCGAGCTGCCGGAAATTCTCGGCACCAGCGATCGCGTGCTGGTGATGGGGGAAGGGCGTTTATGCGCGGATCTGCCCAACGAAGGGCTGACGCAGGAGCAAGTCATGGCGGCGGCGATTCCGCAGGCGAAGAGGGCGTAGGTACTTACATCATTCGGGGATGCGCAGTTCTGCATTGCCGTCATTCCCGCGAAAGCGGGAATCCATTTTGACTTTTCGCCAAGGGCATGATGTATTCCCGCTTTCGCGGTAATGACGTCCGGAAGGATCGGAGATTGCCGAACTGGGCTATACACCAGAACAAACAGCTTCAAGGAATAAAGCTTCATCATGCGTGCACAAGAATTCCGAGCCCTATTCGTCCGCTACAAGATCCTGGCGCTGCTGCTGGCGTTGGCCGTCATCTGGGTCTTCTTCCACATCGCCACCGACGGCGCCTTCATCAGCTCGCGCAATCTTTCCAATTTGCTGCGCCAGACCTCGATCACCGGCATGCTCGCCTGCGGCATGGTGTTCGTGATCATTGCGGGGGAAATCGATCTATCCGTCGGATCACTGCTAGGTCTGCTCGGCGGTATCGCCGCAGTGATGACGGTGAACCTGGCATGGGGCTCATGGCCTACCGTGATCGTGGTGCTGCTTCTCGGCCTTGCCGCGGGCCTGCTCAACGGCTTTATCGTGACGCGCCTGCGCGTGCCGTCGTTCATCGTCGGCCTGGGCGGCATGCTGGCGTTCCGCGGCGTGCTGCAGGGCATTACGCATGGCGCCACCATCGCGCCGGTGCCGGCGGACATGGTTTATCTCGCGCAAGGTTACGTGAACCCGACGCTATCGAACTGGCTGGCGGCGATCATCTTCGCCGCGCTGGTCGCCATGACGGCGATGCGGCGCAAGCGGCGTGCGGCGTTGTCGATTCCGCAATCGGCGGCGTGGCGCGATACGCTCAAGCTGATCGCGATCGGCGCGGTGATGGCGGGCTTTCTGGTGATGCTCAACCGCTACAACGGCGTACCGCTGCCGGTGATGATCTTGCTCGCGCTGCTGGCGATCTTTACCTACATCGCCACGCAGACCGTGTTCGGCAGGCACATCTACGCGGTGGGCGGCAACATGGAAGCGAGCCGCTTTTCCGGCATCGACGTGGCCGGCGTGAAGATGGTGGTGTTCGCGCTGATGGGTTTGATGTGCGCCTTCGCCGGCATCATCAACACCGCACGCCTGGCCGCCGGGTCGCCTTCGGCAGGTACCAACGGCGAGCTCGATGCGATCGCGGCGTGTTTTATCGGCGGCGCTTCCATGCGCGGCGGCGCAGGCACGGTGCATGGCGCGCTGATCGGCGCGCTGGTGATGGCGAGCCTCGACAACGGCATGTCGATGATGGACGTCGACAATTACTGGCAGTTGATCGTGAAGGGCTCGATCCTGGTGATCGCGGTGTGGGTGGATGTGCTGTCAGGCACCAAGCGCGACTGACTTCCGTAGGTTGGGGTGCAAACCCCACCGTCGCCATCTCGATGAGGATCACGGTGTTGGGGTTTGCACCCCAACCTACAAGGCTAAGACATGGTGGATACCTCTCGCCGTAACGCTTTCAAGTTGCTTGCCGCCGGCGCCGCTTCCGCGCCGTTCGCCTTGAAGGCGACGCCGTCGAACGCATGCGCGGAAAAACCACCCGCATGGGCGCACGGTCCCGAAAACCAACGCAAGGCCGACCTCGGCAACGGCACCTATCTCAACCCCATCGTCGCCGGCGATCATCCCGATCCCACCATCCTCAAAGATGGCGCCGACTACTACATGACATTCACGCCGTTCGATGCCTATCCGGGCATCGTGATCTGGCATGCCACCGATCTGCTGAATTGGTCGCCGATCACCGCTGCGCTATCCAAGTCCATCGGCACCGTGTTCGCGGTCGACCTGTGCAAGCACGACGGCCGCTATTTCATCTACATTCCCGCGGCCCCGCAGGGACAGGCGTGGTCGATCTATGTGATCTGGGCGGACGACATCCACGGGCCGTGGAGCGATCCCATTGATCTGAAGATCCCCGGCTGCATCGATCCCGGTCATATCGTTGGCGAAGACGGCAAGCGCTATCTATTCGTCAACGGCATCCGCAAGATTCGCCTTGCCGACAATGGTCTTGCCACGGATGGTTCGCTGGAACCGGCCTACAGCCCGTGGCGTTATCCGGATGATTGGGTGGTGGAGGATTTCGCGCCGGAAGGCCCGAAGCTGCTGCGCCATGGCGAATGGTTCTATCTGATCACCGCCGTGGGCGGCACGGCAGGCCCGCCGACCAGCCATATGGTGATTGCGGCGCGTTCCAAATCCATCCACGGCCCATGGGAACACTGTCCGCACAATCCATTGGTACGCACCACCAGCGCGGCGGAACCGTGGTGGTCGCGCGGGCATGCATCGCTGGTGGAAGGCCCGGCCGGCGACTGGTGGATGGTGTATCACGGCTACGAAAACGGCTTCCGCACATTGGGTCGTCAGACGCTGCTGGAACCGATCGAATGGACCGCCGATGGCTGGTTCCGTGCCAAGGGCGGCGATCTTTCCAGGCCGTTGCCGGCGCCCAAGGGCGGCCAGCGCAGCGCGTCGGGATTCGCACTGTCGGATGACTTCACGCGCAACAAGTTCGGCGTGCAATGGAGCCTGTTTCAGCCCGCGCCTGGCGACATGCAGCGGGTGCAGCACAAAAAAGGCGCGCTGCTGCTGGCTGCCAAAGGCCAGTCGCCCGCGGACAGCTCGCCGCTGACCTGCCTGGTCGGCGATCGCAGCTACGTGGCGGAAGTCACCCTCGATTTGCTCGATGATGCCGAAGGCGGCGTGTTGCTGTTCTACAACCACAAGGCTTTTGTGGGCGTGGGCTTTACGCCGCAGCACATGAAGACCTTCGAATACGCCGATGAACTGGCCTGGATGCAGCAGGCGATGCCCACTTCCAGCGTGCGCATCCGGCTGATGAACGACAACAACGTAGTGACTTGGCACTACTCCCACGACGACGGCAAAACCTGGGTGCTGCATGGCCTGCGCATGGAAACGTCCGGCATGCATCACAATGTGTTCGGCGGCTTTCTCAGCCTGAAGGTCGGCATCTATAGCGCGAACAAGGGCAGCATCCGGATCAGGGATTTCACCTACCGCGCCATTGGCTAACATAGATTGGGGTGCAAACCCCAACGTCGCCATCTCGATGAAGATCACGATGTTGGGGTTCGCACCCCAACCTACGGCGTTGCGCACGTTGCTGAGCAATTGGCCCATTCCTACAGTTTGTTGGACCACTTTGGCCCTCCTCACATCGTGCATGAGGCCTTACCTTTTCACCTCGTCATCCACCCCAGACAAATCGTGGATCGAGAAGTGCAGGTAACGGTATGCCAACCCCTGGTGCCGTTATTTGGACGGGCGCCGGTGTAGCGGGATCGCTTCACCGGCGTTTTTTTGTGCGAGCTCGCAACCTGCGATATCCGAGCGTGGTGGAGGCCGGTTGCGAGATCACGTGCGGCAATGGCTCGGTGCCGTTCACGTGGTTCTGCGTCAACAAAAAAAGCGCGAAGACGTCACCGTAGGTTGGGTTACCCCGGACTTGATCCGGGGGTAACCCAACATCTGCGGCGCGGCATTGTTGGGTGTCCCCCGCATCACGTCCGGGGTAACCCAACCTACATTGGCTTCAGGCACAAAAAAACGGCGCCGGAGAT
>NZ_JBQCHP010000163.1:0-6893 GCF_051954575.1 Dyella sp. | reverse complement strand
AGCCACACGCCGCGCTTGCCGGCGGCGGCGTGGCGCTCGTGCGCATCGTCGCCCTCCGGAAGCTGGTCGGGCTTGAGGAGATACGCGCACATCATCGGCGTCAGCGTCAGCGACACCAGCATCGAGATCGCCACCGCGATGGTCAGCACCCAGGCGAATTCATGGAACAGGCGGCCGGTGACGCCCGGCATCAGCAGCAGCGGCAGGAACACGGCGATCAGCGAAACGGTCAGCGACAGCACCGTGAAGCCGATTTCCTTCGCGCCGATCTCGGCCGCTTCCTTGCCGCTCTTGCCCTGCTCGATGTAGCGCACGATGTTCTCGATCATCACGATCGCATCGTCCACCACGAAGCCGGTGGCCACGGTGAGCGCCATCAGTGAGAGATTGTCCAGCGACATGCCGGCGAACGACATCACGCCGAACGTGCCCATCAGCGACAGTGGCACCGCCACCGATGGAATGATCGTGGCCCACAGCCGGCGCAGGAACACGAAGATCACCGCCACCACCAGGAAGATGGTGAGGATCAGCGTGAACTGCACGTCGTGCACCGAGGCGCGGATGGTGATGGTGCGGTCGGCGAACACGTCCAGATGCACGTCGGCCGGCAGCACCGCCTTCAGCGATGGCAGCGTGGCGCGGATCTGCTCCACCGTCTTGACGATGTTCGCGCCCGGCTGGCGGCGGATGTCCAGCAGCACCGCGGGCTTGCCGTTGGCCCACGCGGCGAGCTGGTCGTTCTCCACGCCGTCGACCACCTTCGCCACGTCGGACAGGCGCACCGGTGCGCCGGTGGTGCTCTTGTAGGAAATGATGGTGTTCTTGTATTCGGCCGCCGTTTCCAACTGGTCGTTGGTGGAAATGGTGTAGGACTGCGTGGCGCCATTGAGCGTGCCCTTGGGCGCGTTCACGTTGGCCTGAGTGAGCGCGCTGCGCACGTCCTCCATGGTGAGGCCCAGGTTGGCCAACTGCGCCGGATTCACCTGGATGCGCACTGCCGGGCGTACGTTGCCGGCGATCGACACCAGGCCCACGCCCTGCACCTGCGAAAGTTTTTGCGCAAGGATCGAGTCGGCGTAGTTGTTCACGTCGCGCAGCGGGCGGCTGTCGGAGATGAGCATCAGCGTCATGATCGGCGCATCGGCCGGATTCACACGGTTGTACACCGGCGGATACGGCAGCGTGCTGGGCAGCGTGCCGCGCGCCTGGTTGATCATCGCCTGCACGTCCTGTGCGGCGATGTCGATGTCGCGGTCCATATTGAACTGCAACACGATGGTGGACAGGCCCGCCGAGGAATCGGAGGTCATCATGTCCAGCCCGGAAATCTGCCCGAGCTGGCGTTCCAACGGCGTGGTGACCAGCGATGCCATGGTCGAGGCGCTGGCGCCAGGATAGGTCGTGGTGACCACCAGGCTGGGGGCTTCGATTTCCGGCAGCGCGGAGACGGGCAGCTGGCGATAGCCGAGCACGCCGAGCAGCATCACCGCCACCATCAGGAGCGAGGTGGCGATGGGGCGGCGGATGAAGAGGGTTGAGAATCCCATGGGGGAATACCGTTTAGATGTGAGCCGTGCTCTCGTCCGTAGAGAGCGCCGTCATAGCTTCCTCTTCCCCATTCCTGACCAACGATGCCTTGGTCAGGAACACAGAAGAGGAAGTGGTACTGGCATCAGCCACCGCTGGCACGACGCCCGCCTTGCTTGCCCTTTTTGTCGTCCGTGGCCACCGGCACGGGCGGCACTTCGCCAGGCTTGAGCGCCTTCACCTTGCTGCCGGGCTTCAGGCGGAACTGGCCTTCGGTCACCACTTGATCGCCTTCGTTCAGGCCGGCGCTGACCATCACGTGGCTCTCGCCCACTTCACCGGCCACCTTGACCGGCTGCATCGCCACGGTCTGATCCTTCTGCAATTTGTAGACGAAGTCGCCGTCCGGACCGCGCTGCACCGCCTGCGCCGGAATTACCATGCCGCCGGCGACGGTACGCACGCGCAGCCGCACGTTCACGAATTGACCCGGCCACAAGGTGCTGCCGGGATTGTTGAAGATCGCGCGCAACTTGAAGGTACCCGTGGAGGTATCGATCTGGTTGTCTACCACCTGCAGCGTGCCGGTGGTGTCGAGCGGATGGGCGTCGGTGCGGTCCAGGGCGATCACTTCGAGCTTGTTCGCACCGCCCTGGAATGAATCGCGCACGGCCTCGAGATTCTGCTCGGGCAGGCTGAAGACGATATAGATCGGCTGGATCTGCGTGATCGTGACGATCGCCGTGCTGGTGGTCACCACGTTGCCGGGATCGACCTGGCGGATGCCGGCCACGCCGTCGATCGGCGAGACGATCTTGGTGAAATCCAGCTGCACCTTGGCCGAGCGCACGCTGGCCTCGTCCGCCACCACCGTGGCCTTGAGCTGGTTGACGTTGTTGCGATACGTGTCGATGTTCAGCGCGGCCACGTAACCGCTGGCGACCAGCTTCTGGTTGCGGTCCAGCGTGCTGATCGCGGTGGCGAGCGAGGCCTCGTCCTGCTTCTGCTTGGCCGCCGCCTGGTCGTAGGCGGCCTGGTACGTGCGCGGATCGATCTGGGCGATCACGTCACCTTTCTTTACCGGCTGGCCTTCCTTGAAGTTGATCGCCCACAACTGCCCGCCGACTTGCGGGTTGACGGTCACTGTATTGAGCGCCGTCACCGTGGCCGTGGCGGTAAGGTACACCGGCACATTCTGCTTGACGGTGGGCTCCACCGTGACCGGCACCGGCGCGTCGTCCTTCCCGCCGGCGCCGGGCGCACCCGGTGGGCCGCCGTTCTGACCGGCCTTGGCCTGGCGATTGGCGCCCGGCGCTTCGCCCGGCTTGTGCAACAAGCGGAAAGCGACTCCTCCCACCAGCAACACGGCAATCACGACCAACGCGATTTTCCAAAAACGCGACATGTGAAACTCCTGGAATGAACGACGGAACCACCCGACTCCGCCGGCGCGAACGATGCGCTTTCATGGCTTGCAGCTTGCGAACAAGCATAGGTGCTGCTGAACGACCTTGGACAATGCCAGTTGACACAGGTGCCTTATGACCGATGGCACGGTCCGGGGAGCTGGAGCGTAGCAAGCAGGTATGACCGTCAGCCTGCAGGCACCCGACGACGCACTGTACTAAAGGAGTCAGGACAAATCGCCGCGGTATGGCGGCAACGATGTGGCAGGACGATGGCTTAACATGCAGCAGGCTTCGTCTATACTCGGACAATTATTGCCATGGCGCGCCATACGGCGAGCCATGGCACGGTCGCCAGGGGCGCCAAGGTACGTCACGGGGGAAACGTGGCGGCTTTCCAGATTCAGGGAGGCTCTGATCCATTCTGCACAGGTGGCATGATGTCCAGAAGGCTTGCAGGGTGTGCTGCGCGGCGCAGGAAAGACTGGCCGTCTTGCCACGCCGCGCGGCGCAGACTGCGAGCCTTCTGGACATCACCCCATCATTTGAATCAACGTGTGTGGGGCCGGCGCTGTCCGTCCGCATGCCTTCGGTCCATCGTCTCGACAGGCGGCCTGCCTGCCTTCGCCGATGCCCCTGTGGCCTGCGAACGGACAGCGCCGGTGACACCTGCGCAGAATGGATCAGAGCCTCCCTCAATTCGATGACTGGAGTACTTGCGTGAGCGGTTCCATGAGCAAATCCGACCAGAGTTTCCTGCGTCAGTTCTCGTTGCTTATCGCCGGCCTCGGCGTGCTGACCCTGGTCCTGATCTTCACCGCCTGGACGATCTACGAGCACGAGCCGAAGGAAACCGATCCGAACGCCGCGCAGCAACTTTCCGCCAAACTCGCGCCCAACGGCGCCGTCTACGCCGGCAACACCGGTCGCGCCGCCATGCTGGCCGCGCAGGAGGCCGCCGCCAAGGCCGCCGCCGCGCAAGTGGCCTACGGCGGCACCACCGACGGCAAGACCATCTACGACAACCTCTGCCACAGCTGCCACACCGCCGGCGTGGCCGGTGCGCCGGTGCTGGGCAACAAAGCGATGTGGGGTCCGCGCATCGCGCAGGGCCTGGATACGCTGATCAAGCACGCCACCGACGGCTACCACGGCCCCGACGGTAACTTCATGCCGGCCAAGGGCGGCAATCCTTCGCTCAACGATGCGCAGGTGAAGGCCGCGGTGACGTGGATCGTGGATCAGGCCAAATAAGACGTTCGTAGGTTGGGGTGCAAACCCCAACGTGGGCATGGCGACGTTGGGCTTCGCACCCCAACCTACGAAAACGCCGATGCATCCGGGCAGCTATCATGGCGCCATGACTTCCGCTGCCCCCTCCTCCCATCTGTCCGCATTTCCGGACACCCTCACCGAATTCACCCTGCAAGGCCCGGTCGGCCCACTCGAGGCCATTGCCGACGTTGCCGAGCGTCCCGGCGCGCGTCGCGCCACCGCCGTGATCTGCCATCCCAATTCCAAGGATGGCGGCACCATGCGCAACAAAGTGGTGACCATGCTGGAGCGCAGCCTGCGCGAATGCGGCCTGGACACGCTGCGCTTCAACTTCCGCAGCGCCGGAGAATCGGCCGGCGAGTACGACAACGGCCGCGGCGAGAGCGACGATCTCGCCGCCGTGGTGTCATGGGTACGCACGGTGCGACCTCATGACGTACTGTGGCTGGCCGGCTTTTCCTTCGGCAGCTACGTAACGCTGCGCAACGCGGTGCGGCTCAAGGCCCAGGCGCTGATCAGCATTGCGCCGCCGGTCGGCCGCTGGTCGCATGAAACGCTCGCCCTGCCGACCTGCCCATGGCTGGTGGTGATGGGCGAGGAAGACGAAGTAGTGGAACCGCAAGCGGTGTTCGACTGGATCGACAGCCTGCAACATCCGCCCGAGCTGGTGCGCATGCCCGAGACCGGGCATTTCTTCCATCGCCGCCTGATGGATCTGCGCGGTGCGGTGAAACACTGGATGCACGATCATTTGCCGCCGGTGCGTGAGTGATGCTTGCATAACGCCCGTAGGTTGGGGTGCGAGCCCCAACGTTTCCTTCGTGCACGACGTGATGTTGGGGTTTGCACCCCAACCTACCAAAGCTCCGTGCAGGCATGGTTCCAAGGTTTGAACCCCGATGAACGATCTATCCCCCAGCGTGCGTTACCAGGAAGGCGTCCGTGCGCATCGCTGGATGCCCGATCCCGCGCAGCTGGCCGTGCTGCCGGAATTCGACCGCATGCACGCCGCCTTGTGCGCGGTGCGCGAAAACGGCAACGGCCTCTTCGGCCGCCTCAAATCGCTGCTCGGCGGGGAAGAGCGCCAGGCAGTGCCGGGCTTGTACCTGTGGGGTAGCGTCGGGCGCGGCAAGACGTTCCTGATGGATCTGTTCGCCGCCAGCCTGCCGCATGGCGTGGTGTTGCGGCGTCACTTCCATCGCTTCATGGGCGAGGTGCACGAGCGCCTGCGCGAACTGGGCGAGCGGCAGGATCCGCTGGTGGACGTCGCCGCCGGCATCGCCGAGCGCTGCCGCGTGCTTTGCCTGGACGAATTCCTGGTCAACGACATCGGCGATGCGATGATCCTGGCCAACCTGCTCGATGCCTTGTTCGCCCGCGGCGTCACGCTGGTGACCACCTCCAATACCGCGCCCGACAATCTTTACAAGGACGGCTTGCAGCGCGCGCGTTTCCTGCCGGCGATCGCAGCGATCAAGCAGCATTGCCACGTGGTGGAAATGATCTCCGCGCACGACTGGCGCCTGCGCGCGCTTACCCATGCGCCGGTGTACCACACGCCGCCAGGCGCGGAAGCCGAGCGCGAACTGCAGCGGATTTTTTCCAGCCAGGCGCAGAGTGAGGTCATCGAAGGCGGCGACATCGTCATCAACGATCGCCCGATTCCCGTACGCAAACGTGCCAGCAACATCTTGTGGTTCGACTTCGCCGCGCTGTGCGACGGCCCGCGCGCGGTCGCCGACTACATCGCACTGGCCAAGACGGCGGCGGCGATCATCATCTCCAACGTGCCGCAATTCACCATCTACAGCGAAGACCCGGCCAAGCGCTTCGTACAACTGGTCGACGAGTTCTACGACCGGCACGTGAAGCTGATTCTTTCCGCCGCCGCGCCGATTACCGAGCTGTACGACGGCGAACGCCTGCGCGCGGAATTCGGCCGCACCGAATCGCGCTTGATCGAGATGCAGAGCGAGGAATATCTGGCGCTCGAACACCATCCGTAGCTTGGGTTGCCATGCTAAAGCAGGCATTCCCTGCTCCCCGCGCAAATGGCCATCCTCGTGCAGTGTTGCGCGCAAACGTCACAGCGCTTCACCTCGCCCTGCGGTGCTGCTACGTTGCGGCATTCGCCGCCGTGGAGTCACCGCAATGCTGACCTTTCTCGCCCTTGCATTGCTTGCCGGTGCGCAACCCGCCACCTCTGCAGATACGTTCACCGCACGCGTGCAGCGCGCCAAGATGGTGGAAGCCGGCACCACCGGGCCGGCATACCAGAAGCAGTTCTGGGCCAGGATCGGCAACCCCATGACCGATGCACTGAAAGCCTGCCTGGCCAGCAACGTGCCCGCCGACAAATCGCCCTTCACCCTGGTCGCCGATATTTCACCGGACGGCCACCCGCTCAATGTGGACGTACGCGCACCGACGCCGGTGGCAAAATGCCTCGCCGGACAGTTCGCCGCGTGGACGTTTCCCGTGCCCCCGAAGCTGCCCGGTTCGACCGATTACCCGATCGAAATCGACGTAAGCATGTAAGTACATGCGGCGACCGTAGGTTGGGTTAGCGGCGCGTTACCCACACTATTTATGGGGCATCGGTGGGTTACGCGGGGCGAACCCAAACCACACGCACCCCCCGCGCGCCGGGGCCTGTCGCCCACCACCCATCGCTGGGAAATA
>NZ_JBQCHP010000162.1:0-2607 GCF_051954575.1 Dyella sp. | reverse complement strand
CGTAGATGCCTTCCTCGAGCAGCGCCGCAGCCATCGCCTGCGCCTTGGGGGCGTCGTAGATCATCACCGGCACGATCGGGTGGACGCCCGGCTTGATGTCGAAGCCGGCGGCGGTCATCGCCTCGCGGAAGTAGCGGGTGTTCTCCTGCACGCGTGTACGCAAATCGCCTGCAGACACCAGCATGTCGAACACCCTGATCGCCGCGGCCACCACGTGCGGCGGCAGCGAGTTGGAAAACAGGTACGGTCGCGAGCGCTGGCGCAACAGCTCGATCACTTCGCTGGGGCCCGTGGTGAAACCACCGAGCGCGCCGCCGAGCGCCTTGCCCAGCGTGCCGGTGAAGAGGTCGATCCTGTCCATCACGCCATGCACCTCGGCCGAGCCCCGGCCGGTGGCGCCAAGGAAGCCAGTGGCATGGCACTCGTCGATGTGCACCATCGCGCCGTATTTCTCGGCCAGCGCGGTGATCTTGTCCAGGGGCGCGATGAAACCGTCCATCGAGAACGAGCCGTCGGACGTGATCAGCTTGGTCCGCGCGCCGGCTGCATCGGCCGCCTGCAATTGCCTTTCCAGGTCCGCCATGTCGCAGTTGGCGTAGCGGAAGCGCTTGGCCTTGCACAGGCGGATGCCATCGATGATCGAGGCGTGGTTGAGGGCGTCGGAGATGATCGCGTCCTCCTCGCCCAGCAATGGCTCGTACAGGCCGCCGTTGGCGTCGAAGCATGCGGCGTAGAGGATGGTGTCCTCGGTGCCGAAGAAGGCGGCGATCTTCGCTTCCAGCTGCTTGTGCAGGTCTTGCGTGCCGCAGATGAAGCGCACCGAGGCCATGCCGAAGCCGTGCGTATCCAGCGCTTCCTTGGCGGCGGCGATCACGTCCGGGTGATCGGCCAGGCCCAGATAGTTGTTGGCGCAGAAGTTGAGCACCTTGCGCCCGTCGGCCAGCTCGATCTCGGCGGACTGCGGCGAGACGATGATGCGCTCGCCCTTGAACAGTCCCTGGTCGCGGATGGCTTCCAGTTCGGTGGTGTAGCGGTCGTGGGCGGTGTAGGTCACGTGGTTCTCCAGTCTCGGGGGCGGCAGGGCGCTCGTTGCTGCCTCGCCTTGGCGTCATGACTGCGAAAGCGACAGCGTTCCGGGCGCCAGGGAGGAAGGGTTGGCCGCTTGGCCAGCCTTCGGCTGTCGAAGGCGCCTCGCGGTAAGACGTACAAGAAGGGGCCGGTTACCGACCCCGCTCAGGTCCAGCTGCAGACCACCTTGCCGCACTGCCCTGCGTCCATCAGGTCGAAGCCCTTCTGGAAGTCGTCGATGGCGATCTGGTGGGTGAGCACCTTCTGTAGCGGAAAGCCGGTCAGCACCATCTGGGTCATCTTGTACCAGGTCTCGTACATGCGCCGGCCGTAGATGCCCTGCAGGGTGAGGCCCTTGAAGATGACCTTGTCCCAGTCGATGCCGGCACCCTTGGGCAGGATGCCGAGCAGGGCGACCTTGCCGCCGTGGTACATGCAATCGAGCATGTCGTTGAAGGCGCGCTGATTGCCGCTCATTTCCAGGCCCACGTCGAAGCCTTCCATGTGCAGGTCTTTCATTACGTCTTTCAGTGACTGGTTGGCGACGTTCACCACGCGCGTGGCGCCCATGTCGGCGGCGAGCTTCAGGCGGTAGTCGTTGACGTCGGTGACCACCACGTTGCGCGCGCCCACGTGCTTGGCGATGCCGGCGGCGATGATGCCGATCGGGCCGGCGCCGGTAATCAGCACGTCTTCGCCCACCATGTCGAACTCCAGCGCACAGTGCGCGGCGTTGCCGTAGGGGTCGAAGAAGGCGGCCAGCTCGGAGGGGATCTGATCGGGAATCGGCCACAGGTTCGAAGCCGGCATGGTCATGTATTCGGCGAAGGCGCCGTTGCGGTTCACGCCGATGCCGATGGTGTTCGGGCACAGGTGCTGGCGGCCGGCGCGGCAGTTGCGGCAATGGCCGCACACGATATGGCCTTCGGCGGAGACGCGGTCACCGATCTTGTAGCCGGTGACGCCGGGACCGATCTCCACCACGCGGCCGACGAATTCATGGCCGATGGTGAGGCCGGGCTTGATGGTGCGCTGGGACCACTCGTCCCACTTATAGATGTGCAGGTCGGTGCCGCAGATCGCGGTTTTCTCCAGCTTGATCAGCACCTCGTTGGGGCCGACTTCCGGCACCGGCACTTCTTCCATCCAGATGCCTTTTTCGGGCAGGCGCTTGACCAGGGCTTTCATCGTTTGCGGCATGGGGACATCCACAGCAGTGGGGAAGGGGCAGGCAAGCGGCAATTATATCGGCAGCTGTCATGCACGCCTTACTGCGCTGCGGCATGTCGAGATCGAAACGTTAGGGCCTGTTCGCACTATTGGCGTGGCCCGTGCAGGGATCTGTTTGCGCGCCAGGCAAGGAAGAGCGAAGGAGTGTACGTCGGTACACGACTTAAGTGATGACGCGGCATGGCGGGCAAACAGACCCGGCCCTTCGGGTTGTCGTTGAGTGGCCACCATGCGGCAGCGCGCGGCTTGCCTTGGCAACCAGCCAAGGCTGCGCCACGCACTACCACCTGATGGCCACTCAACGACAAC
>NZ_JBQCHP010000161.1:0-8665 GCF_051954575.1 Dyella sp. | reverse complement strand
GTCCGCCACTCGCCACCCATCGTATTGCTACGACTGTGCTGCCGTTCGACTTGCATGTGTTAGGCATGCCGCCAGCGTTCAATCTGAGCCAGGATCAAACTCTTCACTTAAGTTTTCGAATGTCCGAAGACACTCTATCTTTCTGAAGCGTTGTCCTAACCGTAAAACGTCAAGCTTTTGAATTGACTCTTAGGTTGGACGCTTGCATTGGTTGGACAGTCATCCAGCCACCGCAAGGCGCCCACACAAGTCACCTGCGCACACTGTCAAAGATCAATCACTTGCAACCTTCTCTTGAAGATCGCCCCGAAGCATTTCGTCCCGGGTGAGCCGCCCATTCTACATCCCTTCAAGCTTCCGTCAACACCCTTTGCGATGAATCTTTTTGCTGGGGAGTTGCCGTGCGCGAGAGGTGCGTCGGCGGGGTGGCGAATATTAGGGAGTGCCTGCCGATCTGGCAAGCGGTTTCAGCAAAATATTTTTCAGCATGCGGCGCGCCGTCGTTCGCGCCGCATGCCAGCGCCGACATGCTCAGGCTTGCTTGAGCAGCACGCGTGCGAAGTTGCGCTTGCCTACCTGCAGTACTGCTTCGAAACCAGGCGCGAAATGGCGTTGCGCATCCTCCACTACTTCTGCATCGATGCGCACGGCGCGCTCCTTAAGCTTGCGGTTCGCTTCGGAGTTGCTGGCGGTGAGGCCCGCAGCAGTAAGCAGCGCAGGCAGACGCAAGCCTTCCGCAGGCACAGCGATTTCGGTCAGCGGCAACAGGCTCGTATCGCCTTCGCCGCGCACTACCGCGTGCCAGCCGGCAATCGCCTGCTCGGCTGCCTCGGCATTGTGGAAACGCGTCGCCAGTTCGCGCGCCAGGCGCAACTTCGCATCACGCGGATTGAGCTGGCCGCTCGCCACGTCACGCTTCATCTGCGCCAACTCATCCAGCGAGACGTCGAAGCTCAGCAGCTCGAACCAACGCCACATCAGTTCATCGCCGATCTTCAAGGTCTTGGTGACGATGTCGATTGCCGGCTCGTTGATGCCGATGTAGTTGCCCAGCGACTTGGACATCTTGTTGACGCCGTCCAAGCCTTCGAGCAGCGGCATGGTGAGCACGATCTGCGGCGGCTGGCCGTGATGCTCCTGCAGTGCGCGGCCCATCAGCAGGTTGAACTTCTGATCGGTGCCGCCAAGCTCCACGTCGCACTTGAGCGCCACCGAGTCGTAGCCCTGCACTAGCGGATAGAGGAATTCGTGGATCGCGATCGGTTGCTGCGAGGCATAGCGCTTGGCGAAATCGTCGCGCTCAAGCATGCGCGCAACCGTGTGCTGCGCCGCGAGCTTGATCATGTCGGCGGCAGTCATCTGCCCGAACCATTCGGAGTTGAAGCGCAGCTCGGTCTTGTCGCGGTCCAGCACCTTATAAACCTGCTCGGCATAGGTTTCGGCGTTGGCCAGCACGTCTTCGCGGCTGAGCGGCTTGCGCGTGACGTTCTTGCCGGTGGGATCGCCGATCATGCCGGTGAAATCGCCGATCAGGAAGATCACGGTGTGCCCGAGATCCTGGAACTGGCGCATCTTGTTGAGCAGCACGGTGTGCCCCAGGTGGAGATCCGGCGCTGTGGGATCGAAGCCCGCCTTGATGCGCAGCGGCCGCCCGAGCTTGAGGCGTGCGGCCAGCTCTTCCTGCTTGATGATTTCGTCGGCGCCGCGCGCGATGGTGGCCAGCGCCTGCTCAAGCTCGCTCATGTAGTTCCTCGTTGATGTGATTGCCTAGACAGCCAAAAAGGTGATCGCGGCCGTCAATGGCGTTAATTGTGCGTTAACCGGAAACCGCGCGCAAACCCTTGATGCGAAAGGCATTGACGCACTTTGCACAAGCTGGTTATGGTACGCCCTCATTGTTAGTTTGTAACTGCGGGGGGCGCAGTAGTGATGGCACATAAGAAGAAGAAGGTCGATTAGCGATGGCTCAAAGCAAGCAAGATCCGCGCATCGCACGCAAACTGGCCATTCGCCGCAAGGCTCAACGTCGCCACTCCCACTTTTACCAACGCTGCGCCCATTGGTCGTTCAATCGACAGCCGGGCGGTGAGCAGCCGCCTATCCATTGGCACCGCGAACGCTGGATGCTCGCAGCCACGGCGCTGCTGATCACCGTGCTTTCGGGCTTTCTGATTCCCGCATGGGCGACGGCGATGAAGCCGACCGCCGTGCAGCCGGTAGAACACACGCTGATGCCGCTCGCCTTGCCCAAAGTGGTAGCGCCCACGCTCAAGGCACCGGCGGTGGAAGATTGGCGCGTCGTGCAAGTGCGTCCCGGACAAACGCTCGCCGATATCTTCCAGAGCCAGGGGTTGAGTCTTTCCGATTTGCAGCGCGTGGTGGATAACGCCGGCGATGCAAAGACCGCTCTGCACAATATCCGTCCTGGCCAGGAATTCGATTTCCTGGTCGGCCGCAACCACAATCTGGAAGGCATTCGTTTCGACAAGGACGAATCCACGCGCGCCGTCATTCGCCTCGATGGCGCCACGCCCAGCATGAGCATGGTTGCGCGTTCGGTGGAAACGCGCGAGCAGATCGCCCACGGCGTGATCGACGATTCGCTGTTCGCCGCCGCCAACAAGGCGGGCCTTTCCAATGCGATGGTCATCAAGCTGGCCGATCTGTTCAAGTACGACATCGACTTCGTGCAGGATCTGCGCGTGGGCGACAGCTTCACGGTCATCTACGACACGGTGTATCGCGATGGCGCCTATTTGCGCGAAGGCGATATCGTCGCGGCCGAATTCGTCAACCAGGGACAGCGCTACACAGCCTATCGTTTCAAGCGCGCCGACGGCACCTATGGCTGGTTCAGCGAAGACGGACGTCCGATCCAGAAATCCTTCCTGCGCATTCCGGTGGATTTCACGCGCATTTCCTCGCCCTTCAGCGCGGCACGCATGCATCCGATCCTTGGCCTTATGCGCGCGCATAAAGGCGTGGACTATGCGGCGCCCAGCGGCACGCCCATCCATGCCGCCGGCGACGGCGTGATCAAGTTCCGCGGCTGGATGAATGGCTACGGCAATTTCGTGATCATCCAGCACAACGGCCAGATCAGCACCGCGTACGGCCATATGTCGCGCTTTGCGAACGAACGCGTGGGCCAGCACGTGCATCAGGGCGATGTGATCGGCTACGTCGGCATGACCGGCCTGGCCACCGGCCCGCATCTTCATTACGAATTCCGCGTCAACGGCGTTCAACGCAATCCGCAGACCGTCACCCTGCCCAAGCCCGAGCCGCTGCCTGGCGCACAACTGGCGCAGTTCAAGAACGGCGTGGTGAAGCCGCAGCTGGCGCGGCTGATGGAGATCGACAACA
Source organism: Dyella sp. (assembly GCF_051954575.1). GTDB lineage: Bacteria > Pseudomonadota > Gammaproteobacteria > Xanthomonadales > Rhodanobacteraceae > Dyella_B. The sequence continues at coordinate 5,299 of NZ_JBQCHP010000161.1, read as the reverse complement.
ACTACAAGCTCGCGCGCGCCAAGTCCACCACGCGCAGCGATGACTGAGCGCGTGGCTGATGCCGCAGGGCTCTATGTAGGCCTGATTTCCGGCACCAGCGCGGACGGCATCGACGCCGCGCTGGTGCGCTTCGACGACCACCAACCGCGGCTGGTGCATGCCTTGACGCATGCGTGGCCCGAGGCGCTGCGGACGCAGATCCTGCGCGTCGCGCAAAGCGAAACCACGCTCGATCTCGATGCATTCGGACGCCTGGATGTAGCCATCGGCCACAGCTTCGCGGACGCCGTCGACACGTTGCTCGCACAAAGCGGCACGCTCGCATCCGCAGTGCGTGCCGTTGGATCGCATGGGCAGACGATTCGACATCGACCCACTGGCGAACATCCGTTCTCGTTGCAGATCGGCAATGCGGCAGTGATCGCCGAACGCAGCGGCATCGACGTGGCGGCGGATTTCCGCAGCGCAGATGTCGCGGCCGGTGGCCAGGGCGCGCCACTGCTCCCTGCCGTGCATGCAATGCTGCTGAACACGCCTGGTCGCACGCGCGTCGTGCTCAATCTGGGCGGCATTGCCAACATCACGGTGCTCTCCGCCAAGGGTGATGTGTTCGGCTTCGACACAGGGCCGGCCAATGGATTGATGGATGCGTGGTGCCTGCGTCATCGTGGCGAAGCATTCGACCGTGGCGGCGCGTTCGCAGCGAGCGGACAGGTGCACGAAGCGTTGCTCGCGGAGTTGCTGCGCGATCCTTACTTCCCGCTGCCGCCACCCAAGAGCACCGGACGCGAACATTTCCATCTGGCCTGGCTGGATGCGCGCCTGCACGCGGTATCGCTGGCGCCGGAAGACGTACAAGCCACCTTGCTCGAACTGACCGCGCGCAGTATCGCGATGGCGATCGATGCGCACGCCAAGGATGCTTTCGATGTACTGGCTTGCGGCGGCGGCGTGCACAATCCGGTGCTGATGCAGCGCCTGCGGCAGCTGCTGCACCCTCGCGAATTAGCTAGCACGGCGGACTACGGCGTCGATCCGGATTACCTGGAAGCCACCGCCTTCGCCTGGCTGGCGCGGCAACGGCTGCTTGGCCTGCCGGGCAATCTTCCCGCGGTTACGGGCGCGAAAGGCTATCGCGTGCTCGGGGCGCTGTATCCGGCCCCGCGCGACGCGCGCTGATCACTCCAGCAATTCGCTGACCTGCGCGCTGGGCGCAAGCTGTTCCGAACGCGCCATGGCCAAGGCCTGCACGGCTTCCTGGAAGGCCGCGCGCTCGCTGGCATCCCAGTGCCCGCCAAAAGAAAGGTCGGACGGTTCCAGCAGATTCTCGGCGAGCATGCCGTTGTTTTCCGCTACACCCAGACCCTGGCGCAACGCCTGCAGCACTACATCGTTGATCGACCACTGGCGCGCCTTCGCCAGCAGCTTGATGCGCTCTGCCATCAATCGATCAATGTGACGAATCATCAAATCCGGCATAGGACGGTCGCTCCGCTACACACTGCCCTGTGTACCGATCCTCGCCAACTGCATCGTCGCCTGCAATCACCATCGCGGCGATTCGTGGATCAGTTCGCAGTCGATGTGTGAGCGTTTTCAGCTCTTTCTTAGCTTGAGGGGACAGCCATCGGATCAAAACGTCGCCAGAGACAAGCGAACAGCAGCATCGCCGGCAGCACCGAACACACGGTTATCACGAAATAGCCGCCATAGCCGGCGCTGGCGACGATGCCGCCGGCGAAAAACCCGAGCACCTTGCCGGGCAGGTTCACCAAGGAGCTCAGCAGCGCATATTGCGTGGCCGTGTGCTGGCGATTCACCAGCAAGGAAAGGAACGCCACCGTGGGTGGCCCCAGCATGCCTTCGAAGAAATTCTGGCCGGAGATGGCCAGGGTCAACATTGTCAGCTGGCCCTGGTGGCCGAGCAGCAGGATATAGAGCAGATTGCTGATCGCGCCCAATACGATGCATACGCCCAGTGATCGCCATGCGCCCCAGCGCGCCACCGCCGCGCCGCCGGCAAAGGCGCCGAGGATGCTGATCCAGATGCCGTAGATCTTGGTGACCGCGCCGATTTCCGTCTTGGAAAAACCCATGTCGCGATAGAACGGCCCCATCACGCCGCCGATGATCGCCTGCTCCGGAATCTTGAACAGCAGGATGAACACCAGCGTCAGCAGCGCCAGCGCCCAGCCGTAGCGCTTGAAGAAATCGGTGAAAGGATCGAGCACGCTTTCACGCATCGCTTCCCGCCATGACGCGGGCAGAGCGCGGCGTACGTCCGGTTCGCGCATGACTAACGTGGTGACCACCGGAATCGCCATCGTCACTGCCATCAGCGCGTAGATCTCGCTCCAGCGGATGTGATCGGCCAGGATCAAGGCCAGCGCGCCGGACACCAGCAGGCCGAGCCGATAACCCAGCGCATAGGTCGCCACCAATGCGCCTTGCGCAGAAGGCGGCGCGATCTCGATGCGGTACGCATCCACGGCAATATCCTGCGTGGCGCCCATGAACGCGACGAACAAGGTGGCGGCGACGAACAACGGCAGTTGCTGCGGAGTAAGCGCCGCCATGACGAGCAGTCCGGCAATCACCCCGAGCTGCGCCAGCAGCAGCCATCCACGGCGCTGGCCGAGCCGCGTGAACAGCGGCAGCCGCCAATGATCCAGCAAGGGCGCCCATACGAACTTGAACGCGTAGGTCATGCCGGCGCTGGCGATCATCGTGATGTCCTTCAACACGATGCCGTTTTCCTTTAGCCAGAACGACAAGGTGTAGGACACCAGCAGGAACGGCAGGCCGGAGGAAAAGCCCAACAGGCACATCGTCCACGCGGCGGGCTGCGAGAATGCCTGCCACACGGATGGCTTGCGCGCGGCCGAAGCCTCCGCTTCAGTCGGCATAGTCGACCGTGTATGGCGCGTGGTCGGAGAAGCGTTCGTCGCGATAGACCGAGCAATGCTTGAGCCGCTTTTGCAGCGACGGCGTCACGATCTGGTAATCGATGCGCCATCCCACGTTGTTTTCGCGTGCGCGGCCGCGGTTGGACCACCAGGTGTATTCCACCGCCGTCGGCTTGATCGCACGGAAGCTGTCCACCCAGCCGCGCTTGTCGATCAGGTCGTTGAGCCAGGCGCGTTCTTCCGGCAGGCAGCCGGAATTCTTCTGGTTGGATTTCCAGTTCTTGATGTCCAACTCGCTGCGCACGATGTTCCAGTCGCCGCACAGCACGTAGTCGCGTCCGCTCTTGAGCCACTTGTCGAAGATCGGCGCCAACCAATCCATCGCCTTGAACTTGAACTGCTGGCGCTCTTCGCCTGACGAACCCGAAGGCACGTACAGCGAAACCACGCTGAGATTGCCGAAACGCGCCTCGATGTAACGCCCTTCGTTGTCGAATTCATCCCAGCCCAACTGCGTGAGCACCTTGTCCGGCTCGCGCTTGGCGTAGATCGCCACACCGCTGTAACCCTTCTTGCTGCTGGCGTCGCGATAGAAGCAGTGGTGCCCGTCGGGACGGAACATCGGATCGGCCAACTGGTCTTCCTGCGACTTGGTTTCCTGCAGGCAGACCACGTCGGCGCGCTGCTGGCGCAGCCATTCGAAGACACCTTTGGTCGCGGCGGAACGGATGCCGTTGGCGTTGAGGGTGATGATGCGCATGGGCGTTCCTCGTGGGGACGGGCCATGATAGCAATCGAGCATGGCGCGAGGGACGCGCTACCATGACGCATCCTGTCCCCGACACCCTTATGTCCATGCACGATTACCAGCGCGACTTCATCGAACTCACCCTGCAACGCGACGTGCTGCGCTTCGGCCAATTCACGCTCAAGTCCGGCCGCGTCAGCCCGTATTTCTTCAACATGGGCCGCATCGATTCCGGCGCCGCGCTCGCCCGCCTCGGCCGCGCCTACGCGGCGGCCGTGGTCAATTCCGGCCTGCAGGTGGACATGCTGTTCGGCCCGGCCTACAAGGGCATTCCGCTGGCCGCCGCCACCGCCATCGCGCTGGCCGAGCAGCACGGCCGCGACCTGCCCTGGGCCTATAACCGCAAGGAGGCGAAGGACCACGGCGAAGGCGGCGTGCTGGTCGGCGCGCCACTTACCGGCCGCGTGTTGATCGTGGACGACGTGATGACCGCCGGCACCGCCGTACGCGAGTCGCTGGCCCTGATCCGCGCCCAGGGCGCCACGCCCTCCGGCGTGCTGATCGCGCTGGATCGCCAGGAGCGCGGCCAAGGCGAGCTTTCCGCCGCGCAGGAAGTAGAGCGCGACTACGGCATTCCGGTGGTCGCCATCACCAGCTTCGGCGATGTACTGGCCTACGTCGGCGAACGGCCCGACCTGGCCGAGCAGCACCCGCGCATGCTGGCCTATCGCGAACACTACGGCGTCCGCGCCTGAGCTGTCCCGCGCTGCCAGTGAACCCTGTCACGTTGGCGCACTCTAGACATCGAGCGTGTCAAAAGCGGTGGTTATACTGGGTCGAGAAGGGGGAAACCATGCGTCGACTCGCGCTTAGCGCATCCATCATCGTGTCGCTTGGCCTGGCTGGCCTGGCGGTCGCCCAAACCACGCCCGGCGGTGTCCGCTACCGCTGGGTGGATGCCAGCGGGCTGCCCCATTACAGCGACAGCCTCACCGAGGACGCCCTCAAGTACGGCTACGACGTCATCAACAGCAGCGGCATGGTGACGGTGCACGTGCAAAAGCAGCTCACGCCGGCCGAGCGTGCTGCCGCGCAAAAGAAGGCCGACGAGATCGCGGCGCAGAAGCGCGCGCTGGAAGAACAGAAGAGCAAAGACCTCTTGCTGCTGAACACCTATCCGGACGAAGCCGCGCTCAAGAACGAGCAGCAACAGGTGCTGGAAAACCTGGACGAACAGATGAAAACCACGCGCGTGAACCTGCATAGCCAGGATGCCGCGCTCACCGACTTGCTCAACCGCGCCGCCGACGAGGAGCGCGCGAAAAAACCCGTGCCGAAGTTCCTCAACGATCAGATCGCCGCGCAACGCAATGTCGTGGCCAACGAGCGCGCCTTGCTCGAACGGCAAAAGGCGACGCGTGACACCACGGTGCAGCAGCAGGCGCAGGAGCTGCAGCATTTTCGTGAGTTGAAGGCGGCGGAGAAGGCCGATCGCGGCTATTGACACGTAATCGCATGGACTCGCCCCCGCTCCGATAAGGCCTCTGGGGCCAGCGGAGGAGAGTAAAACTCTTCACCGTCCTGTAATGAGCGAGGGCGAGTCATGACCAAGCGTACTCCTGTTGTCGAAGCGAACGAATTGGCG
>NZ_JBQCHP010000160.1:0-7512 GCF_051954575.1 Dyella sp. | reverse complement strand
ATCGGCATGGTGCGAGCTCAAACGATGGTGTGCCCGTGGCACGTGTTGCCACCTTGATGAGGCCTTATACATAGATGCAGCCGGCCTTCGGGGAATGAAAAAAGCGGTTGACGTAGGGGGCGAGTCCATACATAGGCTGGGCTGACCCCGGGCTCGAACCGGGGGAACCCCAGCGCACAGAATCCACAACGCTCTCTTCCAGTTACACAGCACGCACGGCCGCAACAAATTCCCGCATCTTGCCGTGACCCTTCACCCCCGGCGCCGATTCGATCCCGCTGGACACATCCACCGCCCACGGCTTCGCAACACCAATCGCCGCCGCCACGTTCGCCGCATTCAAACCACCAGCCAGAATCAACGGCTGCTTCAGATCGCGCGGCATCAGCGACCAATCGAACGATTTACCGCTGCCGCCAGGTTCGCCCAGACCATGCCCATCAAGCAACAGCCCCGCCGCATGCGGGTGATCATGCAATTGGTAGAGCGCCGCCGCGCCCTCGCCCATCGCAATCGCCTTCAGATACGGCTGGCCGAACTGCTTGCACCACTCGTCGCTCTCGCTGCCGTGGAACTGCAGCATCGAAGGGCGCACGGTATCGATGATCTCCTGCACGAAGTTCGCCTCGTCATCCATGCACAAGGCCACGGTGGCGACGAACGGCGGCATCGCTTGGACAATCGCGCGCGCCTGCGCCAGCGACACCTGTCGCTTGCTGTGCGCGGTCAGCACCACGCCGATCGCATCGACGCCCAGTTCGGCGGCGAGCAAGGCGTCTTCGACGCGTGTCATGCCGCAGCATTTGATGCGAGTCATTCGCTGACCTCCTCAGGCAAGCCCCAGTGTTTTTCGTAGCGCGGTGCAATGAAGGTTAAGCCGGATGCCGCCGCCGTGGGACCGGCCACTTCGCGATTGCGTCCGGCCAGCAGGGTGGCGATCCACTCCGCTGGCTGCTCGCTACGCCCCACCACCAACAGCGAGCCGACGATATTGCGCACCATGTGATGCAGGAATGCATTCGCTTCGATGTCCACGATCACCTGCTGCCCCTCGCGCCGCACACTGAGCTGCTTCACTTCGCGCCGCGCGTGCGCCGCCTGGCAGGAGATGGCGCGGAACGCGGAGAAATCGTGCTCGCCGATCAAGGCTTGCGCTGCCGCATGCATGCGTTCGGCATCCAGCGACTGGCGCTCCCATGTCACATGGCGCGCATCCAACGCGGGGCGCACGGCGCGATTGAGAATGCTGTAGCGGTAACGGCGGCTGCGTGCGGAGAAGCGCGCGTGAAATTCATCGGGCACGATCTGCGCCCACAACACGGCGACGCTGGTCGGCAAGTTCGAGCAGGTACCCAGCACCCATGCGCGCATGTCGCGCTGCACCTCGGTATCGAAATGCACCACCTGGCAGCGTCCGTGCACGCCCGCGTCGGTGCGGCCCGCGCAGGTCACCGTGATCGGCTCGGCGGCCACGAACGAAAGCGCGCGCTCCAGGCTCGCTTGCACGCTGGCACCGTGGCTCAGCCGCTGCCAGCCGAGAAAATCGGTGCCGTCGTATTCGATGCCCAGGGCAATGCGCATGCGTGGTAGGACCACTCAAAAAGATGCACAAGCGTAGCAGGTGGCGGAAAAACATCGGGCCGGCAATGGCCGGCCCGATGAGGTGTGCCTTGAAGAACGATCAGCTGATCTTTTCGAGCAACTGCTTGGCGACGTCCTTCTGGATCTGCGTGCCTTCGTGCAGCACTTCCTCCAGCATGGCGCGGGCGCCATCGGGGTCGCCCATGTCGAGGTAGGCGCGTGCCAGATCGAGCTTGGTGTCGACCGGATCATCGGTCAGTTCGCCGAACGCGTCGTGATCCGTATGCACCGCGTGGTGCTCGTGCTCGGCCTGGCCTGCATGGGCCGTTTGCGGCGCATCGAGCGGTTCGTCGTCGAACTTCCAGGTGGAGATCGGCTCTTCTTCCGGCTCCTTCACCGCCGGCGCGGAGGCAGGGCGGGAGAGAGGTTCCGGATGATGCGGCGTCAGGTCGAAGTCGAAATGGTATTCGCTGACCTTGGACGGCGCAGGCGCCGGCGCCTTGGCCGGAGCCACCGGCTCGGCGGCGGCCGGAGTGGGAGGATAACTGTCGAGATCGAAGTGATGCGGCTGCTCGCGCACCTGCGTGACGTCGGCGTCGTGCGCGGCGAACAGCGGATGGCCCGGGGCCAGATCGCGGCCCATGTGCACCACGTCCTGCCATTCCGGCTGGTCCGGATCGGTGATGTGCGCGTGCATCGCTTCCGCGGCCGCTTCGAAATGCTCCACATCGCGGCGGGTGTAATACAGGCTGACCAGTTCCAGATGCAAGCCGATGTCGTCGGGCTGTTCGGCAAGCTGGTCGAGCAGTTCGTCCTGATCCGGGTCGGAACCGGCCGGATGTTCGCTATCGAGGTCCACCGTGCCGAAGCGATCGGCCAGCGAACCGCCCCCCTTGGACGAAGGCGAAGCCGACCTGGCCGCCTTGCCGCCGGATTTGCCGCGGCGGCTGAGCAAGCCCAGCAAGGCCAGCACGATGATGCCGCCACCTGCCGCCCAGGCCCAGGTTTCCGTGTACCAGGGTTGCTCGGCCGGCGCGGGCGTAGGCACGCGATGCGGCGGCACGACCGGCTTCGGCTTGGCGGGCGCATTCAGCGGCGTGGTGACGACGCCGTTTGCGGCCGATGCGCCGGCAGCCGGCTTGGCGGCGCTCGTTGCGCCGGCCACGGCCGGTGCGGGAGCGGCGGCGTGCGGTGCGGACGCAGCGGCGACCGGGGCTGCCGGCTTGTTCTCGACCGGCGCAGGCGTCGGGGCCGGCGTCAGCGCAGCCGTCGGGGCGGCAGGCTTGCCGGCGGCCTTGCGCGCATCGGCGAGCTGCTTCTGCAGATCGGCGATTTCGTTGTCCTTCAACGACAACAGGCGCTGGTTCTTGCTGTTGATGTCTTCCAGGTCCTTCAGGCGCGACTTCAGCTCTTCGCTCTGCTGCTGCAGGGAGGAAAGCATTTCCTGGCTGCGCTGCAATTGCTGGCGCACGGCGGCGCTGGCGCCACCCTTGCCGTTCGCACCACCGGGGGCCTGGCCCTCGCTGCCCGGCGGCACCAGTGCCAGGCGGTCGGCCTTGCTGTTGGCGGTCGGGGCGACCGAGGCGTTCTCGCGCGTACCACCCGTGGCCACGGCCACTGGCGTGCTGACGGCGCCATTGCGCCAGTCGCTGTTCTGCTGGTGCACCGTGGCGGCCGCTGCGGCAGCGGCCGTGGCGAGTGCGTCGTCGCGCGAGGGAACGCGCAGGATCGAACCGGCCTTCAGCGCGTTGATGTTGTCGCGGTAAAACGCGTCCGGATTGGCGCTCTTGAGCGCCAGCATCATCTGGTTGACGTCGACGCCGGCCGGCGCAGCCAGCGCAGCGATGTGCGACAGCGTGGCACCCTTCTCCACCGGCCCGATCTGGCCGCCGCTCGGCACGGGAGCTTGAGCGGTACGGGCAGGCGCGCTGGCGCGGCGCGGCGCGGCGGTGGTTTCGCTGGCCGGCGCGGATGTGCTGGCGGCCGGTGCGCGACGTCGCGACGGCGCACTGCTGCTGGCTGCCTGCGCTACCTTGTTCGGCGGGTCGAGCAGGATGGCGAATTCACGCACGCTGCTGCCGGTGCTGCTGTTCACTTCCACCAGCAAGTCGAGGTAGGGATCGTCCACGGCGGAGCTGCTGGTGACGCGGATCACTTTGTGACCGTTGTCGTCCACCACGTTGAATTGCAAGGGAATCGAGGGACGCTCGCCGCCGGCCTTGACGAAGGCGTCGTTGGGCGCCAACTGCGCGCTCAGGCTCTGCAGTTCATCGGGAGTGGCCTTGGTGACCGGAATATCGACCAGGAGCGGCTGCCCCAGCGCCGACTTGATATGTGCCTGGCCCAGTTCCACGGCTGCCGCCTGACTGCTGCCCAGCGCAAGCGCCAGCAGTATCGACAGCTTCAAAGAACGATTCATCGCTTGGCTCCCCCGAGTCGACCCGGACGCTTTACTGAAAAGACACCGCAGCTTGCGGCGCCTTCTTCTTGGAAGGCGTCACTTTAGTTAGATAAACGTCAATCAACAATACCAGATTTTACCCGGAGGCCCTTTTGCGCGCCGAATTTTTCGCCCGGCGTGACGGCCGTCAATGCTTGCCCGAGGGTACCTTGGAGGCCTGTCGGGCAGCCTCGATCTGTTTGCGCAGTTCGGCGATGGCCTGATCCTGCTGTTGCAGCTTCTGTGCTGCCTGTTGGCTGGTCGATTCCTGCTGGCTGACGTCCTGCTGCAACCGCTGCACTTCGGTCTGGTGCTGGGCCACCTGCTGGCGAACGTCCGTCGCCTCCTGTGCCGTATCCCTGGATGATTGCGCCCAAGCGTTGAAAGCCAACAAGCAACCCAGCAAAACCAGACTGAAACGCATTACCATTACAGATAATCCTCGATCAGCAATTCCGCGATCTGCACGGCGTTGAGCGCTGCGCCCTTGCGAATGTTGTCGGACACGATCCACAGATCCAGCCCGCGGTCGTGCGAGATGTCCTCGCGGATGCGGCCGACGAACACCGGATCCTGCCCGGCCGCGTCGCCCACCGGCGTGGGATAGCCGCCGGCCTTGCGCTCGTCCTGCACCACCACGCCCTCGGCCTGCTCCAGCAGCTCGCGCGCCTGCTCGGCGGTGATCTTGTCGCGCGTCTCGATGTGCACGGCCTCGGAGTGGCCATAGAACACCGGCACGCGCACCGCGGTGGGGTTCACCTGGATGGATTCGTCTTCCAGGATCTTGCGCGTTTCCCACACCATCTTCATTTCTTCCTTGGTGTAGCCATTGGCCTGGAAGTCGTCGATGTGCGGGATCACGTTGAAGGCGATCTGCTTGGGAAACTTCTTCGTTTCCACGTCCTGGAAGTTGAGCAACGCGGCGGTCTGCTTGCCCAGTTCTTCCATGCCCGAACGGCCGGCGCCGGAAACGGACTGATACGTGGCCACGTTGATGCGCTCGATGCCCACTGCGCGATGGATCGGCGCCAGCGCCACCAGCATCTGCATGGTGGAACAGTTCGGGTTGGCGATGATGCCGCGCACGGTGTACTGCGCGATGGCGTGCGGATTCACTTCGCTCACCACCAGCGGGATGTCGTCCTGGTAACGGAACTCCGAGGTGTTGTCGATCACCACCGCGCCCGCAGCGGCAGCGCGCGGCGCATGCACGCGGCTGACCGAGCCTCCGGCGGAGAAGAAAGCAATGTCCACGCCGTTGAAGTCGTAGTCGTCCAGGTTCTGCACGGTGATCTGTTTGCCGGCGAACTCCACTTTGCTGCCGGCCGAACGCGCGCTGGCCAGCGGCACCAGCTCGCTGATCGGAAAATCGCGCTGGGCCAGGATGCTCAGCAGGGTCTCGCCCACGGCGCCGGTGGCGCCCACCATCGCTACCTTGTAACTACTCTTCTTGCTCATCTCATCGGGTCACTTGTCTGATAGGGAGAATCGCCGCGATGGCATCGAGACCCCGACCGGGGAATCTAGCCTGCGCGGTACGCGGACTGCACGGCACAACCTTGCTGGCGTGAGACGTATCACGTTTTCGCTTCATGTACGGCTCCTAGAGCTTCCGGATTGAGCAGCGAAGGTGGATGTCCGGCGTCGGGTCCATGACCCAGCGCCGCCAGCAAATTATCGGCCGCCAGTTGCGCCATCGCGCGGCGCGTATCGGCGCTGGCGCTGGCGATGTGCGGGCTGAGCACGGCGTTGTCGAGTTCGAGCAGGGCCGGATGCACGGAAGGCTCGCCTTCGAACACGTCCAGCCCGGCCGCCGCCAGCCGGCCTTCGCGCAAGGCGACGGCCAGCGCGGCATCGTCGACGATACCGCCACGGGCGATGTTCACCAGCACGGCCGTAGGTTTCATCAGCGCCAGTTCGGCAGCGCCGATGGCGTGATGATTCTGCGCGTTGTACGGCAGCACCAGAATCAAATGATCTGCGCGCCTGAGCAGGTCCGCTTTTTCGACCCACCGGGCGCGGCAATCACGTTCGATGTTTTCCGGCAGCCGCGAGCGGTTGTGATAGAGCACCGGCATGCCGAAGCCATAGGCGCGACGGGCGATGGCCTGTCCGATGCGGCCCATGCCGAGGATGCCCAGCGTCTTGCCGTGCACGTCCATGCCCAGCCAGTCGTGGAAGCGCATGCCCTCGCGCCATTGGCCGGCACGCAACCAGCGTTCGGCGCTGCTGACGTGCCGCGCGGCCGCCAGCAGCAGCGTCCAGGCGTAGTCGGCGGTGGTTTCGTTGAGCACGTCCGGCGTATTGGTGGCAAGAATGCCGGCCGAGGTCAGCGCCGGCACATCTAAGTTGTTATAGCCCACCGCAAGGTTGGCCACCACGCGAAGCTTGCGATTGCCCGCGATCACGCCAGCGTCGATGCGCTCGCCCAGGCCGACGATGGCGCCATCCACGTCGGCCAGCTTTTCGCGCAGCTCGGCCGGCGGACGCTGGCGCTCGTCGGTTTCGGCGCGCACGTCCACGTATTGGGCCAGATGGGCCAGTACTTCCGGAAAAAGCGGGCGGGAAACCCAGACGTTGTGTGACTTGCTCATGTGCGATTGACTGCCGTGGGGCGCTTGCTTCCTGTCTGCCATAAGGCGACAGGCCCTTGTTCCATCAAGGGATGCGCGGTTTTATTTCGCCCACGTCGCCGCATTGTGCGCGATGGCGCAACGCGTGATCCATCAACACCAGGGCCACCATCGCCTCGGCGATGGGCGTGGCGCGAATGCCGACGCAGGGATCGTGGCGCCCCTTGGTGACCACGTCGACCGACTCGCCGGCCAGGTTCACGCTATGGCCGGGAATGAGAATGCTCGAGGTGGGCTTGAGCGCGATCGAGGCACATACCGCCTGCCCCGTACTGATGCCGCCCAGGATGCCACCGGCATGATTGGACGTAAAGCCGTCCATATGCATTTCGTCCCGATGCTGGCTGCCGCGCTGCGTGACCGCTTCGAAGCCGTCGCCGATCTCCACGCCCTTGACCGCGTTGATCGACATCAGCGCGGCGGCCAGGTCGCCGTCGAGCTTGCCGTAGATCGGCTCGCCCCAGCCGGGCGGCACGCCGTCGGCCTGAACGTTGACGCGCGCGCCGACCGAATCGCCGGACTTGCGCAACGCGTCCATGTATTTCTCCAGCTCCGGCACCTGCGCCTCGTGCGGCCAGAAAAAAGGGTTCTGCTCGATCGCGTTCCAGTCGAAGCCCGCCGGAACGATCTCGCCCAACTGCGCCAGGTAGCCGCGCACGCGCACGCCGTAGCGCTCGGCCAGCCATTTCTTGGCGATCACCGCCGCCGCCACGCGCATGGTGGTTTCGCGCGCGGACGAACGACCACCGCCGCGCGGATCGCGAATGCCGTATTTCTGCCAATAGGTGTAATCGGCATGGCCAGGGCGGAAAGTCTGCGCGATATCGCCGTAATCCTTGCTGCGCTGGTCGGTATTGC
>NZ_JBQCHP010000159.1:0-23849 GCF_051954575.1 Dyella sp. | reverse complement strand
TGCCCAATCCAGCGACAGCAACCCGCCGCTCGGTGGCCCGGCCGTATCCGGCGTCTGCCTGCTCTCACGCGAAGCGATCTTCGCCAACGCCAAGGTCGGCAAGGCCGCCTCCGCGCGCCTGAAGCAACTGGCCGACCAGGCACAGAGCGAGATCGACGCGGAGCGCAAACCAGTCGATGCCGATGTGCAGGCGTATCGCGCGCAGGCGGCCTCGCTTTCCGCCGAGCAGCGCCAGACGCGCGAACAGGCACTGTCGCAGCGTCTGCAGAAAGTGCAAACCGACCAGAACCAGCGCGCCCGCCAGCTGGAAGCCACGCGCGTCAAGGCGATGGGGCAGATCGCGCAATACGCGCAGCCGGTGATCGCCGAAACCTATCGCAGCAAGAGCTGTGGATTGTTGCTGGACCGCAACGCGGTGCTGGGCGGCAACATGGGCAACGATCTCACGCCGCTGGTGGTGCAAGGCCTGGACGCCAAGATCACGACCATGTCATTCAATCTGGAGCAAGTTCCGGCCAGCAGCGGCGCGTCGAGCGGCGCGCAGCAGTAAACCGGTCATGAAGCCATGCGCTTGCAATCACCTGTACTGTGGCTTGTAGCGTCTGCGGCCGTCATGGTGCAGGCGGTTGCATGCGCGCAAACAGCTTCGCCTTCATGCGTCGACGTCAGCGTCAATGACCGGCCGGCGTTGTCGTATAACTGTTTGAATCAACACCTGGCGTCGTCCGCGCATCAGCCAATGCAGCCGCAACCTCAGCTCGACGCGGTGGCGCACGCACCCAGCAATCAGCAAGTCGGGCAATTCAATTTTTCCGCCTTCAGCCATCAAATGGGCAACAGCCTGGGCAGATCGGTGACGCCGCAACGGCCACCGCCCGTATCGCCACCCCCGATGCTTGGCGTCCACCCCAACCTACGAGAAACATTTCCTTCGCGTGAAACCCTCGCGACATTCCCCATGAAATTTTGATGACACGGTTCAGTCCGTCATCCACCTGGCGGTCTACTTAACGACGTGCACAGAGACACCCAGGGGAAGCGTTCGTGATCACTCCGGTCGGTTCAGGCAAGCATTTCCGTTCCATGCGTACCGCAGCCACCAGGCACCCCCTGGCCTACGCGATTGCATCCGTATTGGCGATGGCGGCCATGCCCGTGCACGCCGGCGGCCCGCAGGCGCTGAGTTCGGCGTGGCTGGCGCAACAGGCCGCGAACCGTCCCAACGCGCAGACCGCTACCGGAAATGCATCGCTCTCCGGCCTTGCCGCCCAGACGCCGCAACAACTGTTGCAGCAACAACAAGTGCAGCAATCGCTCGCCAATCTCAGCCGCGCGGCGCAAGCAGTCGCAGCGCAGATGTCGGCACAGCGTTCAGCGCAGCAGGCCGCACAGCAACAAGCCTCGCCGGTGCCGAACGGACTGACGCCTGGCGGCCTGGCCGTCGCACCCGGCATCTCGAGCAATCCATCGCTGTGGCAGAACGCCAACCTGCCCACGCAAGCGACAGCGAACGGACAAACCACCGTCCAGGTCAAACAGACCGCGCAAAAAGCGATCCTTACCTGGAACAGCTTCAACGTCGGCCGCAACACCACGCTTTATTTCAATCAAAGCGGCGGCAACCAGACCAACGGCAGCAGCAACAACTGGATTGCGCTCAATCGCGTGGTCGATCCCAGTGGCGTGCCGAGTCAGATCTTCGGGCAGATCAAGGCCGAAGGCACGGTGTATCTGCTCAACCGCAACGGCATCTTGTTTGGTGCCGGCAGCCAGGTGAATACGCAGTCGCTGCTGGCCAGTTCGCTGGATCTGTTCAGTGGCGATGTCGCCGCGAGCAACAGCGCGTTCCTCAAGGGTGGCATTTCTTCCGGCGCCAACGCGGCGGTGCCGTTCCTGGTCAACGGCCTGTTCGCCGACAAGCGCAGTCACGACGTGGTCGTCCAGCAGGGCGCCTCCATCAACGGTGGCGCGCAAGGCTTCGTGTTGCTGGCCGCGCCGAACGTCTCCAACGCCGGCAGCATCGTGGACGACAATGGCCAGGCGATCCTGGCTGCGGGCTATCAGTTTTCGAACCTGAGCAGCAGTTCGACAGGCGGCAAGTTGACCGTGCTCAACCAGATGCCGACGCTGTCGTCCAGCGCCACGGTCGTGCCAACCGGCAACACCGCCAGCAACAGCGGCCTGATCCAGTCGCGCCGCGGCCAGGTGGAAATGCTCGGCTACAACGTGGACCAGGAAGGCGTTGCGCTCGCCTCCACCAGCATCAGCTATCCCGGCAGCATCGTGTTGAATGCGCGCGACGAAGGCGCTGTCGACGGCAGTTATGCGCGTACCGGCGCGCTGACGCTGGGCTCCAACGCCGTCACCGCCGTGCTGCCAGAAAAAGATGGCGCCACCACTACGTCCAACGCGGCGGCGACCGCGGCGTTCACGCCCGGCAGCATCAGCCTGAGCGGCAATACCGTCACCTTCGGGTCCGGTTCGTTGTTGGACGCACCCAACGCCAAGCTGAGCGTGCTTGCTGAGGGCTCGGACAACAATCCGGCCAACCCGGTCGCCGGCCGCATCTATGTCGACAGTGGCGCGGTGCTCGACGTATCGGGCCTCGCGGATGTCGAGTTGCCGATGTCGGCGCTGCTGGTGACGATTCCGCGCATCGGCCAGAACGAACTGGCCAATGCGCCGCTGCTGCGCGACAGTTTTCTGTACAAGCAGAAGGATGTCGTCATCGACAGCACGCAAAGCGGCGTGGCGGCCGATGGCCTGAGCTGGGTGGGCAGCCCAATCCTCAATGTGTCGGGCTACGTGCAGAACATGCCGCGCGACATCACGCAGATGATGACGAACGGCGGCAGCATCGATCTGAATGGCTACGAAGTTCTCGTGCGCAGCGGCGCGCAATTGAACCTCGATGGCGGTTACCTGGCTTATCGGGCCGGCTGGGTCACCACACCCAATCTGCTGGGCGCGGATGGCCGCGTCTACAACATCGCCCAGGCCAATCCCAACATCAGTTACGTCGGCTTCGCCGGCACTTACGACGTGGTGGACAACCGCTGGGGCGTGAGCACGCACTACAGCAATCCGTTGCTTGCCGGCAGCACGCGCTGGGATAGCGGTTTTGCGGTAGGCGGCAACGCCGGTACGCTCAGCATCGAGACCGGCAATGCGCTGGCGCTGGACGGGCAGATCACCGCGCAGGCGTTTGCCGGGCGCAACCAAGTGATCAATGGCACGCAACCTGTCGACGGCACGCTCAACGTCACCGTGGAGGGAGCCCAAACCATTTACCAGGGGCGAGGGAACGGCATCCATAACCAAATCGTCGGCGCACTGCTGCAACAGTCCACATCGGCGCTCGAACAGCTTGTCCCGCCGTTCCAGGCCGCAACGCCGTGGCAAACGGTGCTGAGCGCTAACGATCCGTCCAACAGCAATCCGGATGATCTCGCCCATTGGGTGCCGCTGTCGTCGAATCTGGTGGCGCAGGGCGGCTTCGGCACGTTCAACGTGACCACCACATCTGGCGCGCCAATCAAGGAGCAGGCCGGCACGTCGCTCAGCGTGCGTCCGGGCGGATCGATCAACCTGGCCGGTTACGGCGTGAACGTGCTTGGGACGCTCAACGCACCGGCTGGCTCGATCGGCATTACATCGTTGGGTGCGGTTGCTGCCCCGTCGGCGACTTATGGGAATCTGCCTGGCAATATTGTCGTGGGCGGCAACGCTGTGCTGAGCGCGCGCGGGCTATGGGTGAACGACGGGGGCGCCTCCGCGGACAACTATGTCGGCGATCGCTATATCGATGGCGGAAACATCAGCCTCGCTACCACGCAGTACTTCCTGACCGACAAGAACGCCGTGCCCATCGGCGACGCCACCGGGTCCATCCTGCTGCAGCCGGGCAGCTTGCTGGATGTGTCGGGCGGCGGCTACGTCAACGGCAACGGCCAGCTGCAATTGCGCAACGGCATACCCGACGGTAGCGGTGGCAACGTCAGCCTTGTCATCTACGTTCCCGGCACCACCCGTGCCTCGCAATTCGGTCAGGTCTATCCGGCGCCATCGAGCCTGCTTGCAACCATAGCGCTGAACGGCACGCTGCGCGCCTACGGCTTCAGCGGTGGCGGCACGTTCACGCTGCAAGCGACCGACTTGCAGATCGGCGGCAGCGCCGATGACCTGGCGATGCACAGCGGCGTCTACCTGGCGCCGTCGTTCTTCGCCGGGCAGGGCTTCGACAACTACCGCCTGACTTCGATCACCGATGCGATCGTCGCGCCCGGCACGACGGTGCAACTGGCGCGCTCCAGCATGCTGGCCGACGACCAGGCCTTGCTGTCGCTGCCGAGCGGTGCCGATGTCTACGCTACGAATCCGCTTACCGGTACCCGCTACGCCGCCATCGGGCAGTTGGCGCCGT
The DNA here is from genome assembly GCF_051954575.1 of Dyella sp. GTDB lineage: Bacteria > Pseudomonadota > Gammaproteobacteria > Xanthomonadales > Rhodanobacteraceae > Dyella_B. Next base: position 19,426 of record NZ_JBQCHP010000159.1, on the reverse strand, counting down.
ACCTGCGTTACGTCGATCGCAACAGCAGCGGTACCGGCCTGGTGGTGAACGCCGGTAGCTACCTGGGCTGGTTCAAGACACCAGGTAATTATGCGGCCGGGGCGGTGTCCTATCCGGACGTAACCGGTTCGCTGATCGTCGGACCAGGCGCCTCGATCATCGCCGATGCAGGCGCGACGGTGCAGTTGCAAGGTAATGCATCCACGATCATCGACGGCAGCATTCAGGCGTCCGGCGGCAGCATCAATCTGCTTACCGATCCAAACCAGCTGCCTGGCCTCACGACCAGCACGCAGTTGTGGCTGGGTGCGCAGGCCGTGCTGGACGTGGCCGGCGTGTCGCTGGTCAATCCGCTCGCCGCGGGCGCAGCCGGCGTTGGCTCCAGCAACGGTCTGGCGCCGCGTTTTACGCCACGCACGGGCACGGTGCTCGATGGCGGCAGCGTGCTGCTCGCCGCCAGCGGCGGCTACGTGCTGACCGATCCACACAGCCTGATCGATGCGTCAGGTGCGAGCGACGTCTACGATCTGCCTGCTGCAAATGCTGCGGGTAATCAGCCCGGGTACGTTGCCACACCCGTGTGGAGCAACGCTGGCAACATCACCTTCGCCGCGGGTGCAGGGCTGTTCGCGGATGGCCATCTGCAAAGCACGGCCGGTGCATCGCAAGGCGAAGGCGGCAGTCTCCAGATCGAAGGCATCCGCAACACCATGGTCTGGTCGCGTCCTTCGGCCACCGCCATCGTCCTGCAGCAAACGGGCATGCTGATGCCATCGGGCCTGTCTCCCGGCGGCACGGTCGAAGCGGGTGGCGCATCCGGTGTGTTGCACTTCGCAGCGGATCGCTTGAACGGTTCGGGCATTGCCAGCATTACGGTGGGGCCGACGCCTTCCAGCCAAGGCAGCCCCAGCGCCACCGATGTTCCGGTGGGCGTGGCCGGCGACCTCGACCTGAAGCTCGATCGCAGCTTCGTGCTGTACGCGCCATCGCTCACCGCGCTGCCCGTCGCCGACACTTCATGGAACGGCACGGCACCGGCCGGTTACGTGCCGAGCCAGAGCGTGGTGAACATCACCGCTCCGTACGTGGCGCTGGTCGGCACCAACCCGAACCAGGCCCCACAGGCGGTGGCCGGCAGCGGCGTGCTCAACGTCAGCGCCGATTTCATGGATATCGGCGGTGGACTGGATCTGCAGGCCTGGTCCGCGACCAACCTGACATCGCGCGGCGACCTGCGCTTCTATGCACCCACCAGCCTGCAATACAACAGCAACACCGGCAGCATGCAGCCGGGCCTGTTGTTCACTACGGGCAACCTGAGCCTGCAGGCCGCGCAGCTTTATCCGGTGAGCGGCTATGCGTTCGTGATCGACGCCAATCCGTCCGGCTTGAACGATGCACAAGGCCATGCGCTGTCCACCACGCTGAGCATCCTGGGCAGCGGCGCCAGCAGCGTGCCGTTGTCCGCGGGTGGCAGCCTGTTGCTGGACGCCGACCGCATCGAGCAGGACGGCACGGTGCGCGTGCCCTCGGGCAACCTGGCGATCGGCGTGCTCGATCCTTCCGCCATCGCCAGCGCGTTCGGGCTCGACGGCAGCGCCTATCCCTTGGTGACGACGCAGAGCGTGCACCTGGGCGCGGGCAGCATCAGCTCGGTATCGCTGGATGGCATCACTGTGCCATTCGGCACCACTACCGATGGTCAGCAGTGGACTTACAACGGCGCGTCGAACCAGCCGTCGGCCACCTTGTCCGCACCACCGGCCAAGCACATCAGCATCGCCGGCAACGACGTTGCACTCGATCATGGCGCCACCATCGACATCCGCGGCGGCGGCAGCTTGCAGGCGTCCGAATGGGTGCCGGGCGTGGGCGGCACGGTGAACGTACTGGCGCAGTACGAAACCAGCTATGCCAGCAGCGCGGCGGGGCAGCAGGTGCCGCAGTATGCGGATGGCCGCGCGATCTACGCGATCATTCCCGGCTACACCACGCCGGTGAGCGCGCACGATGCCGCGCTGGAAAACGGCGCGGGCGCGGGGCCGGCAGTCGGCCAGACCGTTTATCTGTCGGGCATGGCGGGTTTGCCGGCGGGTTACTACACCTTGTTGCCGGCCGGCTACGCCACGGTGCCCGGCGCCTACCGCGTGGTGCAGAACACCAGCGCGCAGGACAGCGTGCTGGGCCAGAATGCGATGCTGCCCGATGGCACGCTCAGCATCACCGGCTATTTCGGCAGCGCGCTGGATGGTTCGCGTAATGCGCGCACCACCACTTTCCTGGTGCAGTCCGCACCGGTGTGGCAGCAGTACTCGCAATACCAGTTCACCAGCGCCGACAGTTATTTCGCCAAGCAGGCGAGCACTGCCGGCACCACCACGCCCGCCTTGCCCGCCGATGCCGGCCAGCTGAGCCTGAGCGCTACGCAGCAATTGCAATTGGCGACCAGCCTGGATTCGGCACCGGCCAGCGGCGGGCGTGCCTCGCTGGTGGATATCGCCGCGCAGGCGATCGAAGTGACTAGTCAAGATGCGAGCGCACTGAGCGGATACCTGCAGCTGTCGGCCGACTCGCTCAGCGCACTGAACGCGGGCAGCCTGTTGCTGGGCGGTACGCGCCAGCTCGGTCGTAGCGGATATCAGGTAAGCAGCATTGCCGACAGCGTGGTGCTCGCCAACGATGGTGCGCATCCGCTCAAGGCGCCGGAAATCCTGCTGGTTGCCAATGGCGAAGGCGATCCCAACGCGCAAGGCATCGTGCTGCAAGCAGGCAGTGCCTTGCTTGCCAGTGGCAACAGTAGCGCCGACACCACGCCGCTGATCTTCGGCAGCGTGGCCGGCACGGCTGCCAACGGCGGCAGCGTACCTGCAGTGAGCGGCAACGGCGCCCTGCTGCGCGTATCGCAAAACGGCGTGGTGAACGTTACGCGCAACGACATTTCGCCTGGCGCAACCTCCGGCCAACTCACCATCCACGCGGGCGCCACCTTGCAGGGTGGCCGTTCGTTGATTATCGATACCACCGGCGACACCTCGGTAAGCCCTTCGGCAGTACTCAGCGCGCAGGCGATCCAGGCCGACGCCAACCTGATCAGCTTCGTCGGCAGTGATGGTGCCGCTGCCGGTACCGGCGGGCTGGTGATCGGTCCGGGCACGCTGAGCCTGCTGGGCAACGCGCAGCAGGTCACGCTCAACAGCCGCGGCGCGATCGATTTTCTCGGCACCGTGGCGATCGACCTGCCGCAAAGCCTGAACCTCAACGCCAGCGCCTTCGTCAGCGATGGTGGTCAGGTCAGCATCACCGCGGCGAAGCTGGGCCTGGGCAATGCGATCGGCAGTGCGGCTACGGCAGGCGCCGGCAGCGGCCAGTTGAGCCTGAGTGCAAACGAGCTGGATTTCACCGCGGGCAGCAGCGTGCTGCAAGGCTTCGACAGCGTTACCGCAACGGCAAGCCAGGGCATGCTCGGGCAGGGCAGCGGCGGTTTCGATTTCGGCAGCGCCAACGTCAGCTTCAGCACGCCCGTGCTGGCGACGGGGAGCGGCGCCGACACTCACCTGGTTACCACGGGCGCGTTTACGCTGAACCGCGCATCGGGTACGCCACTGCAGAACAACGCGATGGGAGGCGTGCTTTCGCTTGCTGGCGGTTCGCTCAGCATCGGCACGGTAGTCCAAGCGCCTGCCGGCAACATGAACCTGGAAGCCGCCCACGGCGATCTCACCATCGCCAGTGGCGCCGTGCTGAATACCGCCGGCGTCAACAAGACTTTCTACGACGTCACCACCTATGCATCGGGCGGCCAGCTGAAACTGGTTTCGGACCAGGGCTCGGTGATCGTGCAGCAAGGTGCGACGGTGGATTTCGCCGGCGCCCCGCTGGGCGGCAGTGCTGGTGGCATCACCATCCAGGCGGCCGGGCAGGCGCAGTTGAACGGCGCGTTCCAGGGCATGGCGCTGAACGGCTATCAAGGTGGCTATTTCACCTTGAGCAGCGGCGGCGCGCTCGACCTGGATCAGCTGGCGCAGCTGACCACGCAGGCCGGCACCACCGGCGGCATTTCCATCAGCAGCGGCGCGGGCAACCTCACGCTGTCCAGCGGAAAGAGCCTGGTCGCGCAGGATGTCTATCTGCTTGCCGGCGGCGGACAAGGCGCGGTCGATACGAATGCAGGCGTCGTGCGGATCGACGGCAGCATCGATGCATCGGGCGCGGCGGCCGGCGAAATCAAGCTTTACGGACGCAACGGCGTCACCCTCAACGGCAGCCTGCTCGCCACCAGCAGTACGCCGGAACAACGCGGCGGCGTGGTCGTGATCGGCACCACTGGCACGCCGGATGGCACGCTCAACAGCGCCTACGGCTACGAGAACGTGCAGTCCGGCAGCGCCGGCATCATCCAGTTCGGGCCGAACGCCAGCATCGATGTGTCCGGCGGTTCCAGCGATGTCGGCGGCAGCGTGAGCATGCGCGCGCCGCTGCTGGCCGATGGCGACGTGCCGATCGTGTTCGGCGGCGGCATGTTGGCGATACGCGGCGCCAGCAACGTCACGATCGAGCCGTATGCGGTATGGAGCACCGCCGATCATTCCAGCGACGCATCCAAGCATTTCGACGGCCTGATCGACCCGGCCGGCTGGTATCAGTACGGATCCGACGGCACGCCGCAAATAGTTGCCGGCACCTGGACGGACGCGGCGAACAATGCGCTACCCGCACCGGCCGATGCCGCGACCTTGAAACAGTACCTGAGCCAGGATTACTTCACTCCGACCGCGGCGAACGCCGCTCACCTGAGCTTTTACGGCTACGTCAACGGCGATGCTGCGCAAGGTGCGGGCACGCTGATGAGCTACGTGGAACAGCCCGGCTACAGCTTTGGCGATCGCTTTGCGGGGCTTGCCAACCTCGTCCTCCGCCCGGGGATCACGCTGACCAATCCGGATGCGAATACCAATGGCGGCGCCATTTCAGTGCTGACCAACTGGAACCTTGGCGCCGGCACCACCGATGCCGATGGCGTGATTCACCTTGCTTACCGCTATGGCGCCACATCCGCGTCGGCATCCGGCGTGGCGCCGATCCTCACCGTGCAGGCGCTGCACAACGTAAACGTTCAAGCCAGCATCACCGATGGCTTCTACCAGCAGAACACTGGCGCAGCACTGGCCGCGGCGGTGACGGTGAGCGACAGCGGACCGCCTTCGCAGGCATATCTGGATGCGCTGGCGGCGTTCATGGCAACTGATCATTACCTGAGGACGGATGCGATTTTTCAATACGACGTCCTTTGGCAACCAGACCCCAATGGGTACAACAGCACCGTCTACATCGACGGGTTCGGTGGTTTCAATCCATTGCCGATCAGCAGCGATCCGTACTACCAGCCGATCCTGGCGCCGCAGAAATACCAGTCCGCGGATTACTACAACAACTACATGCTGTACATCGGCGAAGTGGGCGTGGGCAACAACTGGTCGCTGGCCTACAACAATGCGGACAACAACGGTTTCAATACCTACAAGCCGACGCAGCGCGTCGCGCCGCAGCCATCCACCGACTACGCCGGTTACGTGGCGGCGTACCTGAGCTGGCTGAAGAGCACCTTCGGCGACGCAGTGGGCAACACCTCCGAAACGCCTTCACCCTTGCTGCTGCCGCTGGCCTCCGAAGCGACCAGCAACTACAAGAACTACACCACCGACTACGCCACCTATATCGGCGGCTACGACACCTACTACACCTACGTCTCGCAGAACGATGGCGGTGACGTGCGCTACGGCGGCAATCCGCAGATGTTCTATGCGCCGTATTCGCCGGCAGCCAGCAACTCCACGGGGCCGAAACAGCTTCCCAACGTTGCCGACAACGGGCCGTCGAACATGCCCAAGCTCGGCAGCGTTGCCTCGCTGGTGTCGGCGACTCTGCTTGGCGGGTCCAGCAGTTCCTACCGATTGGTAGCCGGTGCGGTTGCCGACGCGGTCGATCCCGTTGCCGTGTCGGCCGGCACGAACACCGGCAACGTGAACCTGGGCGGCCATTTCAGCGTGCAGTACACCGCCACCGGCGGCGACGGCAAGACGCTGGATTTCCCCACCACCGTGCGCACCGGCACCGGCTCGATCGCGATCGCCTCAGCCGGCGACATCGACTGGCTGGATCACGTGGCGCCCGCCGTGGTCTACACTGCCGGCGCGCCGGCCAGCGGCACGGCAGCTGGCACGGGCGTATCAGTGACCAATACGGGAAGCAATGCCGCAACCGCGATGGTGCCCGACTTCCTGGTCAGCGGACTGGTCAACCCCGAGCACGCCGGCGACATCCTGCTCAACGCGCAGGGCAGCATCAACGCGATCGAACAGGTCGCCGACACCAGCGGCAATGTCACCGGTGTCGCCGGCACTGACATCAGCCAGTTCTGGTGGCCGTGGATGCAGACCGGCAATGCTGCCGATGGCTCGCGTTCTTCGATCAACTTCGCCAACTTCGACCAGGGCGTGATGAGCGTAGGCGGCAACGTTGCCGTCAACGCCGGTGGCCATATCAGCGACCTTTCCGTGTCGCTGCCGACCAGCTGGTACGCCAACGCGGCTGGCAATGCGATTACCACCGTGGGTGGCGGCAATCTGTCCGTGCACGCCGATGGCGACATCCTGAGCGGTGTGTACTTCGTGGCCAAGGGTAAGGGCGAACTCAGCACTGGCGGCGCGATCGGCGCCGACCTCAGCTACACCGCGCCTGCAACCATAAATGCGGTCGGTGGCCTCAGCACGCCAGTGTCGACATTGCTTGGCGCGCAGGATACGCAGTGGAATGTGCTGGCTCGCACTGGTGCGGATATCGGCGGCATCTATGATCCTTCGTATGCGCGGATCGACCCCGGCCTGGCCGGCTTGCTGCCGGCGAACAAGGCCGATGGGCAGAGTTACAGCGCAACTTCGTCGGCACGCTTGGTGACCACCCAGGGCGATCTCATCCTCGACAGTGTGAGCTTGCCGGGTTTTCTATTCTCATATGGCGCGGCGGCAGCAAGCGAATCGTACAACCCCGGCGCCGTACTACCTGCATCGCTCGACCTGACCGCATTGCAAGGCGACGTCCACGTGTCGGGTGCCGGTGGCCTGTATCCCTCGGCTACCGGCAATCTGAGCGTGTTTGCCGATGGCTCGGTCACGTTTGCCTCGCAGGTCTATACCCTCTATGGCGCGGGCTACGCCGGGCCGGGAGTTGCCCCAAGTTTTGGCCTGATCGACGCCGACAGCAGCCTGCTGCCATCACCACTGCATCCGCTGGGAAGCGACGCCGCCAATTACCAGAACCTGTTCGATGCCGCCTATCTGGACAATGGCGTCAACAATACCTTCAAGGGCGAGCTGCACCAGGCAATACCTCTGCATGCAGCCGACGCCACGCCCGCGCGCATCTATGCGCTCGATGGCGACATCGTGGACGGCACGCCGGCGCCCAATGGCGCGATGATGGACCAGCTGGTGCTGCAGCCTGACAAGCCTGCGCTGGTTTATGCCGGCCGTGACATCGTCGACCTGTCGTTCATCGGTCAGCAGGTGCATCGATCGGACATCACGCGCATCGTGGCGGGCCGCGACATCTACGACACGCCGTACTACGCGGGCTCCTTGAACATCTATGCTCCGCGCAATCTGAACTATGCGTACGTGCCATCCATCCTGCTCGGCGGCGTGGGCAACCTGATGGTGGAGGCAGGCCGCAACCTCGGCCCCTTGACCAGCCAGGTCGATATCCAGTCCAAGCTCAGCACCGGTTACGTCTACGAAACCGGCATCAACACGATCGGCAACCTGGTCAATCCCAACCTGCCGCACGATGGCGCCAACGTGAGCGTGCTGTTCGGCGTAGCGCCGGGCGTCGATACCGGCAGCTTCTTCGCACAATACTTGTTGAATCATCCCGATGGCATGGATGGCTTCGCCAGCCTGGTGCCGGATCTGGTCGGCTTCATGCAGCAGTGGGAAGCAGGCAAGGTCGTCGATACCGGTTTCGCGCAAGACCAGGTCAACGTATCGCTGACGCCGCAGCAAGCCCAAGCCGCGTTCCAGCAGTTGCCCGCGTACGCGCAGGAGCTGTTCGTGCAGAAGGAATTCTTCAAGCTGCTGGCGCAGGTGGGTGCGGACTACAATGATCCGTCCAGCCCGTACTACCAACAGTACGCGCGCGGTTATGCGGCGATCGAAAGCCTGTTCCCGGTCTCGTACGGTTACACCAACAACGGCGCCGGCAAGGGCGGCCGCAACGGTGAAGCGCAGACGGTGGACACCGGTGACCTGGACATCCGCAGTTCCACCATCCAGACCCAGCAGGGTGGCGACGTCAGCATCCTGGGTCCCGGTGGCCAGGCGCTGATCGGCAGCGTGAACGCGCCGCCGCTGATCACCAACAGTGAGGGCCAAGTTCTTGCCGGTCCCAACAGCATGGGCGTGCTGACGCTGGAGCAAGGCAGCGTCGACATGTTCACCGATCGCAGCGTGCTGCTGGCGCAAAGCCGCATCTTCACCGAGCAGGGCGGCGACATGGTGATCTGGAGTTCCAACGGCGACATCAATGCCGGGCAGGGCGCAAAGACCGTGGCGGAAATTCCGCCGCCGACGTACGTGTGCGACGTGGACGCTTTTTGCCTGATCGATGCGCGCGGCCAGGTCAGCGGCGCCGGCATTGCTACGTTGCAAACCCTGCCGGGCGCGCCAACGGGCAGCGTCTACCTGGTCGCGCCGCGCGGCACGGTGGATGCGGGCGATGCCGGCATCCGCGTTTCCGGCAACCTGATCGTGGCGGCGGCGCAGGTGCTCAATGCCGATAACATCCAGGTGCAAGGGCAAAAGATCGGCGTACCGGTGGCGCAAACGGTGAACGTTGGCGCGCTGTCCGCGGCGGGCGCCGCCGCGGGTGCGGTCAGCAAGGTGGCGCAGGACATGGCCAACCAGCAGAAGAACGATGCGCTCGGCAAGCAACCGTCGGTCATCTCGGTACAGGTGCTTGGCTTTGGCGACGGCAGCACCAGCATCCAAGGCAGCGGCTACAACCCGAACAGCCCGGTGCAGGTTCTGGGCGCAGGGCCGCTCAGCGATGCGCGCAAGCGTGTCTTGACCGATGCCGAGCGCAGGCAATTGAGCGAATAACGAAAAAATCGACAACCGGTACGGAGCCGGGACAGCAGCGGGGGCGGCGGGACAGGCGCCGGCCTTAAGGCGAAAACATGAATCGAACATCCTCCTTGCGGACATCCGTCCCAGGGACAAGCCGGGCTTTCCTCCAAATAGGCCAGCACAAGGGATTGGGGCGAATCACAGTGAACCAGGGCGCACTCGTCGAAACGTTGATCCAACTTTCCAATTTCCGCCAATACACGATGGCCGAATCGCTGCTGGCGGCATGCTCGCGCGAACAGCTGGAGGCCTTGCTGGGCGTGGCCGAACGCGCCTTCAGCATGCGCCTGACCTATTCGCTGGAGAAACAGTTGCCGCGCAGCAGGCAAGGTGCGGAAAGAAAGTACGTGCTTGCCGAACTGATGAAAATACTCAACGTCTGGTGCGCGGAAGGCCATCGCAGCGCGATTCGCTGCGTATTGATGGAATTGGCCTATGACGAGGTGATGGCACTCGGGTGCATGCCTGAATTGGACCGAGAGGTGCACTCCATGCTGCATGAGTATGGCTTGCCGTATGAAATGTCTTCGTGCCAATACACATGAGTCGAGCGTATACGTGTCCAGTTTTTTTAGCTGGATCGGCGTTTCATTTATTGGCGGCAGCAAATTTTTTAGTCGAAAAACATATATGAAATATGCTTAGGCGAACCGTTTTTCAAACATAGGAACCAAGTCTAGGCACAACCCATGAATTCACACCCATCCCGGGCGGACTATATTTGAGCAAACGATTACAGGGCGTGAAAAGGCGACAGAACAAGGTGATTATTTGCTTGGATTGAGCGCTCCATCACATGTGTCATTTTCAGTGCAAAACATGACATTAAATATTATGTCCCTGCGTCAGGCCTGTAATTGATAGTGCATATTCGAAGACATCGAGAGTTAATGGCATCGTCATTGCGCAAGCGTAAAAAAGCCGGGCCTCCAATTCCGGAGGTAAACATGCGCAATGGGGATACACCATGAATCACGGACTCAACAAGGTTGGCATCCGCACCAAGCTGGTGATGGGCGCCCTTGCATTGGCGATGGCCGCCGCATCGCATGCCGCCACGCAGGTGGCCGGTGGCGCAACGCTGCCGGCGATCGGTTACGTAGGTACCGGCGCCGAGACCAATTCCCAAGTGCTGCCGGCCGGCACGGGTTCGCTGTTCGGCGTTTGGTCCAGCACCTCGCGTACGTCGGTGTCGTATTGCCAGACTGGCAGCGGCGCGGGCAAGAACATCCTCGCCGGCGTGCCCAACTACAATGTGCAGAATGCCTGCCCGACCGACTCGACCGGTACGCTGCACGGCTTCGGCGCCCCGCTCGCCGGCCGCTCCACGCTGGCGTGGCCCAATGTCGTCGGCGCGGACTCGCCGCTGAGCTCCACCGACCTCAGCAACTACAGCGCCCATCATTCCTCCACCTATTTGCCGGTGCAGTTCCCTTCCGTAGCCGGCGCAATCTCGATCGCCCTGAACAAGACCACCGCCAAGGGCGTGATACTCAACAGCAGCAACACCAATTTTTCTGACGCGCAGCTCTGCTCGATCTTCTCCGGCGCCGTGACCGACTGGAGCGATGCGAGCCTCGCCAGCGCCTTTACGCTGGGCTCGGGCGACAGCATCCCGGCCGGTGCGATCAACGTGCAATACCGCGCTGATGGCAGCGGCACTACCTTCGGCTTCAGCAATCACCTGTCCAAGGTCTGCTCGGGCACGGCGTCCCAGCACTTCGTCACCAACCAGGCGTTCACCAGCGTGGTGAGCCTGTACAAGCCGACCATCCCCAGCAACTGGACCGGCTCCAGCGGCAACCCGGCCGTGGCCACCGCGGTGAAGAACACGGCCGGCAGCATCGGCTACGTGGAAACGGCTAACTCGCAAGCGGCCGGCATCAGCTTCGCCAAGGTCAATGGCTTTGATCCGTCCAGCTTCGGTGCGCCGGTCGCCATCATCAGCAGCAACATCGTCACCAACCAGGTAATCAGCGGTGCGGATGCCACCACGGGCCGTCCGACGCTGGCCGCGATCTCGCCGGCGCCGGCCACTCAGTGCATCAAGCTGGTTACGCCCGATTCCTACGCGACGTTCACCAGCAGCTATCCGATCGTTGCCGTCTCTTACCTGCTGGGCAGCTCGCAAGGTAACGGCACCGACCTGGCCAATACCCAGGGCCTGTTGGCCTCGCCGTACACCGTCAACCAAGCGAATGTGACCACCATCGGCACTGGCAAAGGCTTGGCCTTCCTGAGCGGCACCGGTATCACCGGCTCCACCGTTTCCGGCTGCGTGACCAACTAAACCATAGGAATTTCTCTGCAGGAAGCAGGAAGGGAGGGGATGTAAGCCCCTCCCTTTTTTTCTGCCGACAGGCGGCTATTTGGAAATCAACAACAACAACGATTGCCCGCACTGACCATATGTAGCGCCGCCACCGCCGATCAATGTTTCATTGCCGGGCGTGACAAAGGTGTTGGCGCCATCGTTCCAGTTGCACGTATCGGTGACGCGATACCAGTTGGTGCCGGTAGGTGGTGGCGGCAGGGTGAAGGTGACGCTGCCAGACCAGCCGTTGTAGGCGATGTACATGGAGTTGCCGTCGCCGAATGAAGAACCATTCACCGTGTACGCAATCGCATAGTTGCTGGTGTTGTTCCAGTACGTGCTATCGGCGACGGCGCCGCTGGGTTCGTACCACACCACCTGGCTGGAGGTGTACCAGGTAACCGGGCGCAGTGCGGGATGCGCCTTGCGGAACGCGATCAAGCGCGAGGCGAAGTTGTAGAAGTTGGATTGGTCCGTGCTCCAGCTGTAGTTGAGCCAGTTGGCGGTGGAGTCGAGGTTGTAGGCGTTGTTGTTGCATTGCAGGCTGCGCAGGTATTCGTCGCCGCCCTGCATCATCGGCGTGCCGGCGGACAACATCACGAAGGCCAGGCCGGTGCGTGCGGCGCGGCGCTGGTCGACGGCGGTGCCGGTGCCGGCGGACATGCCCTGGTCCCAGCTGTAGTTGTTGGAGATGCCGCCATCGGATGGGCCGTAGGGCCAGGCCTGGTTGTTGTTGGCACCATTACAGGAATACACGTCCTTCAACGTCATGCCGTCGTGGATGTCGATGAAGTTGGTGGAATTCCACGGTGCGCGGCCGCTGGCCTGGAACAGGTTGGACGAGCCGGAGAAATCGTTGGCGTCCTGCGTGATGTGGATCGTCATGTTGCCGAGTTCGTTCTGCGCCTGCCGCGCGCTGTCGCGAAACAACCCGTTCCATTCGGACCAGCCTTTCGGAAATCCGCCGAGCTGGTATTCGTTGCTGCCGCTGGCGGCCCACGGTTCGGCATACAGATCCAGACCATTGCCGCCGCTTGCCGGGCGCACGGTGAATTCGCGCAGGATGCGATTGATCGCAACATTCGAATCGGCCGCATCGAAGTAGAAACCGCCATTGGGACAGTTCGGCGCGCCGGATTTCGCCGCGCCATTGAGGCAGGCGTTGCCCAGGATGGGGCCTTCGTCGAAACGGAAACCGTCCACGCCCATCGTGTTGCTCCAATAGGCGAGCGAATCGATGATCAGGTTCTGCGCAACGGTGTTGTAAGTGTTGTAGTTGGCGCCGGTGCCGGTGTTGTCGTAGAAGTACTGGTTGTCCGAGGTGAGTTCGTAATACGTGGTGTTGTCCAGGCCGCGCCACGAAAACACGGTAGCCGTGCTCGGATCGGTATTGCTCCAGCTGCCACCTTCGGCGGTGTGGTTGTAGACCACGTCCATGTACACCTTGATGCCGGCGTTGTGGAATGCCTGCACCATCGCCTGGAATTCGGCGGTGGGGCCGCCGGCTGATTTGTTGTATGCGTAGTGGCGGTCCGGCGCGAAATAATCTTCGGTCATGTAGCCCCAGTAATTCTGGTTGGCATCCGAATTGGGGACGACATCGTTCGCGTCGTTCTGCGTTTCCTGCAGCGGCAGCAATTCCACCGCGGTGACGCCCAGGCTGGCCAGGTAATTCGCTTTCTGGCTGGCGCCGTAATAGGTGCCCTGGTATTGCGAGGCGATGCTGGGGTCCTGCTTGGTGAAGCCGCGCACGTTCACTTCGTAGATCACATCGTCTTTCTGCGCGCGCGTCGGTTTGGTGCCGGTGCTTTGCGTGCTCGGCGCCAGCACGATGCCCTTGGGTGCGTAGGTGCCGCTGTCGATCAGGCGGTACGCCACGCCGAAAGAAGCATCGACCGTGCCGCCGGTGGCGAAGATATGGCTGTTCTGGTTGCTGGTGTTGAGCGGGTCCTGGCTGATTTCACGAGCGTAAGGATCCAGCAGCAGCTTGTTCGGATTGAAGCGGTTGCCGTTGCTGTCGACGTCGGCAATGAAGCCGGCGGAAGAACCCTTGGTCCAGCCCGAGTTGTACGGCCAGTTAGGACCCCATGCGCGATAGCCGTAGTACACCGGCCCGGTGATGCCCGCGGCTTGTATCGATGACACCGGTACGATCACCTGCCACACGCCGCCGCCCTGGCTGGACATCTGATAGGTCGCCGCTTCCTGCGCGCCATAGCCGCTGGCGTACAGGTACAGCACGATGCGCGTGGCCTGCGAGGAATACACGCGAAAGGTGATCTGCGTTTTCTGCGCGTCGTAACTGGCGCCAAGGCTCATGCTGTTGATGGCGGCGTGAGCGGGCATGACGGGTATCGCCGCGAGGCTGGCGCAGGCCAGCAAGGCGGCAAGAATCTTTGAACACTTCATACGGACGTGCCTCCTGCTTCGTGGTTGAACAGGCTTCGGTCGGGTGATCCCTAAGGATGCTCTGACCCATACTTCGTGGCGTCACCGGCCCTGTCTGTCCGCAGCTCTTCGGTCCATTGCCTCGACAGACGGCCAGTCTGCCTTCGCCAATGCCCCTGTGATCTGCGAACAGACAGGGCCGGTGACACTCACGCAGAATGGGTCAGAGCATCCTCGTGCATGCAGGCGTAGCGATCTGCATGGACGCAGCTTGCCGCACGCCGAATCGATCTCCCCATCGATTGCGTGTGATGAACGCTATGGTTGGCTATGCATCAAGCTGCTGCGCTGGATGGTAGAAAGCATCGCGGTGCAACAACCAGGGTATGCATACGTATTCATTGAAAGGAAGATGTGAACGTTCACATCACGCGCGCACGAGGGCGCAGAGGTTCGGTAGGTTGGGTTAGCGCAGCGTAACCCAACGTCTTCGAGGCGAATTTGTTGGGTTACGCTGCGCTAACCCAACCTACGAAATGCGTGCGAGGCAGTAAGTATCCGGTAAGTCTCCCGCCCCGAGAGTGCAAATCCCGCCCTCGACCCGGACCGCCGCGATATGCGATTCCCCCGTAACCGCATGCCCTACCTTGCCTTGCTCGGCGCACTTCCATGGCTGCCTAGCGCCTATGCCCAAAACACTGCCGAAGCGACGCCGCCCAGCAATGCGCAGGCTCTCCCCAGCACCGCAACCGGCTTTGACGGGCAGCAAGGGACTTCCTACTGGGGACTGGGTGCCGGCATCGCCGCGCGTGGCTTGCCGTACAAAGGCTTCGGCACCCGCGTTTCTCCCGTGCCTTTTGCGTTCTACAACAGCCGCTGGATCAGCTTCACCGGCGCGACGCTCGACCTGAAGGCATGGCAAGGCGACGGCTTTACGTTTTCCTTGCGCACCAAGTTCTCGTTGTTCGATGGCTATAGCCATTCCGATGCCACCATCTTTCATGGCATGGCCGATCGCAACGGCGCGCTTTGGTATGGTCCGCATGTAGGCTGGCGCTTTGGGGAATTCAGTGTTTCGAGCGAGTACCTGTTCAGCAGTCGCGGGCAACAGGCGGCGTTGTCGTTCGAGCGCGGTTTTGCCTTTGGGCGCTGGCGCATCGCACCGCATATCGGGTTCGAATATATGAATCGCAAATATGTCGATTACTATTACGGAGTACGTCCCGGCGAGGCCACGCTCACGCGTCCTGTCTACGCTGGCAAGTCGACCGTCAACGTGATCACCGGCGTCAGTGCGACGTGGCGCCTGGATGCGCGCCAGTCCATTCGCGGCGATGTAGGCGTTACGCAATTCGGCTCCGGCATTACCGATAGCCCGCTGGTGGGAAAAAAGACGGCCCCGAGCGTCATGGTCGGCTATGTCTATCGATTCAAGTGACGTAATGGCATGCACCGCGTAGCGCTGGTTGAGGATCACGAACGTCTGGCCGAGATGATCAAAGCGGCGCTCGGGCGCAGCGGCATCGAAACGGATATCTTCCCGGATGCCGCGGCCGCGCTGTATGCGCTGGCGCGCCACGAATTCGCGTTGCTGGTGCTGGATCGCGGATTGCCGGACGGCGACGGCATCACGTTGCTGCGCCGGCTGCGCGCCAGCGGCGCGTCCATTCCGTGCCTGATGCTGACCGCCAGGGATGCGATCCACGATCGCGTGGAAGGGTTGGAAAGCGGCGCCGACGATTACTTGACCAAGCCGTTTTCGATGGAAGAACTGGTGGCGCGCGTGCGTTCGCTGATGCGCCGCCCCTCCGCCATGGCTCCGCTCGCGCCGGATTTTGCGGGGCTCATGATCGATCCGGAACGCGCCTGCATGCGCTACAACGGCGATTGGGTATCGCTGTCGCCCTCGGAGCTGCAGATCATGCTGCGCATGGTCTCGGCAGCCGGAAAGGTGGTGCGGCACGCGCAGCTGGAACATGCCGCCTGGGGCCTGCATGACGAAGTCACGCCGAATGCGCTGGACGTTGCACTCCATCGCTTGCGCAAGAAATTGTTCGCCATCGATGCCAGCATCAAGATCGTGAATGTGCGTGGCATTGGCTACCAGCTACAGAAGACGTCTGCGGACAACTGATCCATCAACCCGGCACTATCATGACGATGTCATCTGAAGCACCACACCTGCATGCGAATGCACCGGCGCCATCGGTAACGCGCCGGTGGCCCTGGTTCGACAGCCTCTCATCGCGGCTGACGGCGACCTGCCTGCTGGCCTTGACGCTGAGCCTGGTCGTGATCATGGCGGGAGTCGAATACACGTTCACGCATTACCCCGCCGAAATGTTTATCCGGGGAGAAATCGATAGCGCGGCGCATCGACTGGCCAGGTCCGTGCAATTGGATGCCGAAGGGCGACCCGTCTCGCTCGTGGTATCGCCGGAGATCGAGAAATTTCACTCGACGTTTGCGCAGGACACCGGCTATCAAGTGGTGGACCCGCAGGGCAACGCGGTGCTGTCGATGATGCCCATGATCGTATCGGTGCCGCACGAGGGCGACTGGATGCACACGCCACGCTCCCGCTTCGAAAGCGGCGGCAAGGTCTTTTACGTGGAAACCGTGCCCGTTCCTGATGCGCGCCGTCCCTATTTCCTCCAGGTGATCACCAGCGAGGCGTTTGATGTGGCGCTCGTCCGCATCAAGCACGGGGCGGTTCCAAAAGTGGTGGTGTTCACCTTTCTGCTTGCCGTGCTGGTGTTCGGCATCACCATGCGCATGACCTTGCGCCGTTTGGTGAAGCCGATCCGCGAGGTGTCGCGGGCGGCGGCAGGCATTACGCCGCAAAATCTGACGACGCGGTTGTCGCTGCAAGACATCCCCAGTGAAATGCGTCCGCTGGTGGCCTCGTTCAACGATGCGCTGGCCAGGTTGGAAGAAGGCTATCTTGCGCAGCAAACCTTCCTTGCCGCCGCGGCGCATGAATTGCAGACGCCGTTGACCTTGATCCGTGGGCAGATCGAAATGCAGCCGGCCTCACCCGACACCCATCAGATCCTGCACGACGTGGATGCGATGTCGCGCCAGGTTCGCCAACTGCTGCATCTGATGGAGGCCAGCGTGCTGCAGAACTACGAGTTTTCGCAGGTCGACCCGCAAAAGGTGGTGCGCGACGTGACCTCCCAGCTGGCGCGCAGCGCCGCAGCACGCGGCGTGAGGCTGGAAACCAGCCTGCGCCCGGCCGCCAGCCAAGTCAGGGCGGATGAAGGCGGCTTGTTCATCCTGCTCAAGAACCTGCTGGAGAACGCGCTGGCTTATGCGCCCCGTGGTTCTATCGTCACGATCAAGGTCGATGCCTCCTCCATCTCGGTCAGCGACGAAGGGCCAGGGATCGATGAGGCGCATCTGCCTTTCATCTTCAGCCGGTTCTGGCGGGCGCCGAACAACAAGGCCGAAGGATCCGGGCTGGGATTGGCGATCTGCAAGGAGATCGCGCTGGCGCACGGCTGGCGGCTGATCGCGGCGCGGACCCAGCCGGGGACGCTCTTCACTATCCATTTTTCGCAGGCGTAAGCGTGCAGGCTCGGCGCAAAGAAAAACCGCCGTGACGTTTCCATCGCGGCGGTCGTTTGATCCATTTGGGTCATCAGCGCGTCACCACGGTGCCGCCACCAGCGAAATCGGTTCCCAGAACACCATCGCCTTCGATCCATGTGCGTCGACCGAAGCGACGGCCTCTTGCGGACGCGGCGTCGGGCCAGAGGAGCGCAGTACCGACATCGCCACGGTCAGGTTGCTGCGTAGCGCAGGAATGGTCTGGTGGGCGAAATCCTTCAGTGCGGGATTGGCGGACGACATCTTCATCGCCTCATAGGCGGAGATCATCCGGCAATGGCTGCGCACCGCCGTGCTGGCGAAGGTGCGGTCGAACGCGTCGCCGTTCAGCGTTTGCATACGTGTCACGGCGGTGGCGGCCGGCTGTCCGGCGTCGGCATGCTTGCTGCCGCTGAGCTGCGCCAGCTGGGCGTCGAGCGCGGAGCGTTCCTGGATGATGCTGTTGGCCAGTTCGATCACGCGCGGATTGCTGGACTTGGCCAGCGCCATCTTTGCCATGGCGATCTGGTTGGCGTTGTCGGCCCGGGCGCGGGTGAGGAAGGATTGTTCGTCCGGGCTCAGCGGCGGCGGATTGGTATCGGCTGCTTGCGCCAGTCCCGCTGCCAGCATCAACCACATCAGCACCAACGAGGCAGGAACAAACCGGGAAAAACGTACAGCACGCATAACGTATCGCCTTCAAGGCAGAGCCAATCGCCCCTTACGGCTTCAATGTGAACTTTGAGAAGTTCAAAGAGTGTTTGGAAATCGTCAGACGAATGTACGACGGTCTTGGTAAGCGCGGTTTTTCTTCAGCATGCTGAGCTTGGCGTCATGGCGCGAGGTTTGAATGGCGATCACGCGTTAACAGTTGCCATGCGGCGAACTCGACCAGGATCACCACCAGGCAGCTCGAGGGTGGCCACCATAGATACGCGCCGCGCAGCAAAGTGAAGCACGCCGCCACGACCAACAGCATGCTGGCGACCGGCAACGCCCAGTTACGACCGACGCCTGGCAAGCCGTACAGCAAGAGCGGCACCGCCAGCAGCGCGGCGGAGAGCGCCAACTGGTGAAGAAAATCGAGCGGCGTCACCAGCAGGCCGCGTTCCAGCGATTCGAGCACGTTCGCCTGATACTCCACGCCCGGCATGGGCGATTGGGGCGTCTGCAGGATGTCGCCCAGTCCTTCGGCGATGGCGCCGACCAGCACCCAGCGATCCTTGAGCAGGTTGGCGGGCACACGATTGTTCAGCACATCGGTATACGACAGGCTGCCGAACGTGCCGAGCGGACCGGCGTAGCGCAGCAGCACGTAGTTGTCGCGCATCCATAGATACGGCGACGCATCGTTGTGCAGCGGGTCGTGCAATCCGGGCAAGGTGGTCGGCGCGTCGTGGCCGAGTTGAAGCAGTGCCAGCGCCAGCGACGGCCAGTAGGCGCTGCCGAGCCCGGCCTTGAGATAGGCGCCGCGCACACGCTCGTCACTGTCCTTGGCCACATCCACCTGGCCGAGCGCCGCCGCGCTTTGCGCGATGGCCGGCACCGGCAGCGCTTCCTGCAGCGGCCCGCCCAGGTTGACGGCTTCGGCGAACGCCGGCAGTACCACCTTGCCGTTGCGATGCATGGCGGCGGCGACAAGCTGGTCGTTGCTCGGATCGTTGGAAGGCGTGGACATGGTCACGTCCATACCGATGCCGCGTACGCCGTCGGCGGTGAGCCGGTCGATCAGCTGCGCGTGGACCGAGCGTGGCCACGGAAAGCGGCCGATCTCGTCCAGGCTCTTGGGGTCGATCGCGACGATCACCACCCTGTCGTCCGGCGTGTAGCGCCAGTAACGCGCGTGCAGATCGTAGAGCGCATTGTCCAGCGGCACGGTGAGGCCGCTGACGATCAGCAATACGACGAGGCCGACGCCGACCATCCAGAGCATGCCGCGGACGAGCCAGGCGAA
>NZ_JBQCHP010000158.1:0-5639 GCF_051954575.1 Dyella sp. | reverse complement strand
GTGCAAACCCCAACATTGCCATCTCCATGCATGGCAACGTTGGGGTTTGCACCCCAACCTACGCGTCCTTATTCAGGGCTGCTTGTAGATCACGCCACTCTTCATCACAAACAGCACATGCTCCACCGCACTAATGTCCTGCGTGGGATCCCCTTGTACCGCAATCACATCCGCATCCAGCCCCGCCTTCAACTGCCCGAACTTGTCCTGCTGCCGCAAGATCTGCGCATCCACCGCCGTCGCCGCCAGCAGCGCACGCGCGGGTGACATGCCGTCGCGCACCATCCATTCCAGCTCCTTGTAATTTGTGCCGTGGGTGAATACGCCCACGTCGCTGCCGCAGCCGATCATCACGCCGGCTTGCATCGCGTATTTGAAGGCATTGGCGGCTTGTTGCATATCGGCCGTCGGCGGCTGGCCAGGTTTCCAGCCGTGGAAGTATCCGGCGTAAGCGGCTTCGGCTTCCAGTGTCGGCAGGTAGGCGACATTGTGTTGTTTCATCAACTCGAACACTTCGCGCGTGCCACCGTAGCCGTGTTCGATGGTGTCGACGCCGGCGAGTACGGCGCGGCGCATGCCTTCGGCGGTGGTGGAGTGCATGGAGACGGGCAGGCCGAGCGAGTGGGCGGTGTCGACGCCGGCTTTCAGCTCTTCTTCGCTGAAGGTGGGCATGGCGCCTTTGCTTTTGCCGCAGTGGTAGTCGGCGTAGATCTTGATCCAGTCGGCGCCATGGCCGGCCTGATCGCGCACTGCATCGATCATTGACGGCACGCCGGCGACGGGAATGCCGCCTTGCGGCAGGTTGATGTCGCTGCGATAGCCATCAGGGCCGGGTCCGTAGCAATGCGCGGCGATGGTGGCGCGCGTGGCGACGAACAGGTGCGGGCCGGGAATCAGGCCGTCATTGATCGCGCGTTGCACGTCGACGTCCGCATAACCGGCGCCTTCGGTGCCCAGATCGCGCAGGACGGTGAACCCGGCCATCAAGGTGTCGTGCACATGCTTGACCGCTTCCACGGTGCGGTAGGACTGCGTTTCCTTCAGCACCTGGTCGTCCCACAGCGTTTCGTTGTACGGGTGCAGGAAGATGTGCGAGTGCGCATCGATCAGGCCGGGCAACAAGGTAGTGCCGGGCAGGTCGATGGTTTGCGTGCCGGGTGGTGCGTGCACGTCGGAGGCCGGGCCGACGGCGGTGATCTTGTCGCCTTGTATCAGCACCACCCAGCCGGCGTGCGCCTGTTCGCTGCGTGCGTCGAACACGCGATCGGCTTTGAGCAGCCACGGATGATCGGCCGGTTTCTCTGATGCATTATCGGCTGCTGATGCGCCGATCGAACACGCCATCAACAGGCCCGCGCAAGCCATGGCCAGGCACTGGAACCGATGCTTCGACATGTCTGCTCCCCGGTGATGTCCTGCTTGGACCGGGCATTTATAGCAAGAACGTGGCAATGGCGATAAGCATGGCTTTCTTCATGGGTGGGTTGTGAGCCGCGTAGGCTGGGATGCCAATCCCAGCAGAAAGATGACGATGCTGGGATTGGCATCCCAGCCTACGGTTTTCAACGCGCCGGATAATACTGCGGCGCTTCGCGACGATCCGCCATGCCGTAATCGCGCACGACCCGAATCGCGTAGATGTTCGCCTCGGCATCATTGCAACGCATGGCTTCGTTCGCGAAGTCCTCCGCCTCCTGCTCGCTGCGCCAGCTCAGCAGGATCGCTGCGCGGTTCCGCGTGCTGATGTGATCGAACACATCGCCGTCCACGCTGCGCAAACGTGCATCCTCGGCGAACGGCCATAGCGCGGAATTCGGTGCAAGCGTGCCATCGATGATGGTGAGGGCAACGGCTTCACCAACCTCGGTGCGATCCTGCCGCACCCAGCCGACGGAGCGGTTGGCGTGGGCGCCGGCCACGCACGTGATTTCACCGACGCGGATACGGTAATCGTCGAGCACCTCCTGCCGTCCGCGCACTTGTGCGGCGTGGTGTTGCTCCAGCGTTCGCCAATGCACGATCGCCTTTTCGTTTTCCCATAGCGACAGGGACAACAGGTAACCGTTGCGCGAACGGCTGCGGAAGCGTTCGTTTTCCAGGAAGCCGGGGATCTTTTCCAGCGCCGGACGCAGGCTGCCGGCGATCTTCAGGTACTCATCCGCGTGTGCGGCATCGGGCTTCACTTCGAAAACGACGGCGAATAGCGAACGCGCGGGCATGGCGGCGGTCATGGTGCCAGCTCTTCTGCGGCGTGGATGAACGCGTTCACGCTTTCGTACAGCGAGCGGCGATTTCGTTCCAGGTGCATGACGTGGGTGCCATCGTCGATGCGCAGGCGCCACCTTAGCGGGCTGCCCGTGAACTTCTCAAGAAAAGTTTGTGCGCCGGCGTCGTTCACCACGTCGTCGTAGTTTCCATACACGACGAAAACGGGCACGGAAACTTTGCTGGCGTCGTACGGATAATGCCCTGCATCGACGGCATCGATATCCGCGAGCGGGCCGTTGGGAATGCGCAATGCATCGTTTGGGTCGCCTGCTACGTGCGGCACGGTCGCTGCAAAAGCAGATGCCCAGAAGCGATCGACGGCCGGTTCCAATAGATATTTGCCGGCCGGCAGAATCGTCTTGAATCGCAACTGCTCCAGCCGCTGCTGCGCGGTGATGCGCCACCACGCAGGTTGAGCCTGGTTGTCCGGCGCGGGGGATTTCACCGGAACGATCGGGCCAAACAAGGCCAGCGAGGCCAGCGCACGCGGGTGTGTTGCCGCAAACGCGGCAGCCGGCACCGTACCCCATGAATGTGCGACCAGATGGACATCTTTCATACCTAAGCGTTGGTGCAGGTAATCGGCGGCAACGGCGATTTCAGTGACCGCTGCTTTCGCATCCGTCACGGGCGCGGCGTCGCTGGCAGGGCCGGACATGGCCGGTGGCCGGCTGGATGCGCCAAAGCCAAGGAAATCCAGCCCACAGGCGAGGTAGCCCTTTTGCGCCATGTATTGCAGCCACGAATCACCCGGCGCGAACTCGAAACCGAACGCCAGCATGGTGGGAAAACTTGCGCCATGAACGAACAGCACGCTTTTATGGGAAGCCTGTGCGGGACGCGCGCAATGCAAGGCCAGGTGTTGCGCCGGCGCATTGGGAAGCGGCAGATAGACCGTGTCGACAGGAACAGGCTGCAATTGCGCCGAGACAGCCAGCGCCAGGAAGAGCGGGACGAGCATGGTCGATCCTGGTGGGGAAGGGCCGGCACACGTTAGCGAGGGGGTGCGGCCGATACTTCGCCCGCAAACGAAAGATGCGGGACGAACGGCGTGTTAGGCCCCCGTAGCCATCGCGGCGGTGCAATCGGCCACCTCTGCAGGTACCATCGGCCAACCGCTGGCGTTCCGGGGAGGGAGATCCCATGCAAGGTATCGCGTCATCGTTGAGCACGAGCGCCCACGATCCGGTATCGGCCAGGGCGCAGCCGCATGCACGCCGACCATTGACGAGGTGACGCATGGCTTCTTACGCCGATCAGGGTATCGTCCGTTTTGCCAGCCCGTTTCCGTTCGGCGATACGGTGCAGCGGCTGCTGGCCACGTTCGCCGAACGCGGTATCAAGGTGTTCGCCACCATCGATCAGCAGGCGCAGGCCATTGCGGTGGGGTTGTCGCTGCCGCCCACCACGCTGATCCTGTTCGGCAACCCCAGCGCGGGCACACCGTTGATGCTCGACAATTCTGCCGCCGGCCTCGACCTGCCCTTGAAGGCACTGGTGGTGGAAGCCGAGCCGGATGCGGTGGAGGTATTTATCAATGCCGCCAAATACGTGATCGACCGGCACGGCTTGCCGCATGGGCTCGAAGCGAACCTGCTACCGGTGGAGCAACTTATCGCGCATGTGTTGGAAGCTCCGGTGGAGAGATGATGCGCGTGCCGAGCGATTGTGCTTGGTTGTAGGTTAGGACGAAGTTGATCATTGAGCTTTGTAGTACCTCATCGTCATTCCGGCGAAGGCCGGAATGACGATGAGGGAGAAATGCGGCTATTGAAGCAATTGGCGCTACTTCAATGGCAAAAAGATAGTCGCCACCGCCTCATGCTCAGGCACATCCGGATAAAACCGCACGCGCCGCACGAACAGCGGAAAATCGCGCAGTTCCTCACCGCTGCGTGGCAACCATTGCGCATACAGGTAGGCGATGGCGGCATGCACGCAATGCGCCTGACCGAAATTGCTGGATTTGCGGTCAATCGCCACCGCGCGCATACACGCCCGTGATCTGGCCTTCTGCCAACACGTGCCCTTCGATCGCAGCCTTGAGCTGTTCGGCGCTGGCGCCGACGGGCAGCTGCGGAGCGTTGTCCAGCGCATAGATGCGGAACACGTAATGGTGCGTCTGGCCGGCGGGCGGGCAGGGGCCGCCGTAGCCGGTGCGGCCGAAGCCATTGACACCTTCGGTCGCGTGCTCAAGCCGCCTGGACGGAGTCGAGGCGCCTTCGGGCAACTCCGTCGTATCGGCGGGAATACCGTAAGCCAACCAGTGCGCGAAGGCGGCTGGTGCATCGGGATCGTCCGCCACGATCGCGAAGCTCTTCGTGCCCGCGGGCGGTGACGGAAAGCGGATTTCGGGCGACACATTGGCGCCGTCGCAAGTGAGTTTCGCGGGCATCTTTCCACCTTGCACGAAACTGGAGCTGCTGACCTGCCATGGCGCCGGCGGCGACGCAATGGCTGCACCCGCGAGTAGCGCAGCCAATAGGAACGGCGTCCGCTTGAAATGCATCATGGCATCAGGGACTTGCACTGGCGAGGCTCACCGTGACGAAGGTGCGATGAAAAAAGCGTGCGCGCAGGCTGTTGTCGTCCAGCGTAAGTCCACTGGCGGGCATCGGCTGCACTGATTGATAAGGCGTGCGGTTGGCGAAGCGCAGAAACGGATCGACGTATTGCACGCTCCAGGCACCGTTGGGCGTATTGACCGGCTCGCTGGGCAGGCCGCCCAGCCGCTGCACCCAGAATGCTACGCGACCATCTTCGGGCAACACGAACCGATGGCTGCTGCTGGCCTGGCCGGCGTAATAGGCGGTAAGCGGCAAGGTCTGCACCAGGCGCGGGTGTGCGCAATCGCTGTCGCACATGGCCAATTGCAACACCAGCACGGGCTGCGCATTGAAGGCATTCACCTTGATCACGTCGCCTTTCTTCAATGCCTCGCTGCTTTGAAAAACCAGTGGCTTGCCGCTGTCGTCCTGCTGCATGACGGCAAAGGCGGCGATCCCGGCGGCCTGCGCAATCGACACCAGGGCAAGGCCGATTAAAACGCTGGCGAGCAGGCGTGAAGCAATCATGATGACGACCTCGATACGCATTCGAGCGATCCGTGCGGACGCTATATTGCGCCGTTTTTCCCATGCTGTCAGCGCTTCTGGCGTAGGTTGGGCTGAGGCAACGCCGAACCCCGACATCAGGGGTCTGGCGCGAATGGCGCTTACTTAAGGATGCTCTGATCTATTCCACGTACCCGTCACCGCACGGTATGCGCGCCTCGCTGTGCTCCAGTGGCGAAGGCAGACTGGCTGTCTGTCGAGACGCTGGGGTGCAGCGAGGCGCGCCTACCGTGCGGCCCCAACATGTTGAATTTAAAT
>NZ_JBQCHP010000157.1:0-26518 GCF_051954575.1 Dyella sp. | reverse complement strand
CGGTCAGGAGCATGTCGTACGTGCGCTCACCAACGCGCTCGACAGCGGGCGCATGCATCATGCCTATCTCTTCACCGGTACGCGCGGCGTCGGCAAGACCACCATCGCGCGCATCTTCGCCAAGTCGCTGAACTGCGAGCGTGGCGAATCGGCCGATCCCTGTGGCGAGTGCGCGGTGTGCGCGGCGGTCGACGCCGGCCGCTTCGTGGATCTCTTGGAAATCGACGCGGCCAGCAACACCGGTGTGGATGACGTGCGCGAGGTGATCGAGAACGCGCAGTACGCGCCGGCGCGCGGGCGCTTCAAGGTCTACCTGGTGGACGAAGTGCACATGCTTTCCAAGCCGGCTTTCAACGCCTTGTTGAAAACCTTGGAAGAGCCGCCGCCGCACGTGAAGTTCCTGCTCGCTACCACCGATCCGCAGAAGCTGCCGGTGACGGTGCTCTCGCGCTGCCTGCGTTTCAACTTGAAGCGCCTGCTGCCGGATCAGATCGCCGGGCAGATGCGCCATATCCTCGGCGCCGAGCACATCGAATACGAAGATCCGGCCCTCGTCGAACTGGCACGCGCGGCGGATGGTTCATTGCGCGATGGCCTGTCGCTGCTGGACCAGGCCATCGCCTATGGCGGCGGTTCGCTGAAGGCGGACGAGGTGCGCGCCATGCTGGGCAGCGTCGAGCGTGGCCAGGTGCTTGGCCTGCTCGATGCACTGGCGGCGGGGGACGGACAGACCTTGATGGCCGAATGCGCGCGCATCGCCTCGTATTCGCCGGATTTCGGCAGCGTGCTGGATGATCTTGCCGCCGCGCTGCATCGTATCCAGCTGGTGCAACTGGTGCCTGGTTATCGCCCGGATCCGAACGAGGGCGACGATCCGGCGCTCGCCGGCCTGGCCGAGCGCATGGCGCCTGAGGACGTGCAGCTCTATTACCAGATCGCCACCAGCGGCCGCCGCGACCTGGCGCTGGCGCCCGATACCCGCACCGGCTTCGAGATGGCCTTGCTGCGCATGCTGGCGTTCCGCCCCGGCGACGATGCGGCGCCTGTAGCCTCCGGCGGTGGCCAGCGTGCCGCCGCACCACCGCGTCCGGTCGCTGCTTCGTCCGCTCCTGCCGCCGCACCGGCCCCGGCTGCGCGGCCCGCGCCCGCACCGTATGCGACCCCTCCGGCTGCCGCGGTTGCGCCGCCGGCGCCACGCATGACCACGCCCGGCGGCTTGCCCGATTGGGAAGCGCTGATCCAGCGAGCCGAACTGCGCGGCCCGCTTGGTCAGCTGGCGCAGAACTCCGCCTTGCGTGGGCGGGAAGGGCAGACGCTGGTGCTGGCGCTGCAGCCCACGCACATGCATCTGGCGGTGGAGCCGATCGTCAGCCAGATCGCCGACCGCCTGAGCGAAACGCTGGGCGAACCGATCCGCCTTTGTTTCGTTGAGGACAGCCACGGCGCCGCACATACGCCGGCGGCCCGCGCGGCCGAGGCGCGCAGCGCGGCGCAGTCGGCGGCCGAAGCGTCGATCGAAGGCGATCCGCTGGTGCAGGCGCTGAAGCGCGAATTCGGCGCGCGCGTGGTGCCGCAATCCATCAAACCCATCAATTCCTGATTTTTCGGAGTACATGTCATGAGAGGACAACTTGGCCAGCTGATGCAGCAGGCGCAGCGCATGCAGGAAGACATGAAGCGCGCGCAGGAAGAAATCGCCAAGCTGGAAGTGACCGGCAGCGCCGGTGGCGGCCTGGTTAGCGTGTTGATGACGGGCGCGCATGAAGTGCGCCGCGTGCAGATCGATCGCAAACTGTTTGCCGATGATCCGGAAATGGCCGAAGACCTGGTCGCCGCCGCGATCAACGATGCGGTGAACAAGGTGGCCGAAGCGAGCAAGAACAAGCTGGGCGGCCTCACCGCCGGCATGAACCTGCCGCCCGGGTTCAAGATGCCGTTCTGATCGTGCACTCCCTCTTCCCTTTGGGCAGAGGGAGTAAAAGCCCATGAGCAGCTCGCCTCTACTCAACGAACTTATCGAAGCGCTGCGCTGCCTGCCCGGCGTCGGCGGCAAGAGCGCGCAGCGCATGGCGTTCCATCTGCTGGAACGCGAGCGCGAACGTGGCATGAAGCTGGCCGCGGTCATGCAGCAGGCGATGCAGAAGATCGGCCATTGCACGCGCTGCCGCAACTTCAGCGAAACGCCGGTGTGCGCGATCTGCGCCAGCAGCAGCCGCGACCGGCACGTGCTGTGCGTGGTGGAATCGCCGACCGATCTGGCCGCGATCGAACAGGCCACCGGTTATCGCGGCCAGTACTTCGTATTGATGGGTCGGCTGTCTCCACTGGATGGATTGGGTCCGGAAGAATTGGGCCTGGGCTTGCTCAGCGAACGCCTGGCCGAAGGCGAAGTGGAAGAGCTGATCCTGGCGACCAACCCCACGGTGGAAGGCGAGGCCACGGCGCACTACCTGGCCCAGCTCGCGCGCGCCGCCGGCATTCGTCCCACGCGGCTGGCGCACGGCGTGCCGCTGGGCGGCGAACTGGAATACGTGGATCGCGGCACGCTGGCGCATGCCTTCGGCAGCCGGCAATCCGTGGATTGAATGGCTTTCATTACTGACGGAGCAGCACGCATGGCTGACACCATCTTCGGCAAGATCATCCGGCGCGAGATTCCCGCCGACATCGTCTATGAAGACGACGACGTACTGGCGTTCAAGGACCTCAACCCGCAGGCGCCGGTGCACGTGTTATTTGTGCCCAAGCGCGCGCTTGCCACCTTGAACGACGCCACGCCTGCCGATGCGGAATTGATTGGCAAGCTGATACTCGCCGCCGCTGCCTACGCCAAGCGCGAGGGCCTGGACAAGGATGGCTATCGCGCCGTCATCAACTGCAACGAGCACGGTGGCCAGACGGTGTTTCACCTGCATGTGCACCTGCTGGCCGGTCGGCGCATGCACTGGCCGCCGGGTTGAATCACAGCACGCACACATAAAAAACGCCGGCCCGAGGCCGGCGTTTTCATTGAACGATCGATCAGCGGTGGCGCACCACGATCACCGGCGGCGGCGCGTACCAGCCGCCCCAATATGGGCCCCAACCACCCCAGCCCCAACCCGGACCCCAGTAGGGGCCCCAGAACGGGTCATACCAGCCGGGGCCATAGGGATAGCCCACTACCACTGGGCGCTTCGGCCACAGGTACACCACGTTGGCTTCGACACGCGGGTAGGCATAGTCGTAATCGCCGACCTTGCGTTTCACGACGCCTTGCACGGTGCCCGTGACGGTGATTTCGCGGCCGGGCTTGAACACTTCCGGATCATAGAAGCCGTCGCGGCAGGCGACAAAGCGGCCCTGCGTGTTGGCGTTGCTGTTGTCGCTGATCGGGCGGGCCTGGCTATCGAGCGGACGGGCCATTACGTAGAAGCAAGTGGACTGCTGGCCCGGCTCGGTGCTGATGATGTCGCCACCCCAACGCACCTGCGTGCCGTCGGCGGTGCTGCCTTGCTGCACGCTGGAGGTGGTGATCGGGGCGAAGTTGCCCTGCAGCGGCTGCGGCACCGTGGCGCACGCGGCCAACAGGGTGGAGAGTGCTGCGAGGCTGAGAATTCGATACAGGGGAGACATGAGGTGTTTCTCCATCTTGGGCGGATGCATGCTACATCGTTGCGGCTGGCTTAGACCACGCGGCGCGGTTGGAAATTCCGTACCGCCTGCCTGAAGCTGCGCAGGGATTCAATGGTGGGTTCGACAGTGGCGTAGCGCAGCTCGATATAGCACCTCATCAAATGGTCCAGTTCCGCACGTTGGCCGGGCAGCGCGCGGGCGGCGCGGCGAAGGTAATGCTGCGGCCCTTCACTGCGGCGGCGCACGACCCCTGCGTGGGCGAGCTTGCGTTCCAGTGCACGCATGGCCGCGAGGGCCGGGTCGCTTTCCGGTCGACGCCACAACGCCCAGCACAAACCGGCGGCACCGAACACCGCCACGCTGGCCGTCAGCAGCTTCATCAGCATGCCGGTGTCGACGTCGCGGATACCGAACGGCGTCAGCAGTCCGTGCTGGCGTAGTGCGTCGAAACCGATAACGCTCTGGTTCCACCATCGGTTGACGATGTCCCATTGGTTACGCATCGATTCGAGCATGCCCGACTGGTACCAGGGCAGCTGGCCGCCGGCGGCGCTGGCGGCGCCCTGCGTGATGCGTTGCGGGCGCACCGCGCCGGTGGGGTCCACGCGCACCCAGCCGCGGCCTTCCAGCCACACTTCGCTCCAGGCATGCGCATCGGCATTGCGCACCAGCAGGTATTGGCCGAGCTTGTTCCAGAAGCCGCCCTGGAAACCGGTGACCACGCGCGCGGGAATGCCGGCGGCGCGCATCAGCACGGTGAACGCCGACGAGTAGTGCTCGCAAAAACCTTCGCGCGTGTTGAACAGGAAATCGTCGATCGCATCGCGTCCCAGCGGCGCGGGCAGCAAGGTGTAGCTGAAACCGCCGTCGTGGAATAGGTTCAAGGCGGCCTGCACGATGCGTCCGTCGTTATGGCCGTATACCTGCCGCCATTGCGCGGCGAGTGCGTGCGTGCGCGGATCGAAGCCCTCGGGCAGTTGCAAGGCGCGCATGCGCGTGGCGATATCGAGGCTGGGTTCAAAGCGATAGCGCACGGCGGAACTCAGCGTGTAATCCCGCACCTCATCGACCGGCTTGTCGGCGAACACTTCGCCATCGGCGCGCGGTTGCGCACCGTCCGGCGCGCCTAGTGGAACGTCCAGCGTAGGCAGTACGTGCTGGTGCGTGGGCTCCAGGCTGATGCGGTAATCGATGGTGGCGTGGGCCTCGATCGGAATGGTGGTCGGGGGGCGATCGACCCGCTTCCAATCCTTGCCGTCGTAATCCCACATGACGAAGGCGCGGAAATAACGCTGTCCTTGCTCCGGCGGCGGACCGTCGAAGCTTACGCGCATGGCGGCGCTGTCGTCGGTAAGCAGTTCGGTGAAATCGCTGGGCGACATGTGATCGCTGAGCCCGGTTTTCGCCGTTTGCTGGTTCGACGCACCCCACAGCGGTGTGGTGAGTCGCGGCACCAATACGAACGCCGTCAGCGCCAACGGCAGCGATGCGGCCAGCAGGCCGAAGGCGGGCAGCAATTGGCGCGGCAGGCTGGGGGATGCCTGCGTGGGTTCCAGCGAGCGCCAGGTAGTCAAGGCGGGCAGCAGGCCGAGCGCGACCACGAAGGTGGCGACCATGCTTTGCCCGAACAGCAATGCAGCCATCAACAGGAAGCAGGCAAACGCGGCGGCCACGCGCGCATCACGCGGCGCTTCGCTTTCGCTGAGTTTCAGTACCAATAGGCCCGCGGCGAGCGCCGAGCCTGGTTCGCGTCCGAACAGGTTGCCGTAGTCGAGTACCACCGCGCCGACCAGGATCACCAGCATCGGCACTTTCAACCACGCCGGCACGCGGCCGGGACGATACTTCCGCTGCCACCAGCGCAGGCCGAGCGCCACGAAGAGCGAGCTGGTCAACAGGACCGGGAGATGATCCGCATGCACGGCCAGCACGAACGCGGCAGTAAGGCAGAGCAGATCGAACGTGCGCTCGCTGATGCGCAGATGCGTATGCGCTCTTCGCCAGAAGCCGATCATGGCAGCAGCGCCAGTGCGCTCATGCACCGCGCGTAATGCGCAGGCCCGCCGCCGATGCCGATCGCTTCGCCAGGCAGCCACAGGCTCCATTGCCGTCCTTGCGCCAGCGCTTCGCCCAGCCAGCGGGCGAGCCGGGCGATGCGCGCTTCGTTATCCAGGCCGCGCAGATGGCGCCAATCCAGGCGCCATTCGCGCATCGCCTCGGGCTGCTCGTAATCCTTCACCAGCAAGTTCTCGTGGCGCGCGCTGGCTTTCCAGGCGATATGGCGCATGGAATCGCCGCTGCGGTAGTCGCGCAGCGAGGCGAGGTCTTCACCGCGATGCAGGCGCTGGCGGCGATGGTCTTCCAGCGGCAGGGTCGGGCCTGGCCCGGCAGTTTCCGGTCGCGGCCACACCAGCACGGCGTAGTGAGGATTGACCCAGCTCCATGCGCGGAACAAGCCCATCGGCCAGGTCGTCCATACGCGCAAGCGCGGCAACGCCAGCCAGCCGCGGTATTCCGTGGGCATGCTCACCGTGACGTCGGTACGGCCGTTGACGTCGAACGCCTGCGTGACTTCGCCGATATCCAGCTGCACCGCCTGGCGCAGACGCCTGGCTTCGAAGTCGAAGGTGACATCGATCGGTTGTCCAGCCACTGCATGGCCGGCGCGGATGCCGCGAATGCGCAGGCCATTCAAGGTGCGAAACGCCACCAGCATGCTGATCGAGGTGGCGGCGCCAAGCAGGCAAGTGAGCATCAAGCCGGCGTTGTTCGAATAGTTCAGGCTGCCGACCATCATCACCAGCAACAGCAGGGTGAATGCGATACCGAAACCGGTGGGCACGATGTAGATGCGCCGCCGATGCAGTTCGATCGGCAGTTCTTCCTGGCGACGATGGCGCGTGAGCGCCGGCAACCGCCGTTCGGCCCATAGCTGCAGGCGTTGCCACTGCGTTCTCAGCGACATGGATGTCAGTCGACCGCGACTTCACTCAACAGCGTGCGCGCCAGGGTGTCGCCACTTGCGCCGCGCGCCGCCACCAGGCGATGCGCGGCGAGCGGCACGAACAGCGCTTGCAGATCTTCCGGCAACACGTGGCCGCGATCGCTGAGCATGGCCCAGGCGCGCGCTGCGGCCAGCAGGGAAAGACCGGCGCGCGGCGACAGCCCCACGCGGATGTCCGGATGCCGGCGGCTGGCTGCCAGCAAGGCCTGCAGATAATCAAGTAATGCCGGACTGGCGGTGATGCTGCGCGTCTGCTGGTTCAACGCGATCAGGCTTGCCGCTTCCAGTTGCGGCGTGAGGTGCGTGAGCAGGTCGCGTCGATCAGTGCCGATCAGCAACTCGCGCTCCGCGCTGGCGTCGGGGTAGTCGAGCGACACGCGCAGCATGAAGCGGTCCAGTTGCGAATCGGGCAGCGGAAAGGTGCCGGCCAGATCCAGCGGATTCTGCGTGGCGACCACGAAGAACGGATCGGGCAGGGTATGCGTTTGGCCGTCCACGGTGACCTGCCGTTCGGCCATTGCTTCCAGCAGCGCGCTTTGCGTTTTCGGCGTGGCCCGATTGATCTCGTCGGCCAGCAACAAGCCGGCGAATACCGGACCGGGATGAAAACGGAACTGGCCGGTCTCGCGCTCGTACATGCTGACCCCGATAATGTCCGACGGCAGCAGGTCGCTGGTGAACTGCACGCGCTGGAAATCCAGCGCGAAACTCGCCGCCAGCGCATGCGCCAGCGTGGTCTTGCCGACACCGGGTACGTCTTCAAGCAGCAGATGGCCGCCTGCGATCAGGCAGGTAAAGGCCAGCTTGACCTGACGCGCCTTGCCGAGCAGCACCTTGTTGACCTGGGCAATGGCGGCATGGAGACGCTTTTGCAGGTTTTCATCACGAAGCGGAGTGATGGCTGACATGGATTCCTGGAAGCCGAGGACAGATGGGGAGGGCGATGCCAGTGTAGTCGCCAGCCTTGCGCGCTGGCGAGCGGCTTTCGTCACAGCATTCCTGTGCCTGCTGGCGGTGAAACTGGCGCTGGTCCTCACCGTGCAGCCGTTCGGCGACGAAGCGTTTTATTGGCAGGAAAGCCGCCATCCGGCCTGGGGCTACAGCGACCTGCCGCCGCTCACCGCGTGGTTGATCTGGCTGGGAGAACGGTTGGCGGGGCACGGCTTGTTCGGCATGCGCTGGCCGTTCCTGGTGCTGGGCAGCGCGCTGCCGTGGTTGCTGGTCGGGTTCGGCCGCCGCGCTTTCGATGCGCGTACCGGCTGGCAGGCCGGGCTGCTGTGCCTGTGCCTGCCGTTGGCCGGCAGCCTGGGCGTGATGGCAATGCCGGATGTGCCGCTGACCGTTGCCGGTGCGGTGGCCATGTTCGCGTTGCTGCGCGCCATGGATGAAAACCGTGGGCGCGATTGGCTGCTGCTCGGCATCTCGCTCGCGTGTTGCTGGATGAGCCATTACCGCGCCGCGATGTTCATGCTCGCTGGCATGTTGTTGCTACTGCTTACACCGCGCGGTCGTTTGCAATGGCGGCGTCCCGGTTTCTGGTTGGCGATGGCGATTGCCGCGTTGGGACTGGTGCCGCTGCTGATTTCCAATTGGCAGCAGCACGGTGCGGGCATCGCGTTCCAGTTGATCGAACGCAATCCGTGGCGTTTTCATGTTGACGCATTGGCGCAGCCGTTGGAGCAGGCGATCACTTGCACGCCATTGCTCTACATCTGCCTGCTATGGGCAGCGTGGCAAAGCTGGCGCCAGCGTGCGCATGGTCCGTGGGATGTGGTCGCCGTGCTGTCGTTGACGTTTATCGTCGTGTACTTCGCCGCGGGATTGTTCGCCGACAACCAGCGCTTCCGATTGCATTGGCCGCTGCCGGGTTATCTGCCCTTGCTGGCGGCCTTGCCTGCACTGTTGCGTCGAATCGATGGCGTGCGCGTATGGCGTGTGCTGGCGACCTGCGGCGCGGCGCTCGCGCTGATGGTGCAGTTGGTGGGATTGTGCGCGTTGTATCCGCATATCGGGCAGTGGCCGGGCATGGCCCGCGTCGTGCCAATGGCGTTTGTTGGCTGGAAGGAAAGCGCCGATATCGCCAAGGCCCAGCTCACCGCGCAGCCGGCCTTGCTGGTTGCCGACAACTTCATGATGGCGGCGGAACTCGACTTCCAGTTCGACGGCACGCGTCCGATCTATACGCTCGATCACCCGCTCAACATGAAATACGGACGTGCGCCGCAGGTGGCGTTGTGGGGCATGGATGAGACCGCCTTGCGTCGCGATCATGCTGGCGCGCCGGTATTGCTGGTGGTCGATGAGTTTGCAGCGCGTGGCAACGAACGCGATGCGTGGATGGCGTCGTTGTGCGGGCGCATCGATGCGCTGACGCCGGTGCGGCGCTTGAGCCTGTATGGGGGGCGCAAGCGTATTGCGTTCTATCGCGGGCGGGTCGCGCCTGTCGTGCATCAAGGCGCGCCGGATGAGTGCGTGGCTTGGCGCGATTACATCAATGCGTTGGACGATATTTGATGCGGGGACATCACGGAATGCTCAGGCCTGCTTCGCGCAGCAGTCTTGCCAATGCAATCAGCGGCAGCCCGATCAACGCCGTGGGATCGCCGGTATCGATGCGCTCGAACAAGCTGATGCCAAGGCCTTCGCACTTGAAGCTGCCGGCGCAATCAAGCGGCTGTTCGCGCTCGACGTAGCGGCGGATTTCATCCGGCTGCAGGGAACGGAAATGCACGCGGGTGAGATCGAGATGGGTATGGCGTTGCCCGCTGCGCGCGTCGAACACGCACAGCGCTGTGTGGAAAGACACCGCACGACCGGAGCAGGCGTCGAGCTGCGCGCAGGCGCGTTCGATGGAGCCGGGCTTTTCCAGCAGCGCGCCATCGAGTTCGGCGACCTGGTCGGAACCAATTATCAGCGCGTCGGCCAGCCCTGCGCCGGCGTCGATGGATTTGGCCACGGCCAGCCGCATCGCACGCGCCGCCGGGGCCTCGTCCGCCAGCTCGGTTTCGAGGGTGCCGGGTGCCCGCTGCTCGAACACGAGGCCGAGCCGGCCCAGCAGTTCGGCGCGGTAACGGGAGGTGGAGCCGAGCACCAGCCGCCGCGGCACGCCCATCAATGGGAGTCCTGGCGGATGTGCTCGCGCATGGCGGCGTCCAGGTCGTTCTGCGCCTCGCCCAGCGCGTCCAGCAGCGGACGCAGTCGTTGCTTGGTCTGGTCCATTGCCTGCACGGCGGTATCCAATTCGCCCTGGCTGGCGGTGGGGGCGTGGTCGCGGATCCAGATGCGCTGCTGCAGCAGGGCGCGCAGGCCAGCGTCGACGGCATGGGCCGCCTCCTGCTCGCTGGCGGCGGGCAGGTCGGGGTTCATGGACATCACCGCATGGGCCTGCTTGAGCTTGACCCGGCAGGCTTTGAGATCCGCCTCCACCCGGTCGGCCAGCTCCAGCAGGCGCTTCAAGCTAGCGGTGCGCCGGCTCATGCGCCGCAAAAACAGGGCGCCAGCCACGGCGACCAGCAGCAGAACGATCAAGGCGGCCAGGCCGAGCGTAAGATAGGTGTCCAAAGGAGAAGTCGGCTTAAGGCTCGAGACGGTGAGCAGTCTGCCGCATGCGCCCGGTTCAGGCAAAGCCGCCGCCAGCGCTTTGTGATGGGCTGCGCGGTTGACTTAACCTCCCGGGAAACATACTATTTCCCGGTTATGTCCGCGACACTGCCAGAGTCCGTGGACGCTTGGCGCATGGTTTCCGCGCGGCGTTCGTTTCAGGGGTCACTGCCCATCGCCGCAATGCCCCGCCTGTGCGAGGCGCTGGCGGATGACGCAGGTTCGGCCCAATACCAGCTCGACTTCGGTCGGGACGAGTTCGGCACTGCCTATGTCGATGTACGCGTCCAGGCGCCCTTGTGGCTGGTCTGTCAGCGCACGCTCGAAGCATTCGTCATGCCCATCACGGTGGAAAGTCGCCTGGGCCTGATCCGTTCCGAGCGGGAGGAAGCCGCGCTTCCGCCAGGCTGCGAGCCGCTGCTGGTCGCCGAGGACGACAAGCTGAGCCCGGTCGACGTGATCGAGGACGAACTGTTGTTGGCGCTGCCGCTGGTGCCGGTCAATCCGGACAGCGCACTGCCCGAAGAAGTGACACGCCCGCCGGTGGAAGACATTCCCGCCCAAGAGCGTCCCGATAACCCGTTCGCGGTGTTGCGCGAACTCAAGAACAAATGATTGAGCTGGAGAAACCATCATGGCCGTTCAAAAGAGCCGCAAGACCCCGTCCACCCGCGGCATGCGTCGCTCGCACGACAAGCTGAGCACCGTACAGCTGGGCACCGACCCGACCAGCGGCGAAGTGCATCGTCGTCACCACGTGACGGCCGATGGCTACTATCGCGGCAAGAAGGTCATCGACACCCAGGTTGCGGTGGTCGACGAAGACTGATCACGCGGAACCTTCCGGTTTCGTCAGGCAGGCGGCGCGGCGACGCGCCGCTTTGCGTTCTTGCGATATGAGGCCGCGGCGGCTATTGAACGCGCCGTCACGGCAACGTAACGTTGCGGTCTTGGTGTCTGCGTTAGCCCTCCATGGCAGCAGGCGCCTTTCCCGCTGATGGATATTCAATGACCCAGATCTACGCCCGCATCGTCGGCACCGGCAGCGCCTTGCCGGAGCGTGTCCTTACCAATGCCGATCTCGAGAAGTTCGTCGACACCAGCGATGAATGGATCCGCGAACGCACTGGCATCCGCCAGCGTCACATCGCTGCCGAGGGCGAAACCACGGGTGATCTGGCCACGCTGGCGGCGCAGCGCGCGCTCGACGCGGCCGGCGTCAAGGCGTCGGAGCTCGATCTGATCGTGCTCGGCACCACCACGCCCGACATCATTTTTCCGTCCACCGCCTGTCTGGTGCAGCATCGCCTCGGCGCCAACGGTTGCGCGGCGTTCGACGTGAATGCGGCCTGCTCCGGTTTCGTCTACGCACTGGGCATTGCCGACAAGTTCATTCGCAGCGGCCAGTCGAAGAAGGTGCTGGTGATCGGCGCCGAAACGCTGACGCGCATGGTGCGCTGGGAAGAACGCGAAACCTGCGTGCTGTTCGGCGACGGCGCCGGCGCGGTGGTGCTTGAAGCTTCCAGCGAACCGGGCATCTACGCCACCTGCCTGCATGCCGATGGCAGCCACAAGGAACTGTTGTGGAATCCGGTCGGTGTCTCCGTCGGCTTCAAGGACGACGAGCCCAACCACGGCGTGCGCATCCGCATGGCCGGCCGCGAAGTGTTCAAGGTGGCGGTGAAGACGCTCGATTCGCTGGTCGAGGAAACGCTCAAGGCCGGCGGCATGGAAGCCTCGCAACTGGACTGGCTGATTCCGCACCAAGCCAACCTGCGCATCATCGAAGCCACGGCCAAGCGCCTGAACATGTCGATGGAGCAGGTGATCGTCACCGTCGACAAGCACGCCAACACCTCCGCCGGCTCGGTGCCGCTGGCGCTGGATTTCGCGGTTCGCTCGGGCAAGGTGAAGCGCGGGCAGAACCTGTTGCTGGAAGCGTTCGGCGGCGGCTTTACGTGGGCCTCCGCGCTGTTGCGTTACTGAGGCTTTACAAAAAATCGAGGGTTGGCGTTGCCGATCTTTCGAGCGCGAAGCCGTGCGTGGGTTGCCGCAAAAAAGAAGGGCTTTCAGCAAGTTAGGATCTTCTTCGCGGAATACGGCTGCGCACGGCGCGCGTTGCTGGCACCATGTGCGGTTTCGCCAACCCCTTTTCACGCAATGAGTCAGCACACCGCGTCACTCGCCTTTGTCTTTCCCGGCCAGGGTTCGCAATCGGTCGGCATGCTCGCCGAACTGGCCGCCGCCCACGCTGAGGTGAAAGCCACCTTCGATGAAGCTTCGCACGGTGCGGGCATCGATCTGTGGGAACTCAGCCAGCACGGTCCGGAAGATCAGCTCAATCGCACCGAAAACACGCAGCCGGCGCTGCTCGCGGCCAGCGTGGCCGTGTGGCGCGTATGGCAGAAACTCGGCGGCGCGCAGCCGGCGCAACTGTCCGGACACAGCCTGGGCGAATACAGCGCGCTGGTGTGCGCCGGCGCGTTGTCGCTGCACGATGCCGCGGCGCTGGTCGCCGAACGTGGCTGCCTGATGCAGGCGGCGGTGCCGGCCGGAGTGGGCGCGATGGCCGCCATTCTCGGCGGTGACGATGCGTTGATCGCTGCCGTGTGCGAGGAAGTGGCGCAAGGCCAGGTGGTAGCGCCGGCCAACTACAACTCGCCGGGCCAATTGGTGATCGCCGGCCACGCCGATGCGGTGGACCGCGCGTTGGCGAAGCTCGCCGAGCAAGGCGTCAAGAAAGCGGTGAAGTTGGCCGTTTCGGTGCCATCGCATACCGCGCTGATGCGCGAGGCAGCTGACAAGCTGGGCGAGCGCATGGCCTCCATTGCATGGCAGTTGCCGGACATCCCCGTGATACAGAACGCTGAAGCACGTGCCTACGACACGCTGGAAGACATTCGCGGCGCCCTGCAGCGCCAGTTGTATCTGCCGGTACGCTGGACCGGATGCGTGCAGGCGCTGGTTGCCGGCGGTGCCACGCGCCTGGCCGAATGCGGCCCTGGCAAGGTGCTGGCCGGCTTGATCAAGCGCATCGACAAAAGCGTCGAGGCGCGCGCCATCGGTACGCCGGCCGAACTCGACGCCGCACGCGGCGAGTGGGCCTGAATCATTCCATCTTCGA
This sequence comes from Dyella sp., assembly GCF_051954575.1. Taxonomy (GTDB): domain Bacteria; phylum Pseudomonadota; class Gammaproteobacteria; order Xanthomonadales; family Rhodanobacteraceae; genus Dyella_B. The sequence continues at coordinate 13,175 of NZ_JBQCHP010000157.1, read as the reverse complement.
ACGCTGCTTGAAGGACACTGAACAATGAGCACTCTGCAAGGTGAAATCGCCCTCGTCACCGGCGCCAGCCGCGGCATCGGCGCGGCGATCGCCGATGAATTGGCCGCCATGGGCGCCACCGTCATCGGCACCGCCACCAGCGAAGCGGGCGCCGCGGCCATCGGCGAACGGCTTGCGCCGCACGGTGGACAGGGGCGCGTGCTCAACGTGACCGATGCGGCATCGGTGGATGCCTTGATCGAGGACATCACCAAGCAGCACGGTGCGGTATCGATCCTGGTCAACAACGCCGGCATCACGCGCGACCAACTGTTGATGCGCATGCGCGACGAAGACTGGCAGGCGATTCTCGATACCAATCTCACTTCGGTCTATCGCCTGTCCAAGGCGGTAATGCGCAGCATGATGAAGGCGCGCAAGGGCCGCATCATTTCGATCGCTTCGGTGATCGGCCTTACCGGCAATCCGGGCCAGGCCAATTACGCCGCGGCGAAGGCCGGCATCATCGCGTTCTCCAAATCGCTGGCGCGCGAAATCGGTTCGCGCGGCATCACCGTCAACGTGGTGGCGCCGGGCTTCATCGATACCGACATGACCCGCGGCCTGCCGGAGGAATCCAAGCAGGCGCTGCTGGGCCAGATCGCGCTGGGCCGCTTTGGCGAAGCGGGCGACATCGCCAAGGCGGTGGGTTTCCTGGCGTCGCCCGCGGCGGCCTATATCACCGGCGAGACCTTGCACGTGAACGGCGGCATGTACATGCCGTAAGGAGCTTGTCCGCCATGGCGGCGGACTTGAAATAGGCCTGGCAAGCACAAGGTCTTGCGTTTGAAACCCGGCAGTCGGGCGCCGGCGCGAGCGGAAGTCGTCACGGCGCCCGTTTTGGGTGACAATCGGCATCTTTAGCGTCGCCAAACCCCGGCGGCTTGTATTCCTGGCATAATTGGCGGCTTCGCGGCTTAGCCACTACAATGCCGCAGACTTTGCCGGGGGAAACCCGGCAGACGGACTAATTTCCCCTTGGGAGGCAAAGGCAACATGAGCACCATCGAAGAGCGCGTCAAGAAAATCGTCGTCGAGCAGCTTGGCGTGAAGGAAGACGAGGTCACCCAGAACGCTTCGTTCGTGGACGATCTGGGCGCGGATTCGCTGGACACGGTCGAACTGGTAATGGCGCTCGAAGAGGAATTCGAAACCGAAATTCCCGACGAGGATGCCGAGAAGATCACCACCGTGCAGCAGGCCATCGATTACATCAAGGCCCACACCAAGGAAAGCTGATCCGCGTGGCGGGGCGGGGCATACGCGTCCCATGTCTCCTCGTAGTGATTTCGGAAGCTGCGCCATCTCGGCGCAGTTTTCGTTTCTGCAATTTGCAACGTCCGATCCCGTATGGTGTGCTGGGTCGGCGCGTCGCAACATCAAGGGAAGCATGCCTCGCGGCTGACCTTTCCCGAACCAGCTAGGAACTCGATCCATGAGCAAACGACGTGTGGTAGTGACCGGCATGGGCATCATCTCGCCGGTCGGCAACGACATTGCCACCGCCTGGAACAACATCCTCAAGGGCGTCAGCGGCATCGGCCAGGTTACGCATTTCGACGCGACGGCCTATGCCACGCGCATCGCCGGCCAGGTGCGCGACTTCGATCCCACGCAATGGATGCCGCCGAAGGATGTGAAGAAGATGGATCCGTTCATCCACTACGGTATCGCCGCGGGCACCCAGGCCCTGCGCGATTCCGGGTTGGAAGTGACGGATGCCAACGCGCCGCGCATCGGCGTGGCGATCGGCGCCGGCATCGGCGGACTCAACACCATCGAGGACACCTCGATCGAATTGCACGAAAAGGGCCCGCGTCGCGTGTCGCCGTTCTTCGTGCCCAGCTCGATCATCAACATGGTGTCGGGCAACCTGTCGATCATGTTTGGCCTGAAGGGCCCGAACATCGCCTGCGTCACCGCCTGCACCACCGCCACCCACAACATCGGCCTGGCCGCGCGCATGATCCAGTACGGCGATGCCGACGTCATGGTCGCCGGCGGCGCCGAATTCGCCACCACCGGCACGGCGATGGCGGGCTTCTGCTCGGCCAAGGCCATGTCCACCCGCAACGACGAGCCGACCAAGGCCAGCCGTCCGTGGGACAAGGATCGCGACGGTTTCGTGCTGTCCGACGGCGCCGGCGTGCTGGTGCTGGAAGAATACGAACACGCCAAGGCGCGCGGCGCGAAGATCTATGCCGAGCTGGTCGGCTTCGGCATGAGCGGCGACGCGTACCACATGACCGCTCCCAGCGAGGGCGGCGAAGGCGCGGCGCGCTGCATGGACGCCGCCTTGCGCGACGGCCGCATCAATCCCACCGAGGTGCAGTACATCAACGCGCACGGCACGTCCACGCCGTTGGGCGACCTGGGCGAAGTGATGGCGGCCAAGACCGTGTTCGGCGATCACGCCTACAAGCTGGCGATGAGCTCGACCAAGTCCACCACTGGCCACCTGCTGGGTGCTGCCGGCGGCGTGGAGGCGATCTTCACCATCCTCGCCATGCGCGACCAGGTGCTGCCGCCAACCATCAACCTGGACGAACCGGGCGAAGGCTGCGATCTGGATTTCGTGCCCAACACCGCGCGCGAGGCGAAGATCGATATCGCGATCTCCAACTCGTTCGGGTTTGGCGGTACCAACGGTACGTTGGCGTTCCGGCGGACCTAGGCCAAGGCACTTCACCGATCGTCATTCCCGCGAAGGCAGGAATCCATGTCGCTTCGGTGCATGGTAGTGATGGATTCCCGCTTTCGCGGGAATGGCGGCTGAAACGTAACGGAGCGTTTGCGGCATTGGCCACCGGCAATTGCACCACCCGCACATTGGACGGCCGGCGCGATCTACTCGCGCCGGCCGCTGCATTTCCAGAACGCTATCCCGCGCTGCTGGAAAGCGTGACGCGCACAAGCGCACATGCGCGCTACGACATCCTGTTCGCCTTTCCCCAGTCCACGCTGACGCTGGCCTCCGATGGCCTGGTGCACGAGCCCGATGGGCGGGTACATCAAGGCCGCTTTCTTGACGCGCTCGACAGCGCCTGGCGCGCGGAACGCCTGCCGCCGGATGCGGATGACGGACTGCCGTTCCATGGCGGCTGGGTGATCCTGCTCGCCTACGAATTGGCCGCGGAAATCGAGCCCACGCTGCATCTGCAACGTTCGGATATCTTGCCGGTGGCGCTGGCGCTGCGCTGTCCGGCCGCGATCATCGTCGACCATCTGCACGAGCGCACCATCCTGCTTGCCGAAGCGGGACACGATGCACTGCTCGACATCATGGCGGCCGACCTGGCCATCACGCCGACGATCGAGCCGCTCGCGACACCCGCATCGATCGAAGAGGACGCGCCGGCGCATTTCCTCGATGGCGTGGCGCGCATCCACGAACACCTGCATGCCGGCGACGTGTTCCAGGCGAATCTTTCGCGCGCGTGGCGCGCACGCTTCGATCAGGCACCGTCGGCCGCCAGCCTGTATGCCGCGTTGCGCCGTGCGAATCCCGCACCGTTCGCCGGCCTGCTGCAGCAGCAGGCATGGGCGGTGATCAGCTCATCGCCTGAACGCCTGGTCGAAGTGCGTCGCGGCATGGCGCAGACGCGCCCCATCGCCGGCACGCGGCCGCGCCTTGCGGGCGATGACGAGGTAGCGCGCATCCGCGAGCTCACCGCGCATCCCAAGGAGCGCGCCGAGCACGTGATGCTGATCGATCTGGAACGCAACGATCTGGGCCGCGTGTGCAAGCCCGGCACGGTGGAAGTGAATGAGTTGATGGTGGTGGAAAGCTACGCGCACGTGCATCACATCGTCTCCAACGTGCGTGGCCGTTTGCGCGACGGAGTTACGCCAGGGCAGGTGATTGCGGCGACGTTTCCGGGCGGCACCATCACCGGTTGCCCGAAAGTGCGTTGCATGGACATCATCGCGGCGCTGGAAGACGCGCCGCGCGGTGCCTACACCGGTGCGCTGGGTTACCTCGATCGCCATGGCGATCTGGATCTGAACATTCTTATCCGCACGCTGACCTTGCACGGTTGCGAAGTGAGCCTGCGCGCCGGCGCCGGCATCGTGGCCGATTCCGACGCGGCGAAAGAACTGGACGAAACCCGCGCCAAGGCGCGTGGCATGCTGCGCGCCTTGGGTGTGGCCGGCTGATGATGCTGGTCAACGGCCAGCTCAGCGATAGCGTCAACGCGCTCGATCGCGGGTTGAGCTACGGCGACGGCCTGTTCGAGACGATTCGCTTCGAAGCCGGCCAGGCGCCGTTGTGGCCCCGGCATATGCAACGCCTGGCGATAGGATGCGAACGCTTGCATCTGCCGGCTCCAGATACGGAATTGCTGTGGCAAGAAGCACAGCAGGTCGGCGCCGGACAATCGCGTTTCGTCCTGCGCATCACCTTGACGCGCGGCGTAGGCGAGCGTGGTTATGCGCCGCCGCTTACGGTTGCGCCGACGCGTATCGTCGCGGCGTTTCCTTCGCCAGCCTTGTCCACCGCGCTCTACGTCGATGGCGTGCGTGTGTACCGCTGCCAGACTAGCCTGGCCGATCAGCCCTTGCTGGCCGGCATCAAGCACCTCAACCGCCTGGAGCAAGTCCTCGCGCGCGCCGAGTGGAACGACCCGGCCATCGGTGAGGGCCTGGTCTGCGATCGCCATGGCCATGTCATTTCTGCCACCGCCGCCAATCTGTTCGCGGTGATCGATGGCGTGCCGGTCACGCCGTCGGTGGACCGTTGCGGTGTTGCCGGGGTGGCCAGGGCGGCCCTGCTGGACGCGTTTCCCGAATGTCAGGTGCGGGACCTGCCGCTTGGCGAGGTCTTGAACGCTTCGGAGCTCTTTCTCAGTTCCAGCGTTCGCGGCATCCTGCCCGTTCAGGCCGTGGGCGATACCGTGTACGCTCCCGGTCCGGTCGTGCGTGCCATGCAGCAGCATTGGCGCAAGTTGGGTTTTTAGGGATGATCTGTTCCATTTTACGTAGGCGGCATGATGCAGAAAGCTCGTAGGGTGTGTTGCGTGGCGCAGCTAAGACTGGCCGTCTTCTCAAGACGCGCGGCGCAGCCTACGAGCTTTCTGCGCATCACCCTTCGGGCCGTTACTGTCTGTCCGCACCCCTTCGGCCCCTCGGTTTGACAGACGGCCAGTCTGCCTTCGCCGAGGGGCCTGTGGCCTGCGAACAGACAGTAACGGTGACGCCCACGTAAAATGGAACAGATCATCCCCAGTGGAGCAGGCATGAGTCGAAGCGGTACATCACGGGGGCGCGTGGCGTGGCGTCTGCTGTTGTTGATCCTGGTGCTGGCCTTCGTCGGCGCCGCCGGTTGGTTCTGGCACGACTTCACCCGCTTTGCCGTGGCGCCGCTGCGCGTCAGCGTCACCGGCGAAAGCGTGGATATCGAACGCGGCACCAGCTTCAAGGACATCGTGCACCAGTTGCGCTCGCAAGGTCTCACCACTTCCACGCCTTTCTACTGGCGCTTGCTGGCCGAGAAGATGCACGTGGCAGGCAGGCTGCATGCGGGCGAATACGCCATCACGCCGGGCATCACGCCGCAGGAACTGCTGACGCATATGGCGCAGGGCAAGGTGATGCATCGCGATGTCACCATCGTCGACGGCTGGACCTTCCGCGACGTGCTGCAGGCGCTGAACAAGGCCGACAAGCTGAAGCACGAAACCGCCGGCCTCGATGACGCCACCATCATGCAGAAGATCGGCGCGCCCGGCGAAAAACCCGAAGGGCGTTTTCTGCCGGAAACCTACGCCTATGTAAAAGGCGACAGCGACTTGGACGTATTGCGCCGCGCGCACGAGGCGATGGACAAGACGCTGGCGACGCTCTGGGCGCAGCGCGATCCGAAGCTGCCACTGAACTCGCCGTATGAAGCGCTGATCCTGGCCTCGATCGTCGAGAAGGAAACCGGCCGCGCCGATGAGCGTCCGCGCATCGCCGGCGTCTTCATTCGCCGTCTGGAAAAGAACATGCTGCTGCAGACCGATCCCACCGTGATCTACGGCATGGGCGCCAGCTACGCGGGCAATATCCATAAAAGCGATCTGACCACCGATACGCCGTACAACACCTATACACGCCCCGGCCTGCCGCCCACGCCGATCGCCATGCCGGGCAAGCCGGCGATCGAAGCGGCATTGCATCCCGCGCAAGGTGAGGAGCTGTATTTCGTCGCGCGCGGCGACGGCACGCACGCGTTCGCCAGCACCTTGGACGAGCAGAACCGCAACGTGGCCTGCTATCAGCTGAAGCGCTGCCGATGAACGCGCGCGGACGTTTCATTTCCCTGGAAGGTGGCGAGGGTGCGGGCAAGAGCACCTTGCTTGCGGGCCTGCATGCGCACCTGCTGCAACGTGGCGTGCAACTGGTGCAAGTGCGCGAACCCGGTGGTACTGCGTTGGGCGAGGCGATCCGTTCGATCGTGCTCGATCCGGCGCATCCGGCGATCAGCGCGGAAAGCGAATTGCTGCTGATGTTCGCCTCGCGCGCGCAACTGGTGCGCGAACGCATTCAACCTGCGCTGGAAGCAGGGCAGTGGGTGCTGTGCGATCGCTACGTGGATGCCAGTTATGCCTACCAGGGTGGCGGACGCGGCCAGCCGGTCGAACGCATCGCCGACTTGGAGCGCTGGGCCTGCGTCGGCGTGACGCCCGATCTCACCCTGCTGCTCGATCTGCCGGTGTCGACCGGACGCGCGCGCGCTGCAGGGCGTGGCGCGGCCGATCGGATCGAAGTGGAAGCGGATGCGTTTTTCGAACGCGTGCGTCTTGCCTATCGCGAACGTGCGCAGGCCGAGCCGCAGCGTTTCCGCGTGATCGATGCCAGCCTGTCGCCGGAACAGGTGCTGCAGGCGGCGATCGCGGCCACGGATCATTTGTTCGAGGCAAGTCGATGAGCATTCCGTCCTGGCATGTCGAGCTTTGGTCGCGCTTGCAGGCGCGCCGCCAGCGCAATGCCTTGCCGCATGCCTTGCTGCTGTGCGGTCCGCAAGGTCTGGGCAAGCGCGATTTCCTGCGTCGCTTCGTGCGCGGACTGCTCTGCCAGCATCCCGATAATGGCGATGCCTGCGGCGCCTGTCGCAGCTGCCTGTTGTTCGACGCCGGTACGCATCCCGATTACGTGGCCTTGAGTTTTGGCTTGCGCAAGGACGGCGTGCAGCGTCAGGACATCGTGGTGGACCAGATTCGCGAATTGTCCGCGCGCCTGGCCACCGCCAGCCAGTTCGGCGGCTGGCAGATCGCCAGCATCGATCCGGCCGATGCGATGAACACGGCGGCGGCAAACGCCTTGCTGAAAACGCTGGAAGAACCCGCCACGCAAACCATGCTGATCCTGGTGGCGGACGCGCCGTGGCGCATGCCGGCGACCATTCGCAGCCGCTGCCAGCGCATCGATTTCCAACTGCCCAAACACGACGAGGCGCTGGCCTGGTTGCAGGAAGTCGGCGTGCGCGATCCGCAGGCGGCCTTGGACGCGGCGGGTGGCAATCCCGGTCTTGCGCGCATCTGGGCGGAGCAGGGCGCGCTCGCGCAGCGGCAGGATGTGCGCAAGGATCTTGCCGCGCTGGCCTCCGGCCGCGGCGATGCGATCGCCATGGGCAAGCGCTGGCTGGACGATGCGCCCGAGCAGCGCCTGTGGTTCGCTGCACAGGCGGTGGCCGATGAAATGCGCGCGCGCGTCACTGCGCAATCGACGCCGCTTTCCAGCACGCTGGACAGCGAAGACCTGATGGCGTGGTATCACGCTGCCAATCGCACGCGCGAAGCGCTGCGCGGCCCATTGCGCGGCGACCTGCTGCTGCTGGAGTTGCTAGGGCGCTGGCGCTGATGTTGTCGGTTTCCGCGCAGACACGCCTGCTGGTGATCGCGCCGCATCCGGATGACGAAACGCTGGGTTGCGGCGTGCTGTTGCAGCACGTGCTGGCGGCGGGTGGTGCAGTACGCGTGCTGCTGCTGACCGATGGCGACAACAATCCGTGGCCGCAGCGCTATCTCGAACGACGCTTGGTCCTGGACGATGTCGCGCGCCGGCGCTGGGGCGCCAAGCGTCGCGACGAGGCGATGTATGCGCTGGAAAAGTTGGGCGTGTCGCCCTCGGCGCTACAGCCGCTCAGTTGGCGCGACATGGAAGTGACGCGTCGTTTGCATGACGATCTCGCCGGTTCGATCGCCGCGATACGTTCGGTGCTGGACGTGTTCCAGCCCAATCTCGTTTGTGGCCCGGCGCTGCGCGACAGCCATCCCGACCATGGCGCCGCGCATGTGCTGTGCCGGCTCGCGCTGGTCGGGCTGCACCCGGCGCCCATGCTGCTTGCCTATTCGGTGCATGGTGCCGCCGATCCGTCTGCCTATGCGCTGTCGATCGATGCCCCCGAAGAGCAACGGCAGCGCAAGCTGCTGGCGATCGAGGCGCACCGCACGCAGATGGCCTTGAGCGGCGGGCGCATGCGGCGGCTGGCGCTAAGCCCCGAGCGCTACATGCAGGTCGACGGCCATGCCGGCGATGGCCGATTGCCGTGGCGCCCGCCCGTGCTGCTGCGGCGCTGGTTGCGCCTGCTGGTGGCGACGCCCGCCGGCGCCCGGGAGTGGCCCTGGACGGAAGCGCCATGGGTGGAGGATGGCGCGCGACTGGACCAGGTAGGGCCGGGGCCGGTCTTCGCCAAGCTGCACCTGGACTGGCCCTCGCCCTGGATCTTCGACCATTGGGGCTGGTGGGAGGCGACGCCTGCCCCCGCCGCCGGGCTGGAGCGCGGCTAGCGCACGCAGCTCTCACTTTGGCTTACCGCGCCTTTGCACCCGCCCGGTGGCGTGGTTAGGATGTACCTCCGCCATTCGCCGATGCCGTTGCACATGAACCCGGTCGCCGCCCGCCAGGGCATCATCTCGCTGAAATTCAAGGACACGGCTTCGCTCTATAACGCGTATATGCCGTTCCTGAAGCATGGCGGCCTGTTCGCACCCACTGCGCAGCGTTATTCGCTGGGCGATGAAGTGGTGCTGCTGATCAGCCTGATCGACGAAAGCGAGCGCCTGTCGGTGGCCGGCAAGGTGGTGTGGATCACCCCGATCGGCGCGCAGGGCAACCGCACGGCGGGCATCGGTGTGCAATTCAACGATTCTTCCGATGGCGAGGCGGCGCGCGGGCGTATCGAAGCCCTGCTGGCCGGCGTGCTCAACTCCGAGCGCGCGACGCAAACGATGTAATCCATCCAGCGGGTAGCTTTCGCTGCACGCGCGGACGGCTGCGTGCAGGGGAGGCCGCGTGTCCGTGCAGGCGCGCTTGACCGAGCCGGCGATGGACAACTTAAGTTGCAAGAAATATCCCATGCTGCGCCACACAAGGCTTGTCGGCGCACCCATGCCCACTGATACAATGTCGCGATCCCTGGGGCTTGTCCCGAGGATTCGAGCGCCTGCATCTGCATCCCACAGAGCCGGACAGCCCGCTGATTTGAACTCCCGGACCGTTCGCCCCGACGGCCGCTGATGCACTCATGTGGTGCGGAGGTAAGTTAAACCGTGCTTGCCGAATACTGGCCCGTGCTCCTGTTCCTGGTGGTTGCCGGCGGACTGGGCATCGTACTTATCGTCATCGGCCTCTTGGCCGGTCCCCGCCGTCCGGAATCGGAGAAGCTTTCGCCGTACGAGTGCGGCTTCGAGGCCTTCGAGGATGCGCGCATGCAGTTCGACGTGCGCTATTACCTCCTCGCCATCCTTTTCATCATTTTCGATCTGGAAATCGCCTTCCTGTTTCCGTGGGCGGTGGTGTTCCAGCACATCGGCATCGTGGCGCTGATTGAAATGGCGCTGTTCCTGCTGTTGCTGGTGGTCGGTTTTGCCTATGTGTGGAAGAAGGGAGCACTGGAATGGGAGTGATCTCCTCCATCGATCGGGTGATGCACAACCCGCAGCCGTTGAACCTGGTGGACGACATCCTGCGTCCGGCTGGCGACAATCCCATCATCCAGCGTGGTTTCGCCACTACCTCGGTCGACGCCCTGATGAACTGGGCGCGCACCGGCTCGATGTGGCCGATGACCTTCGGTCTCGCCTGCTGCGCGGTGGAGATGATGCATGCCGGCGCCGCGCGCCTGGACTTGGACCGCTACGGCGTGGTGTTCCGCCCGAGTCCGCGCCAGTCCGACGTGATGATCGTGGCCGGCACCCTGGTCAACAAGATGGCCCCCGCCTTGCGCAAGGTGTATGACCAGATGCCCGACCCGAAGTGGGTCATTTCCATGGGCAGCTGCGCCAACGGTGGCGGCTATTACCACTATTCCTATTCGGTTGTGCGTGGCTGCGATCGCATCGTGCCGGTGGACATCTACGTGCCGGGCTGCCCGCCCACGGCCGAGGCGTTGATCCACGGCATCCTGCAATTGCAGAAGAAGATTCGTCGTACCAGCACCATCGCGCGTTCCTAAAAGGCGCAGTCAGTCATGAGCGATACGCAAACTAACTCGCTGGTCGAGCGGCTTGCCGCGCGATTCGGCGATCTGCTGAAAATCACCGTGGCCAACGGCCAGACCACGGCTGAGGTCGATGCCGCGCACCTGCTGTCGGTGGCGACCTCGCTGCGCGACGAGCCGGGCTTCCGCTTCAGCGAGCTGGTCGACCTGTGCGGCGTGGATTACCTGGGCTACGGCCAGACCGAATGGGACACCACCGACGTCTCCGGCAACGGCTTCTCGCGCGGCGTGGAAGGCGAGGCGATCGGCCGCTTCGCCTGGCAGGATCGTCCGCGCGACGTGTCGATGCCCAAGCGCTATGCGTCGGTGTTCCACCTGCTGTCGATCGAACTCAATCAGCGCCTGCGCGTACGTGTGTTCTGCGACGACAACGACCTCCCCGTCGTGCCTTCGCTCACCGGCATCTGGCCGGGCGTGAACTGGTTCGAGCGCGAGGCGTTCGACCTGTTCGGCATCATCTACGAAGGCCACCCGGACCTGCGCCGCATCCTCACCGACTACGGTTTCGTCGGCCATCCGTTCCGCAAGGACTTTCCGCTGATCGGCAACGTGGAAGTGCGCTATGACCCCGAGCAGAAACGCGTGGTCTACGAACCCGTGTCGATCGAACCGCGCGTGCTGGTGCCGCGCGTGATCCGCGATGACGCCGACCTGATACAAGCGAAGGCGGAAGCCGCCGATCACTGGCGGGAGAATTGAGCATGGCGAGCCAAGAAATCCGCAACTACACGATGAACTTCGGCCCGCAGCATCCGGCCGCGCACGGCGTGCTGCGCCTGGTGCTGGAAATGGACGGCGAAACGATCGTCCGTGCCGATCCGCACATCGGGCTGCTGCACCGTGGCACCGAGAAACTGGCCGAATCCAAGCCGTTCAACCAGTCGATCGGCTACATGGATCGTCTCGACTACGTGTCGATGATGTGCAACGAGCACGCCTACGTGCGCGCGATCGAAACCCTGCTGGGCATCGAGGCGCCGGAGCGCGCGCAGTACATCCGCACCATGTTCGACGAGATCACGCGCATCCTCAATCACCTGATGTGGGTGGGTTCGAACGCGCTCGACCTGGGTGCGATGGCGGTGTTCCTGTACGCCTTCCGCGAGCGCGAAGAGCTGATGGACTGCTACGAGGCGGTTTCCGGCGCGCGCATGCACGCCACGTACTACCGTCCCGGTGGCGTCTATCGCGACCTGCCCGGCAAGATGCCGCAGTACCGCGAATCGCCCTGGCACAAGGGCAAGGATCTGCAGCGCCTGAACGCGTGGCGTGAAGGTTCGATGCTCGATTACCTCGACGCCTTCACCGCCGACTTCTCCAAGAAGGTCGACGAATACGAAGAGCTGCTCACCGACAACCGCATCTGGAAACAGCGTACCGTCGGCATCGGCGTGGTGTCGCCCGAACTGGCCCAGCAGTGGGGCATGACCGGCGCCATGTTGCGTGGCTCCGGCATCGCGTGGGATCTGCGCAAGAAGCAGCCTTACGCCAAGTATGCCGACGTGGATTTCGACATCCCGGTCGGCGTCAACGGCGACTGCTACGACCGCTACCTGGTGCGCGTGGAAGAAATGCGCCAGTCCAACCGCATCATCAAGCAGTGCGCCGACTGGTTGCGTGCCAATCCGGGCCCGGTGATGGTGGAAAACTTCAAGGTTGCGCCGCCCAAGCGCGAAGCCATGAAGGAAGACATGGAAGCGCTGATCCACCACTTCAAGCTGTTCACCGAAGGCTACGGCGTACCGGCCGGCGAAACCTATTGCGCGGTCGAAGCGCCGAAAGGCGAGTTCGGTTGCTACCTGGTTTCCGACGGCGCCAACAAACCCTTCCGCGTGCATCTGCGCGCTCCGGGCTTTGCCCATCTGTCGTCGATGGACACCATCGTGCGCGGCTACATGCTGGCCGACGCGGTGGCGGTGATCGGCACCTATGACCTCGTGTTCGGCGAAGTCGATCGCTGAGCGTAAGAGGATAAGCACACATGAAAGCCACCGGAAATTACGAGCAGGTCAAACACGTCGATCCGCTCGTCGTGCTCAACGAGCACACGCGCCATCACATCGATCACTGGCTGGGCAAGTTCCCGCCGGATCGCAAGCGTTCCGCACTGATCCAGGCACTGTTCGCCGCGCAGGAACAGAACCACGGCTACCTCACCGACGAGCTGATCACTGCCGTCGCCAAGTACATCGACGTACCGGCGGTGTGGGCGTACGAAGTGGCCAGCTTCTACTCGATGCTGGAAACCAAGCCGGTCGGTCGCAACAACGTCGCGATCTGCACCAACATCTCCTGCTGGCTCAATGGCGCTGAAGACCTCGTGCGCCATTGCGAGAAGAAGCTCGGTATCAAGCTTGGCGAAAGCACGCCGGACGGTCGCGTGTACCTCAAGCAGGAAGAAGAATGCATTGCCGCGTGCGTGTATGCGCCGGCGATGACGGTCAATGGTCATTACCACGAGCGTCTCACGACCGAAAAGGTCGATGAGATTCTCGATGGCTTGAAATGAGAGGGCAGGGAACCATGGCAGTCGGACCCGCACCCCAAGAACACCAGGTCGTCTACACCACGCTGCATTTCGACAAACCGTGGTCGATGGACAGCTACGAACAAGTGGACGGCTATAAGGCGTGGAAGAAAATCCTCGCCGAAA
>NZ_JBQCHP010000156.1:0-6833 GCF_051954575.1 Dyella sp. | reverse complement strand
GTTCCGGCCTTCGCCGGAATGACGTGAGGCTATGCCGAGCGTCACTGCAAGATGGACAATCCGCACATCAAAAAAATGGGGCGCCCCAAGGCGCCCCAATGACTGTGGAACCGCGAAGCGCTTACTTGCCGCTGGACGACGAAGACGCCGGCGCGGCCGTATCGGAGGCCGGTGCCTTGGGTGCGGCTTCCGCGCCTTCGGCCTTCTTGGCCTCGCCGCGTGCATAGACGATCACCTTGCTGCCGCCATCGCACTGGCCGACCACCTTGCCATCGCCGGCCTGGTCTTTCGAAACCACATCGAGCGTGTAGTTCGACACGTTGTTGGCTTTGATCTTGGCGTCGATGCCGGACTTCACATCGTCGCACGACGCGTGCGCGGCGAACGTGGCGGACATCAGGACCAGGGCGAACAAGCTAAACCGGGCTTTCATGCAAACCTCCATGGTGGGTGAAAACGTGGTGAGTGTAGAGCAGCCTCGGCGCGCTTGCCACGTCACGGCAGCCCCTACGCTTGCACCTACGTCCCCTCGCGTATTGCCGCTCATGTTGAGCTTGTAAACCCGCGCCCACTTTCGGAAACGGTCGATACGCCCGCGGCCACGCCGGCGTGTCCGTGGAGGCGCCGAATGCCACGGAATCTTCCGCGCCACGTCGCCTGCGCGCTGCAGGCGCGCCAGTGAAGTCAGGGTCCATGCATCATGCCTCATCCGCCACGCTCTGCTCGGAACTGCCATGTACGAAAGGTAAGATGCAGGACTCTTTTACGAAGCCTGGAGCCATTCGTGCGTTTCGTTTCGCTCTGCCTGATCGCATTATCCTGCGCAACCCTAAGCTGTTCCGGTTGCGCAGCCACCGTGCCGGGGGCGCATCGCGCCATCCACGGCAGTACAACGTCGCAAGGCTTCGCGCATCCCGGTTTGCTGCATACCGATGCCGATTTCACGCGCATGCGTACGGCCGCCGCGCAACAACGCGAGCCATGGCTGCAAGATTGGCAACTGCTTGTCGCGAACCACCATGCTTCGCTCGACTGGAAACCGAATGCGCAATCGATCGTCTATCGCGGCTCCGACCATGTCCATCACGAAAATTATGGCGCGCTGTACAACGACGCCGCGGCGGCCTATGCGTTGGGCTTGCGTTGGAAGATCTCCGGCGACGACACCTATGCGGACAAGGCGGTCGCCATACTCAACGCATGGTCGGCCAGCCTGACGCCGATCGAAGGCAGCTCCGATCGTTTTCTCGCCTCCGGCATCTATGGCTATCAACTGGCAAACGCTGCGGAAATCATGAGAGGTTATCGCAAGTGGCAACCGGCCGATTTTCACCGGTTCCAGGCGATGATGCTCAACGTGTTCTATCCCATGAACCACGATTTCCTTACCCGCCACAACGGCGCCAAGATCGATCACTACTGGGCCAACTGGGACCTGGCCAATATGGCCTCGATGCTGGCGATCGGCGTGCTGGCCGATCGCCGCGACATCTATGACGAGGCCATCGCCTATTTCAAGCATGGCGACGGCAACGGCTCGATCGAGCACGTCGTGTGGAAGCTTTATCCGAACGGCCTCGGCCAAGTGCAGGAGAGCGGACGCGACCAGGGCCACACCATGCTGGACATCGCACTACTCGGCACGTTCTGCCAGATGGCCTGGAACCAGGGCGACGACCTGTTCGCTTACGACAACAACCGCGTATTGCGCGGCGCCGAATACGCCGCCCAGTACAACCTGGGCGAGGACGTGCCTTATACGCCGTACAAGAACAGCGACGTTAGCCAGGATGCGATTTCAGCCGGTGGGCGCGGCAATGCGCGGCCGATCTGGGAGCTGCTCTACAACCATTACGTGATGTTGAAAGGCTTGAAAGCGCCGCACGTTCAGGCATATGCGTTGAAGGTGCGGCCGGAGGGCGGCGGCGGGGATTACGGGCCGAACAGTGGCGGCTTTGATCAGTTGGGGTATGGCACGTTGACGTTTACGTTGCGATGAGTTGGCCCTATGCAAACGATATTCCTGCAACTGACGACAAAATAGATGATCCGTTACCGTCATTCCGGCGAAGGCCGTAATCCACCGCCAGTACGACGCATGGATTCCGGCCTTCGCCGGAATGACGGTGAGGGATAATGAAGTACTCCGGAAACGTATAGATACGCGCTTAATAAAAACCTAGGGCCTGTTTACACTATTTGCGTGGCCCGCGCTGGGAGCTGTTTGCCCGCCAGACAAGAAAGAGCGAAGAAGTGTACGTCGGTACACGACTTAAGTGATGACGCAGGATGGCGGGCAAACAGACCCTAGATCAAGGCGCAGCCGACAACGCCTCTTTGATCGCCTGCTTCGCCAACTTATCCATCACCGCATACCCTTGTGTATTGGGATGCACCCCATCGATCGCCAGTTTGGCGATAAACCCACGATGGCCATCATCCAGCCACGAGAAGTAATCCAGATACACCAACCCGTTCTCCTTCGCATACCCTTTCATCCAATCGTTGATCTTGCGAATGGTCTCGACCGATTGCACCTCCGGCCGCCACGGGTATTTGGCCACCGGCGTGATCGAGGCGAGGATCACGCGGATATGATGCGCGCGCGCCAGCTCCACCATGCTCTCGATGTTTCCCTCGATCGCGTCGATCGAAGTCGGCCCAGTGTTGCCGGCAATGTCGTTGGTGCCAGCCAGGATATGCACCGCCGCCGGATGCAAATCGATCACATCCTGGCGAAAACGCAGCAGCATTTGCGCGGTGGTCTGCCCGCTGATGCCGCGGTCGATCACGTCGTTGGTGAACATGCCCGGATCCGCATCGATCCACGCCTGCGTGATCGAATCGCCCATGAAGACCACGCGATGGTCCGTCGCCGGCGGCAAGGTGGTGTTGGCCTGGCGATAGCGGCACAAGCCGCCGAAATCGTAACGCTGGTGTTGTTCGTCCCAGGCTTTGGAAGCGGCGGCGAGGGCCTCTTGCGATGTGCGGCGTCTTAATGCGGGGCCTGGGACCTCAGGCGGAGGAAGAAGCATGGCGCAGGGATCGTCCACCACGCCTACGGCCTTGGGAGGAACTACGGTGTTGGACGGATTTGCGGTTGGCGATGACTGGACTACCGCGACGTTGCTTGCAAATGCAGTGACCAGGATAAAAGAGAGCGGCACCGAAACCTTCACGTTTTGATCTCCACGTTGTTTCACACAGCAATGCACAAAATCGGAAATGACGGCAAGGCACGATAAAGCTTTCCGACGAAAATGTAAGCAAGCACATCGACCTATTGGATGTTGCCGCGCTCATTGCATGACACCACGCGGTTCTTCAGCACAAGCCGTCCGAACACACCAATACCATCCTTCGTTGCAATCCAATGCATCGAGGCGACCATCAGCCATTGGCCACGGTTGCGAAAGCCGGCTTTCAAAGGTCGACGAAGGCCTCTTCCTCGCCGGCGATAAAAAGCCGCACGCCCTTGCGCGGATAATCGCATACGTCCTGTTCCAGGCGCTGCCCGACCACGAAGAACACCAATGGCTCGCTGCCCGTATTCGTAAGCACATGCGCCGGGCCGCCTCGCGCAAAGCCAAGAAAATCACCCGCAGCCACGTTGCATACCTGGTCCCCGATGGTTGCTTGGCCATGGCCGGAAAGGATGTACAGACACTCCTCTTCGTACAGGTGCCGATGGTATTCCGAGGATTCGTGGCCCGGCATGATGGTGATGATCATTGCGCCCAGCTGGGTCAATCCTGTTGCATCGCCCACGCATTTCTTGTGACGAATCGCGTTGGGGTTGAGATTGTGGACGGAAACTTTGGGGCTCATCGCTGCGATGTCCGCGGCCGTCAAAAGCTCGTTGGGTTGTTTCAAGATGGCATGTCCTTTTTATCTATGTGACGCTTGCGTCAATGGGTGGATTGAAGCCACGCAGTACTTCGCCAGAATGACGGCAAGGCAAGCGTGAAGCCTATCGCACAAACGAGTCTCCTACAGCGCGGTCACTGGTGGCCATAAGTTACGCCGGTCTGCCAACAACGTGCTAGCCTGCCGCGATGAACCGGCCTTGCTTGATGTTAGTCTTTCTTGCTCTGCTGTCTTGTTCGGCGACAGCAGAAATGGCTACCGGTCTGTTTAAAGACGTGGTGTTCTCCCGCTACAGCGATCTATCCAGCAGCGGTGAACTTGCTCGCCGCCTGATGAGCCCATTCGATGCCTTGCGCATGCAGGCGCACGCCGCCGCTGACGCGGGCGGTAAACAAACCATTTCGCTGAAGCAGGAACGCTTCGCGATGTACGTTCCGGCCAAAGAACCGCCGGGTGGCTATGCACTGTTGGTGTTCGTACCGCCTTGGGATCAGGCCGAAGTACCGTCGCGTTGGACGCGGGTGTTGGAACGCCGCGGCATCATCCTGGTTACGGCAGCCAACTCCGGCAACGATGCCAACGCGTTCGACCGGCGCGCGGCACTCGCGTTGCTCGCCGCCACCAACGTCATGGCGCTCTATCACGTCGATCCGCAACGGGTCTATGTCGGCGGCTTCTCCGGTGGCTCGCGTATCGCCATGCGCCTGGCGCTGGGTTATCCGGACCTGTTCCACGGTGCCTTGCTCGATGCTGGCAGCGATACTGTCGGCCGCACCATCTCCCCACCACCAAAACCGCTACTGGAACAGTTCCAGACCTCCAGCAGGCTCGTCTACCTCACCGGCCAGCAGGATAGCTTTCATCTGGACATGGATAGCCACAGCCGACATTCCCTGGCCGAATGGTGCATCACCGATGTCCAGACCATCCTCATGCCATGGGTCAGCCATGAACTTGCAGAACCGGGTGCGCTGGAACGTGCCCTGATCGCGCTTGAACAACATCATCCACCCGAAGCTGGCAAGCTCGAAGCCTGCCGCGCCCAGCTACAGCAGGCGCTTGACGCGCAACTCGATCAAGCACAGCAGTGGATGCAAAGCGGCAAGACGGATGAAGCCTTGCAATGGCTTCGCCGCATCGACACGCATTACGGCGGATTGGCTGCGCCACGCAGCGTCGAACTGGCAACGCAGCGATAGCTTTTTCCTCCCGCCGAACCCGTAGGTTGGGGTGCAAACCCCAACATCGGATATATGCGCGCATGCAATGTTGGGGTTCGCACCCCAACCTACGATTCGGTTTGTAGCTACTTACCAGCCGATCCCGAATGCCATGTGTTCCGGCTGCTGCGTGGTTATCGTGGTGCTTTGGTCGTTGTTGTCGTCATACGAGAATCCGTAGGCCAAGCCGCTTACCGAATGTTGATGCCAGAACCACGCGTAGAAGTTCGCCGGTGACGAGAATGGGTAATAGGCCGATGCGTTCGCCCAGTTCGCCGTGTTCAGCAGCACACCGCGATTGGTCGCCGCGCAGATCTGGTTTTCCAGCTGCAGCTGGATGGCGTTTTCATCCTGCTGTTGCGCCGAACTGCCTGCTACGCCGGAAGCCATCGTGCCCGCGCACAACAATACATCCTGTGTGGACGGTTGTTGCACCATGAAGGTCTCGCCGACGTTGGCTGCAGCCGGATTGATCTCGGTAAAGGTCAAGGCCGAGCCGGAAGCCCTGCCGCTGAACTGCCGTCCGTTGACAGTGATGATCACCGGCGAGCTGCTGTACTGCGACCATGCGCTGGCGATGTAGCTGTCGAAATATTGGCCGTTGCTACCGCCTGCATGGAAGGTAGTTTCCGCAGGCGACAGGATGCGCAAGTTGTCCGGCGTCGGCGTGTGGAAAGCGGCCGGGGTCTGGCTGATGTACTCCTGGTCGAGGTCGGCGATCGATTCGTTGATGCCTACCTGCATGTGGTAGGTCTCGCTGGCGCCCCACACATCCAGCAGCAGCGGCAAGCCGAACTGGTTTACCTGGGTGGTGTTGATGAAGATGCCACCGTTGCTGGCGTAGTTGAATTCATACCAGTCGTAGTGGACGTTGATGTTCGGATCGGTGTTGTTCTGCGGGTTCGGCCCGGCGTAGCCATTATTGCCGCCGTTCGCGCCGGCCATGATCGGCATGTACAGCGGGCTGCCTTCGGAGATGTAGATGCGGCCGGAGGTGATCGGCGGCAGCTTGAGCTGATGATTGGCCTGGGCCAGCGTGAAGGCGTAATTGGGATACGTCTGTCCATTGGGCCCCACCAATGCATTGGCCGCAGTGTTGTCAGCGACCGTGGCAGGCGTGATGGTGCCGTCGTAGTTGACCCATGACAGCGCGCCGGTGGCCGGATCGTTGCCGAGAATCTCGACATAGATCTGGCTGTCGGCCCATGCGCCGCGCGTATTGTTGTTGAGATCGGTAACGATGTAGCCCGGAACGACGGTGTAGTTCGGCGCCAGTTTCACGCTCAAGGTCGCTGCCGGCGACGTCACCGAACCGGTGGCGTTGCTCACCTTTACCGTAAAGCTCGCGGTGTTGTCCGCATAGGTGGTGCCTGGCGTGGTGTAGCCCGCACCGGTGGCGCCCGGGATGGCGGTGTTGTTCTTGTACCACTGGTAAGCCAGCGTACCGCCGCTTGCCGCCACCGAGAACGTGGCCGTGCGTCCGATCGTCACGGCTTGGTTGACAGGCGATGTGATGATGGCCGGCGCGGAGGCCGTAACTGTCGCCGAGGTAGTCGCCGTGGCGGAATCCACCGGGGATGCACCGGCCGCATTGACCGCGTCGACGGCGTAACTGTACGTGGTCGACGCAGCCAAACCGGTGTCGCTGTACGTGGTCGCCGTCACGCCACTCGCGACGACCGTACCGTCGCGAGTGATGGTGTATGTGACACCGGATGCCGTCGACGCCGTCCAGCTCAAGTCGAT